>NZ_CP087719.1:3715000-4328750 GCF_020991085.1 Roseomonas sp. OT10
ACAGGATGCGCCAGGAACCCGCCCCCCTGTGCAAGCCAACGGTCCGAGGCGGTGGGAAAGGAGGACGGCCCATGACCGACGCCACGAACCCCGCTTCCCTGTCCCCCGCTTCTCCGACCTGCGACGTGCTGGTGATCGGCGCCGGCGCCGGCGGCCTCGCCACCGCGATCACCGCGCGCAAGCTCGGCCTCGACGTGCTGGTGGTGGAGAAGGAGCCGTTCTTCGGCGGCACCACGGCCTTTTCCGGCGGGGTGCTGTGGATCCCGGGCAACCCCCAGGCGAAGGCGCGCGGCATCGGGGACAGCCGCGAGGCGGCGCGCACCTACCTGCGCCACGAGGCGGGCAACCACTTCGATGCGGCCAAGGTCGAGGTCTTCCTCGAGAACGGCCCGAGGATGATCGACTTCTTCGAGAAGGAGACGGAGGTCCGCTTCGTCGCCAGCGACTATCCCGACTATCACCCCGACGTGGAGGGAGGCGCGCCGATCGGCCGCTCCATCACCGCCGCCCCCTATGACGCGCGGCGCTTGGGGCCGGAGCTGGCGCGGCTGCGGCCGCCGCTGCGGACGATCACCTTCCTCGGGATGATGTTCAACTCCTCCAACGCGGACCTGAAGCACTTCTTCAACATCACCCGCTCGCCCGTCTCCGCCGCCTATGTCGCGAAGCGGCTGCTGAGCCACTTCAAGGACCTCGCCACCCACCGGCGCGGCGTGCAGCTCACCGCCGGCAACGCGCTGGCGGCGCGGCTGGCGAAGTCCGCGCTCGACCTGGGCATCCCCATCCGCACGGAATCCCCGGCGCGCTCACTGATCGTCGAGGAGGGGCGCGTCACCGGCGCGGTCGTCGCGACGAAGGCGGGCGACATCCGCGTCCAGGCGCGCCGCGGCGTGGTGCTGGCGGCGGGCGGCTTCCCGCGCGACGCGGAGCGGACGGGGCAGCAGTTCGGCCATGTGCGGCGCGGCGGCGAGCATGTCTCTCCCGCCCCCCCGGGCAACACCGGGGATGCCGGCCGGATGGCCGCGCCGCTGGGCGCGCAGCGGGTGGACGACCATCCCAACGCCGCGGCCTGGATCCCCGTCTCCAAGGTGCCGCTGGGCGGCGGGCGGACGGGCGTCTTCCCGCACCTGGTGGACCGCTACAAGCCGGGCATCATCGCCGTGACGCGCGACGGCCGCCGCTTCACCAACGAATCCAACAGCTATCACGACGTGGGCGAGGCGATGCAGCGCGCCTGCGAGGGCCAGGGCGAGACGGCCGCCTGGCTGATCGCCGACCACCCGACCATCCGTAAGTACGGGCTGGGCTTCGTCAAGCCGACGCCCATGCCGCTCTCCCTCTACACGCGCAGCGGCTACCTGCTGAAGGGCCGCACCCTGGCGGAGCTGGCGCAGAAGGCGGGCATCGACCCGGCCGGTCTGGAGGAGACGGTGCGCCGCTACAACCTGGGCGCCGAGCGCGGGGAGGACCCCGAGTTCGGCCGCGGCAGCACCGCCTTCAACCGCTTCCTCGGCGATGCGGACCACACGCCCAACCCGAACGTCGCGCCGCTGCGGCGCGAGCCGTTCTACGCGGTGAAGCTGTACGT
This sequence comes from Roseomonas sp. OT10, assembly GCF_020991085.1. NCBI lineage: Bacteria > Pseudomonadati > Pseudomonadota > Alphaproteobacteria > Acetobacterales > Roseomonadaceae > Roseomonas > Roseomonas cutis. The sequence continues at coordinate 3,716,589 of NZ_CP087719.1, forward strand.
GGGCGACCTCGGCACCTTCAACGGGCTGCGCACCGACGCCGCCTGCCGCGTGCTGGGCGAGGGCGGCACGCCGATCCCCGGCCTCTACGCCGTGGGCAACGACGCGGCCAGCATCATGGGCGGCAACTATCCCGGCGCGGGCATCACCCTCGGGCCGCACCTGACCTTCGGCTACGTGCTGGGCCGCCACCTCGCCGGGCTCGACGCGGAGACGGCGGCGGCGAAGGAACCGGCCGGCGCGCTGTACGGCTGACAACGACACAACATACGGGAGACGACGGGAATGAACTGGAATCGGCGCGATATCCTGGCCTCGGGCCTCGCCGCGGCGGCGATGCTGGCGACGGGGCCGGCGAAGGCACAAGCGGCGAAGGTGATCCGGGTCGGCCACATCACGGACATGTCCGGCATCTACCGTGACGTGGAAGGGCCCACGAGCGTCGCCTGCGCGCAGCAGGCGATCGACGAGTTCACCGCGCAGAACCCGGACATCCGCGTGGAGCTGCTGGTCGCCGACCACCAGAACAAGGCGGATGTCGGCCTCGCCATCATCCGCCAGTGGTTCGACCAGGCCGGCGTGGACGTGCTGACCAATGTCGGCAACAGCTCGCTCGCGCTGGGGGCGAAGGACCTGGTGGAGGCGCGGGACAAGGTCTCCATCGTCACCTCCGCCGGCACCTCCGACCTGACGGGCAAGGCGTGCTCGGCCAACACGCTGCACTGGTCCTGGGATTCCTGGTGCCTGGCGCATTCCACCGCCACCAGCCTGGTGAAGACCGGCGGCACGAAGTGGTTCTTCGTCACCGCCGACTACGCCTTCGGCCATGCGGCGCAGGCGGATGCGACGCGCTTCGTCGAGGCCGCCGGCGGCAAGGTGCTGGGCGCCGTGCGCTACCCCTACGGCAACACCACCGACTTCACCTCCTTCCTGCTCCAGGCGCGGCGCAGCGGGGCGAACGTCATCGCCTTCGCCAATTCCGGCACGGACCTGATCAACTGCCTGAAGCAGGCGCAGGAATTCGGCCTGTCGCGCGGCGGCGTGCGGATGGCGGCGATGGTCGGCTACATCACGGATGTGCTGGGCATGGGCCTGCCGGTGGCCAAGGGCCTGTCGCTGACCGAGACCTTCTACTGGGACCTGAACGACCGCACCCGCGCCTTCATGGAGCGCATCCGGCCGAAGCTGCCGGCCAACACCTTTCCCAACATGAGCCAGGCGGGGGATTATTCCGGCCTGCTGCACTACCTGAAGGCGGCGAAGGAGCTGGGCGTCGAGAAGGCCAAGGCCTCGGGCCGCGAGACGGTGGCGATGATGAAGCGCCTGCCCACCGACGACGACGCCTTCGGCACGGGCAGCATCCGGGCCGATGGCCGCAAGATCCACCCCGCCCACCTGTTCGAGGTGAAGTCGCCGGAGGAGAGCCGGCGGGTGGGCGACATCTACAAGCCCGTCTCCACCGTCTCGGCCGAGGAAGCGTTCCGTCCGCTGGCCGACGGCAACTGCCCCCTGGTGCGGAGCTGAGCGCCATGGATGCCAAGCCGCTGGTCGACCTGCGCACCTACACCATCCGCCTGCGCCGCATGGGCGAGTTCCTGGAGGTGTTCGACCGCCTCGCCATGCCCGTGCAGCGCCGCTACCTCGGCCGGCCGCTGGGCATCTTCACCAGCGCGGTGGGGCCGCTGAACCAGGTGGTCCACCTCTGGGGCTTCGACGACATGGGCGAGTTCCAGAGGAAGCACGCCGAGCGCGACAGGGACCCCGACTGGCCCGCCTACCTGAAGGCCTCGGCGGACCTCATCCTGGCGCAGGAGAACCGGCTGATCCTGCGCGCCGCGATGCCCTCGCTGGCGCAGCCGGGCTGAGGGAGGCGCAGCGATGGCACGGGACGGGGGCTGGCTCGGGCTGGAAGGCCGGGTCTGCGCGGTGACCGGGGCGGGCGGCGGGCTGGGCCGCGCCATCGCCCTGGGCCTCGCGGCGGTGGGGGCGCGGGTGGCACTGCTCGACCGCAGCGCGGACGGGATGGCCGGCACGGTCGCGGCGCTGCGCGAGGCGGGGGCGGAGCCGCTCGCGCTCGCCTGCGACGTCTCCGACCCGGAGAGCGTCGCCACAGCGGCAGGGCAGGTGGAAGCGTCGCTCGGCCCCTGCGCCGTGCTGGTGAACAACGCCGCCCTGCTGCGCCCCGGCCCGCTGGAGAGCCTGACGCTCGCCGACTGGAACGCGCTGCTGGCGGTGAACCTGACCGGCTACTTCCTCTGCTCCCAGGCCTTCGGGGCACAGATGCGGGCGGCGGGGCGGGGCAGCCTGGTCCATGTCGCCTCGATCGCCGCGGGCCATGCCCAGGGCTTCAGCGGCGCCTACAGCGTCAGCAAGGCAGGGGTGGTGATGCTGTCGCGGCAGATCGCGACGGAATGGGGGCCGGCCGGCCTCCGCAGCAACGTGGTCAGCCCCGGCCTGGTGATGACGCCGCTCAGCCAGCCCTTCTACGACGCGCCGGGCGTGCAGGCGCGGCGGGAGGCGGTGGTGCCCGCGCGCCGCATCGGCCAGCCGGAGGACATCGCCGACGCGGTCGCCTTCCTGGCCAGCGACCGCGCCGCCTATGTCAACGGCGACGAGATGGTGGTGGATGGCGGCTTCACCCGCGGGATCATGAACCTGATCCCCCGCCCCGGCTTCGACGCGCCGGCGAAGGCCCCGGCATGAGCGCCCTGGTCACCGGCGCGGCGGACGGCATCGGCTGGGCCATCGCCCGCCGCCTCGCCGCCGCAGGCCACCGCGTGGCGCTCGCCGACCTCGCCGCCGAGCGCGTGGCGGCACGGGCGCGCGAGCTGGGCGAGGGCCACCTCGCACTCGCCGCCGACGTCTCGGACGAGGCGGCGGTGGTCGCCCTGGTCGCCGAGGCCGCGTCGCGCCTCGGTGGGCTGGACGTGCTGGTGAACAACGCCGGCATCGGCGACCCGCAGCGCCCGACGCTGGAGCAGGAGGTCGGCACCTTCGACCGCATCCTGCGCGTCCACCTCAACGGCACCTTCGTCGCCGCGCGCGAGGCGGCGCGGGTGATGGGAGAGGCGGGCGGGGGCACCATCCTGAACCTCGCCTCCATCGCCGGGCTCACCGGCCTGCCGCGGCGCAACGCCTATGGCGCGGCCAAGGCGGGGATCGTCGCCATGACGCGCAGCCTGGCCTGCGAATGGGCGGGACTCGGCATCCGCGTCAACGCCATCGCCCCCGGCTATGTCCGCACCGCCCTGGTGGCGCGGCTGGAATCGGAGGGGCGGCTGGATGGCGGGGCGATCCGCCGCCGCATCCCGCTGGGCCGCCTGGCCGAGCCGGAGGAGATCGCGGAGGCCGCGCACTTCCTCTGCTCCACGGCCGCGTCCTACATCACCGGCACGGTGCTGAGCGTCGATGGCGGCTGGATGGCCTTCGGGGATTCGGGCGATGCCGCGCCGGGCTGAACCCGGGCCGGCGGCACGCGCATGGAGGAGAGGCTGGCGCACCACGGCGTGGTGCGGAGCGCCGACGGGCGGCAGCACCGCTTCGACGTCGTCGAGCGCGTGAACCACGGCGTCATGGTCCACGGCCGGACGGAGGTGACGCGCAGCGCCCGGCGCTGGAGCAGGAGGTCGCCCTGACCGGCATGGGCCGCCCCCGCGCGACCTCTGCGAAGGACGGCGCGACGCACGAGGTCGCCTGCGACGTCGCCGCTGCCCAGGCCATGGGCGAGAACCACACCGGCCTGCCCGTCTGAGCCGCCAGGCGGATCAGGCGAGGTCACGCTTCGACAGCGGCCGGCGCGCCGGCCGCCCCCTCGCCGCCTGGCGCCCACGCGTCGCACGGGCCGATCCGGGGGCGCAGGGGCCGGACATGTCGCCTCGCGACGCGGCGTTGAAAGGCGCGAGGGCGTTCAGGGCGAGGACGTGGCGAACGCAGGCCTCGAGATGCTCGGCCAGGGCGGCCTGGCCTGCGGCGCTGTCGCGGGCAAGGGCGCTGTCCAGCAGGCGCCGGTGCTCCGCCGCGGCCTCTTCCCCACGGAACACCACGGCCACCATCTGGTAGCGCAGGTAGCGATCGTACATCGCCGCGTGGGCCTGGAGCAGGAGCTTCGAGCCGCACGCGGCGATCAGGGCGCGGTGGAATTCCCAGTCGTAGCGCTTCCAGGTCTCGACCTCGGCCTGCTCTCCGGCGAGCAGCCGATGCTCCAGGGCGGCGAGCTTGTGGTGGGCGGCGACGACCCCGCCTTCCCAGTCCAGCCCGCCCGCGGCGAAGGACTGCGCCATCGCGTGGCTTTCCAGGAGGAGGCGCAGCGAGGTGACCTCGCGGAAATCCTCCGCCGAGACGGGAGCCACCTCGAAGCCGCGCTGCCCCTCCGCGACGATGAGGCCCTCCGAGGCGAGCCGGCTCAGCAGCTCCCGCAGCGTGCTGACGCTCGCGCCGTAGGTGGCGCGCATCCGGTCGAGGCCGAGCTTCCGCCCGGGCGCGAGGCGGCCGAAGACGATGTCCGTTCGGATGCGGCGATAGGCCGCCTCCCCGATGGTCGTCTCCCCAGGCTCTGACGGGACGTCGCGCAGCAAGTGCTTCCTCCTACCCCCGTGAGGGTGCCCCAGTCCCCGGGAAAAGGACAGACGCTTCGTCACAGGGATTAATATATGACAATGGAGAAAACATCCGTTGATCATGCAAAAAGATGATCATAAACTCTGCGTAGCAAGCGCTCGCGAAGCGCCGTGAGGGGGGAGGTCGTCAGCTTGACGGGTTCAGGAGCGGTGGCAGCCGCGCGTGGCGGGGGACGCCGCGGCGCGGGATCGGGCCAGCGGGCATGAGCGGCCCCATCCACGTCCTGAACGGGCCGAACCTCAACCGGCTCGGCAAGCGCGAGCCGGAGATCTACGGCCGGACGACGCTGGCCGAGGTCGAGGCGATGTGCCGCGAGGCGCCGGGGAGACGCCGCTCGTCTTCCGGCAGACGAACTGGGAAGGCCAGCTCGTGGAGTGGGTCCACGAGGCGATCGACGGTGACGCCGCTGGCATGGTCATCAACCCGGCCGGGCTGACCTTCACCTCGATCCCGCTGCTCGACGCCCTGAAGATGTTCGGCCGCCCGATCATCGAGCTGCACATCACCAACATCCATCGTCGCGAGCCGATCTATCACCGCTCGCTCGTCTCGGGCGTGGCGACGGCCGTCATCGCGGGCCTCGGGGCGCGCGGCTATGCCACGGCGATCCGCTCCCTGCAGGACATGCTGGACTGAGGCGGCCGCCACCGCCGGCGGACGAATCACAAGAACCGACACAGGAGGAACGAGGATGCGGGAAGACACGAAGGGCGTGCCATGCCGGCGCGCGGTGCTGTCCGGGCTGGGCGGCCTTGCCGCCCTGTCCGTGACCGGGGCCGGCATGGCCCGCGCCCAGGGCCAGGGCCAGGGCGCGGCCCAGGACTATCCGAACCGGACGGTCACGATCATCGTGCCCTTCGCGCCGGGCGGCTCGACGGACTTCGTCGCGCGGCTGCTGGCGCAGCACCTCACGACGGTCCTCCATGGCAACTTCGTGGTGGACAACCGCGCCGGGGGCAGCGGCACGGTGGGGCATGGCGCCGTCGCCCGGGCACGGCCGGATGGCTACACGCTCGGCGTCTCGCCCACCGGCACCTTCGCCCTGGCGCCCTTCCTGTTCGAGAAGCTGCCCTATGACAGCGACAAGGGGTTCGCGCCGATCAGCCTGCTGGCCGGCAACGCCATGTTCGTCTGCGTCCACGCCTCCAGCGACATCCGCACCTATGCGGACCTGATCGCGGCGGCGAAGGCGCAGCCGGGCAAGCTCACCTATGGGTCCGCGGGGGCCGGCACGATCAGCCAGCTTGCGCCCGAGATGATGTTCGACATGGCCGGGATCGAGATGCTGCACGTCGCCTACCGTTCCGGAGGGCTCCAGGTGCAGGCGATGCTCGGCAAGGAAACGACTATGGCCTTCGTCGACACGGTGACGGCCATCCCCTACCTCAAGTCGGGCGACCTCCGCGCGCTGGCGGTGACGAGCGCGCAGCGCAGCCCGCAGGTGCCCGAGGTGCCGACCCTGGCGGAATGCGGGCTGGCCGGATACCGCGCCACCAACGACTTCGGCTTCTTCGCGCCCGCCGGCACCCCGCCCGCGATCGTCGCCGCCCTCTCGGACGCCTCGCGCCGGATCCTGGCGCTGCCGGAGGTCAAGGCTCGGCTCGACAATGCCTCCATCGACATCTACGCCGGCACGTCGGAGGCCTTCCCCGCCTATCAGGCGGAGGAAGGACGTCGCTGGGGAGAGCTGATCCGCAAGCGCGGGATCAAGATGGAATAGGAGGGCATCATGCCGAAAGGGATGCTCGCGATCTGGAGCGACGTGAGTTCGGAGCAGGAGACGGACTACCTGCACTGGCTCAGCCGGGAGCACGCCGCCGAGCGCGTCGCCATCCCGGGCTTCGAGGCCGGCCGCGTCCTGCGCGCCGACCTTGCGGAGGTCCGCCGCTACCTCATCCTCTACGAGCTGGCCAATCCTTCGGTCCTGAACGGCGCCGACTACCTCGCCCGGTTGAACGCGCCGACGCCGTGGTCATCGCGCATCATGCCGATCCTGCGGAACTTCGCGCGCGGCGGCGGGCAGGTGGTGGCGGCGGCCGGGGCGGGACAGGGCGGGTTCGTGCTCCCCCTGCGCCTGGGACGGATGCCGACCAAGGAGGCAGCGCCGGTGGTGGAGGCCATCGCGGCGGAGGACAGGCTTTGCGCGGCCTGGCTGCTCGCGGTGGACCAGGACAGGACCGCCGTGAAGACGCAGGAGAAGTCCCTTCGCAGCGGCGACAGCAGCTTCGCCGGCCTGCTGCTGATCGAGGCCACGGAGGCCGGCGCGCTGCAGGACGCGGCCAACCGCCACGCGGCGGCGATCGCGGCGCTCGGCGGCGAAGCGGCAGGGGCGCCGACCTACGCCACGGCCTTCGCGCTTCGGAAGCGGGAGGTGTCCCAGCCGGGCTGATGCGCCGGGGCGTGGGCTGGCCGAGGTCAGCGGCAGTCTGTTGCAACGGCGTCCGCCGCTGGCCGACAGCCTCGTACCGGCGCGGCCTGCGGCACCGCTTCCCCAGCCCCTTTACCGTCGGCGTTGCCGTGTCGAGCGGGGATGGGGAGCATTCATCCCCGCGAGCGCGGGGGAACGCAGACCGGCCGCCTGTGCGCCCGGAAGCATTCCCCTGCTGCGCCTGCCGCCCTCCAGCCCCGAGTTGAACCCGGTCGAGAGCGTCTGGGCCTTCCTGCGTGCGAACAGGCTCAGCAACCCTGTGCTCGACAGCGGCGCACCCCCTGCCCGACCAGGCGGAGCGGGCCTTCGCCGCCGCAGCCCGGGACGAGGCGGGCCCTCCCCTATCCGCGGGCCCGCCGGAAGATGGCGTCCATGCGCCAGTGCTCGTTCGGATACCGCCCCTGCCACTCGTCCCAGCCCGACTCGCGCCGGAACTGCCCGAGCAGGCCGGAGGCAAGGATCCCGGCCGGATCGGCCGGCTCGGCCGCCTCGCAGTCCGGGCCGACGAAGATCGCGTCCGCCTTGCAGTACAGCTCGCACATGAAGCAGGTCTGGCAGTCCTCCGGCCGCGCGATGACGGGGGGACGCCCCGGCACGGAGTCGAGGACGTTGCTGGGGCAGGCAGGGACGCAGGCATCGCAGCGGGTGCAGCGCTCGCTCAGCAGCAGTTCGATCACGACGTCAGCTCCATGACCCGCGTGGCCTGCGGGTGCGCCTCTGGCCGGGTCCAGACCTCCTGCAACCCGCCGACCAGCCGCCGCCCGGCCTGGGCCGGGTCCTGTTCCGGCCGGTCCTCCCGCTGGTGCAGGCCACGGCTCTCCCCGCGCGCCAGGGCCGCGGCGACGCACCAGCGCGCCGTCGCCAGCAGCGCCGCCGCCTCCCGCGCCCGCAGCTGGTCGTGGCCGCGCGCCGCGGCGTGGTCCCGCAGTTCCGACCAGCCCTCCTCCAGCACCGCGCGCGACCGCTCCAGCGCCGCACCGGTCCGGAACAGCGCCTTGTCGTAGGGCAGCATCTCCCCCCGCACCGCCTCGCGCAGCGACGCCAGCTCCACCGGGCGCGCGGCACGGGTCGGGCGCAGACCCGCCTGGCCGAGCGGCAGGGCCGGCGTCCGCTCCCGCCGACCCAGGCGGCGTGCCAGCCGCGCCGCGCCCCGTCCGGCCCAGTGGCCGGAGGAGAGCGCCCAGGCGGAGTTCTGCGCGCCGCCGCCGGAGGTCGCCCCCGCCACCAGCTCCCGCGTGGCGGCATCGCCCGCCGCGAAGAGCCCCGCCACGCGGGTCCGGCAATCCTCGCCCGCGATGCGCAGCCCGCCCGTGCCGCGGATGGTGCCGTCATGGCGCAGCGTCACCGGGAAGCGGTCGCGGAACGGGTCGATGCCCCAGCGCGCGAAGGGCAGCATGACGTTGGGCGAGACGGTGGGCAGGTGGCGCCGGATGTCCTCCGGCATGCGGTGCAGGCTGCACAGGACCGGCCCCGCCAGCAGGGCGCGGGCCAACGGCCGCGTCGGGTCCGGCCCGGGCGGGATCGGCAGCTCGCGCCCCGCCGCGTCGTAGTAGGTGGCGAAGGCATACGACATGGAGCGCGTCATGGTCGTGCGCGCCGGGGCGACGGTGAAGATGCCGGTGAACTCCATCCCCGACAGCTCCACCCCCGCCTCCGCGCCCATGAGGTAGCCGTCGCCGGTGTTGTTCTGCGAGCCCAGCAGGTGGGAGAGGAAGCTGGTGCCGCCGGTGGCCAGCACGGTGGCGCCCGCGCGGACCTGCCAGGCTTCCTGGCCGCGCTGCCGCCGGATGCCGCGCGCCCCGGCCACGGCGCCGTCGGGATGCGCCAGCAGCTCCAGCGCCGGGCTGTGGTCCAGGATGGTGACGCCCAGCTCGCGGATCAGGGCCCGCAGCGCGCGCATGTATTCCGGGCCGCGCAGGGCGCGGTACTGCACCACGCCGCGCTCGTCGGCGGGGAAGTCGTAGTGGCGGGCGAGGGTCGGCAGCACCTCCCAGGTCAGGGCGACGACGCGCTCCATCCAGGCGGGGTCGGCCAGGCCCAGCCCGGCGGCGGCCCGGTTGCGGATGGCCGTCTCCCGTGCCTCCGGCGGGTCGGGCGGCACCCACCAGTGCCCCGGCCCGGCCGTGGCGGTGACGCCGCTGGTGCCGCAATAGCCCTTGTCCACGAGGATGACGGAGGCGCCTTCGCGCGCGGCCGCGGCGGCGGTCCATGCGCCCGCCATGCCGCCGCCGATCACCAGCACGTCGGCCGAGAGGGAAAGGCCGGGCTCATCGGTCCTGGCCATGGTCAGGCCAGGACCGTCGCCGGTTCGTGCCGTGCCGTGTCCCGCCGCGGCGCCCAGCCCAGCGCGGGGGCGATCCGGGTCGCGATCAGCTCCAGCGCCCGCAGGGTCTCGTCGAAGCCCGGCACGCCCGGGTTGACCTGGCAGAGGATGTCGGTGGCGATGGGCAGGGTCTGCTCCACCCGCAGCGCGGCGACGATCTCCTCGGGGTGGCCGTAGAAGGCGTGCAGCCGTTCCAGGTAGCCTTCCAGGCCGAGGCCCGCCGGGAACTTCCCCTGCGCCACCATGCGCTCGGCCATGCGGAGCACCCCCGCCTCCAGGTGGCCCATCGCCGTGCGCCGATCGCGCGCGGGGAAGACCAGGCGGGAGAGGCCGATGCGAGGCCGCCGCCCGGCGTTGCGCGGCTCGGCGCGCCAGGCCTCCAGGTAGCTCTCCGCCCAGGGCCGCTGCACCAGGTCGGTGCGCCCCTCATGGCCGTAGGTGGCACGGTTCAGCAGGAGGTTCGAGCCGGCGGCGCCGGCGAACCGCGCGCCCTCGTGGCTGAAGATGCCCTGCCACAGCCGCTGGCCCAGCCCGGGGGCGCGCGGGTGCAGGATGGGGCCGCCCTCCGTCAGCGGCTCGCCGCGATAGGCGCGGGACAGCAGGGCGATGCCCTCCGTGGTGCGCTGCCGCTTCTCCGCGAAGGGCACCCCGAAGGCGTCGAAGGAGGCGAGGTCGTAGCCGCTGCTCAGCCCCAGCTCGACCCGCCCGCCGCTGATCGCGTCGAGCGTCGCCGCGTCCTCCGCCAGCCGGATCGCGTTCTCCAGCGGCACGGTGATGACCGCCGTGCCCAGGCGGATGTGACGGGTCCGCTCCGCGACCGCGGCCAGGAAGACCAGCGGCGCGGCCCCGGCGCCGGGGCCGTGCCGGCCGTCCTCGAAATGGTGCTGCGCCACCCAGCCGGCGTCGAAGCCCAGCTCCTCCGCCGCCACGAACAGGTCGATGAAGCGGCGGTACAGCTCGCGCGGGTCCGCGTCGCCCTCCAGATGGGTGAGGAAGCCCAGGCGGAAGCCCGGCCCGACAGGTGCGATCTGGTTCATTCGGACTCGTCCTCGTGCAGGGTCTCGTGAAGCGGGGTCTCGTGATGGCGGCCGACGCCGAGCCAGCCCAGCAGCCGCCCGCGCATCTCCGCCAGGCGCCGGTCCTCGACGGATCGCGGGCGCGGCAGGTCGACGCGCAGCGCATGCGCGATCACGCCGTCGCGCATCAGCAGCACCCGGTCGGCGAGGAGCAGCGCCTCCTCCACGTCGTGGGTGACGAGCAGGATCGCGCAGCGGTGGCGCTGCCACAGCTCTCCCACCAGCTCCTGGGCCTTGATCCGCGTCAGCGCGTCCAGCGCGCCGAAGGGCTCATCCAGCAGCAGCAGGTCGGGCTCGCGCACCAGGGCACGGGCCAGCGAGGTACGCTGCGCCTCGCCGCCCGAAAGCACGCGGGGCCAGACGGTGGTGCGGTGCGACAGGCCCACCTCGGCCAGCGCCGCCTCCGCGCGGCGCCGGTCCGGCCGCCCCGGCAGGCCGAGCACGACGTTGCGCCAGACCCGCTTCCAGGGCAGCAGGCGCGGCGCCTGGAAGGCGACGGCGCGGCGGACGGGCACCTCCACCTCGCCCGCGATCTCATGGTCCAGATCGGCCAGGATGCGCAGCAGCGTGCTCTTGCCGCAGCCGCTGGCGCCGATCAGCGCGACGAACTCGCCGGGCGCGATGTCCAGGTCGAGGTCCCGGATCACGGCGCGCTCGCCGAAGCGCCGTGTCAGGCCGCGCACGCGCACGGCGGCGGGGCCGTCGGCGGCGAGGGGCAGGGTCTCGTGGCGGGGCAGGCTGTCCATCGCGCTCAGCTCCCGGTGAAGGCGGGGCGCCAGGCGAGCAGCACGCGCTCCAGCAGCCGCACCACCAGATCCACCGCGAGGCCGAGCAGCGCATAGACTGCGAGGCAGACGACGATCACGTCCGTCTGGAAGAACTCCCGCGCGTTGCTCATCAGGTAGCCGATGCCCTCGGTGGCGTTCACCTGCTCCCCGAAGACCAGCGCCAGCCAGGAGAGGCCGAGCGCGTAGCGCAGCCCGACCAGCGCGTTGGGCAGGGCACCGGGCAGGATGACGTGGCGGATCATGGCGGCCCGCCCGAGTCCCAGCGTCTGGCCCGCCTCCACCAGGGTCTGGTCCACGTTGCGGATGCCGGCATAGACGTTGAGGTAGAGCGGGAAGGCGGTGGCCAGCGCGATCAGCGCCACCTTCGGCGTCTCGCCGATGCCGAACCAGATGATCAGCAACGGGATCAGCGCCACGTTCGGCACCGTCCGCAGCATCTGCATGGTCGCGTCGATCAGGTCCTCGCCCAGCCGGAACAGGCCGGAGAGCACGGCGAGCACCACGCCGATGCTTCCGCCGATGGCCAGCCCGGACATGGCCCGGCGCAGCGAGGCGGTCATGGCGTCCGGCAGCTCGCCGCTCGCCCAGAGCTTCGTCGCGCTGGAGAGCACGGTGGAGGGGCCGGCCAGCACCTCGGCCGGCAGCGCGCCCGTCTCCGAGGCCAGGTGCCAGGCGGCGATCAGCAGCACGGGGCCGACCGCCCGGCGCAGCACGCGAGGTGGCCCGCGCCGGCGGGCGGAGGCGGGGACGACCCGCTGCAGCAGGATGGGCGCGCCGGCCGGGCGGGTTGCCGCGGCCGTGGTGGCGTCCATGGCGGGGATGGAGAGCATGGTCATGGGAGGTCCTTCCGGCCTCAGGCCAGCGGCAGGCCGCGATGGACCCGCGCGCCGAGGTCCAGCGCGCCGTCCAGCACGCCGGCCCGCTTCCAGGTGGCGAAGGTCTGCTCCAGCCGCGCGACGAAGGCGTCGTCCACCGGCACGCGGCGATAGCCGAGGGCGCCGTCATAGGCCTGCTCGGCGATGGCACGCTCCTGCTTCACGAATGCGGCGTACCAGGCGATGTGCGCCTCGCGGCTGGCGCGGGTCCAATCGTGGCCACGCTCCACCCGGGCGACGAAATCCGCCAGCGCGGCCGTCCGGCCCGGATCGGCGAGCGCCGCTTCCGTGGCGCTGACGACGTAGAGCTCCGGCCGGAACTGCGTCCCCTGCGCCAGCACGCGCCTTGCGCGTGCCCAGGGCGCGATAGGCATAGGTGGACCAGATGCCCCAGGCGTCGATGCTGCCCGAGCTGAAGGCGGCCCCCGCATCGGCGGGCGACAGGAAGGCAAGCTTCACGTCTGCGGCGGACAGGCCCACGCTTTCCAGCGCGTTCACGACGATCAGGTGCCCCGCGCTGCCGCGGCCGGTGGGCGAGACGGTCCGGCCGCGCAGCTCCTCCAGCCGCCGGACCGGGCTGTCCGGCGGCACCAGCAGGTAGGTCTCCCGCCCGCCCGTGTCCCAGCCCGCCACGATCCGCACGCGCGAGCCGCCGGCCAGGGCAGCGATGGTGGGGCCGGAGCCGGCCATGCCGAGATCCACGGCACCCGCCTTCAGCGCCTCGTGGATGTTCACCGCCGCGGCGAAGACGGACCATTCGATGCGGTAAGGCACGTCGTCCAGCAGCCCCGCCGCCGCCAGCTTGGAGCGGGTGGCGCCCGCCTGGTCGGCGACGCGCAAGGTGACGCCGGAAAGGCCGGAACCCACGGCCAGGGACGGGACGGCGAGCAGGGTGCCGCCGAGGCCAGCCAGGGCGGCGCGTCGGGAGAGGGAGGTGGTGCGCATCGGGATCAGGCCGCCGGCAGGCTGCGCAGGACGTGGTCGTTGAAGTCGATCGTGCCGTTCAGCGTGCCGATCGACTTCCACACGTCGAAGGTGGTGCGCAAGCGATCGACGAAGCGGTCGTCGAGCGGCAGGCGGCGATAGGCCGCCTCCTCGTCGTAGAGCAGAGCCGCGATCTCCTCCGGCTGGCGGGAGAAGGCGCCGTACCAGCGCAGATAGGCGTCGCGGTTCGCCCGCACCCAGTCGTAGGAGCGGTCGATCCGCCGGGCGTAGTCGGCGATCGCCGCCAGCTTGCCGGGATCCCGCGTGGCGGCGCGGGTGGCGCTCAGCGCGAAGATGCCGGAGTTCACCCCGGCCCCGTCCGACAGCACCCGCGCGCCCAGCGCGCCGCGGGCGCGCGCCTTGTAGACGCCCCAGGTGCCCCAGGCGTCGATGCTGCCGGCCGAGAAGGCGGCACTGGCATCGGTCGGCGTCAGGAAAGCGAGCTTCACCTCGGCGGGGTCGATCCTCGCCTGGCGCAGCAGCCCGACGACGAGGAAATGCGCGACGCTGCCGCGCGTGGTGGGCGAGATCGTCTTCCCGCGCAGGTCCGACAAGGACTGCGCCGGGCTGTCACGCGGCACCAGCAGCACCGCGCCCGCGCCGTTGCCCCAGGCGCCGACGACGGTGATGCGCGACCCGCCGGCGATGGCGCTGACCGTGGGTGAATCATTCGCCGCGCCGATGTCGATGGCGTCCGCCTTCAGCGCCTCGTGCAGGTTCACGGCCGCGGGATAGACGGACCATTCGATGCGGTACGGAACATCCTCCAGCAGGCCGGCGGCCTGGAGACGCCCACGCGAGGCGCCCGTCTGATCGCCGATGCGCAGGGTGACCCCGCCCAGCCCGGCGGGGCCGGACCGGACCCTAGGCGAGGCGAGCAGGCCGACCGTGGCGGTCGCCGCCGCGAGACCCAGGGAGCGGCGATGGAATACAGGCATGGCGGAAGCCTTGTGATGGCGCAGGCAGCAGGGCCGTGCGCGACGAGGATGAGGTTCGGTGTCCACAGGCTCGGGCGCGCGGCGTGCAGGGCCACGGCTGTGGTCAGGGCAGGGAGCGGTCGAATGGACATCGCCCGTAGGGCGGGGTCGTCGGGCGCATGGAGAAGGAAGGTCGGTAGCGCATCCCGTGCGGCTTCGCGGTGTCTGGGAGCTGCATGAAAAACGATGTAAAATTGTGAGTCAACAATAAATACACTTTATGTTGGTGTTTATTGCATCAGATACGTCCAATTATTCACTATACAAAATCGTATTTAACTCTGTACGCGCGGCCGCGCCTCGTGTCCTCGGCAAGTTGCATCTGGTGCCGGCCGGATTGGTCTGAGCGCCGCCAGCGACGCACCACGCGGATGGCCCTACGGGCCGCGCTCGGCAAACCCGATGACGCCGAGCGCCATCGGCAGCGTCGGAACGGTACGGCTGGATGGGCGGCTGAACCGGGTCCCCTTCCCCTTGTGACCCTTACGGATGCGCTGCCCGAAGCGCCGGCGGCGGGGCCCACATGCCCTGGCAGTGCGCGTGGTGTTCCAGGACGTGCGTCCGCTGCTCCAGTGAGCTGTGCGGCGCAGCGTCACCATGGACCCGCCGCCGACGCGAGGGCGAGGAGTGGATCTCCGTGGCGGTCTTCCTGGGCACGCAGCCGGGCGCGGAGCTGCCGAGCCTGCCGCCGCACCGCGCAGCGGAGGCGAAGGGGCCGGCCAGCGACCCGGACACCCGCTCTTCCGCTCGGTCGGGCAGAACGACCTCAGGGGCTGCCTGCCGGAGAGCGGGCGGGTCTCCCCTGACGATCCAGCCTTTCAGGAGATGGGCGCCTTCACCAGCATCAGCATGAAGGCCAGGAGCGGGAGGGCCGCGCCGCACTCGCCGTGAAGCCGAAGGTGTGGCGCATGTCAGGCGCCCTCCGGCCGGATGCCGGCAGCGCGGATGACCTCCGAGAACGCGTCGACGGAATGGGCGATCAGGTCCCGGAACGGCTCCGGCCCGGCGCCGACGACCTCGAAGCCGAGCCCGGCCAGATCCCCCCGGACATCGTTTCGCGCCAGCGTCGCGGCGATCGCCTCGTTCAGCGCCGCGACGATCGGCGCTGGCGTGCCGACCGGCGCCAGCACGCCCTGCCAGGTGGCAAGGTCTACCCTGGGCGCGACCGTCTCGTCGAGCGTCGGCACCTGCGGCAGCGCCGCGGCACGGCGCGCGGTGGTGACCGCGAGCGCGCGCAGCCGACCTGCCCGGACCAGGCTCGTCACGGCAGGCAGGGTGATCCACAGCGCGTCGACGTCGCCCGCCAGCAGCCCCGCGGTGGCCGGCGCGCCGCCGCGATAGGCGGCGTGCTCCGGCCGGGGCAGGGAGAGCCGCGCGACCAGCAACTCGCTCGACAGGTGACCGATGGCGCCCCATCCGGGCACGGCGACATTCAGCCGCCCGCCCGAGGAGCGGAGACGCGCGACGTAGTCCTGAACGTCGCGCAGGCCCGTGCGCGGATGCGTGACGAGGACCTGCGGCGCGGTGATGGCCAGCGTGACGGGCGCGAAGCTGCCGGGCGCCTCGTAGCCGGGATCGGGCAACAGCGCGCGGTTGATGGCCAAGCTGTCGCTGGTGACGAGAAGGCTGTGGCCGTCCGGCGCGCTGGCCGCGATCTGGCGCGTCGCGATCAGGGTGTTGGCACCGCCCTGGTTCTCGACCACGACGGAGGCGCGCAGGGCATCCGACATGCCCTGCTGCAGCCGGCGGCCCAGCGTGTCCACGCTGCCGCCCGGTGGAAAGGCGACAAGAAGGCGCACCGGGTGGGACGGGAAGCCGGCGGCGGGCGCGGCGCGGACGGGAGGTCCCGCCAGGGCGGCAGCCAGGCCGAGCAGGGCGCGCCGGCGCATCACGCCGTCGCCTCGGAGCGGTCCTGGTGCCATGCGCGCTGCACCGCCCTGGTCACGGCGCCCCGGCTGGGGAAGAGCGCGGCGCTGAGGCCAGACAACGCGGGTTCCCTGGTCAGGAAGAGCCAGTCCCCCCGCCGCGCGACCATGATGCCCACGAAGTGGCCGCCGATCGTGACGGGATGGGAGGACAGCATCTGCGTCGAGGCGTCGGGGGCCTGGCTCTCGCTTCGGCTTGCGGAGGGGATTTCGGTGGAGGCGGTCGTCATGCAGCCAATCCGGTCTTGCGGGAGGATAGGGTCTGTCGGCGTCGTCACGTGGACCCGACACCGACAGCCAACCCGGCTCGTGATGCGTGACGCCTGACCGTTCCGCGCTGCCATCGCCTCTGTCATGGCAACAGGATCGCCGGGCGGGCGGGTCGTGTCGATGAAACGGAATGATCAAAGATTCGGCGGGAGCAGCATGATCGTCCCAGCGCCGATCCCGTGATGCGAAAGCCATTGCCGGAGCGGTGGGAGAGCGTCGTGGCGCCGCGGCCCCCCCCGCGCCGTGGCCTGCGGCGAGAGGGAAAGTGGCTTGGCTGCTTTAGCATGCCTAACGGAAGGTGGTCCGATGGGTTGGGCGTGCCGCCACGGGCGCGGATGACGGCTTCCGGCCGGCTCCCCGCATAGGCGCTGTCGCCGTAGGTGTCGCCAGGCGCTTCCGGCAGCATCCTCGCCAGTTCCGCCGCGTCATGGATGTTCGCGGTGGTGATCTCGATCCCGCGGATCAGACTGGCCTCCTGGTCGGTGGCGACATGGGCCTTGGTGCCATGGGTGGGCTTGCGCCGCCGATGGCCGGCCCAGCGCGCCTCCCGGTCGCAGCGGATGCTGGCCGAGGGCAGCAGCGTCGCATCGGCCAGCGTGCCGGTCCGTCCCACCAGCCCGTGGCGGCCGAGCTGGCGCGTGACCGCCTCGAACAGCACGCGGTCCAGCTTGCGCTGCACCAGCGCGGCGCGAAACTGCACGCAGGCCGTGCGCTCGGGCACAGGCTCCTGCCGGGCAAACCCGCAGAACCGCCGGAAGCTCGCCCGGTCGTCGGGCACCTCCGCCAGGCGGACATCCGACAGGTCGTGCCAGGTCGCCAGCAGCGACGCGCGGAACAACGCCAGAGGTGGCCAGCCCGCCTCGCCCTTCGGCGAGGGACTGCCCAGGGACAGATGGCTCCTGCCCGATCTGCCGCCGCGCCATCGATGCCTCCGTAGCCCTCGCAGCAACAGCGAATCAGCGCGATCCGCGTCGGATCAAGCGCATCCGCGTACAGATCTCATTACAGACAGCCGTACGGCAGCGCCCATCGGGTCCAGGGCACGCAATGTTCTGGCCGGGTGGGGGTATCGGGGCGAGGCAGAGCCTTGCCCCCGGGCCACGGGCGCCAGTCCGCCAGGCATCGACGCATCATGCGGTACGTATCAGTTCACCCGGTGCGCGCGGACGAAGTCCTCGTCCACCTCCACCCCCGGGCCGGGCGTGTCCGGGATGGCGACCATCCCCTCCGCATCCAGCACGAAGGGCTGGCTGGTGAGGCCGTGCGTCAGCGGGCTCTGCGCCACGTTGAACTCCACCAGCCGCGCCCGCGGCAGGGCGGCGATGAGCTGGAGGCTGTAGCCGGTCAGCAGGTGCGTCAGCCAGGAATGGGGGACGAGGTCCATCCCCGCCTCCTCCACCAGCCGCATCACCTCCCGCGCCACGCTCAGCCCGCCGCAGCGCGACAGGTCGGGCTGGATCACGTCGGCGCAGCCCAGGCGGATGAAGCGCTCGAACTCCCAGGTGGTCGCGAGCTGCTCGCCCGCCGCGACGGGGGTCGGGCTGCGGGCGCGCACGGCGGCGTACTCCTCGAAGCGCTCGGGGTGGATGAAGTCCTCCACCCAGCCGACGCCGTAATCGGCGAGCCAGGCGCAGAGCGCCTCCGCCTCCCGCCGGCTGCGCAGCCCGGGCGCGCCGGGGCCGCGCCAGCCCGCCGGGTACCAGCCGGGATCGACCAGCAGCTCCCGCTCCGGCCCCAACGCCTCGCGCGCCGCGGCGACCAGCTCGCGGTCGCGGCCGGAATCCTCGCCGAAGACGCCCCAGCCGAACTTCACCGCCCGGAAGCCGCGATCGACATAGCCGCGCGCCGCCTCCGCCATGCCCTCCGGCGTGTCGCGGAACAGGGTGGAGGCATAGGCCCGCACCCGGTCGCGCCGCCGCCCGCCCAGCAGGGTGGCGATGGAGACGCCCAGCGCCTGGGAGCGGATGGACCACAGCGCGTTGTCGAGCGCGGAGAGGCAGTGCATCGCCACCCCGCGCCGGCCGTAATAGGCGCTGCCGACATAGAGCCGGTCCCAGGCCCGCTCCGGCGCCAGCGGGTCCTCGCCCAGCAGCAGCTCCCCCAGCCCGCGGAAGCCCTGGAGCGCCATGCCCTCGCCGGCGATGCAGGCCAGCGCGGCGGAGGGCAGCGTCTCCACGTCGGCCCAGCCGGTCAGCCCCGCATCCGTCCCCACCCGGACGAGGAGCTGCCAGTCGCCGTTGTCGCTCGCCTCCGCCCCGTCCGCGCCCGTCCGCCAGCCCTGGGTGCTGCGCAGCAGGATCGGCTCGACGGCGGTGACGCGCATCGCCTCAGCCCCGCCGGATGCCCCAGAAGAGCGGCGCGCCCTTCACCAGCCCGGTGAGGTCGGAGCGCAGCGCCGTCGCCTGGGTGAAGAAGCCGGTGGGGTAGAAGGGCACCTCCTCGAAGGCCAGGGCCTGCATGTCGCGGCAGATGCGCTTCTGGGTGTCGAGGTCCGACGCCTCCAGCCAGGCGTTGCGCAGCGCCTCCATCCGGTCCGAGCCGAACCAGCCGAAGGTCGCGCTGCGCCCGCTGCCGCGGATATAGGCGTGGGCCGCCGGGCTGGCGACGCCCGCCCCCAGCGACCAGGTGCTGAACAGGCTCCAGCCGCCCTTGTCCAGCGGCTCCTGGCTGGCCAGGCGCTGCAGCGCCGTGCCCCAGTCCATCGCCTGGTAGTCGAGGTTGATGCCGGAGCGGCGCAGCGCGTCGCCCGCCACCTCGCTCATCGCGTTGACCGTCTGGAAGTCGGTGGGCACGAGGAAGACGACGCGCTCGCCCTTGTAGCCCGCCGCCTGGAGGTCGCGCTTCACCGTGTCGAAATCCGCCCGCTTCGGCAGGGCGGAGAGGCCGACATCGCTCGCCATCGGGCTGCCGGGCAGGAAGAAGCCGACATTGTCCTTCCACAGCGCGCGGTTGTCGCCCACCACCGCCTGCATGAAGTCCGCCTGCACGAAGGCGCCGAGCAGCGCCTTGCGGATGGCCGGGTTGTCGAAGGGCGGGTGCAGGTGGTTCGGCCGCAGCAGGCTGAAGAAGCCGTAGCTCTCCACCAGGTCGACGCGCAGGGCGGCGTTGCGGCGCAGCAGCGGCAGCAGGTCGATCGCCGGCTGCTCCCACCAGTCCACCTCGCCCGATTGCAGCGCGGCGGCCGCCGTGCCCGCATCGGGGATGATGCGCCATTCCACCCGGTCGAAATGCGCCCTTCGCGGCCCGGCGAGGAAGCTCGCCTCGCCGCCCGGGCGCGGCGCGTAGTCGCGGAAGCGCTCGTACACCACTTGCGCCCCCGCCACCCGCTCGCCGGCCACGAAGCGGTAGGGGCCGCTGCCGATCATCTCCGGCACCGCGCGCGACGGGTCGGTCTGCGCCAGCCGCTCCGGCATCATGACGCAGATGTTGGAGTTGCTCTTGCCCAGCGCATCCGCCAGCAGCGGGAAGGGCCGCTTCAGCCGGAAGACCAGCGTGCGGTCGTCCGGCGTCTCGATCTCGTCGGTGGCCGCCATCAGCGCCAGCCCGAAGGTGTCCCGCTTGCCCCAGCGCCGGACGGAGGCAGCGCAGTCCCGCGCCCGCACCGGCTCGCCATCGTGGAAACGGAGCCCCTCGCGCAGACGGATGGTCCAGCGCTTGCCGTCCTGGTCGATGGTGTGGCCCTCGGCCATCTGCGGCTGCGGCTGGAGATTCGCATCCACGCCGTAGAGCTGGTCGAAGACCATCAGCCCGTGGTTGCGCGTGATCGCGGCCGTGGTCTGCACCGGGTCCAGCAGCGCCAGGTCGCTCTGCGGCACGAAGCGCAGCACCGAGGCGCGTTGCGCCCCGGCGATCCGGGGGGCCGCGAGCGTCGCGGCGGCGGAGGCGATGAGGGTGCGGCGGCGCAAGGCGGGGGCTCCTTCGGGTTGAGGGTCAGGGGAGTTCGGGCGGCGCGCTCCAGGGGGCGCTGCCCCCTGGACCCCCGCCGGGGCCACAAGCTGGCCCCGGACCCCGCTGGGCCTTGTCGCCCGCGGCTTTGGTCGGCCTGCGGGCTGCACCCGGGGAGAGCGCGGACGGGCGGGGCGCTGGAAAAACAGCGTCAGGGTCGCGCGCGCTGCGGCCGCAGTCGCCGAGGAGCGAGGCTCCTCGGCGCGATCCCGATGCAGCGCGCGGACTCGAAGGGCCCAGGGCCCTCTGGGTCCTGGCGGATAGGGGGTACGGGGGAAAGGCGGCGCCTTTCCCCCGGGGGGTGGCACCGCGCGGCCTCACCCCCGCCGCACCCCGGTGAAGAGCGGCGCGCCCTGCATCATGCCGGCGAGGTCGGCGCGATAGGCGGTGGGCTGGGTATAGGCGCCGAGCGGCCAGTAGGGCACGTCGCGGAAGGCCTGGAGCTGGATGTCGCGTCCGATCGCCTGCTGTGCCGCGAGGTCGGGCGCGTCGAACCAGGCGTTGCGCAGCTCCTCGATGCGCGGGCTGTCGAACCAGCCGAAGGTGGCGCTGCGGCCGCTGCCGCGCAGGTGGTTGTGGGCGGCGGGGTTGGCCGCGCCCACGCCGAGGGTGGTGTTGCAGAAGGCGCTCCAGCCGCCCTTGTCCAGCGGCTCCTGGCTGGCCAGGCGTTGCAGCACCGTGCCCCAGTCCAGCGCCTGGTAGTCGAGGTTGATGCCAACCCGGCGCAGCACGTCGCCGACTACCTCGCTCAGCGCGTTCAGCACGGGCAGGTCGGTGGGGACCAACAGGACGACGCGCTCGCCGCGATAGCCGGCGGCCTGGAGGTCGCGCCTGACCTTCTCCAGGTCCGGCTTCTCCGGCAGCGCCTCCAGCCCGGCCTCGCTGGCCATGGGGCTGCCGGGGGTGAAGAAGCCCACGCGGTCGCGCCACAGGCTGCGGTCGCTGCCCGCCACAGCCTGCATCGCCTCCGCCTGGGAGAAGGCGCCGAGCAGGGCGCGGCGGATGGCGGGGTTGTCGAAGGGCGGGTTGAGGTGGTTGGGCTTGAGCATGGCGAGCTGCCCGGCCGTGTCCAGCACCTCCACCTTGATGCCGCGGGCGCGGCGCAGGACGGGGAGGAGGTCCGGGATCGGCTGCTCCCACCAGTCCACCTCGCCGGATTGCAGCGCCGCGGCGGCGGTCGCGGCATCGGGCAGGGTGCGCCATTCCACCCGGTCGAAGTTCGCGACGCGCGGCCCGGCGAGCAGGCTGGCCGTGCCCTCCGCGCGCGGCACGTAGTCGCGGAAGCGCTCGTAGACGGCCAGCGCGCCGGGCACGCGCTCCCCGGCGACGAAGCGGTAGGGGCCGCTGCCCACCACCTCCGGCACCGGGCGCATGGCGTCGAGCCGCGCCAGCCGCTCCGGCATCATGGCGGCGAGGTTGGGCCCGGCCTTGGCCAGCGCGTCGGGCAGCATCGGGAAGGGACGCTTCAGCCGGATCTCGATGGTGCGGTCGTCCGGCGCACCGATGCTGTCCGTCACCGCCATCAGCGCCAGGCCGAAATTGTCCCGCTTGCCCCAGCGCTCGATCGAGGCGGCGCAGTCGCGCGCGAGGACGGGCGTGCCGTCATGGAACCTCAGACCCTCGCGCAGGCGGATGCGCCAGAGGCGGCCATCCTCCGACACGGTGTGGCCCTCGGCCATCTGCGGCCGCGCGACCTGTTGCAGGTCCGCGCCGTAGAGCGTGTCGAAGACCAGCATGCCGTGGTTGCGCGTGACGAGGCCCGTGGTCTGCACCGGGTCGAGCAGCGCGAGATCCGCCTGCGGCACGAAGCGCAGCACGCGCGGCGCCTGCGCCTTGGCCAGGCGCGGTGCCGCGAGGAGCGCGGAGGAGGCGAGCAGGGTGCGGCGGCGCATGATGCGGTCTCCTCCGGGTGCGGCAGCGTCCTAGTGCGATCCCCGCAGCGGCCGGTCCTCGGTCCGGCCGACGAGGAAGTCGAAATCCACCCCGCGCTCGGCGCCGAGCACGTGCTCCACGTAGAGCTTCTCGTAGCCGCGGGCGTAGGGGCTGGCGAAGGGCGGACGGGCGGCGCGGCGCGCGGCCAGCGTGGCCTCGTCCACATGCAGCTCCAGCTTCCGCGCCTCGACGTCGAGGGTGATGAGGTCGCCCGTCTCCACCAGCCCCAGCGGGCCGCCGGCCGCGCTCTCCGGGGCGATGTGCAGGACGACGGTGCCATAGGCGGTGCCGCTCATCCGCGCGTCGGACAGGCGTACCATGTCCGTCACGCCCTGGCGCGCCAGCTTGGCGGGCAGGCGGGTGTTGCCGACCTCCGGCATGCCCGGATAGCCGCGCGGGCCGCAGTTCTTCAGCACCAGCACGCTGTCGGCGGTGACCGGCAGGTCCGGGTCGTCGATGCGGGCGTTGAAGTCCTCGATATCCTCGAAGGTCACGGCCGGGCCGGTGTGGCGCATCAGCGCCGGGCTGGCGGCGGAGGGCTTGATGATCGCCCCCTGCGGCGCGAGGTTGCCGCGCAGCACGGCGATGCCGCCCTGGGGCTTGAACGGGTCGTGCAGCGGGCGGATCACCTCGCCATCCGGCTCCGGCGCCTCCTCGCAGAGTTCCGCGAGGCTGCGCCCGGCCACCGTCTCCGTCCCGCCATGCAGGCGCGGCAGCAGGGCCTTCAGCACGGCGGGCACGCCGCCGGCGTAGCAGAAATCCTCCATCAGGAACTGGCCGGAGGGCATCAGGTCCACCAGGCAGGGCATGTCGCGGCCCAGCCGGTCCCAGTCGTCCAGGCTCAGCTCCACCCCGGCGCGGCCGGCCAGGGCGAGGAGGTGCACGACGGCGTTGGTGGAGCCGCCCAGGGCGCCGTTGAGCAGGATGGCGTTCTCGAAATGCCGGCGCGTCAGGAAGCGCGACATGCGGATGTCCTGCTTCACCAGCTCCACCGCGCGCATGCCGGTCAGGTGCGCCAGGGCCTGGCGCCGCGCGTCGACGGCGGGCAGGGCGGCGTTGTCCGGCAGGGCGAGGCCCATGCCCTCGACCAGGCTCGCCATGGTGCTGGCCGTGCCCATGGTCATGCAGGAGCCGGCGCTGCGCGACAGCGCCGCCTCGGCCGCGTCGAACTGCGCCTGGGTCATGGTGCCGGCCTGGAGCTTCTGCACCGACTGGCTGACGAAGGTGCCCGAGCCCATGCGCTTGCGCCCGTCCCAGGCGTTCAGCATCGGCCCGCCGGAGAGCAGGATGGTCGGCAGGTCCACGCTGGCCGCGCCCATCAGCAGCGAGGGCGTCGTCTTGTCGCAGCCGGCCAGCAGCACCACCCCGTCCATCGGGTTGCCGCGGATGGCGCATTCCGCGTCCATGCTGGCGAGGTTGCGGAACAGCATGGTGGTCGGGCGCAGGTTGCTCTCGCCCGGCGAGAAGACGGGGAACTCCAGCGGGAAGCCGCCCGCCTCGTAGACGCCGCGCTTCACGAACTCGGCGAGCTGGCGCAGGTGGCCGTTGCAGGGGGTGAGGTCGGAGAAGGTGTTGGCGATGCCGATCACCGGCCGCCCGTCGAACATGTGGCTGGGATGGCCCTGGGACTTCATCCAGCTGCGCGGGATGAAGCCGTGGCTGCCCTCGGCGCCGAACCAGGCGCGGCTGCGTCGCGGCTTGTCGCTCACGGCGCCGTCCCGTGCCACCAGTGCTCGAAGGGATTGGAGTGCATGATCGCCTGGATGGTCGCGTCGGAGACGCGGGGCAGGCTAGTGCCCTCGACGAGGTGGTTGGCGCGGCGCAGCCCTTCCAGGCTCTCCTCCACCTCAGCATAGGGGAAGTCCGTGCCCCAGAAGATCTTGTTGCGGTCGGCGACGCCGTATTCCTGGGCGGAGACCAGCATGTTCCAGAACTGCCAGGGCCGGTAGTGCAGCGCCGAGACCTCCGCATAGACGTTCGGGTTCTTGCGGATCACGGCGATGCACTCGTCCATCCAGGGATGGCCCATATGCGCCATGACGATCTTCAGGTCCGGATGGCGCCGCGCCAGCTCGTCCACATGGATCGGGCGGCCGAATTCCAGCGGCGCGTTGTTGGCGTAGGTGGTGCCCATGTGCATGGTCAGCGGCAGGTCGTGCCTCAGGCAATGCGCGATCACCGGCTCCAGCCGCGGGTCGAGCACGCTGACGCCGTTGTAGATGGGGCCGAACTTCACCCCGCGCAGGCCCAGCGTGCCGGTGGCGTGGCGCAGCAGCTCCATCACGTCCGCCCGGCGCGGATCGGCATAGGCGAATCCGACGCAGCGGCCGGGGTCCAGCGCCATCAGCCGGGCGGTGACCTCGTCATCCCCCTCCACCCCGGCGCTGTCGCCGTAGCGCAGCGAGAAGGCGATGTAGCGGTCCACCCCCGTCATCGACGCCTTCACCCGTTCGGGCGTGGCGCAGGGATCGACGCCGCCGCTGCGGCTCGCCGTCTGCGCCTTCAGCAACGGCAGGATATGCGCGTCCTCGTAGACGTTGACGTGGCAGTCGACGATCATGCTCAGAGGATCCCGTGCCGGGCGAAGACCTCGGCCAACGACTGGCCTTCCTGCAGCTCGCGCAGCGTCGTCCGCTCGCCGGCCAGCTTCTCCGCGGCCCGGCGCAGCGCCTCCGCCTCCGCCTCGCGCGGCACCACCACCACACCGTCGGCATCGCCCAGGACCAGGTCGCCGCTGCGGACCTTCACGCCCGCGCATTCGACCGGCACGTCGATGGCCGCGACCCTGCCGCGCCCCTTGCTGTCCAGCGGCGCGATGCCGCCATGGAAGACGGGGAAGCCCATGGCCCGGATCGCCTTGATGTCGCGCACCGCGCCGTCCATCACCGCGCCCGCCGCGCCGCGCCCCTTGGCCGCCGTGCTCAGCAGCTCGCCCCAGGGGGCGATGCGGCCGCCCGTGCCGCAGGCGAAGACGGGAATCTCGCCCGGGCGCAGCCCGTCGATCAGGGCGATCTCCAGCTCGTAGGGGTTCTCGCCCTCCGTGTGGTGCCAGACCTCCTGGTACAGCGCGGTGCGGGCGCGGCCCAGCATCACCAGCGCGTCGTCCAGCGGCCGGATGCGCGCGGCCAGCGCCTGGTGCATCAGCCCCATGCCGTCCAGCACGTCGGAGAGCAGCGCGGCGAAGAGCGGCGTGCGCTTCGGGTCCAGCAGCGTGTCGAGTTCCGTATCCGTCATGCGCCTCGCCATCGGGTCGTCGGGTGCGCGGCCGGCGGGGTAGGCTGCCCGCCTCATCGCCCATGCTTTATCGTTAAAGCGTGCGACCCGGCGCCGGCGCCTGTCAAGCGGATTCGCCGGGCCGCAACGTCACCGGCAGCACGATCTCCGCCGCCGGGAAGGCCCCGGCCAGCCGCGCCAGCACGGCCTCCCCCGCGCGCATCCCGACCTCGTAGGCGGGCGAGACGATGGTGGTCAGGCTCGGCTCGGCATAGCGGAAGACGGAGAAGCCGTTGAAGCCGGCCACGCGGGTGCGCCCCGGCACCTCCACCCCCCGGTCGCGCAGCAGCCGCATCGCCGCCAGCGCCATCTGGTCGTTGCCGCCGACCACCGCATCCGGGACGCCATGGCGGTCCAGCCAACGCCCCACCGCCTCCCGGGTGTCCTCCCAGCCCTCGTTGCCGCAGCGCAGGATGGCCAGGCGCGCCTTGCGCCCCAGGCCCTGGGCCAGCCCGGCGGCGCGCTGGCTCTGCGCGTCCCATTCCGCGTCCGGGCGCAGCACCAGCACGCGCGGCGCCTCCGGCAGGCGCGGCCGCAGGTGCTCGCCGAGAAGCACCCCGCCGCCCTGGTCGTCCTGCCGCACCAGGCAGCAATCGGGCAGGCCGCCCTGCGTCTCCTGCAACAGCACCACCGGCTGGCGCAGCGCGGCCACGGCCTCCAGCGCCGCGGCCCGGGCCGCGGCGCTGCCGGAGAGCAGGACGCAGAGCGCATCCGTCTCCACCCGCGCCAGCAGCGGCGCCTGCCGCCCCAGCGCGGCGGGCCGCGCCCCCTGCACCAGCAGCGACAGCCCCTGCGCCGAGGCCACGTTGCCCAGCCCGGCCGCGAGGTTGCTGGTGAAGGGATCGCGCAGGAAGTCCGGCTGCTGGTCCACGATCAGCAGCCCGATGGTGCCGTGCGTGGCCGTGCGCAGCCGCCGGGCGCTGGCATGCGGGCGGTAGCCCAGCGCCTCGGCGCAGGCCAGGACGCGCGCCCGGGTGTCCTCGGCCGCCCCGGCCCGGCCCCGCAGCACGTTGGACACCGTCATCATCGACACGCCCGCCGCCCGCGCCACGTCGCGCAGCGTGCCCCGGGCGGTCTCCCCGGCCGGGCGGGCATCCTGCTGGGGCGGGGCGGGGGGGGTCCGGGTCACGTCACGGCCTTCGGTCTGTCGGCGGCCGTGCCGGCCGGGGCTGCCCGCCCGACCATAGGCAGGCCGCGGCGGGCCGCAAACCGCCGGTCCCGCGGCGCAACCGGGCGGCCTGCGGGGCGGGAGGCTGCCTTGCCCCGGCCCGGGACCCTTGTCCCTCGACGGGAAACGGCCCGCGCGGTAAGGGCATTGTCCCGCTTCCGTTCCCTGCCCGAGAAGACCAGCGCCGGCCGATGACCAGCAGCAACGACATCCGCGCCACCTTCCTGGACTACTTCGCGCGCAACGGCCACCAGGTGGTCGAGAGCAGCCCGCTGGTCCCGCGCAACGACCCGACCCTGATGTTCGCGAACTCGGGGATGGTCCAGTTCAAGAACGTCTTCACCGGCCAGGAGAAGCGGCCCTACGTCCGGGCGACGACGGCGCAGAAATGCGTCCGGGCGGGGGGCAAGCACAACGACCTGGACAATGTCGGCTACACCGCCCGGCACCACACCTTCTTCGAGATGCTGGGGAACTTCTCCTTCGGCGACTACTTCAAGGAACAGGCGATCACCCATGCCTGGACCCTGCTGACGAAGGACTTCGCGCTTCCGAAGGACAAGCTGCTCGTCACCGTCTATTCCGAGGACGAGGACGCGGCCGCGCTGTGGCGCAAGGTCGCCGGCCTGCCGGACGGCCGGATCATCCGCATCCCGACCTCCGACAATTTCTGGCGCATGGGCGATACCGGCCCCTGCGGCCCCTGCTCGGAAATCTTCTACGACCATGGCGCGCACATCCCCGGCGGCCCGCCCGGCAGCCCGGACGAGGATGGCGACCGCTTCATCGAGATCTGGAACCTCGTCTTCATGCAGTACGAGGAGGGGCCGCCGGGCGTCCGCGCCCCCCTGCCCCGGCCCTCGATCGACACGGGCATGGGGCTGGAGCGCTTCGCCGCCATCCTCCAGGGCAAGCACGACAACTACGATACGGACACGCTGCGCGCCCTGATCCTGGCCAGCGCCGAGGCGACCGGGCAGGAGCCGGACGGGCCCTTCCGCGTCAGCCACCGCGTCGTCGCCGACCACCTGCGCTCCGGCGCCTTCCTGGTGGCGGACGGGGTGCTGCCCTCCAACGAGGGCCGCGGCTACGTCCTGCGCCGCATCCTGCGTCGCGCCATGCGCCACGCCCACCTGATGGGCACGCAGGAGCCGCTGCTCTACCGCCTCGTCCCCGCGCTGGTGCGCCAGATGGGCACCGCCTATCCGGAGTTGGTCCGCGCCCAGCCGCTGATCGAGGAGACGCTGCGGCTGGAGGAGACGCGCTTCCGCACCCTGCTCGCCCGCGGCCTCGGCCTGCTGGCGGAGGAGACGGCGCGGCTGGGCGAGGGCGGCACCCTCTCCGGCGAGGTCGCCTTCCGCCTCTACGACACCTACGGCTTCCCGCTGGACCTGACCCAGGACGCGCTGCGCACCGAGGGGCGGGTGGTGGACGTGGAGGGCTTCAACGCCGCCATGGCCGAGCAGCGCGAGCGCGCCCGCGCCGCCTGGGCCGGCACGGGCGAGGCCGCGACGGAGACGCTGTGGTTCGACCTGAAGGAGGCGGTCGGCGTCACCGAGTTCCTCGGCTACTCCACCGAGACGGCGGAGGGCGAGATCCTGGCCATCATCGCCGACGGCAAGGTGGTGGAGAGCGCCCCGGCCGGCACGGAGGTCGCAGTGGTGCTGAACCAGACGCCCTTCTACGCCGAGAGCGGCGGCCAGGTGGGCGATGCCGGGCTGATCTCGGCGGGCGACGCCTGCCGCATCGTGGTCCGCGACACCCAGAAGAAGCTGGGCCTCTTCGTGCATCTGGGCACCGTCTCCCATGGCGAGGCGAAGTCCGGCCTCGCCGTCCAGGCGGAGGTGGACCATGCCCGCCGCGGCGACATCCGCGCCCACCACTCCGCCACCCACCTGCTGCACGAGGCGCTGCGGCGGCGCCTCGGCACCCATGTCTCGCAGAAGGGTTCGCTGAACGCGCCGGACCGGCTCCGCTTCGACGTCTCCCAGCCCAGCCCGATGACGCCCGAGGACCTGGCCTGGGTGGAGGGGGAGGTGAACGCCCGCATCCGCCAGAACACCCCCGTCGTCACGCGGCTGATGACGCCGGAAGCCGCCGTCGAGGCGGGCGCCATGGCGCTGTTCGGCGAGAAGTACGGCGACGAGGTCCGCGTGGTCGGCATGGGCGAGGACCCGGAGGCCACCGCCAAGCACGGCGTCTACTCGCTGGAGCTGTGCGGCGGCACCCATGTGAGCCGCACGGGCGATATCGGCCTGTTCAAGATCGTCTCCGAGGGCGCCGTCTCGGCCGGGGTGCGCCGCGTGGAGGCGGTCACCGGCAGCGCTGCCCTCTCCCTGGTCGAGGGCGCCGAGCGCCAGCTCCGCGAGGCGGCGGCGGCGCTGAAATCCACCACCGCCGAGGTCCCCGCCCGCGTCGCCACCCTGCTGGAGGAGCGCCGCCGGATGGAGCGCGAGATGGCGGAACTGCGCAAGCAGCTCGCCACCGGCGGCGCGGCCGCGGCGATCGAGGAGGTCGGCGGCCTGCGCCTCGCGCTGCGCGAGGTGGGCGAGACCCCGCCGCGCGACCTGAAGGGCATCGCCGAGGCCATCCTGAAGGGCGGCACGGCGGATGTGGTGGCCCTGGTCTCCACCGCCGAGGGCAAGGCCAGCATCGTGGTCGGCGTCGGCGAGGGCGGGAAGGGCAAGGCCGATGCGGTCGCCCTGGTCCGCGCCGCCTCGGCCGCCGTGGGCGGCAAGGGCGGCGGCGGCCGGCCGGACATGGCCCAGGCCGGCGGGCCGGAGGCGGCGAAGGCCGCCGAGGCGCTGGCCGCGGTTCGCGACGCCCTGGCCGGCTGAGACCCGGCCCGCCCGCGAGCGGCGCCGGCGGGCCCCGGCGCCAGGCCCGGGACCCAGGGGGGCCTGGCGAAGGGGGCTTATCGCGATCGAGGCACCGCGTCGCTCATGGAGGCTTTCCCCCGCGGGGACGGCGCCGGGCCCCGCCGCCCACGCCCCCTGGCGCGGCGCCCCCGGGCGCCATAAGCAGGACAGGGCGCGATCGCGGAGGGCGGATGCCGGGGCACGACGCAGGGCAGGAGAGGCCGGCACCGGGCGTGGCCGAGGCGACCGCGGCCGCGCCCCTGCCGCTGGATCTCGTCTTCGACGTCTCGGACCTGGTGCTGCACTTCCACCACCGGCGCATGCCGACGGGCATTCAGCGTGTGCAGTGCGGGCTGGTCGGCGCCGCGCTCCGGGGCCCGGCGGCAGCGGAGACGCGGCTGGGCTGCGTGGTCTTCAACCCGGATTCCTGTGCCTGGCAGGCCCTGCCGGCGCCGCTGCTGCTGGACCTGATCCGGCTGTCCGGCACCGGCACGGAGCTTGCGGCACCGGACTGGCAGGCGGCGCTGGAGGCGGCCGATGCGGCGCTGCGCGCCGCGCCGCGCCATGCCTTCGCGCGCGGGACGATGCTGGTGAACCTGGGCAACTCCTGGGGCCTGCCGGACTACTTCCGCGGCCTGCGTGCCGCCCAGCGCGACAGCGGGCTGCGCTACATCCCCTTCCTGCACGACTGCGTGCCGCTGGTGGTGCCGGAGCACTGCGAACTGCGCATGGTGCAGGACTATGCCCGCTGGTTCTCCGCCATGGCGGTGCATGCCCACGGCATCCTGTGCAACTCGCAGAGCACGCTGGCCGAGGGCCGGGACCAGCTCGCCCGCCTCCTGCCGGGGCTCGACCTGCCGATGGGGGTGATCCGGCTGGATGCCGATCCACGCCCGGACGGCGCCCCGCCCGATCCCGGGGCCCTGGCCGGGCTGCCGGGCTTCCGGCCGGGGCAGCCCTATGCCCTCTTCGTCGCCACGGTGGAAAGCCGCAAGGACCACCTGCTGGTGTTCCGTGCCTGGCTCTCGCTGATCCGCCGGCTCGGCGCGGCCCGGGTGCCGCAGCTCGTCTGCGTCGGCCACAAGGGCTGGCACGCCGAGGCGGCGCTGGCCTTCCGCGAGAACAGCCGGGAGCTGCGGCGGCAGGTGGTGCTGCTGCACGACGTGCCGGACAACGCCCTGGCCGCGCTCTACGAGGGCTGCCGCTTCACCATCTACAACTCCTTCCACGAGGGCTGGGGCCTGCCGGTCACGGAGAGCCTGGCGCACGGCAAGGTGCCCGTGGTGCCGCGCCACTCCGCCCTCATCGAGTCCGGCGCGCCCGGCGCCGTCTTCTTCACCCCGCAGCATGAGCCGGAGCTGACGGACACCCTGGAGCGGCTGATCGCCGAGCCGGGCGCGCTGGAGGCAACGGAGGCGGCGATCCCGCCCGGCGGCGGCCTGCGCCACTGGGCGGTGCTGAAGGACGAGATGCTGGCGGACCTGCGCGCCATGGCGGCCCGCCCCGCCACCACGCCGGAGAACCGGCTGCAGATCGAGCCTGGCCGGGCCTATGACATGGTGCAGGGCGAGGAGACGCAACCCGCCCTGGCCGTGGCGCTGCGCCAGATGCTGCGCGAGGGACCCGGCTGGAACCTGCCCGAGGCGTGGGGCGTCTGGAGCCGCGGCGGCACGGCGACGCTGGCGGTGCCGCTGCCGGCCGGGGCGAGCGGACGCTGGCGCCTCTACCTCGACATCGTGGCCCCCGTCGGCGGCGGCCCGGTGCATGTCCGGGTGGAGGCGCTGGGCGAGGAGCTGGCCGGGGGCGAGGTGGCGCCGGCCCGCGGCCAGGGCGGCTGCGTCCTCTCCTTCGACCTGCCGGAGGAGGCGCGGCTGCTGCTGGCGGAGATCGAGAGCACGCCGTTCCGCCCGGCGGGGGAAATCCGCATCCTGGGCGCCGGGCTGCGCCGGGTGATGCTGTGCCGGGAGGACGACCTGCTCTCCCGCCTCGGCTGGCTGGAACACCACCAGCTCGCGCCCCTGATCGGCTGACCGGGGATCGAGGATGGGATCGCATGGCAGGAATCGCATGACGGGCACGCCGGCAGCGGGCGGCGCGGCGCCGCTGGCGGGGGCGCGGGTGCTGGTCACCGGCGCGGCGGGATTCATCGGCGCGCACCTGGCGCGGCGGCTGCTGGGGGACGGCGCCACCGTGCTCGGGCTGGACAGCCTGAACGCCTATTACGATCCGGCGCTCAAGCGGGACCGGCTGGCGGCCCTGACCGACCATCCGGCCTTCGCCTTCCGCCCGCTCGACATCGCGGAACCCGGGGCGCTGGAGGCCGCCTGGGCGGCGTTCCGCCCGGACATGGTCGCGCACCTCGCCGCCCAGGCCGGCGTGCGGTACTCGCTGAAGGCACCGCGCGACTACGCCCGCGCCAATCTCGACGGCTTCCTGGAGGTGCTGGAGGCGGCGCGTGCCCATCCGGTGCGCCACTTGGTCTATGCCTCCTCCTCCTCCGTCTACGGCTCCTCGACCCGTGTGCCGTTCCGCGAGGACGATCCGGTCGACCGCCCCTCCTCCCTCTACGCCGCCACCAAGCGGGCGAACGAGCTGATGGCGGCGAGCTACGGCCACCTGTTCGGGCTGCCGCTGACGGGGTTGCGGTTCTTCACCGTCTACGGCCCCTGGGGCCGGCCCGACATGGCCTATTGGGGCTTCACCCAGGCGCTGTTCGAGGGGCGGGAGATCCAACTCTTCAACCACGGCAAGGTCTGGCGCGACTTCACCTATGTGGACGAGGTGGTGGAGGCCATTGCCCGCCTCCTCCCCCTCCCCCCCTCCGCCCCCGGGGAGCCGGGGCGGCCGGTGCCGGAGGTGCCGCACCGGATCTTCAACATCGGCAACCACACCCCCGTCCCGGTGGGCGAGATGATCGACATCCTGGAGCGCCACACCAACCGCGAGGCGATCCGCCGCGAGGTGCCGATGCAGCCGGGCGATGTCGAGCGCACCTGGGCCGATGTCTCCGCCCTGCAGGCGGCCGTCGGCTTCGCCCCGCGCACGTCGCTGGAGGAGGGGCTGGGACGCTTCGTGGCCTGGTATCGGCACTATCACGGCGTCGTCTGACGCCTTGCCCGGAATACAGCCACAGGTTGCTGGAGTGTTAACGACCCCTGGCCCCATCCAGGGGGCATGGACACCACCCCCGACAGCTGGGAACGCCTCCGCGCCGATCGCAGGAAAGCAGTCCGGTCAAGGAAGGATTCAGAGCTTTCAGCGATCATCCTGCGCATGATCGCGCTGAACTCGCTCTCCGCCTTCACGCCGGACGTCAGCCCGACCGGCACCCCGGGCGGCGTCGCGCCCGCCCGCCGCCGGGACACCGGCAGCACCACGCCGGAGCCCGGACAGGACACGCAGCGCCCGCTGGCCGCAACGCCTGTCCAGGCCGGCAGCATCCTGCCGCGTGGCTCGCTGCTCGACATCCGGGTGTGATACCGGCGGCGGGATGAGCTGACCCGTGGTGCTGTGGTGTAACGGCAGCGGACCGGGAGGGGCCGGCCTGCGGCATCGACGCCGTGCGTCGATCCCCGTCCCAGGCCTTCCCCTGCCGGGGCCACAAGCGGGCCTCGGTCCCCGCTGGGAGTCTGGTGCTGCGCGGCTGCCGTCAGCCTACGGGCTGAACCCTGACGGGGCGCGGACAGGCGGGACGCCATAAGAACTTCGTAGGCGTCAGCGAGGGCTGAGGCCGGTCCCGCCGAGGAGCCATGCTCCTCGGCGCATTGACCCCGTGTCCGGCTGTCCCGCGGCAGCGCTGATCGGGTCCAGGGCCCGCAGGGTCCTGGCGGAGTGGGGGTACGGGGGCGAGGCAGCGCCTTGCCCCCGGGGAACGGACGCACCCCGCGCTGGCATGCGGGCGGGCCCTACCGCCGGGCTGCCGTCCCGTTTCACTCAGATCACCCGGTAGACCCGGATCAGCACGGCGGCGCGTGCCGGGCGCAGGCTGTTCAGCGTGCCGACATAGACGCCACGGTTCAGCCAGCCATGCGGGCCCTCCGGCGCCGTGATTTCCAGGGTCGAGAAGGCGTAGCGCGGCTGGCCCGGCGGGTCGTCGACCAGCACCCGGTTGTGGACGGTGATTACCGCCCCGTCCTCCGCCTGCAGCTCGTAGAGCGCGTTCAGGATGCGCACTCCGTCCTTGCGCACCAGTTGCCGGTCGGCGCCGCCGGGCAGCACCTTGCCGCGGATGCGCGGCCCCTCGAAGCTGCCGCCGCTGATGGGAACCATGCGCCGCTCGCCCAGCGGCGAGTCGCCCAGCATCAGCGTGGGCTCCAGGTCGCAGATCGCCTCGTAGACGAACTCCGTGCGCGGCAGCACCAGCGGCACCGTCCCAGCCATCGGCGGGGCGTAGTCGGCCGCCTGGACGCCTGCCGCGACCGGCGCGGCGGCCAGCGCCACGCTCCCGGCCAACAGCCTGCGCCGCCCCGTCTCCTCCCTGCCGTCCATCGGATTCCGCTCGGTCATCCTGTTCCTCCCCGCCATCCAGCCGGTCACGACGGGCTGGACGGAATTGCTATGCTTCTTAATGATCCGGATCGGGACAGAGATCCCGGGAGGAAGCAAGCATGCCGTCCATCCGTCCCCCAGCCGCCCGTCCCGGCATTCTCCAACCCGGCACGGCCCGACCCCGGGCCACCCGCCGCGGCTGGGGCGCCGCCCTGGGCACCCTCGCCCTGCTCGCCCCGGACGCCGCCCGTGCCCAGCGCGCCTGTGCCGACCTCATGGCCCTGGCCCGCCCGGACCTGCGGATCACCCGGTCGGAGGCGCTGCCCGCCGGGACCCTGCCGGCGGAAAATCCCGGCCGCGCCGCGCTGACCGGCGCCGCCCGCAGCCGTGCCGCCCTGCCGGCGCATTGCGTGGTGGAGGGCATGATCGCCCCGCGCACGGCCGCTGATGGGCGGTTCTTCGGCATCGGCTTCCAGCTGCGGCTGCCGGAGGCGTGGAACGGCCGCTTCCTGTTCCAGGGCGGCGGCGGCATGGACGGCGTGGTCAGCGAGGCGATCGGCGCGATCCCGGTGGCGGGCGCCACCGGGGTGCCGGCGCTGAACCGCGGCTATGCCGTGGTCTCCACCGATTCCGGGCACCAGGGGCGGGATGCCAGCGATGCCTCCTTCGGCACCGACCAGCAGGCGCGGCTGGACCATGCCGGCGGCTCGATCGGCCCGGTGGCGCGGGAGGCGCGGGCGCTGATCGCGGCCCGGTACGGGCGGGGACCGGACCACGCCTACTTCATGGGCTGCTCCAATGGCGGCCGCTCCGCGATGATGGCGGCCCAGCGCTTCCCGCTGGAGTTCGACGGGATCGTCGCCGGCAATCCCGGCTTCCGCCTCAGTCGCGCCGCCATCGCCCAGGCCTGGGACGTGAAGGCCCTCACCGCCGCCGCGCCGCGCAATGAGGCGGGCCAGCCGGTCCTCGCCGCCGCCCTCACCCCAGCGGACATGACGCTGCTGGCCGAGGGCATCGCGAAGGCCTGCGACGCGGCGGACGGCCTGGCGGACGGGACGGTGGAAGCCATGTCCGCCTGCCGCTTCGACCCCGCCACCCTGCGCTGCCCGGGCGAGAAGGCGGCGGGCTGCCTGAGCGACCCGCAGCTTCGCGCGCTGGAGCGGGTCTTCGGCGGGGCACGGGATTCGCAGGACCGGCCGCTCTACGCCGGCTGGCCCTGGGATCCGGGGATCGCCGCGCCGGGCTGGCGCGCCTGGAAGCTGGGCACGGCGACGGGCGGCACGCCGAACGCCCGCAACGCCACCCTCGCCGCCGCCTCGCTCGGCCTCTACTTCATGACGCCGCCGGTGGACGGGCTGGACCTGCGCAGCTTCGACTTCGACCGCGACCCGCCGCGAACCGCCCAGACCGCGGCGATCAACGACGCCACCGCGACCTTCCTCAACAGCTTCAGCGGCCATGGCGGCCGGCTGCTGGTCTTCCACGGCCAGGCCGACCCGGTCTTCTCCGCCACGGACCTGCGCGACCACTGGGCGGAGCTGGCGCGGGACAATGGCGGGGCGGAGGCGCTGTCCGCCTGGGCCCGGCTCTTCGTGGTGCCCGGCATGAACCATTGCGGCGGCGGCCCGGCGATGGACGATTTCGACCC
Organism: Roseomonas sp. OT10; assembly: GCF_020991085.1. NCBI lineage: Bacteria > Pseudomonadati > Pseudomonadota > Alphaproteobacteria > Acetobacterales > Roseomonadaceae > Roseomonas > Roseomonas cutis. Next base: position 3,752,162 of record NZ_CP087719.1, read on the forward strand.
GCTGGCGGCCATCGAGGCCTGGGTCGAGCGGGGCCAGGCCCCGGACCGCCTGCTGGCCCGGGGCAGCGCCTTCCCCGGCCGCAGCCGCCCGCTCTGCCCCGCCCCGCAGGAGGCCCGCTACCGCGGCGGCGATCCGCAGGAGGCGGCGAGCTTCGCCTGCGAGGCCCCCGCCGCGCCCTGACCGCGCGGCGCCGGCCAACGGCCGATCCGTCAGGCGTGATGGCGGCCGCACGGGCCGGCCGCCGGGCGTTCTTGCGATGCTTCCGCCCGCGCCACATCATCCGCGCCATGAGCGGCCGCTTCGAGAAGGTCCGGCACGAGGGGGACGAGCGCGACCGGCTCACCTGCCTGGATTGCGGCCATATCGCCTATGAGAATCCGAAGGTCGTCGTCGGCGCCGTGGTGGAGGCGCCGGGCGGCCTGCTGCTCTGCCGCCGGGCGATCGAGCCGCGCGCCGGCTTCTGGACCCTGCCGGCCGGCTACATGGAGATGGGGGAGACGGCGGCGGAGGGAGCGGCGCGCGAGGCCTGGGAGGAGGCGCGCGCCCGAATCGCCATCGACGGGGTGCTGGCGGTCTATTCCATCGCCCGGATCGGGCAGGTGCAGATCCTGTTCCGCGCCCGGCTGCAACCCGGCCCGGGCCCGGGCTATGCGCCGGGGCCGGAGAGCCTGGAGGTGCGGGTCTTCCCCTGGGAGGCACTGCCCTGGGAGAGCCTGGCCTTCCCCTCGGTGCGCTGGGCGCTGCGCGCCTGGCAGGGCTCGCGGGGCGGCCCGCTCCCGGCCACCGTCCTGAACCCAGCGGAAGACCCGCGCGGCATGCGCAGCATCACGGAGGAGCACCCGACATGAGGATCGCCGCCTGGCCGACCCGCACGGGGCTGTTCCTGGGTCTGCTCCTGGCCGGGCTGGCCACGGGGCAGCCCGGCCGCGGACAGGCCGCGCCCGACCCGGCGCCGGCCGCGGCCGGGCCGGCCCCGCAGGCCGCGCCGGCGGAAGCGGCGCGGCCGGCGCAGCAGCGGCGCCGGCGCGCGCGCATCGTCCGCCCCGCCCGCCCCCGGGCGCAGCAACCGGAGCCGGTGCCGCCCGCCACGCTGGCGGTGCCGACGACACCCCAGCCGGAACTGGCGCCGATGCCCAACCGCAGCCTGGAGGCGCCGATCGCGCGCAACGACAATGACGGGCGGCCGACCTTCTCGCCCAGCCTGATCCAGCCGCGCGAGGTGCCGGGGCAGGGCGGCTCGACCCTCAACCAGGACGACCTGGCACGGCGCGAGGACCGGCTGTTCCGGGAGCCGGCCGCAGGCGGGACGCTGCGGCTGCCCTTCAGCTACTGATACGGGCGGCGGGACGACCTGACCGGTCGTGCCGCGGTGTTCGGGCGGAGGACCTGGAGGGGACGCCGGTCTGCGGCATCGACGCCGCGCGTCGATCCCCGTCCCGGACCCTCCCCCGCCGGGGCCACAAGCGGGCCCCGGTCCCCGCTGGGAGTCTGGTGCTTTTGGTGGGTGTCAGCCCGCGGGCTGAACCTTGGCGGCGCGCGGACAGGCGGGACGCTGAAAAAGTCTCATAGGCGTCAGCGAGTGCGGAGGCCGTACCCGCCGAGGAGCATGGCTCCTCGGCGCCGTGATCCCGTTACAGACAGCCTCGCGGCAGCGCCTCTCGGGTCCAGGGCCCGCAGGGTCCTGGCGGAGTGGGGGACCGGGGGCGAGGCAGCGCCTTGCCCCCGGGCCACGGGCACCCCCCACGCCGGCACGGATCGAGGCATCCCGCCGGCTGTATGAGACGGAAGGTCCCGTCCATCCTCCGGGCTGGCACCCTCGCAGGCGCGGCGCCGGGCAGGGCGGACCATGCTGCCATGGGAGCGGGATGATCCCGCGTGGGCCACCACCCGAGGCCGTGGCGGCTTCCACCTTCCGACGATCGTCATCTGGCGGGCGGTTCCCGGCGGGGCCGGTTGTCCTCTAGAAGCGGAGGAGCCGGCCCACCCGCTGACCGGGAGTCTCCCGCGACACCATGCTGACGACCTACACCGTCGCGAACGGGGCCCTCGTCGTGGGCAATGGCGCGCAGACGCCGGAGCAGTTGCGCGGCGCGGTCTGGCTGGACCTGCTGGCGCCGACCCGCGAGGAGGAGCGCGCCGTGCAGGAGGCGCTGGGGCTGGAGGTCCCGACGCGGGAGGAGATGCAGGAGATCGAGAGCTCCTCGCGCCTGTACCGGGAGGAGGAGGCGCTCTTCCTGACCGCGAACTTCCTCTACGGGGTGGAGGAGGGGGATTTCGGCTCCACTCCTATCACCTTCGTCCTGGCCGGGCAGCACCTCGTCACCGTCCGCTATGCCACGCCCAAGGCCTTCGCGGTCTTCGCGGCGCGCTGCAAGCGGACCCCGGTGGGGCTGCTGCGCACGCCGGACCTGGTGATGCTGAGCCTGTTCGAGCAGGTGGTGGATCGCCTGGCCGACGTGCTGGAGCGCGTGGGCGCGGACATGGACCGCTCCAGCCGCGCCGCCTTCCAGAGCAGCCGCTCCAAGGTCAAGGCCAACAAGCGCGACGAGAGCCTGCGGGAGGCGCTGATCGTGCTCGGCCAGGTGGGCGAGGTCACCAGCCGCGCCACGGAGACGCTGCTGGGCCTGTCGCGCATCCTCACCTTCCTGGGCACCGAGAAGGACGCGCTGATCCGCAAGGAGAACAACGCGGCGGTGAAGACGCTGGTGCGCGACCTGCGCTCGCTGGTGGACCACGCGAACTTCCTGACCAACAAGGCCACCTTCTCGCTCGATGCGATCCTGGGGATCATCAACATCGACCAGAGCAGCATCATCAAGACCTTCACCGTGGCCTCGGTGGCGCTGATGCCGCCCACCCTGGTCGCCAGCGTCTACGGCATGAACTTCAAGGAGATGCCGGAGCTGGACTGGTCCTTCGGCTATCCGCTGGCGATCGCCATCATGGTGGGCAGCGCGCTGCTGCCGGTGCTGTACTTCAAGCGCAAGGGCTGGCTGTAGCGGCGCGCCCGGGGGCCGGTTTGCATCGCCGGGCCGATCGTTGTCAGATCGCTCCGAACCTCGCCGGACTGGCCCCGATGCGACCCCCGATGCGACGCTGCGCCCTTGCCGCCCTGCTCCTTCTCGCCCTCCACGGCGCGGCGCGGGCACAGGAGGCGAGTTGGACCGGGCGGCTTCGCTGCGACCCGATCCCCGGGATGACGGCAGGAAGCCTGAATGCCGCCATCACCGTGACGGTCGTGGAGGGCCTCGCCCGCTACGAGCGGGAGGTGCAGACCCCCACCGGCCAGAATCGCGGCCTGCCGGAGACGGGCCAGGGGCGCGTGGCCGCGGATGGCGCGGTGGTGCTGGAGGGGCGGGTCCAGGGGCCGAGCTGGTCCTACACGGCACGCTATGCCGGGCGGCTCGCCGGGCGGGTGGCGGTGCTGGAGGGCGCCCAGTCCTGGGCGATGGCCGGGCGCAGCGTGGAACGTCCCTGCTCGGCCCGGCTGGAGCGGCGATAGGGCCTCCCCCGCACGGCCATCGTCAGTCCGGGGTCGCCCGCGGCCGCAGGACCGCGAGCCGCGCCGCCCCCGCCAGCGCTGTCAGCAGCAGGCCGCCCGCCAGCGCGGCGATCCCCGGCCAGCCGCCGGCGGACCAGCACAGCCCGCCCAGGGCGCCGATCACGCTGCCGCCCATGTAGTAGCTGAACAGGTAGAGCGAGGAGGCCTGGGCCCGCGCCCGCTGGGCCCGCCGGCCGACCCAGCTGCTGGCCAGGGAATGCGCGCCGAAGAAGCCGAAGGTCAGCACCGCCAGCCCGCCGATCACCAGCGGCAGCGCACCGGCCAGGGTCAGCGCCAGCCCGGCCAGCATGACCACCACCATGATCCAGAAGATCCGCGCCCGGCCGAGCCGGTCGGCCAGCCGGCCGACCAGGGTCGAGGAGCCGACCCCCACCAGGTAGCAGAGCGACACCAGCCCCACGACCGCCTGGCTCAGCCCGAATTCCGGGCCGAGCAGGCGGAAGCCCAGGAAGTTGTACACGGTCACCAGGCTGCCCATCAGCAGCGCGCCCTGGAGGAAGAGCAGCCGCAGCCCGGGGTCGCGCAGGTGCTCGACGAAGGCGACCAGCATCGCCCGCGGCGCCAGCGCCTGGCGGCGGAAGTGGCGCGAGGGGGGCAGCAGCCGCCAGAACAGCACCGCCGCCGCCAGCCCCAGCAGCCCGATCGCCGCGACCGCCCAGCGCCAGGAGCCGAGATCGGCCAGCAGCCCGGTGATCACCCGCCCGCCCATGCCGCCCAGGGCGCTGCCGCTGATGTAGAGGCCCATGGCGTAGCCGCTGGATTTCGGGTCCACCTCCTCGCTGACATAGGCCATGGCGACGGCGGGCAGGCCGCTGAAGGTCAGGCCCTGCAGGGCACGCAGCGCCAGGAACTGGTCCCACCCCGGCACCATCGCCGACACCGTGGTCAGCGCCGCGGAGACGAGCAGCGAGGCCACCATCACCGGCTTGCGCCCCAGCGATTCCGAGAGGGCCGAGGCGAAGAGCATGGCCACCGCCAGCATGCCGGTGGTCAGGGACAGGGCCATGGCGGCGCTGGCCGGCCCCACCCCGAACTCCGCCGAGAAAAGCGGCATCAGCGGCTGGACCGAATACATCAGCGCGAAGGTGGAGAAGCCGGCCGCCAGCATCGCCACGTTGACGCGGCGGAACGCCGGCGTGCCCGCCTGGATGAAGGAGGGCGGGGCGGCGGGCGGGGCGGGTTCGGGGCTGGCCATCGTCTCGGGTCCGGCGTCCTGGCTGCGGCGTCCTCGGTGCGGCCTCCCCCGGGGAGATCCCGGCGGGGCGACCCGGCTCGGGCACCCCCGGCGGGGCATCCCCACCCGGCACGTGGCGGCCGCCATTCGCTGCGCCGCAGCATGCCTCCCCGGCCCCGGTCAGGCCACCCCCGCGCAGCCCGGGGCAGGAGGTGCGGGGCAGCCATGCCAGCGGCGGGATGGGCGCCATGGCAACGAAGCATAACCCGGCGTGACGCCTGCGCCCCGGCTCTGCTACAGGCGCGGCATGACCTGGGTGGATGGCGTCCTCCTGGCGGTGCTCGTCCTCTCGGCCGCCATCGCCTACTCGCGTGGCCTCGTGCGCGAGGTGCTGGGTGTCGGCGCCTGGGTGGGGGCGCTCGTCTTCGCGTTCCTCCTGCTGCCCGGCATGCGCGTCGCGCTGGGCCGCGCCGTGGAGCCTGCGTGGCTTGCAGACGTGGTGGCGGTCGGAAGTGTCTTCATCGTCTCGCTTTTGGTCCTCAAGCTGCTGATCGCTTGGCTGGCACGCCGGGTGCAGGCGTCCGTGCTGGGGGGCGTGGACCGGGCGCTGGGCACGGTCTTCGGCCTCGCCAGGGGTGCATTCCTCGCCGTGGTCGCCTACATCGTTGCCGGGCTGTTCCTGCCCGCCACGGACCGCTGGCCCGAGCCGGTGCGCGACGCCCGCGCCCTGCCGCTCGTCGCCGACGGGGCGCGGTGGCTGGTCGGCAGCCTGCCGCCCGACTACCGACCACGCGTGCCGGACGCCCCAGCCCGTCCGCTGCCGCCCATGGAGGACCTGCTGCGCCCCCCCGCCCGCAGCCGGACCTGAGGACCGCCGCATGGAGCTCACCACCAACCCTTTCGCCCTCGCCCACCCCGACGGGGATGCCCCGGGCCGGGATGCCGAGGATGACGGCTTCCACGAGGAGTGCGGCGTCGTCGGCGTCTGGGGCGTCTCCGGCCGCAACGACGCGGCGGCGCTGACCGCGCTGGGGCTGCACGCGCTGCAGCACCGCGGCCAGGAAGCCGCCGGCATCACCTCGCTGGAGAAGGGCGGGGCCTTCCACAGCCACAAGGGCCGCGGCCTGGTGGGCGACAATTTCGGCGACGCCAAGATCATGGCCGGCCTGCCCGGCCATGCCGCGATCGGCCACAACCGCTACGCCACCACGGGCGAATCCGCGCTCCGCAACGTCCAGCCGCTCTATGCCGATTTCGAGTTCGGCGGGCTCGCGGTCGCGCACAACGGCAACCTGACCAACGCCTTCCAGCTCAAGCGCGCCCTGGTCCGGCGCGGCTGCCTGTTCCAGAGCACGACGGATTCCGAGGTCTTCGTCCACCTCATCGCCATCAGCCTCTACTCCACCGTGCTGGACCGGCTGATCGACGCGCTGAAGCAGGTGCAGGGCGCCTATTCCCTGGTCACGCTGCACGAGGGCGCGCTGATCGGCGCGCGCGACCCGCTGGGCGTCCGCCCGCTGGTGCTGGGCCGCCTCGGGGGCCCCGAGAGCAATTCCTGGGTGATGGCGAGCGAGACCTGCGCCCTCGACATCGTCGGCGCCGAGTTCGTCCGCGACGTCGAGCCGGGCGAGGTGGTGATCGCCGATGCCAGCGGGCTGCGCTCCGTGAAGCCCTTCGGACGGCAGCAGGAGCGCTTCTGCATCTTCGAGTACATCTACTTCGCCCGCCCCGATTCCGTGATCGAGGGCACCTCCGTCTACGACACGCGCAAGCGTATCGGCGCGGAGCTGGCCCGCGAATCCGGGGTGGAGGCGGACGTCGTCGTGCCGGTGCCCGATTCCGGCGTGCCGGCGGCGATGGGCTATGCGGTGGAGGCGGGGATTCCCTTCGAGCTGGGGATCATCCGCAACCACTATGTCGGCCGCACCTTCATCGAGCCGACGGACCAGATCCGCCACCTGGGCGTGAAGCTGAAGCATTCCGCCAACCGGGTGATGATCGAGGGGCGCCGGGTGATCCTGGTCGACGATTCCATCGTCCGCGGCACCACCAGCAAGAAGATCGTGGAGATGGTCCGCCAGGCCGGCGCGGCCGAGGTCCACATGCGCATCGCCGCCCCGCCCACGACGCACCCGTGCTTCTACGGCATCGACACGCCGGACCGGGACAAGCTGCTCGCCGCCAACCACTCCGTCGAGGAGATGGCGCGCTTCATCGGCGCCGACAGCCTCGCCTTCATCTCGCTCGACGGGCTCTACCGCGCCCTCGGCCGCCCGGGCCGCGACGCGCGCGCGCCCAGCTTCTGCGACGCCTGCTTCACCGGCGACTACGCCATCCCCCTGACCGACATGCAGGAGGACCCGGCCCGGGTGCCCTCGCTGCTCGCCGCCAACGGCGCCTGACACGAACGGCGCCGTTCGCCGGCCGGCAGCCTTGGCCCCCGGGGCGTGGCGCCTTCCGGGGAACGGACGCCGCGGCAGCCGACGCCACGCGCCGCTTGGCGCGCGCACCGGGCAGCGCCCCGGCCTGACCCATCGGCAGGCCCGGGCATCCGTACGCCCGCCGGGGACGTGACGGCCGCGCCCCCAGGCCCTACATGCGCGGACAGCGCGTCCGGCGCCGGGGCCCTCCCCGCGCCGCCGGACCACCCCGTTCCTGGCCGAGATTCCCATGCCCGACCCGAATCCGAACGAGCCCAACCCGGGCGCGGCCCCAGGCGCCACGCCCCCGCGGACGCGGGCCCTGAACGGGCGCATCGCCCTGGTCACCGGCGCCTCGCGCGGGATCGGCGCGGCGGTCGCGGTGGAGCTGGGGCGGCTTGGCGCGCATTGCGTGCTGATCGCCCGCAGCCAGGGCGGGCTGGAGGAGACGGACGACGCGATCCGTGCCGAAGGCGGCGACCGCGCCACCCTCCTCCCCTTCGACCTGGCCAAGGGCGCCGACCGCATCGACGCGATCGGCCCCTCCATCGTGGACCGCTTCGGCCGGCTGGACATCCTGGTGCACGCCGCCGGCACGCTCGGCACGCTGACGCCGGTGGCACATGTCACCCCGCGCGACTGGGACGACGTGGTGGGGGTGAACCTGACCGCCACCTGGCGGCTGATCCGCACCTGCGACCCGCCCCTGCGCCATTCCGATGCCGGGCGGGCGGTGCTGCTGACGGACCTGCGGGCGGAGGAGCCGCGCGCCTACTGGGGTGCCTACGGCGCGACCAAGGCGGGGCTGGAGCACCTGGCGCTGACCTGGGCGCAGGAGACGGGCGACAGCCCCCTGCGCGTGAACCTGCTCGACCCCGGCCCCACCGCCACGCGCCTGCGGGCCACGGCCATGCCGGGAGAGGACCCCGCCACCCTGCGCCAGCCGGCGGAGGTCGCCGCCCTCGTCGCAGCTCTCTGCCTGCCGGGAGAGACGCGGAACGGCGCCCTCGTTCGGGCCTGATACGCACGGCGCGATGCCTTGATCCGTGCCTGCGTGGGGGCGCCCGTGGCCCGGGGGCAAGGCTCTGCCTCGCCCCCGATACCCCCACTCCGCCAGGACCCTGCGGGCCCTGGACCCGATGGGCGCTGCCGCGCGGATGACTGCGACGGGGTCGAGGCGCCGAGGAGCCATGCTCCTCGGCGGGTACGGCCGCAGCCCTCGCTGACGCCTTTGATGTTTCTTTCAGAGTCCCGCCTGTCCGCGTTCCGTCAGGGTTGAGCCCGGAGGCTGACGCTACCGGAAGCACCAGACTCCCAGCGGGGTCCGGAGCCCGCTTGTGGCCCCGGCAGGGGAGGGTTTGGGAGGGGACGGCGTCCCCTCCCGGTCCGCCACTGGAACACCACAGCACGACCGGTCAGGTCATCATGCCATCGGCACAGGGGGTGGCGGCCCCGGCCCGTGGGGCCCCTGCGTCGCGGGGGCCGCCGGTGCAGGCCCTCAGCGGCTGGGATACTGCCGCGGGTAGGTGATCTCCTCCTTCGGCCCCGGAGGGTGGATCGGTCCCACCCGGCCGCAGGCGACGAGCAGCGCCGCCCCGGCCAGGAGGATCAGGATCGGCCGGGTCACGCCAGCCGCTCCTGCCCCGACCTTTCCTGCTCCAGCCTTTCCTGCCCCAGCCTTTCCTGCCACTGCGCCGCCATGGCCGCGACGTTGGCGGGCGCCGTGCCGCCGAAGGAGGTACGCGAGGCGACGGAGGCTTCCACGCTCAACACGTCGTAGACGCCGGCATGGATGCGCGCATCACCCGATTGCAGCTCCTCCAGCGTCAGGCCGGAGAGGTCCACGCCCTTCTGCTCCGCCAGCGCGACGAGGCGGCCGGTGACGTGGTGCGCGTCGCGGAAGGGCAGCTTCAGCTCCCGCACCAGCCAGTCGGCGAGGTCGGTGGCGGTGGAGAAGCCCGCCCCGGCGGCCGCCTTCAGCCGCGCCGCGTCGGGCTGCATGTCGCGCACCATGCCGGCGGTGGCGGCCAGCGAGAGGGAGAGCGAGGCGGCGGCGTCGAAGATGCCCTCCTTGTCCTCCTGCATGTCCTTGCCGTAGGTCAGCGGCAGGCCCTTCATCACCGTCAGCAGCCCGACCAGCGCGCCGGTGATCCGGCCCGGCTTGGCGCGGACCAGCTCGGCCGCATCCGGGTTGCGCTTCTGCGGCATGATCGAGGAGCCGGTGGTATAGGCGTCGGAGAGCCGCACGAAGCCGAAATACGGGTTCGTCCAGATCACGAACTCCTCCGCCAGCCGCGACAGGTGCGTCGCGCAGATGGCGCAGGCGGCGAGGAACTCCAGCGCGTAGTCGCGGGACGCCACGCTATCCAGGCTGTTGCGCGTCGGGCCGTCGAAGCCCAGCGCCTCGGCCGTCATGTGCCGGTCGATCGGAAAGCCCGTGCCGCACAGCGCGGCTGCCCCCAGCGGGCTCTCGTTCAGCCGGGCGCGGCAATCGGCGAGGCGCCCGCGGTCGCGCGAGAGCATCTCGACATAGGCCAGCAGGTGGTGGCCCAGCGTGGTCGGCTGCGCCGGCTGGAGATGGGTGAAGCCCGGCATCACCGTGCCCGCGTGCTCCACCGCGCGCTCCACCAGCGCGCGCATCGTGTCGGCCACCTGCGCGTCCAGCCCGTCGATGGCGTCGCGGGTCCAGAGCCGCACGTCCAGCGCCACCTGGTCGTTGCGCGAGCGCGCGGTGTGCAGCCGCTTGCCCGCCTCGCCGATGCGCTCGGTCAGCCGGGCCTCCACGTTCATGTGGATGTCCTCCAGCGCCTCGGAGAAGGGGAACTCGCCCCGCTCGATCTCGCCGGCGATCGCCTCCAGCCCGTCGCGGATGGCGGTCTCGTCCCCGGGCGCGATGATCCCCACATGCGCCAGCATGGCGGCGTGGGCGAGGCTGCCCCGGATGTCCTGGCGCCACATCTCGCGGTCGAAGCCGATCGAGGCGTTGATGGCCTGCATGACGGCCGAGGGGCCGGCGGCGTAGCGTCCGCCCCACTGGCTGTTGCTTTTGTCGGACACGAAGGGAGGGTTTCCCGTTGCTGAGGATCGGACGCCGCCACGCCATGGCCCTGGCGGCCCTGGCGCCCGCGGCAGGCGGAACGTTGAGCATGACCCCCCTGTCCCGTCCAGCGCGGGCGCAGGGCAACGCCCCCACGGCCGGCAGTGCCGCGGCCAGCCTGGGCCAGCTGGTCGAGGTGCCCGGCGGCCGGCCCGTTCCCGAACTGGCCTTCACCGACGGCGAGGGCGCCCCGAAGAGCCTGGCCAGCTTCGCGGGCCAGGGCGTCGTGCTGAACCTCTGGGCCACCTGGTGCCCGCCCTGCGTCGCGGAGATGCCGGCGCTGGACCGGCTGCAGGCGATGCTGCAGGCGGAGGGGATCGTGGTGGTGCCGCTCTCCTCCGACCGGGGCGGGAGGGCGCAGGTCGCCCCCTTCTATGCCGCGCGCGGGCTGAAGCACCTGGGCATGTGGCTGGACCCCCGCGGCGCCGTGGGGCGGGCGCTCGGCGTCCGCGGGCTGCCGACCACCCTGGTGCTGGACCGGCAGGGGCGGGAACGGGCGCGGCTGGAGGGCGCGGCCGACTGGGACTCCGCCCCGCTGGCCGCCGCCATCCGGCGCCTGGTCGCGGCCGGCGATCCGGCGGGGGACAAGCCGGCCGCCACCTGAGGGGCCCGCCACGGGAGGGGGTTGGCATCCCTGGCCGGCCCGGCGCGTAATTTCCTGGTCCACGGCAATTGGGGAGATCAGCCTTGAGCGACGAGATGAGCATCAAGATCGAGGGCGACAGCGAGCCGGCGGTGGCCCTGGCGCTGCTGCAGATCATCATGCGGGCCGAGGGCGAGACCCGGCCGGACCGCGACTGGGTGCTCTCGACCTACGCCGACTGCCTGGCGGTGGTGGGCGGCGCCGAGGTCGAGTTCGACGAGGAGGAGGAAGAGGACGAGGAGGAGGAGGAAGTCCCCGCCCGGAAGGTCTGACGGCCTGCCGGATCCGGTGGCGGGCCGTGTCGGCGGCGCCGCCCGTCCCCGGGTGCCGGATCGGTGGCGAAGCCGGCCGGGCCCGTGCTGCGGGCCGGCATGGCTCCCGCCCTGTGCCGGCGGCGTCAAGCGCAACGCCTCCGCGCGGGCGGCGCCGGCGGCCGGGCAGGCCGGTCACGGCCGCAGCGCGCGCAGCTTCTCCGGGTTCCGCACCACGTAGATCGCCACGATCCGGCCGTCCCGGCATTCCAGGGCGGTGGTCTGCGGCAGCCCGTCGGCCTCCAGCGTAACGTAGCCGGGCAGGGTGTTGATCCGGCCCAGATGGAGCAGGGGCGGCCGGGCCGGGCCATGCTTGCGGGCCAGGCCGGCGAAGAATCGCCCCACCCGCTCCGCCCCCAGGATCGGGTTCAGCGCCGCGGGACGCGCGCCCCCGCCATCCGTGTGCAGCACCACTTCGGCGGCGAGCAGGTCGCGCAGCGCCGCCTCGTCGCCGTCGCGGGAGGCGGCGAAGAAGGCGCGCGCGATGCGCCGGGCCTCCGCCTCGTCCACCGGATGGCGCGGGGCGGGCTCGCCCAGGTGGTCGCGGGCGCGGGTGGCGAGCTTGCGGCAGGCGGCCTCGCTGCGGCCGAGCAGGGAGGCGATCTCGGCGAAGGGCGTCTCGAACAGGTCGTGGAGGATGAAGACGGCGCGCTCGGCGGGGGAGAGGCGCTGCAGGGTCAGCAGGAAGGCGACGGAGATGTCCTGCGCCCGGCCCAGCGCCGCCTGCTGCGGCGCCTCCGCCGCCTCCAGCGCCGGCTCGGGCAGCCAGGGGCCGACATAGGTCTCGCGCCGGTGCCGGGCGGATTTCAGCCGGTCGAGGCTGAGCCGGGCGGCGGTGGTCAGCAGCCAGGCGCGCGGCACCTCCACCCGGCCGCGGTCGGCGGCGTTCCAGCGCAGGAAGGCGTCCTGCGCGATGTCCTCCGCCTCGGCCAGGGAGCCGGTCATGCGGTAGGCGAGGCCGACCAGCTCCGCCCGCAGCGGCAGGAAGTCCACGACCGCGTCCTGCCCGGCCCCGCCCATCGCCATGGCGGTCAGGCCGCCTCCGCCCGGCGGCGCGGCGGGACGGAACGGAAGCCGATGGCGATGCGGTTCCAGACGTTGATGGCGCCGATCAGGAGGGTGAGCTGCACGACCTCCTCCGGCGTGAACTGCGCCTGCACCGCCGCGTAGTCCTCGTCCGGGGCGCGGGTCTGCGCCACCAGGGTCAGGGCCTCGGTCCAGGCCAGGGCGGCGCGCTCGCGCGGGGTGTAGTGCGGCGCCTCGCGCCAGGCGTCGAGCAGGAAGAGGCGCGCCGCGCTTTCCCCCTGCCGCATCGCGTCGCGGCTGTGCATGTCGATGCAGAAGGCGCAGCCGTTGACCTGCGAGGCGCGGGTCTTCACCAGCTCCACCAGGCCGTGCTCCAGGCCGGAGGAGGCGACGGCCGCCTCGAAGTCGCGCATGGCCTGCATGGCCCTGGGGGCGGCGGCGAAATAGTCCATCCGGGGGCTCATCGGCCTCCCTCCTCTGCGGTTGCCATCCCCAGGACGAGGCAGCCCCGCCCATTGTGACAGGCAGCAGGCGTGACAGGGGCCGGTGCGACAGGGATGCCGCGGATGTCCTGCCCGGGTCCGGGGGCGGGGCCCGGCGCAAGGCTGCGCTGCGGCGGCATCGCTTGCCCCCTCCCCCGCCCCCCGCTATACGCGCCCCCTCTCCGTGCGTCCGGGCCGTGTTGGGCTGCCCGGCCATGGAAGCGTCCCCCCGCCACGCGGTGTGGTCGGGCCCTCCCCTTCCGGGGGCGGGGCCGCAGGGAGGCGCCGGCCCGATGTCAGGAGGTCCGAAATGCCCAAGATGAAGACGAAGTCTTCGGTCAAGAAGCGCTTCAAGATCACCGCGACCGGCAAGGTTCTCGCCGGCCCGGGCAAGAAGCGGCACAACCTCTCCGCCCGCCCCCAGAAGGCCAAGCGGCAGAACCGCGGCACCCAGGTGCTGCGCCACCAGGACGGGCTGACCGTCATGCAGTGGCTGCCCTACGGGCTGGACCGGTAAGAGAGAGGGGTAGAAGACCATGGCTCGCGTCAAGCGCGGCGTCACCAAGCACGCCCGTCACAAGAAGATCCTCAAGCTCGCCAAGGGCTATGTGGGTCGGTCCTCCACCGCCTTCCGGCCCGCTCTCGAGCGCGTCGAGAAGGGCCTCCAGTACGCCTACCGCGACCGCCGCAACAAGAAGCGCGAGTTCCGGGGCCTCTGGATCCAGCGCATCAACGCGGCCGTGCGTGAGCACGGGCTGACCTATTCGCGCTTCATCGCCGGCCTGAAGGCCGCGGGGATCGAGCTGGACCGCAAGGTCCTGGCCACGATCGCCTATGACGACGCGACCTCCTTTGGCGCCCTGGTCGAGAAGGCCAAGGCGTCCCTGCCCGCGGCGTAAGCCGCCTTTTCTTCCGGCACAGGGGCCGCCTTCGCCTTCGCGGGCGAAGCGCGGCCCTTTGCGCTTTCTGGGGGGTGAGTACCGATGCCCGACGACCTCGCGACGCTGCGGGCCGAGACGGAAGCCGCCATCGCCGCCGCCGCCGACCTGCGCGCGCTGGATGCCGTGCGCGTGGCCGCGCTGGGCAAGAGCGGCCAGGTGACGGCGCTGCTCAAGGGGCTGGGCGCCGTGCCCGCCGAGGACCGCAAGGCGCGTGGCGCCGCGGTGAACGCGGTGAAGCAGGCGCTGGAGGCGGCGCTGGAGACGCGGCGCACCGCCCTGGAGGCGGCGGCGCTGGCCGCGAAGCTGGCCGCCGAGCGGCTGGACGTCTCGCTGCCGCCGCGCCCGCACCCGCCCGCCGGCGCCGAGGCCGGCGCCATCCACCCCATCGCGCGCACGGTGGAGGAGCTGACGGCGATCTTCGGCGCCATGGGCTTCGCGGTCGCCGAGGGCCCGGACATCGAGAGCGACTGGCTGAACTTCGGCGCGCTGAACATCCCGCCGCACCACCCGGCGCGGCAGGACCAGGACACCTTCTATCTGCCCGACGCGCATGGCGCGGGCTTCGAGACGGTGCTGCGCACCCACACCTCGCCGGTGCAGGCGCGCACCATGCTGGCCGGCGATCCGCCGATCCGCGTCATCGTGCCCGGCCGCACCTACCGCGCGGACCACGACGCGACCCATTCGCCGATGTTCCACCAGGTGGAGGGGCTGGTGCTGGACCGCGGCATCACACTGGGCCACCTCAAGGGCTGCCTGATCGACTTCCTCCGCGCCTTCTTCGGGATCGCCGAGCTGCCGGTGCGCTTCCGCTCCTCCTACTTCCCCTTCACCGAGCCCTCGATGGAGGTGGATATCGGCTGGGACCGGAAGACCGGCGAGCTGGGCAAGGGCTCGGACTGGCTGGAGATCCTGGGCTCCGGCATGGTGCATCCGAAGGTGCTGGCCAATTCCGGGATCGACCCGCGGGAGTGGCAGGGCTTCGCCTTCGGCATGGGCATCGAGCGCATCACCATGCTCAAGCACGGCATCGCCGACCTGCGCCCTTTCTACGAGAGCGACGTGCGCTGGCTGCGCCATTACGGCGCGCCGGTGCTCTCCCCCTACACGCTGCATGACGCGGGCTGAGGCCGGACGATGAAGTTCACCCTTTCCTGGCTGCGCGAGCACCTCGACACCGACGCGACGCTGGAGCGCATCGCCACCACCCTCTCCGCCATCGGGCTGGAGGTGGAGGGGATCGAGGATCGCGGCGCCGCCCTCGCCCCCTTCCGCATCGCCGAGGTGGTGGAGGCGGTGCAGCACCCGAACGCCGACCGGCTCCGCGCCCTGGTGGTGCGGACCGCCGAGGGGCAGCGCCTCTCTGTCGTCTGCGGCGCGCCGAACGCGCGGGCGGGGATGAAGGCGGTGCTGGCCATGCCCGGCAGCTTCATCCCCGGCACGGGCATCACGCTCAAGACTGGCGAGATCCGCGGGGTGAAGAGCGAGGGCATGCTGCTCTCCGCCCGCGAGATGGGGCTGGGCGACGACCACAGCGGCATCGTGGACCTGCCGGCGGATGCGCCGCTGGGCGAGCCCTATGCACGCTGGGCCGGGCTGGACGATCCGGTGATCGAGATCGCCGTCACCCCGAACCGCGGCGATGCGCTGGCCGTGCGCGGCGTGGCGCGCGACCTGGCGGCGGCCGGGCTGGGCACGCTGAAGCCCTGGAACCCCGAAGCCGTGCCGGGCGCCTATCCCTCCCCTCTGCGCTGGGCGATCGAGGATTCCCGCGCCGGGCTCTGGGTGCTGGGGCGCGCGGTGCGCGGCCTGCGCAACGGCCCCTCCCCCGCCTGGCTGCGCGACCGGCTGACGGCGATCGGGCTGCGGCCGATCAACGCGCTGGTGGACGTGACCAACTGGTTCACCCATGACCTCGGCCGCCCGCTGCACGTCTTCGACGTGGCCAAGGTGACGGGCGACACGCTGACGCTCCGCATGGGGCGCGAGGGCGAGCGTTTCCTGGCGCTGAACGGCAAGGAGGTCGCCGTCACGCCGGAGGATGGCGTGATCGCCGATGCGGCGGGGGTCGAATCCCTGGCCGGCATCGTCGGCGGCGAGCATTCCGGCTGCGACGAGGCCACCACCGAATGCTTCATCGAGGTCGCGCTGTTCGACCCGGTGCGCATCGCCCTGTCCGGCCGACGCCACGGCGTGCATTCCGACGCCCGCGCCCGCTTCGAGCGCGGCGTGGACCCGTCCCTGCCGCCCGAGGCGCTGGAGGCGGCGACGCGGCTGATCCAGGAGCTGTGCGGCGGCGAGGCGAGCGAGGTGGTCTCCGCCGGCGCCGAGCCGTCCTGGCGGCGCGAGGCGACGCTGCGCTTCGAGCGGCTCTCCGGCCTCGGCGGGGCGCAGGTGCCGGCCGACGAGGCGGTGGCCTCGCTGGAGCGGCTGGGCTTCGGGCTGGTGTCGCGCGACGACGCCCGCGTCACCGTCGCCGTGCCGCCCTGGCGCAACGACGTCGCCTCCTCCGCCAGCGGCTACGGCGCCGGGCGGACGGAGCTGGTGCAGGCGCCGTCGCTGGCGCCGGAGCGCGCCGCCAGGGCCGCCGAGGGCTGCGCCGCCATCGAGGCGGAGTGCGACTTGGTGGAGGAGGTGCTGCGGCTGCGCGGGCTGGATGCCGTCCCCGCCGTCTCGCTGCCCGTCGCCACCCCCGTGCCGCGCCCGGCGCTGACCCCGGCGCAGTCCCGCGCCACCCTGGCGCGACGGGTGCTGGCCGCACGCGGCACGCTGGACTGCGTCTCCTTCGGCTTCCTGGCGCGGGATTCGGCGGCGCTGTTCGGCCCCGCCGCGGAGCGGCAAGGCTGGAGTCCGCCGGATTCGCTGCGGCTGCTGAACCCCATCGCCGCCGATCTCGACCAGATGCGCCCGACGCCCGTCGCCAGCCTGCTGCTGGCCGCCGGGCGCAACGCCGCGCGCGGCTACCCCGACGTGGCGCTGAGCGAGGTCGGCGGCGCCTATTCCAGCCCGCTGCCGGAGGGCCAGGCGCTGGTCGCGGCCGCCGTGCGCACCGGCCATACCCCGCGCCACTGGTCCGAGCCGTCGCGCCCCGTGGACGCGATGGATGCGAAGGGCGACGCGCTGGCGGTGCTGGCCGCGCTCGGCGCGCCGCTGGCGGGGGTGACGGTGACGACGGACGCGCCGGGCTTCTACCACCCCGGCCGGTCCGGCGTGCTGCGCCAGGGGCCGAAGCTCGTGCTCGCCACCTTCGGCGAGCTGCACCCCTCCGTCCTGGCGGCGCTGGACATCGCGGGGCCGGCCGTGGCCTGCGAGGTCTTCCTTGACGCCATCGCCGAGCCGAAGCGCAGGAAGCGCGCGGCGCCGGACATTCCGCCCTTCCAGCCGGTGCGGCGCGACTTCGCCTTCCTGGCGGAGGCGACGGTCCCGGCCGAGGCGGTGCTGCGCGCCGCGCGCGGCGCCGAGCGGAGCCTGATCGCAGAGGTCTCGCTCTTCGACCGCTATGCCGGCGAGCGCCTGCCCGAGGGGAAGGTGTCGCTGGGCGTCGAGGTGGTGATCCAGCCACGCGAGAAGACGCTGACCGAGGCGGAGATCGAGGCGGTGTCGAAGAAGGTGGCCGAGGCGGTGGCCAAGGCGACGGGCGCCACGCTCCGGTCGTAGCGCCCGCCTGCCGGGGAAGGCGCCGACTTCCCCGCGCGCGGTCAGAACATCGCCAGGGGGTTCACCGCGGACCCGGTGCCACCCTTGAAGCGCCAGGGCGCGACGGTGACGAAGAAGGCCCAGCGGCCTTCCTCGGCGCAGGCCGCCGCGAGCCCGTCCAGCTCCGCATGGTCGAGCAGGGTCAGGCCGAGATAGGGGATGCCCACCATGTGGATGGGTTCCGCCCAGCGCGCGAAGCCCGGGATGGGCGGATGCGCGTCGCTGTCGGAATCGCTGCTCAGCACGGCGACCCGGCGCTCGTGCAGCCAGGGCAGGCAGGCGGCGTGCAGCCCCGTGCCGTGCCGGTAGGTATTGCGGGAGCCGGCGCCGTTGCGGACGAAGAGGATGTCGCCCTCCCCTGCCCGCACGCCATGCCGTCGCTCGGCCGCCTCCAGCTCCTCCGGGGCGATCGCCGTCCCGAGCGGCAGGGCGCCGCCCCGCACCGCCGCCACGTCCAGCAGCACGCCGCGGCCGACGATGCCCAGGGCGCCCGCATGCTCGATGCCCAGCTTCAGCGCGCCCTCCGGCGTCACCGCCTCGATCGGATGGCCGTTGTACATGCTCTCGCGCCCCTCGGGCGTGAACATGTGGCAGAGCGCATCGACATGGGTGATGGCGAAGCCGTGGCAGGTCATGCCGACGGTGTCGAGGCTGCCGGATTCCTCCGGCAGGGCGTCCTCGTAGCGCTGCATCCGGTAGCTGAAGTTGCGCAGCTCCGGCGTGGTCGGGGAGAACTCGCGGCCCAGCGGCACCACGCGCCCCGTGCGGATGAGCGCCGCGGCGGCCAGCCGCTTCTCCGCCGAGAGGAAGTTCAGCGTCCCGAGCTGGTCCTCCTTCCCCCAGCGCCCCCAGTTGGACAGGGCCGGCAGAGCCTGTTCCAGCGCGCGGTCATCGGTGATCGCAGGCGGGGTGACAAAGGTGGGAGCCGCCACGGCTGACTGTCCCCGTCCCGCTCCCGCCGCCAGCGCGGCGGCCCCGCTCAGGCAGGAGCGGCGGGACAGGGGATGCTCCGGCTCCGTCATGCGACCCCGCTGGCCTCTCGAAAGGGAACGTCCGCCGCGCGCCGGCCCCCTGCCCATAGGGCAGATCGCATCGGCGACGCAACGAAGGGCGCGGGGGGTTCAGCGCTCCAGCAGCGCCGCCCCGATGGCCCGGCCTTCCGCATCGGTATCGCCCCGGGCCACGGGCCTGCCGGCGCGGCGGTACCAGTAGCCGGCATTGGGCAGGTCGCCCTCGATCCGGTGCAGCCAGGCATGCACCCAGGAGCCGTCGGCGCCTTCGTCGTCCTGGGCGATGCCGTGCGCCGCCTCCCACTCCCCGCGCAGTCCGTGCCAGATGGCGCGCAGCAGCGGCGCGGCGCCGGGCGGCGGCTCGGCCTCCTGCGGGTGGTCGAGGAACGGGGGCGGGGACGCGTCCATGATGGCTTCCCGGAAGGGCCGGCGGTGGCTCGTCGCGACCTTAGGCACACCCCCGGCCGGGCACCATCGCCCCCTGCCCTGCGCCGAGCCTCCGCACGAAGCGCTGCTCCAGCACCTCTTCGCCCCATTGCCGCCCGGGTCGCTCCTCCGCCAGGGCGAAGCCCGCCGCCTCGTAGAGGTGCCGCGCGGCGTCCAGGCCGCGGAAGGTCCACAGATGGGTCTCGCGGAACCCGCCGTCGTCGACGCAGCGCAGCGCGGCCGAGAGCAGCCGCCGCCCGAGCCCCGCCCCGCGCGCGGCCTCCGCGACGATGAACCAGCGCAGGTGCGCGAGGCCGGGGCCCAGATCCTCGCCGTCGATGGCCACGGTGCCGAGGACATCCTCCCCCCGCAGCGCGAGCCAGAACCCGTTGCCCGGGCGGTCCAGCCGGCCGGAGAACTCCGCCAGCCCCGCGGCCACCAGCGCCTCGAAGGCACGGCCGAAGCCGGCCGTCCGGGCATAGTGCCGCGCGTGCAGCCCGGCGCAGGCGGCCAGGGCGCCGGGGCGATGGCCCGCGACGATGGCGATCCCGGGCGCGGGCTCCAGCGCGGCGCCCCCGGCCAGGGCATCGGCGTAGAGGGCGAGCCCCGTCGCAACGGCCCCGCGCTGGCGCGGCTCCAGGCGATCCAGCGCGGCTGCGACCTGCCGCCGCGCGAAGCCGTCGATCTGCGCGGCCCGCTCCCGCCCGGAGGGGGTGAGGGCCAGGCGCTTGGTCCGGCCGTCCGCCTGCTCCGGCCTCTCCTCCACCAGCCCGGCCTGCACCAGCTTGCGCAGCATCCGGCTCACGCTCGACTTCTCCAGGCGAAGCAGTTCGCACAGGCCGCCCGCCGTCATCGCCGGGGCGGCCGCGATCTCCAGCAGCGCATGCACCGCCGAGGGCGGCAGGGGCGTACCGGCCAGGGAGCCGCGCAGGAAGCCCAGCTCGCGGACGAGCCGGCGCGAGGCATTCCGCACCGGCTCGACCAGATCCATGGCAGATGGTTGTATCATGCAACCAACCTGCGTCGGTGGAACCGCCCCTGGCAAGACCGGACCCGTCCTCCGGCGTGGTGCGCGGTTTGCTTCGCGGGCCCCTCACGGACCGGGAGCCGACACCCATGCCCAAGCGCATCATCGAGACCGACAGGCTGCCCCGGGGCCGCCTGCCCTTCGCCCAGGCCACCGTCGCGGGCGGCTTCATGTTCGTCTGCTGCATCGGCTACGACGCCAAGGGCCAGGTCGCCCTCGGCGATGCGCGGGCGCAGACGCAGCAGGCCATCGACAACATCCGCCTCCTGCTGGAGGAGGCGGGCGGCACGTTGCGCGACGTGGTGAAGTGCACCGTCTACGTCACCGACCGCGCCTATTGGGAGCCGATGAACGAGGTCTACTTCGCCAACTTCGCCGAGGACCCGCCGCACCGCATCTCCTGCATCGTCCAGGGGCTGGGCTCCCCGGACGTGCTGGTGGAGATCGACGCGACGGCGTATCTCGGGCCGGAGGCCTGAGGGATCAGGACGGGGCGCGGCGCACGAAGCGCTGCACCCGCTGCCCGTTGTCCACCTCGGTGATGTAGAGGCTGCCCTCGCTGTCCTGGGCGATGTTGTGCGGCACGTGGAACTGCCCGGCCCAGCGGCCGGGCCGCCCGAAGGTGGACAGCACCGCGCCGTCGCGCCGCCGGATCACCCGCGCCACGCCGTTGGAATTGTCCACGCTGAACAGGAATTCCTGCGACGGGTCGCGCGAGGGGATCAGGTCCGCCACCGAGCCGTTCAGCCGTGTCTGCGGCGCGATGAAATGCTCCTCCACGAAGGTCCCGTCCGGCCGGAACACCTGGTAGCGGTCGTTGGTGCGGTCGCAGACATAGACCAACTGGTCGCGCGTCAGCCGCACGCAATGCACCGGGCTCGCGAACTGGCGCGAGGGCGCCTGGCCCGGCGTATAGGCGGCCGTGCCGCCATAGGCCTCGGGGCCTCCGTCCACCGGCGGCTGGCCATAGGCGCCCCAGTGCCGCTTGTACGCCCCCGTCTCGCTGTCGAAGACGATGACGCGGCGGTTGCCGTAGCCGTCGGCGACGTAGACCTCGCGCGCCTCGGTATCCACCTCGACATCGGCGGGGCGGTTCAGGTTCGCGGTGTCGGCGTTGCCCTTCGACTGGCCGGACCGCCCGATCTGCATCACGAACCTGCCGTCCAGCGTGAACTTCAGAAGCTGGTGGTCCTTCGCCCCGCTGCCCGCCAGCCAGACGAAGTCGTTGGCGTCGACATAGATGCCGTGCTCGACCTCCGGCCATTCGTAGCCCTGGCCGGGGCCGCCCCAGTGGCGCACCAGGTTCCCCTGCCGGTCGAAGACCAGCACGGAGGGGGCGCGGACGCAGCATTCCGTCTCCGGCGGGTTGCGCTCGGCGAGAAGCTGGCGCTGCGCGATGGTGCCGGGGCGATGGACGATCCAGATGTGGTCGCGCTTGTCCACGGCCACGCCGGAGACGGCGCCGATGATCCACCTGTTGGGCAGCGGCTTGGGCCAGAAGGGATCGACCTGGAATTCCGGCACCGGGCCGGCCGGCGCCTGGCCGGCGGCACCGCCGCCCTGGCCCTGCGCCAGGACCGGCCCGCCGGCCATCATCAGCCCGAGCCCGAAAGCGCCCCGCAGCGCAGAGCGCCGTGTGGTCGAACGCATGGTCATTTCCTCCCGGTTGCAGTCCGGGCGAGGCTACACCGTTCGCGCCGGATGGACAGCCGGCCCGCCCCCGCCCCGGCCCGTGTTGCGTGGCCCCGCCCGCACCGATATAGCCGAACGGGAATATCGAGGCCGGAGCAGCCCCATGATTCGTCGTCGGTTCCTCGTGCTGGCCCTGGCGGCCGCCTTCGCCGCCTCGTCGCCCCTGGCCCGGGCGCAGGAGGCGACGGGTCCGACCGTCTTCGCCGCCGCCAGCCTGACGGATGCGATGCGCGCGCTGGGCGAGGCCTGGCGCGCCAAGGGGCATCCCCTGCCGCGCTTCTCCTTCGCCGCCTCCTCGGCGCTGGCGCGGCAGATGGAGCAGGGGGCGCCGGCGGCCATCTTCGCCTCGGCCGACGAGCCCTGGATGGACTACGTGCAGCAGCGCGGCCTGATCGTGGACGCCACCCGGCGCAGCGTGCTGGCGAACAGCCTGGTGCTGATCGCCCCGGCCGACAGCGCCACCGCCGCCATTCCCCTTGCCCGCGGCACCGACCTCGCCGCGTTGCTGGGCCCGAACGGGCGGCTGGCCACGGGCGACCCGGCGCATGTGCCGGTCGGCAAGTACGCCCAGGCGGCACTGACCTGGATGGGCCAGTGGGATGCTCTCTCGCCCCGCATCGCCCGCGCCGACAACGTGCGCTCCGCCCTCCTGCTGGTGGAGCGGGGCGAGGCGCCGCTGGGCATCGTCTACGCGACGGATGCCGCCGCGTCGCGCGGGGTGAAGGTGGTCGGGACCTTCCCGGCCGGAAGCCACCCGGCCGTCACCTATCCCTTCGCCCTGGCGCGTGGCGCGGCCGACAACGCGGAGGCCAAGGCCTTCCTGGCCTTCATCACCGGCGCCGAGGCCGCCCCGACCTGGCGCCGCTTCGGCTTCGCCCTGTCGGAGCCATGACGCCGGGAGCCTTCCCCGCGTGAATCCCGGCACCTGGCTGACGCCCGAGGAGTGGCAGGCGGTCCGGCTGAGCCTCTCCGTGGCGCTGCGCTCCGTGGCCTTCGGCCTGCCGCCGGCGGTGCTGGCGGCGATGCTGCTCGCGCGCGGGCGCTTCCCGGGCCGCGCGCTGCTCGACGCGCTGGTCCACCTGCCACTGGTGATGCCGCCCGTGGTGGTGGGCTGGCTGCTGCTGGTCACCTTCGGCCTGCGCGGCCCGGTCGGCGCCCTGCTGCACGACTGGTTCGGCCTGCGCCTGGTCTTCACCACCGCCGGTGCCTCGCTGGCGACCGGGGTGATGGCCTTCCCCCTGATCGTGCGCGCGGTGCGGCTGAGCCTGGAGGGCGTGGACCGCGGTCTGGAGGCGGCGGCGCGTACCCTCGGCGCCGGGCCGCTGGACCGCTTCGTCACCGTCACCCTGCCGCTGATGGCGCCCGGCATCCTGTCGGGCGCCATCACCGCCTTCGCCGCCGGGCTGGGCGAGTTCGGCGCGGTGATCACCTTCGCCTCCAACATTCCCGGCGAGACGCAGACCCTGCCGCTGGCGATCTACACCGCCACCCAGAGCCCCGGCGGCGAGGCCACCGCCGCCCGGCTGGCGGCCGTCTCCTTCGCCCTGGCCGTGGCCGGGCTGCTGCTGGCCGACTGGGCGGGGCGGCGGATGCAACGGCTGCTCGGCCGCGCCCCCGGCTGAGGCGGCAAAGGGATGCGCAGCACCGGACGGGCAGCCCCCGCCCGCCCCGGCCGGCCGCACCGCTGATGCTGGAGGTCGCGCTGCGCCACCGCTTCCCCGGCCCGGGCGGCTTCCTGCTGGAGGCGGGCTTCACCGCGCCGGTGCCGGGGGTCACCGCCCTGTTCGGTCCCTCGGGCTGCGGCAAGTCCACCCTGCTCGCGGCGGTGGCCGGGCTGCTGCGCCCCGATTCCGGCCGGATCGCCCTGGGGGAGGAGGTGCTGCTGGACACCGCGCGCCGGATCGCCCTGCCGCCCGAACGCCGGCGCTGCGGCGTGGTGTTCCAGGATTCCCGCCTGTTCCCGCACCTCTCGGTGAAGGGCAACCTGCGCTACGGGCTGCGCCGGGCGCCGCGCGGGGTGGCGGGGCCGGAGTTCGGCGCGGTGGTGGATCTGCTCGGCATCGGCCACCTGCTGGGCCGGCGCCCGGTCACCCTGTCGGGGGGCGAGCGGCAACGGGTGGCGCTGGGTCGCGCACTGCTGTCGCGGCCGCGCCTGCTGCTGATGGACGAGCCGCTGGCCGCGCTGGACGCGGCACGCAAGGCGGAGGTGCTGCCCTTCCTGGCGCGGCTGCGCGGGACCCTGCGCGTGCCCCTCCTCTACGTCACCCATGCGCTGGACGAGGTGGATCGCCTGGCCGACACGCTGGTGCTGATGCAGGCCGGGCGGGTGGTGGCCAGCGGCAGCGTCGAGGCGCTCTCCACCCGCACCGACCTGCCGCTGCTGTCCGCGCGGCCGGATACGGGTGCCGTGCTGGCCTGCACCGTGCTGGCGCGCGACGCCGCCGGCATGCTGCTCCGCCTGGGCTTCGCCGGCGGCACGCTGCTGGTGCCGCCGGGGCCGGAGGACGCGCCGCCCGGCACCCGGCTGCGGGTCCGCATCCGGGCGCGCGACGTCTCCGTGGCCATCGCCGAGCCGCAGGGGCTGTCCGTGCAGAACGTGCTGCCCGCCACGCTGGAATCCCTGGAAGCGCGCCCGCCCACCGAGGTCATGCTGCGCCTGCGCCTGGGCGGATCGGTGCTGCTGTCCCGCGTGACGGCCGACGCCGCCACCCGGCTGGCGCTGCGCCCCGGCCAGCCCGTCTGGGCCCTGGTGAAGTCGGTCGCCATCGGGCCCGACCCGGGCTGATCCGGGCCGGCCCGCGCCGCCGGCTCATGGCGGCGGGCGCGCCGCGCCGGGTCCCGGCAGGGGAGGAAGCGGCGCCGCCCGTGGTCCCGCGCGCCCCGGACGGCCGCGCTACTGCTCGCAGCGGATGAAGACGGTGGAGCGTCCGGCGACCTCGCCCACATCCGCCGCGCTGCGGTCCGGGCCGCGGCTCTCCGCCGTG
Organism: Roseomonas sp. OT10; assembly: GCF_020991085.1. Lineage (NCBI taxonomy): Bacteria > Pseudomonadati > Pseudomonadota > Alphaproteobacteria > Acetobacterales > Roseomonadaceae > Roseomonas > Roseomonas cutis. The sequence continues at coordinate 3,776,654 of NZ_CP087719.1, forward strand.
GCGGGCGGCACGCCGGCCGCGCGCAGGAAGGCGGCCGCGCGCTCCCCCTTCACCGCGAAGTTGATGTTCTGCGCGATGTCGCCGGTGCGCTGCGCCACGCGCTGGGCGTTCAGCTTGGACACCACGACGCCCACCACGTTCCCCTGCATGTCCAGCAGCGGCCCGCCGGAATTGCCCGGCTGGACCGGGGCGCTGATCTGGAACTGGTTCGGGTCGTCGCCCAGCCCGGCGAGGCCGTTGATCTCGCCCCGCGTCAGCTTCGGGTCGGAGGAGAGCAGCCCGGCCAGGGGGAAGCCGTAGGCCACCACGCCCTCGCCGCGGCGGACGGGATTGCTGCGGAAGGCCAGGACGGAGCCGGTCAGGCCGGGCACGCGCAGCAGGGCGAGGTCCAGCCGGGGGTCCACCTGCACCGGCGGCACGGCGGCGTGGCTGCGGCCATCGGGGCCGCGGACCAGCAGCCGGTCGCAGCCGTTGACCACGTGCTGGTTGGTCATCACCCGCTCGTCCGCCACCAGGAAGCCGGTGCCGGAGGCGGCGCGGGCGCCGGGGTTGGGCTGGGCGGACGGCGGGGTGGGGCGGCCGCGGGGCGGAGCGGGGGCGGCCGCCAGGGCGGCGTCGATCGCCACGCTGCGGTCGCCCTCGCAGATCTCGGTGTTCCGCTGCACCGCCTCGCGGCCATCCGCCAGCACCAGGCGGATGTCGAAGCGGCACCCCGCCTCGGCATTGGGGCGCAGGGAGAAGGCGGCGCCGGACGGCATCGGGCGGGGCAGCAGGTTGCGCCCCCAGTCCGCCCGGCCCGAGCGCACGGCGTAGAGCTGCGATGCCTCCACCCCCGTCCGGTTCAGCACGCGGAAGGGCTGGCTCGCCGGCGCGGCGGGCGCGGCCGGCTGGGCCCAGGCGGCGGGCGCCAGGGCGATGGAGGCCAAGGCGATGGAGGCCAGGGCGGCGGGGGAGAGGGCCGGCGCGGCGCGGAGCAGCGAGCCGGCAAGGATCAGGGCGAAACGCATGGCGCGCTGATCTGGCCCGCGTCCCGGCCGCGGTCAATCGCGGGCCGGCCCGGACGCTACTCGGCCCGGATCATGCCGCGATAGGCGCCATCGGTGCGCAGGGTCAGGGTCACCGTCGCATCGGACCGGTTGCGCCAGGACCAGCCGTGCCGCCCGGCAAAGGCCGCCACCAGCTCGCCCTTGTCGCCCCGCACGCCGGCGCCGCGGGAATAGGTGAGCGTGCCGGAGAGGGTCGGGTCGTAGGGCTCGCCATAGGCGTCGAAATTCACCCGCCCGCCCTGGACGGTCCAGTCGAAGGCGACGGCCGCGCCCTCGTCCATGTCCAGCTCCAGCTCCGCCGCCGCCTTCGGGCCCAGGGTCAGCACCGTCCGGTCCTGCCGCGCCTCCGGCGCCGTGGCGGCCAGCGCCGCATCCTCGGGCGTCATGGCCAGGTCCACCAGCGGCTGCAAGCGGGCGAGTTGCAGCTCCACCGCGGCCAGCCGGCGCTCCAGCGCCAGCATCGCGCGCGGCCGCTCCGCGGCGGCCTCCGCGGCCAGCGCCGCCTTGGTCTCGCCCATGCGGGTCAGGCCGAGGAGGCGGCCGGCGCCGAGGGGATCCACCCCGCGCTCGGCCGGCAGCACCACGGCCAGCAGGACCAGTGCGGCCAGCAGCGCGGCGAAGAGGGTGGAGAGGCGAAGCTGTCCCCCGGTCGGCAGCGCGGCATCGCGGGGATCGGGCGGCAGGGCCATGCGGTCTTGTCCTCCGAAGCGGATGGGTCAGGCGATGAGCAGGGCGGCGAGGCCGCGCCCGGCCAGGACGAAGCCCAGGGCCAGCAGCGCGACATTCGCCGGATAGGCGGGGCCGGCATGGCCGGCGTCCGGCCGGGCCGGATCCAGCGGCCCGCCGGGGCGGCGCCAGCCGCGCAGCACCCGGGCGCAGGCCAGCAGGGCGAGCGCCAGCCCCAGCCCGGCGCCCAGCCGGAAGGACAGGGCGTTGGCCAGCGCGCCCTGCGGCGAAAGGGGCAGGGCGGCCAGCGCCGCGGCGGCCGCCACCCCGAGCGCCCCGCGGGCCACCAGGGCGGCCAGCCGTCCGCTGTGGCGCCAGCCCAGCCAGCGGCGCCAGGCGCCGAGATTGTCCAAGGCCAGCCAGGCCAGGGCGGCCCCGAGCAGCGCGGCGCCGGCCTCCGATCCTGGCCCGGGCGCCCCCGGCCAGCCCAGCGCCACGATCGCGCCGAGGGCAAGGAGCGCGGCCCGCCCGGCGACATCGCGCCAGGGAAGCAGCAGCAGGGCGAGGAGCAGCAGCCACGCCGCGGGATCGGTCAGCACCTGCTTGGCGCCGAGGTAGAGGAAGGGCGCCGGCAGGACGCCGGCGCTCTCCGCCACGAAGCCGGCATCGCCCGTCACGACCACCCGTGCCAGGGCGGGGGACAGGGGCAGCGCGGCGGCCGCCAGGGCCAGGAGCATGGGAGGCGGCGGTCTCGGCACGGCGGAGATCTCCGATCCTGTGGGGGCGGGGAACGGCGCGGAGGGCCCGTCGCCGCCGGCCCGGGCCGCGGCGGAACCGCACTGCCCGGGCCTGCACCGGGCCTCCTTGCCCCGAACCGGCCGGATGGTCGAGCCCGCGGCGGGGCGGAAGCCGCCATCCCGGTGCCATGGCGGCCATGGCCCTTCCGGCGGCCGGGGCGCGATCCCAGATGCGGGGGAGAGCAGGCAGGAGCCGGATCGATGATCGAGCTGCAGGTGACGGGCATGGACTGCCAGCATTGCGTGAAGGCGGTGACGGAGGCCGTGCGCGGCCTGGACCCGGCCGCGAAGGTCGAGATCGACCTGCCCACCGGCCGGGTGCGGGCCGAAACCACGGCCACCCGCCCGGCCCTCGTCGATGCGATCGAGGCGGAGGGCTACACGGTCGCGGCGTAGCCCGCCCGGAGGCCGCCCCCCCGACGCGGTCAGGCCGGCAGGGGCAGCCGGCGCGTGTCCTTCAGGCGGTCCAGCACGATGGAGGAGCGGACCCGCGCGACGCTCTCATGCGGCAGCAGCCGCTCGTTCACCAGGACGGACAGGGCCTTCAGGTCCGGCACCACCGCCTTCATCAGGTAGTCCGTGTCCCCGGTCATGGCATAGGCCTCCTGCACCTCGTCCAGGCGGGCCACCAGGTCCCGGAAGCGGCGGGCGTTGTCGTGGCTGTGGGCGGAGAGCGTCACCTGGATGAAGACGCGCACGTGCAGCCCCACCGCCCCGGCCTCCAGTTCCGCCCGGTAGCCGCGGATCACCCCGGCCGCCTCCAGCGCCGCGCGCCGCCGCGAGCATTGCGAGGCGGAGAGGCCGATGCGCTCCGCCAGCTGTTGGTTGGTCAGCCGCCCCTCCTCCTGCAACGCCGCAAGGAGGCGCAGGTCGAAACGGTCCAGCCCAGAGACTTCGTGCATGATCGGGCCTCCCGGCGCAGGATCCTTGCATCCTCCGGCCCGGGACGTCCATGGAATGCGCCCCTCTTGCACCGGGGCGCGGCTAGCCTCGCGGGATCGAACACGACCCCCGCAAGAGGAGCACGTCCATGGGCCCCTTCCCGCATGACGCGCCGCGCGCGACGATCAGCGCGCACAACCCGGCCGGCACGGATGGCTTCGCCTTCGTCGAATACGCCAGCCCGGAGCCGGAGAAGCTGCATGCCCTGTTCCGGCAGATGGGCTTCACCGCCGTCGCGCGGCACCGGCACAAGGCCAGCACCCTCTACCGCCAGGGCGACATCGACTACCTGCTGACGGAGGAGCCCGGCTCCCACGCCGCGCGCTTCGCGGCGGAGCACGGCCCCGCCGTCCCCTCCATGGCCTTCCGCGTGGTCGACGCGCAGCACGCCTACCGCCGCGCGGTGGAGCTGGGCGCGGAGCCGGCGCCGGAGGCGGGCCGGAGCATGGACCTGCCGGCCGTGGTCGGCATCGGCGGCAGCCTGCTCTACTTCGTGGACCGCTACGGCGCCGCCGGCTCGGCCTATGACGACGAGTTCGAGTGGCTGGGCGAGCGTGACCCGAGGCCGCAGGGCGCGGGCCTGTTCTACATCGACCACCTGACCCACAACGTGTTCCGTGGCCGGATGGACGTCTGGTACGAGTTCTACCGGACGATCTTCAACTTCCGGCAGATCCGCTACTTCGACATCAAGGGCGAATATACCGGCCTCTTCTCCCGCGCCCTGACCAGCCCGGACGGCCGCATCCGCATCCCGCTGAACGAATCCGCCGACGACGAGAGCCAGATCGAGGAATACCTGCGCGCCTACAAGGGCGAGGGCATCCAGCACATCGCCTGCGGCTGCAACGACATCTACGGCACCATCGAGGGACTGCGCGGCAAGGGGCTGGCCTTCATGCCCAGCCCACCCGACACCTACTATGAGCGCGTGGACGCCCGCCTGCCCGGCCATGGCGAGGACCTCGCACGGCTGAAGGCGAACGGCATCCTGGTGGATGGGGAAGGCGTGGTGGAGGACCGCCAGGCGCGGCTGCTGCTGCAGATCTTCTCGGCCAACGTGATCGGGCCGGTCTTCTTCGAGTTCATCGAGCGCAAGGGCGACGACGGCTTCGGCGAGGGCAACTTCCGCGCGTTGTTCGAGAGCATCGAAGAAGACCAGATCCGCCGCGGCGTCCTCACCCGCGCGGCGGCCTGACCGCCCCGGCACGCCCGGCGTCCATGCCAGTGATGCGGACGACGGGATGACCTGACCCGTCATGCTGTGGTGTTCCAGCTGCGGACCGGGAGGGGACGCCGTCCCCTCCCAGACCCTCCCCTGCCGGGGCCACAAGCGGGCCCCGGTCCCCGCTGGGAATTGGCTCTTCGCGGTAGGCGTCAGCCTGCGGGCTGAACCCTGACGGAACACGGACAGGCGGGACTCCGAAGAAAGCTTTCAGAGGGCGTCAGCGAGTGCGGCGGCCGTACCCGCCGAGGAGCATGGCTCCTCGGCGCCTCGACCCCGTCGCAATCATCCGCGCGGCAGCGCCTCTCGGGTCCAGGGCCCGCAGGGTCCTGGCGGAGTGGGGGTATCGGGGGCGAGGCGGAGCCTTGCCCCCGGGGCACGGGCACCACGCCGGCAGACGTCAGCGCATCACCCCGCGCGTATGGTCCGAGCCAGGGGGTCTGGGGGCTGCGGCACCGGGGGGGAAGGTTCAGTTCAGCACGCTGGGCTGGTGCGGGCTATCCAGGCTGAAGGCCGGGATCTCCACATCGAAGGTCTCGCCACTGGCTGGCACGACCATGTGGTAGGCACCCCGCATGATGCCCGAAGGGGTCGGGAGCGGGGTGCCGGAGGTGTATTCGAAGCTCTCCCCCGGCTCCAGGACCGGCTGCTCGCCGACCACGCCGTCGCCGTGGACGCGCTGGGTCCGGGCCAGGGCGTCCGTGATCATCCAGGTGCGCCGGAGCAACTGGACGGTCTCGCGCCCCTGGTTCTCGATGGCGACGCGGTAGGCCCAGACGAAGCGGCCTTCCTCGGCCGACGACTGGTCGGCGAGGTAGAAGGGGCGCACCGAGACGCGAATGTTCCGCGTGGTGGCGGCGTAGGCATCCTGGCTGGACATGGCGTTTCCGCAGCAATAGCGCGCTTCGCGGCTCCGGCGGAACCGCCCGCGCGGCGGCGGGGAGGTCCTCACCGGATTGTTCGCGGCGGGCGGAGGGACCGCCCGCCACCCCGGCTCACTCGGCGGCCCGGCGTTCCCCGTGGCCCTGGGCGGCATCGAGCGCGGCGCCCAGATCCTCGATCAGGTCCTGCACGTCCTCCAGCCCGACGGAGAGCCGCACGGAGCCGTCGGTGATGCCCAGCCGCGCCCGCTCCTCCGCGCCCACGCGCATATGGGTGGTGGTGGCGGGGTGGGTCACCAGGCTGCGCGAATCGCCCAGGTTGTTGGAAACGTCGATCAGCCGCAGCGCGTCGAGGACGCGGAAGGCCGTCTCCTTCTGCCCCCCCGGCCCGCCCTTGATGTCAAAGGTGACGACGGTGCCGCCCGCCGACATCTGCCGCTGCGCCAGCTCGCGCTGCGGGTGGGAGGCGAGGGTGGGGTAGTGGACGCGCGCCACCTCGCCCCGGCTTTCCAGATAGGCGGCCACCGCGGCGGCGCTGGCGCACATGGCGGGGATGCGTAGGTGCAGCGTCTCCAGCCCCTTCAGGATCACCCAGGCGTTGAAGGGGGAGATGGCCGGGCCGGTGTTGCGGGTGAAGGGCTGCAGCACCTCCTCCACCCACTTGGCCGTCCCCAGCACGGCGCCGCCCAGCACGCGGCCCTGGCCGTCGAAGTGCTTGGTGGCGGAATAGACGACGACGTCGGCGCCGAGCTCGATCGGGCGCTGCAGCAGCGGCGTGGCGAAGACGTTGTCCACCACCACGATCGCGCCCGCCGCATGGGCGAGGTCGCTGACCGCGCGCAGGTCCACGATCTCCAGCATGGGGTTGGAGGGCGTTTCCAGCAGCACCAGCGCCGTGGGCTGCGACAGGGCGCGCTTCCACTGGTCGAGGTCGGCGCCGTCCACGAACTCCGTCTGGATGCCGTAGCGCGGCAGCAGGGTGGAGACGATCCAGTGGCAGGAGCCGAACAGCGCCCGCGCGGCCACCACGCGGTCGCCCGTCTTCAGGTGCGACAGCAGCGCCGCGTTCACCGCCGCCATGCCGGTCGCGGTGCAGCGGCAGGCTTCGGCGCCTTCCAGCCGCGCCAGCTTCTCCTCCAGCGCCGCCACGGTGGGGTTGGCGAAGCGGGAGTACTGGAAGCGCTTCACCGCGCCGGTGAAGGTGTCCTCCGCCTGGCGGGCGGTGTCGTAGACGAAGCCGGAGGTGAGGAAGAGCGCCTCGGACGTCTCGCCGTGCTCGGTGCGGTTCTGGCCGCCGCGGACGAGGAGGGTCGCGGGGCGGAGCGGCTTGTCGGGGAGGGTCTTGGCCATGCCGGGTTCCCATCGGATCAAGCCGGCCCGGTCGGGCGGCGCGCCCGGGATGGCCCCGGAGGCACCGCCACGGCCGTTTAGCGCGCTTCTTTCACCTCGCCGCAAGCTGGCCGGACAAATCGCGAGGGCGCCCGTTCCCGGACGCGCAGCGCTTCTAGACCCGGCCCGGCCGCAGGGGCAAGGGCAGGCGGGGTGCGGGGTGGCTTGCCCGGGGGAGGATGGCAGGCTAGACCTTGTCTGCTGGCGCGGGCGTAGTTCAGAGGTAGAACGTCAGCTTCCCAAGCTGAATGTCGTGGGTTCGATTCCCATCGCCCGCTCCACGTCCCCGGCTCTCCGATGCCCCACGCGGCGGATCAACGCGCCACGCGCCCCGGGTGGGTGAAGACCTCGAAGCCGTCCTCCCGGGCGATGCCGATCAGGGTCAGCCCCGCCGCCTCCGCCAGTTCCAGCGCCAGCCCGGTCGGCGCCGAGACGGCAGCCAGCACCGCGGCGCCCATCGCCGTCGCCTTCTGCACCAGCTCGACGCTGACGCGGCTGGTCATCACCACGATCCCCTTCCCCGCGTCATGCCCGCCGCGCGCCGCGGCGCCCGCCAGCTTGTCCAACGCGTTGTGGCGGCCGACATCCTCGCGCAGCGCGACCAGCCCCGCTTCCGGCAGCCAGAGCCCGGCGGCATGCACCGCGCGCGTCACCCGGTTCAGCCGCTGGGCCGGCGCCAGGCTGGCCATGGCGGCCGCCACCTCCTCCGCCGTGACGCGCGGCCCGGCCGGGGCGGCCGCCAGCTCGGGGAAGGCGGCGGCCAGACTCTCCAGCCCGCACAAGCCGCAGCCGGTCGGGCCCGCCATGCGACGGCGCCTCGCCTCCAGCACGCCCATCCGCTCCTCGCGGATCCACATGCGCAGCTCGACGCCCTTCGGCGCCGGCACGACCTCCAGCTCCTCGATCTCCGCCGGGCGGCGCACGATGCCCTCGGCCAGGCTGAAGCCGGTCGCGAAATCCTCCAGGTCGGCAGGGGTGGCCATCATCACGGCATGGCTCAGCCGGTTGTAGGTGAAGGCCACCGCCACCTCGGCCGGCAGGTCGCGCCGCCCCGCGCTCCAGGCGCCGCGGCGCCAGGCCAGCCGGTCCTCCACCCGTCGGAACGCCTGCTCCGGCACCGCGTGCTGATCCATGGGGTGCATGTGGCCCGCGGCGGCGGCAGCGTCCAGGGACGGGACCGGCTGGCACGGGTGCAGCGGAACCGGCACACTGCCGCGATGTCCGAGAACCCGATCCGGCTGACCGAACTGGCGCATGGCGGCGGCTGCGGCTGCAAGCTCGCGCCCGCCGTCCTGCAGGGCCTCCTGGCCGGCCAGCCGGCCGCCGGCCCCTTCGCCCAGCTCCTGGTCGGCACCGAGACGGCCGACGACGCCGCCGTCTGGCAGGTGGACGAGAACCTCGCCGTCATCGCCACCACGGACTTCTTCATGCCGATGGTGGACGATCCGCGCGACTTCGGCCGGATCGCCGCGGCCAACGCCATCTCCGACGTCTATGCCATGGGCGGCAGGCCCGTCATGGCGCTCGCCATCCTGGGCATGCCGATCAACAAGCTGGCCCCGGAGGTGATCCGGGAGATCCTGGCCGGCGGCGCCTCCGTCTGCGCCGAGGCGGGCATCCCCGTCGCCGGCGGCCATTCGATCGACGCGCCGGAGCCGATCTACGGCCTCGCCGTCATCGGGCTGATCCATCCCGACCGGGTGCGGCGCAACAGCGGGGCGCGGCCGGGGGATGCGCTGATCCTGACCAAGGGGCTCGGCATCGGCATCTATTCCGCCGCGATCAAGCAGGGGGTGCTGCCCCAGGGCGGGACGGACAGCGCCTATGCGGAGATGCTGGCCTCCACCACGTTGCTGAACCGCATCGGCACGGAGCTGGCCGAGGACCCGGCGGTGCACGGCATCACCGACGTGACCGGCTTCGGCATCCTGGGCCATGCGCTGGAGATGGCGCGCGGCTCCGGCGTGACCGTGACGCTGCGGCTCGCCGACCTGCCCTGGCTGCGGCACGCGCCGGAGCTGGCGGAACGGGGCGTGTTCACCGGCGCCTCCACGCGCAACTGGGCCAGCTACGGCGAGGCCGTCACCCTGCCGGAAGGGCTGGCGGAGGGGCCGCGCCGGCTGCTGACCGACCCGCAGACCTCGGGCGGGCTGCTGGTCGCCTGCGCGCCGGAGGCGGCGGAGGGGCTGGCGGCCCGCATCCGCGCGGCGGGGTATCCGCTGGCGCGGATCGTGGGCGGGGTATCGGCCGGGGAGCCGCGGGTGGTGGTGGCCGGGTGAAAACCCCGGGGGTCCGCGAACGCTTGGGTTCCGAGACGAGGCTGTCCTGGGAAGGAGACGAGAGATGCGCCACGCCCCGCTGCTGCTGACCGGCCTGCTGGCCCTCGGGCTGGCCGCGCCCGCCCTGGGACAGGGCCGGGACCAGGGCAGGCCGCCCTCCTCACAGAGCCTGGTCACCAATCCCGGCTGCCAGGATGCGGGCCGGGCCACCCCAGCCACACCGCCGGCCCAGGGGAGCCGCGATGGGACGGCGCCCGGAAATGCCGGCAACACGGGTTGGAGCGGAGGCACGGGCGGGTCGATGATCGGCACGAACCCGAGCGGGGCGCGGCCGGAGTCGAGAACCTGGCAGCCCGCGACGGCGCGGGGGCTAGACCCTATCGCGGCGCCGACGCGGCCGGACTCGGTGTGCTGAGGGTGGAACACATCCCTTCTCGATCTCCATTCCAATAACGGGGCGATGCAACCGCTTTGGCATTCAACTTCATTTTTTGGAAGACGAAACTTGAATTTGGCTGTTTATAGTCTATTTTCTCGCAACTCCGAGATTGCTTTGGCCAAATCGTGGGCGTTTGGATAAAAATATCGGCCTCTATCGCGCAGTCGTCGAACAAGTTCCGCATCTATACGCTGAGCATCGGTGAAGGACGGCGCATCTGTAGGTAGCATTGATCGAACCGAACGAGTATCTTGTACAGAAAAAACCCAACCCTCTTTATGGTCTAGCATTCGAACAATTCTAGGGTAAATACGAAGTGAATTCCTCGGAATCCAAAATTCGAGAAATATAGGCCTCCAGCGTAAAACGTCTCGCGCTTGCCAATTGGTAAATACGCCATTCTTGGGCATAGCGTCAATTTCTTCTTTTTCATCTGGCCGTATTTTTTTCGCCTTTTGTCGTGCGTTCGATATATCCTCCTCATCAGAGGCAATACGACTCACTACAAAGCTGAGATCACCAAATTCTTCGGGTTTTAGGCAGATCATATCAAGAAGTGAACCGGGTCGGCTAACTTCCGATACCATAGAATTTCGAGATTTAACAAAGCGCGCACGAGCTAATTCAACCGCGGCTTCATCTACTTTGTGAGAGCTTTCAAAGACCTTTTCAAACCAATTAGCGGTTGCTTGCCAGACAGGTGTATTTGGCTCGTGGAACGTTGCCGCTTCGATTAGTTTAGCGCCTTCACTGTCAAAGCCAATTCCATTGTCGGATGCGTTGGCTGACCCGATGATGACGCCTTGATCAGAAATATAGACTTTAGTGTGCAAACCAGACTTATGCCGCAATCGATTGTTCTCTGGCGCGCCAAGTTCAATCAGGGCATCAGGGCTAGTGCCACCCAGGTCAATGTTGCATACAACCCGCCAATCCTGCGGTCGGGCACCCATGCTCTCGAAAAACGAATGAGATCCTTTGCCCCAGAATGCAACAGCGCACCGGAGATTTTTGCCTCCTATAATACTTTGCAACGCTTTAGACAATTCCGCCCCAACAAGAAAATCCGCCATGAAGTTGCCCCCCAACCTGCCGTTCGTTAAGCAATGGCAAATACATATGCGATCCGCAGAAGCCTAAGACTCATGCCCATTCAGATCGTTAAACCACCCACGATCTTCGCGTAAATCAGAAAATAATCTACTCAGGTTGGATCAAGCCGCAGCCTCAACCCCTCGGCGTTGAAGAACTCCCCCTCCCCCACCAGCGACCGATCCTCGTACAGCGCCCGCGTCAGCGACCGCAGCCGGCCCCGCGCCTCCGCATCCGGCACCAGCCCCTCGCGCCCGGCGCGGTAGAAGACCGCCGCCGACCATTCCACCCCCGCCCCGGCGAAGAGCCGCAGCATGTCCGGCCAGCGAGTCTCCTCCCCCACCACATGCAGCCAGGCGCCGCGCAGCGGCTCCACCGTGCGCCCGGTCTCCCGCAGCAGCACGAACAGCAGCGTGAAGTCCCCCGTCTCGCGGTGGGCGGCGACCATCCACTCGTCGAAATCGGTGGTTATGGGCGGGGTCATGCGGGGTCCCCCGATGGCGCGCCGGGTGGCGGAAGAGAATGGGAGTCGAACCCACCCGGGACAGTCTCGCTGCCCCACCCGGATTTGAAGTCCGGACGCCCCACCGGGGACGCCTCTCTTCCAGCGGGATCGGCCGGCACGCGGCGGAACTGGTCGGCCCGGTGCGGATTCATGCGCCGCAGGTCGCCGCGCCGCAAGGTGACGCCCAGCCGGTCGAGGAAGTCCAGGATCTGGATCGCCACCTTCCGCCCGTTGTCCATGCGGTCGCGGAAGGCGGCGGCGGCGATCCAGCCGTCCGGGGCCTGCGCGGCCACGTCGCGGGCGATCTCCACCATCTCCGCCGTGGTGGCGCGCAGGAAGAAGTGGTCGTGCGCGATCTGGTCCACCCGCCCGAGGCGCGCGCAGAGCTTCAGCACGCGCCGCACCTCCGGCTCCGCCGCCTCCACCAGCGGCACCAGGTCGCGCACGCGCGGCGGCCGGAAGCGCGCCTCGCCGCCCAGCAGCGGCGCGATGCGGGCGAACAGCGCCTCGTCCGCCTCGGCCAGCGTCACCTCGTGGCCCGGCAGACGGAGGAAGGCGCCGTCCAGCACCAGCGCCCCGGCCCGCGCCTCGCGCTCCAGCACGGCGGTGAAGGCGGATGCCGGTAGCCGGGGCTGGAGGAGGAGGCGCAGCCGCTCGCGCCCGATGCCCTGCTGGTCCGGGTTCTCCGCGTGGAAGCCGGCCAGGGTCTCGGCCAGCCGGGCGCGATAGGCGTCCCAGCGCGGGCGGGACAGGGCCGTGCGCGTGCCCGCCGCCTCGATCACCACGAGGTCCAGTGCGGCCGCCATCGCCTCCGTCTCGCGCGCCGTCATCCCATGGTCGCGGCCGAAGGCGGCGAGGTCGAGGTGGTACGGCGGCAGCTCCAGCAGCCGCGCCAGCGCCACGGCCGGCTCCGGCAGGGCCAGCGCGTCGAGCTGGGCGAGGCGTTCCGGCGTGCGCCGCTTGCGCGCGGGGGCGCGCAGGTCGAGGAACCGCCCGCCGCCGATGGTCCGCTGCGCCGAGACGTCGCGCAGGATGAAGCGGTCCCCCGCGACGGCGGCGACGGGTGCGTCGAGCACGAGCTGGACGAAGCCACCCTCGCCCGGCGCGATGGGGTCGGCCAGCGGCACGACGCGGGCGCCCACCTCGGCGCTGGCATGGTGCAGCCGCGCGGGGAACCAGGTGCCGATGGGCTTCGGCTCGGAGGGCAGGGCGCGGAACCAGGCGTCGATGCGGTCCGTGGGCGCGTGCAGCGCCGGGTCCAGCACCATGTCGCCGCGCGCGATGCCGTCCTTGCCCACCCCCTCGCCGGCGAGGTTGAGGGCGCAGCGCTGCCCCGTCAGGCCACGCTCGGCGGGGCGGTTCTGCGCGTGGAGGGAGCGCACCCGCGCCGCGAGCCCGGATGGGCTGATCCGCACCGCCTCCCCCACCGCGACGGCGCCGCCCAGCACCGTGCCCGTCACCACCGTCCCCGCCCCGGCCAGGGTGAAGCAGCGGTCGACGGAGAGGCGGAAGGCCCCCTCCCCGCCCCGCTGTCCGGTCGCCTCGGCCGCCGCGTCCAGCGCCGCGCGCAGGGCGCCGATCCCCTCCCCCGTCAGGGTGGAGACGGGCAGGACCGTCGCCCCCGCCAAGCCGGTCGGCGCCAGCAGCGCGCGCAGCTCCGCCGTCACCGCCGCCCGGCGCGCCTCGTCCGCGAGGTCCGCCTTGGACAGCGCCACGATGCCGCGCCGGATGCCGAGCAGGTCCAGGATCGCCAGGTGCTCGCGCGTCTGCGGCATGATGCCGTCATCGGCCGCCACCACCAGCAGGGCGAAGTCGATCCCGCCCGCGCCCGCCAGCATGGTGTGGACGAAGCGCTCATGGCCGGGGACGTCGACGAAGCCCAGGCTGCGCGCGCCCTCCCCGGCATAGGCGAAGCCCAGCTCGATGGTGATGCCGCGCGCCTTCTCCTCCTTGAGGCGGTCGGTGTCGACGCCGGTCAGGGCGCGCACCAGCGCGGTCTTGCCGTGGTCGATATGGCCGGCGGTGCCGACGATCATCCGGGGGTCTCCACGACGGGGGGCAGCGGCTGCTGCGCCCGGTCCTGCGCCGCCATGATCTCCGCCACGCCCATCCCCGCGCGCACGGCGGGGATGAAGGGGCGCGAGAGCGTGCTGCCGCCCCGCGTCGCCCGGATCAGCCATTCCAGCGCCGCCACCCGGTCCACCGGCACCCCGGCGCCGAGATGCAGCGCCGCCCCCAGCATGGCCTGGGCATCCGCCTCGCCCCGCGCCGCCGCCTTCGCCCACCAGCGCGCGGCGAGCGCCACGTCGCGCGGGCCGCCCTGGGCATTGTGCGCCATCATGCCCAGCCGCGTCATGGCGGCGGGGAGGCCCGCCTCGGCCGCCGCCTGCGCCCAGCGCCGGGCGGCCACGGGGTCGGGCGGGTCGCGGTCCAGCAGATGCGCGCTGAGCGCGTCCTGCGCCGGGGCGTCGCCCGCCTCGGCGGCGGCGGCCAGCAGGGACTGCGCCCGGGCGGGGTCGGCGGGGACACCCGCGCCGCCCTCGCGCAGCAGCAGCGCCAGGTCGCGCAACGCCGGCGGATAGCCACGCTCCGCCGCAGGCGCCAGCCAGCGCGCGGCCAGGGCGGGATCGGGCGCCACGCCCAGCCCCGCGCGGAAGCAGGCGCCGATCCGCGCCTGGGCCCGCGCGTCGCCGGCCCGGGCCAGCGGCTCCCACAGGGCGAGTGCCTCCGCATGGGCGCCTGCGGCGAAGGCAGCCTCCGCCTGGGCGAAGGCGTCCGGCGCCAAGCCGCGCCCGAAGAGGCGCTCAAGCCAGGGCATCGGCCGGCAGCGCGTCCAGGCTGGCCAGGAAGCCTGCCGCGTCCTCCAGGCAGCGCAGGTCCAGCCACAGCGCTCCGTCCCGCACCCGGCCGATCACCGGCCGCGGCAGGGCGCGCAGCGCGGCGGCCAGGCGCTCCAGCGCGGCGCCGCCCGGCGGGGTCAGGCGCAGCGCGGCGCTGGGGATCGTCTCCACCGGCAAGGCGCCGGAGCCGATCTGGCTGGCGCAGGGCACGACCTCCACCGCGATCCCCGGCAGGCGGGACGCGACGTGCGGCCGCAGGTGCTGCGCCAGGGCTTCGATCTCCGCCACGGGGCGGGAGAGCAGGCGCAGGGTCGGCAGGCGCTCCGCCAGCCGGTCCGGGTCGCGGTAGAGGCGCAGCGTCGCCTCCAGCGCGGCGAGGCGGAGCTTGTCCACCCGCAGCGCCCGCTTCAGCGGGTTACGGTTGATGGCGGCGATCAGGTCGCGCCGGCCGACGAGGAAGCCCGCCTGCGGCCCGCCCAGCAGCTTGTCGCCGGAGAAGGTGACGAGGTCCGCCCCCTCCGCCACCGCCTCGCGCACCGTCGGCTCCCGCGCCAGGCCGAAGCGGGACAGGTCCACCAGCGTGCCGGAGCCGAGGTCGTTCAGCAGCGGCAGCCCCGCCTCGCGCGCGATGGCGGCCAGCTCCGCGCCCGCCACCGCCTTGGTGAAGCCCTCGATCCGGTAGTTGGACGGGTGCACCTTCACCAGCAGCCCCGTCTCCGGCCCGATCGCGTCGCGGTAGTCGCGGGCATGGGTGCGGTTGGTGGTGCCGACCTCGACGAGCTTTACCTCAGCCCGGGCCATGATGTCGGGCATGCGGAAGGCGCCGCCGATCTCGATCAGCTCGCCGCGCGAGACGATGGCCGACCGCCCCGCCCCCAGCGTGTTCAGCGCGATCAGCACCGCGGCGGCGTTGTTGTTGACGAGGGTCGCGTCCTCCGCCCCCGTCAGCTCCCGCAGCAGGCCGCGCAGGTGGTCGTCCCGCTCGCCGCGCTTCCCCGTGTCCAGGTCGAATTCCAGCGCCACCGCGTCGCGCATCGCGGCCGTCGCCGCCTCGATCGCCGCCTCGGCCAGCAGGGCGCGGCCCAGGTTGGTGTGCAGCACCGTGCCGGTGAGGTTGAACAGCGGCCGCAGCTTCGACCGCTCCCGCGCGGCCAGCGCCCCCTCCGCCAGCGCCGCCACCCCCGCCGCGTCGGGCAGCGGATCGGGCGGCGCGCGGCGCAGCGCGGCCAGGGCGTCGCGGATGGCGGCCGTCGCCTCGGCCCGGCCATGGCGCCCAACCAGCGGCGCGGCGGCGGCGAGGACGCGGTCCACGGAAGGAAGCGCACGGAGGTCGGTCATCGGGCGTCGCGCCGGTGGAACCATCCCGGGGTGAGGCGCTGCCTCCCCCCGAGACCCCCCTCCGCCGGGGAGGCAACGGCCTCCCCGGACCCCGCGTGGGGTTTGGCGCCGGGTGGCGGGGTCATGACAATGGCGGCACCCGGGGAGCGCGTGGTCAGGTGGGGCGCCAGCAGAAGAACCCGATGACCGCCCGGACGGAGGCCGCCATCGCCGAGGCGCCATGCGCCTCGGCGCGACCCCGCCCCTTGAATGGAGGTCCAGGGGCTCTGCTCCTGGCGGATGGGGGGCACCGGGGGGAAGGCGGCGCCTTCCCCCCGGGGGGCCGGCGCCACCGTCAGTACCCCAGCAGGAAGGGATCGAACCCGGCGCGGCTGTATTCCGTCTCCCGCATCAGCAGGTCGAGGCCGAGGCTGGCGACATCGTCGGCCACCGCCTCCAGGGCGGCGTTGCGGTTCTGGTAGAGGATCTTCACCCAGCTCCGGCAGGAATCGCAGACCTCCGCCTTCACCGTGTCGTCCTCCTCGGGCGAGCGGTAGCCGATGCCCTTGGTGGAGCCGCAGGCGAGGCAGGTGATGCGCACCTCGTTCCAGTGGGTGCCGCAGCAGGAACAGGCGGCGTAGCGCGCGCCTTCCGCACCCTGGTGCGCGACAACCAGCGAGGCGACGGGCGGGCCGCCGCAGGCGGGGCAGACGCCGTGGCCGATGCGGACCAGCCCGCCCGCCTCCAGCGTCGCGGCCAGGCGCGCGGCGTGGATCTGCACGGCGGCGGCGAGGAAGAGGTATTGCGGCAGCGCCTCGAAGGGGACGGCGTCGGACAGGACATCGGCCAGGGCGCCGTCCAGTTCGGCGGGCGCCGCGTGGCGCAGCGCGTCGAGCGCGGCCGCCGCCGGGGCGGGCATGGGGATCGCCGCCGCCGCGTCCAGGAAGCGCGTCACCGTCTCGCGCAGCAGCGGGTCGCGGAGCAGCGCGGCGCGGTCGATCGGCGGCATGGCGTTCTCCCGCGCGCGTTCGACCTGGGCGGCGGGAAGGGGATCGACGGCCGGGAGCTCCGCCGCGAGCGCCGACTGGATGGCGCAGAGCTGCCCCAGCAGGGTGAGGTAGGGGGCCAGGTCGCCCGATTGCGCCAGCCTCGCGAAGCGCTCCGCCCGGAGGCGGAACAGCGCCGCCGGGTCGGGCAGGAGGGCATAGGGAGGCTGGGCGAGGCGCCCGATCATGGAGGGATCGGGCTGGATGTTCTGGAAGCCTGACATGGTTCCTCGGCGGGCCGGACCGGCCACGCATCAGGGGGGGGTGTTACTCGGCCGGGTCGACCCGCCGCTGCCCGGCCAGCTCCTTCAGCCACTTGCGGTGGTGACGCCAGGCCCAGCCGCCGGTCACCGAGCCCCGCGTCATGGCCCGCAGCGTGCCGCGCGTCCAGATGGCCGCGTAGACGTGCAGGATGAAGACGCAGATGATCAGCACCGCCGCGACGGAGTGCACCAGCACCGCGATCCGCCGCGCGGGGATGGAGACGTAGGCGGCGAAGTACTGCTCCCAGATGGCCAGGCCGCTGGCGATCAGCACCAGGATCAGCCCGGTCATCGCCCAGAAGATGAACTTCTGCCCGGCATTGTACTTGCCCAGCTCGGGCAGCTTCTCCTCGTCCCCGCGGACCACGTCCTTGATCTGCGACAGCCAGACCCAGTCCACCCGCGCGGGCAGGTTGGCGCGCCAGAGCTGGAAGAAGAAGATGAAGAAGCTGAAGAACAGCACCACGCCGATCCAGGGATGGAAGGCGCGCGTGTTCTGGCCGCCGCCGAACAGGCCGGTCAGGAAGAACAGCGTGGGGGTGAACAGGGCGAGGCCGGAGACCGCCAGCAGGATGAGGCTGATGGCGGTGACCCAGTGGTTGAGACGCGCCAGCGGCCCGTAGCGGTCCACCGTGACCGGCGGGCCGGGGTGGATCGCGTCGCCCGGCTGGACGTGCTCCGTCTGCGCGCTCATCGCGGCCGCTCCTCCGGCGGCACGGCGGGCGGGGCGTGCGGCAGGGCGGTCTCGACCAGCTTCTCCGCGTTCTCCTCATCCTCGTGGGTCACGCGGTTCGGCTTGGCGAAGACGCCGTGCAGCACGCTGCCCACCGCGAGCATGCTCATCGCGGCGAGGCCGACATACTTGGTCATGCCCTTCCAGGCCTGCACCACCGGGGAGATGCGCGGGTTCTCCGGCAGGTCGGCATAGATGCCCGGCTGGTCGGCGTGGTGCAGCACGTACATGACATGCGTGCCGCCCACGCCCGGCGGGTCGTAGAGCCCGGCATTGGCGAAGCCGCGGGACTTCAGGTCGGCGATCCGCCCCTCCGCGTGCTTCTTCATGTCCTCCTTGGTGCCGAAGACGATGGCCTGGGTCGGGCAGGCCTTGGCGCAGGCCGGGCCCGATCCCACCGCCACGCGGTCGGAGCAGAGGGTGCACTTGTAGGCGCGGTGGTCCGCCTTGGAGATGCGCGGGATGTTGAAGGGGCATCCCTTGATGCAGTAGCCGCAGCCGATGCAGTTCTCGTGGATGAAGTCCACGATGCCGTTGGTGTACTGCACGATGGCGCCGGGCGCCGGGCAGGCCTTCAGACAGCCCGGATCGGCGCAGTGCATGCAGCCGTCCTTGCGGATCAGCCACTCCAGATTGTCCGTCTGCGGGTTCACCCATTCGGTGAAGCGCATCAGCGTGAACATGTCGGCGGTCAGGTCGTGGGGGTTGGTGTAGCTCCCCACATTCTCCTCCATCGCGGGGTGGGTGTCGTTCCACTCCACGCAGGCGGACTGGCACGCCTTGCAGCCGATGCACTTGGAGACGTCGATCAGCTTGGCGACGGGCGTGAGCTGGCGCTGCGGCGCCGGCAGGTTGTCCGTCGCCGAGCGGCGGAACAGGTCGGCCTCGCCGAAATGCGCCGCCACCGGCTGCGTCGGCGGGTTGGTCACCGCCGTCCGCGGGCTGTCGGTCAGGTTGCCGCTCATGACGTCACCCTCACCCGGTCCACCGGCGCCGTGGAGGGCTCCAGATTGACCTGGAACGCCTTGACCGCCGGCGTCTCGATGTTCGCCTCACCCACGAACAGCGTCAGCGAGTTGGGGCCGAAGCCCTTCCGCGCCGCGCCGGTGAAGCCCCAGTGCAGCGGGATGCCCACCACATGCACCGTCTTGCCGTCGCAGATCAGCGGCCGGATGCGCTTGGTGACCACGGCCCGGGCCTTCACCTCGCCCCGCTTCGACCACACCCGCACCCAGCCGCCGTTCGTCACGTTGCGCAGCCTGGCGAGTTCCTCGCTGATCTCGACGAAGAACTCGGGCTGCAGCACCGCATTCACCCGGTTGTGCTTGGTCCAGTAGTGGAAGTGCTCGGTCAGCCGGTAGGAGGTCGCCGCGAAGGGGAACTCCTCCGAATTGCCGAACTGGGGCACGTCGCTCTGGAAGATCCGTGCCACCGGGTTGCCGCGCATGCGCGGGTTCAGCGGGTTCGCGATGGGGCTCTCGAAGGGCTCCATGTGGCTGGGGAAGGGCCCGTCGCGCAGCATGCCCCGGCTGAACAGGCGCGAGACGCCCTCCGGGTTCATGATGAAGGGCATCACGTCGCGCGGCTTGGCCGTCGGCGCGATGTCCGGCACGTCGTCGCCCACCCACTTGGCGCCGTCCCATTCCAGGATCTTGCGCGTCGGATCCCAGGGCTTGCCGTCCAGGTCCGCCGAGGCCCGGTTGTAGAGCGTGCGGCGGTTGAGCGGCCAGGCCCAGGTCCAGTTGGAATAGGTCCCCAGCCCGCCGGGATCGCTGTTGTCCCGCCGGGCCATGTTGTTGCCCGCCTCGTTGAAGCAGCCGGAGTAGATCCAGCAGCCGCACATGGTCGAGCCGTCGTCGCGCAGCTGGCTGAAGTTCAGCACCTGCCTGCCGGCGGGCACGATCACCTTGGACGGGTCGGCCGGGTCCGTCAGGTCGGTCAGCGCCCGCCCGTTGATCTCCTTCGCCAGCTCCTCGGGCTCCGGCTCCTTCGGGTCGTGGTACGCCCAGGACAGGTTCAGGATCGGGTCGGGGAAGGCGCCCCCTTCCTTGCGGTACAGCTCGCGCATGCGGAGGAAGATTTCCGCCATGATCCGCGTGTCGTGCCGCGCCTCGCCCGGCGGGGAGGCCGCCGGCCAGAACCATTGCAGCCAGCGGCCGGAGTTGGTCAGCGAGCCCTCGTCCTCGGCGAAGCAGACGGTGGGAAGCTGGATGACCTCCGTCTGGATCGCGGCGGTGTTCACCGGGTTGAAGTCGCCGTGGTTCTCCCAGAACCGCGCCGTCTCCGTCTCCAGCGGATCCATGGTGATGAGGAACTTCAGCTTCGACAGGCCGGCCACCACCTTGTCCCGGTTGGGGAAGGCGAGCAGCGGGTTGAAGCCCTGGCAGATGTAGCCGTTCACGCGCCCGGCGTTCATCAGTTCGAACATGCGTAGCACGTCGTAGGCGGGCACGTCCAGCTTGGGCAGGTAGTCGTAGGCCCAGCCGTTCTCCGCCGTCGCGGCGTCGCCCCACATGGCCTTCTGGAAGCTGACCATGAACTTGCGGTAGTTCTGCCAGTAGCTGGTCTGGCCGGGGCGCAGCGGCTTGAACTGCCGCGACTTCATGTAGGTCTCGAAATCCGGCTCCGCCTCGGTCGGCATGTTCAGGTAGCCGGTGAGCAGGTGCGACATCAGGCCCAGATCGGTCAGGCCCTGGATGTTGGAATGCCCGCGCAGCGCGTTCATGCCGCCGCCGCGCACGCCGATATTGCCCAGGATGAGCTGGAGCATCGCCATGCCGCGGATGTTCTGGGCGCCGTGCGTGTGCTGCGTCCAGCCCAGCGCGTACATCGAGGTCATGGTCTTCGTGGGCGAGGAGCACTCGGCCACCATCTGCGCGACGCGGAGGAACTTCTCCTTCGGCGTGCCGCAGATGCGCTCCACCATCTCGGGCGTGTAGATCGAGACGTGCTGCTTCAGCAGGTTCCAGACGCAGCGCGGGTGCTGCAGCGTCGGGTCGACCTTCGCGAAGCCGTCCTCGCCGATCTCGTAGTCCCAGGAGGAGCGGTCATAGTCGCGCTTCTCCGGGTCGTAGCCGGTGAAGAGCCCGTCGGACCAGCCATAGCCCTCCTTCACGATGAAGGCGGCGTTGGTGAAGGCGCGGGTGTACTCCCACTGCACCTTGTCGTTCTCGATGCAGTGGCGGATCAGCCCCATCAGGAAGGCGATGTCCGTCCCCTGCCGGATCGGCGCGTAGACGTCCGCGACCGAGGCGGTGCGGGTGTAGCGCGGGTCGACGACGATCAGCCGGGCGCCACGGTGGGCCTTCGCCTCCGTCACCCACTTGAAGCCGCACGGATGCGCTTCCGCCGCGTTGCCGCCCATGACGACGACGAGGTCGGTGTTGCGGATATCGGTCCAGGAGTTCGTCATCGCTCCACGGCCAAATGTCGGGCCCAAACTGGACACCGTGGGGCCGTGTCAGACGCGCGCCTGGTTATCGAATCCGACGATCCCGAGGGTCTTGGCGACCTTGAAGGTGCACCAGGCCGTCTCGTTGGTGGTGGCGGAGGCCGCGAGCATGCCGGTGGTGGTCCACCGGTTCACCGGAACGCCCGCGTCGTTGCGCGCCACGAAGTTGGCGTCGCGATCGTCCTTCATCAGCCGCGCGATGCGGTCCAGGGCGACGTCCCAGGACACCCGCTCGAACCGGTCGGAACCGGGCTTGCGGATCATCGGGTATTGCAGCCGCGTGTCGGAGCGGACGAAATCCTTCAGCGCCGCGCCCTTGGGGCACAGCGTGCCGCGGTTGGTGGGGTGGTCCACGTCGCCTTCGACATGGAGCAGCTCCGCCCGCTCGCCCTTCCGGACGTCGCCGCGGGAATACATGATGACCCCGCAGGCGACCGAGCAGTAGGTGCAGGTGTTGCGGGTCTCGGTGGTGCTGGCGAGCTTCAGTGGCCTCACATGCGCCTCGACCGCGGCTTCCGCCTGATCGAATCCCATGGATACGAGCGAAGTCGTCGCCACACCCGCGCCGGCAGCCTTGACCAGGCTACGCCGCGAGAGTTGCATGTTCACGGCACCCTCCCGTCTTAGAGCTTCCCAGTCCGGCATTTGTGGCGGGGCCTCTGCATCCGTCAAGAAGAGACGGAGTTCGTTCCGGGCAAACCCACGCGAGGACTTCCGCCGTATATTGATGATGCAATGCAATCGCAATTGAAGCGCCCCACGCACGACGTCCGACTTGGCGCGCGACTTGCGCACCGGCCCGCGACGTCAGAGCGGGGCGCGCAGGGTCAGGTCCCCGCCATCGTCCGGCATCGGCGGCAGCGCCGGCGTCGCGACGGCGACCGGGACCGCCTTCGGCACCCGCCCGCCCTCGCGCAGGGCAACGGCGCTGACATTGTCCCGCGCCCCGGCGGCCAGCGCCGCCTCGACCAGCGCGGCGGCGCCCTGCCCGGCCTGCAGCCGGGCCGCGATGGCGGATTCCGGCAGCGCCTTGAACAGCCCGTCGCTGCACAGCAGGAAGGCGTCGCCCGGCGCGATGTGGCCGGAGACCTTGTCGAGCTCCAGCGCCCCGTTGGCCCCCACCGCGCGCAGGATGATGTTCGCCTGCGGGTGGCTCTCCGCCTCCTCCTCCGCCAGCTCGCCGCGATCCACCATCTCCTGCACCAGGCTGTGGTCCCGGGTCAGACGCAGCAGCGTGCCGTCCCGCAGCAGGTAGGCGCGGCTGTCCCCCGCCCAGAGGCAGGCGTAGTGCCCGTTGCGCGCCAGCAGCGCCACCACCGTGGTGGCGATCAGCCGGCCGCGCCCGGCGGCCTCCGCCCGGGCGTGCAGCTCCGCATGCACGCCCATCAGCCGCAGCCGCAGCTGCGCCAGCAGCTCCGCCGCCGACAGGCCAGGCGGGATCGCCTCCAGCGCCGCGGCCACGGCGGCGGAGGCCACGTCCCCCGCCCCGTGCCCGCCCGCGCCATCCGCCACGGCCCAGAGGCCGAGATCGGGCCGCTCCACGATCGCATCCTCGTTGCGCTGTCGGACGGTGCCGACATGGGTGCACGACTCGGAGACGAAGGGCGATATCGTCACGTCGGGGCGTCCAGCAGAAGGGTGAAGTCCGCGCTGTCCGGGAGGACGGGCAGCGGCCATTCCAGGGCCTCGGTCCACCAGCCCGGCGCCTCCTCGCCCTCGCCCTCCGGCGGCGGCAGGGCGGCGGCGAGCGCATCGGCGTCGACCGTCCCGGCCAGGGCATCGGCGGCCAGGGCCTCGAGCGCGGCGAACCAGGCCGGGCCGGGCGGCCGCTCGTCGGGCCGCAGCGCCGCCAGGGTCAGGGGGAAGCGGCGGCCCACGGAATCCCGGCTCGTCGCCAGCAGCCCGGCCACGGCCCCGGGACCGCAGGCTCCGGCGGGCAGGGCGAAGCGCCAGCGGGGCGCGGCATCCCAGGCCGCCTCCCACCCCTCGCCCAGGGCCGCGCGGGCGGCCGCCATGCCCGATTGCAGCCAGGCATCCCAGGGCGCCACGAACCCCGCCGGCAGGCCGCGGCGCACGAAATCGCCATGCGCCGGCATCTTGCCGTAGAGGCCCGTGGCGGCCGGGGTCACGTCGGCGGCCCCGCCCGGGGGATCGCCCGGGGGATCGTCAGAGAGATCGGGCCCGCCCTCATGGCGCCAGCACCGGGCAGCGGAACTGCGCCAGCTCCGGCAGGGCGAAGGGGTTCTGGCTGCTCCCCGCCCGCAGCTCGAACACGGCCGAGCGGTCGCCCTGCGTCACCGTCACGCGGTAGCGGTCGCGCACGTTGCGCCCCGCTGGCTGCATCGACGCCTGCGGCCCCATGACGAGGCGCAGCGAGGACCAGCCGCCGTCGAAGGCCACCGCCCCGGTCGCGGCGGGCGGCTCGAAGGTCAGCGTCGCATTCCCGCGCGAGGGCCAGCCGAGCAGGATCGGGCGGGAGGAGCCGCCGGCGGGGATGTCGGTCTTCACCCCCTCCGCCTCCAGCGCGGCGGCGGTCGAGGCGGCGTCGAGCCCCTGCGGCACCAGCTCGAAGCGCAGGCCGGAGCCGGCGACGCCGGGGAAGAAGGCGTCGCGGATCGCCTGCGCCCGCTGGAACTGCGCCACGTCGGCGGCGGTGACCGGCGGCGCCAGCCCGTCCGTCGCCATCGGGCGCCAGGGGTTCTGCGTGGTGTCCACATAGGGCCGGATGTTCTGGGCGAAGAACTGGTCCATCACGCCGCCCGGGGCGAAGAGCCGGGTGAAGTCGTCCACCGGGATGTCCGCGCCGGTGCGGCGGAAGGGGAAGCGCGCCTCGATGCCCCGGCACAGCGGCGCGATCTGCTGCCCGCCCGCCGCGGCGATCGCCGCCTTGGCCCCGCCCGCCCGCGCCTGCTGCACGGAGCCGGCGAGCGCGCGCAGCCACTTGGCCAGCGGCTCCGGCTGCCGCGCCGCCTCGGCGAGCAGGCGCTGGCCGGGGTCCAGCCCACCCGCGGGCGGCGGCGGCAGCGCCGTGCCGGGGGGCGCGGAGGCGAGGCGCGCGACCTGCACGTAGAGCTCGCTCACCGTGCGCAGGATGTCGTCCAGCGGCTGGCCCGCTGCCTCGCGCAGGGCGCGGAAGCGCGCCTCCACCACCTGCGCCACCGGCTCGGCCGGGTTGGCCTCGGCGGCCCCCTGGGCGGCGGCGGCGCGCCCCGGCTGGGCGGCCGGCGCGGCCCCCTCCGGGGGCGTGCCGGGGGAGAGCTGGCGGGCGATGCCACGCAGCAGGTCGCGCAGCGGCGAGTTCGGCGCGCCGAGCAGGTTCAGCCCCTCGGCGGCCGGCTGCAGTCCGGCGAAGGGCGGCAGGACGAGGTCGTCCAGCAGCGCCTGCCAGGCATCGCCGTACTCCTTGGCGTAGAGGGCCAGCACCCCCGCCTCCAGCCGCAGCGGGTCCTCCGCCCCCGCCTGCGCCGCCTCGGGGCCCAGGACCCAGCCCTCGCTCGCCGCCTCGCGCACGGCGCCGGGCAGGGCGGGCAGCAGCGCCTTGTACAGCCCCTCCACCGTGTAGATGCCGGGCACGCCCTCGGTCAGCGGCTTGCCGGAGGCGCGCACGAAGAACCGCTGCCCGGCGGCGCCCAGCGCGTCGGCCGGGCGCCAGGGGGGCAGCCCCTGCCCCACCGGGCGCAGGCGGGAATAGACGCGCTCGGACATCGGCAGGCGGGAGAAGACGCGGCGCGCCGTGTCCACCAGCGCCCCGTCCAGCGGATAGGTGGCGAAGTCGCCGGCCAGCAGCGCGTCGAGATGGCCCAGCAGCGCCTCCCGCTGCGGCTGGTTCACCGCGCCGGGATAGGCGCGCGACCAGTCGGCGCCCATCCACTCGCGCACCAGCGCCGCATCCATCGGGCCCTGGCGGCCGAGCATCAGGTAGACGCGCACTGCCTCGTAGAGGAACTCGGCGCGTTGCAGGTTGGCGCGGATCTGCTGCTCCAGTCGGGCCAGCAGGCGCGGCAGGAAGGTGCGGTCGAGCGCATGGCGATAGGCCAGCGCGCCGCCGGTGCCCAGCTTCTCCGACTGGTCGAAGCCCAGGCTGCCGGGGCCCTCCGCCCGGGCCGCGGCGGGCAGGGCGCGGGCGGCATCGAGGTAGGGCAGCACCCGCAGCAGCTCGCCATCGGTGACGGGGTCGAAGGGGATGCCCTGCGCCGCCTGCTCCGCCTTGGACAGCGCCTCGGCCAGGATCGCGGCGCGCTTCTGCTCGCGCGACTGCGCCGTCCAGGCCCAGGCGGCACCGCCCAGGACGACCAGCGCCGCCAGGCTCCAGGCGCCGATGGAGACCAGCTTCCGCCGCCGCTCGGCGCCGCGGTCGCGGGCGGCCAGCCGGGCCTCGTTGAACACCACGTCCTTCAGCAGCCGGCCGAGGAAGTAGGAGCGCCCCTGCTGGCCGGCGGCCTGCGCCGCGCGCGCGGGGTTGAGCCCGAAGGCGCGCGACATCGCCCCCGTCAGCCGGTCGATCGGCGAGCCCTCCTGGGTGCCGGAGGCGAGGTAGACGCCGCGCAGGAAGGGCGCCGGGTCCATGCGCGAGCCGCCGAAGGCCGCCTGGACGAAGCCGGCGAGCGGCGGCTCCAGCGAGGCGAGCTGCGCCGGGAAGCCGGCGATGGCGGCGCGCTGGGCGGGGCCGCGCTCCGTCTGCAAACGTTCCAGCAGCCGGTCGTTGAGGCGCTTGAGCAGCAGGGAGAATTCCGGGGCGAAGCGGGCGGCGGCCCCCTCCGGGCCTTCCTCCACCGGGAAGGTGAAGCCCCAGACCTGGTTGCGCGTCTCGCGGTCCAGGTCGTCGAACATCTCGACGAAGCCGGGCAGCAGGTCCGCCTTGGTGACGATCAGGTAGACCGGCAGGCGCTGTGCCAGTCCCGTCTCCAGCTCCTTGATCCGGCGCCGCACCGCGCGCGCATGCGCCTCGCGCTGCGCGGGGTCCAGCTTCGCGATCATGTCCACGCCGAAGGCGACGATCACGCCGTTCAGCGGCTGCCGCGGCCGCGTCCGGCGCAGCATGCCCAGGAAGTTCTCCCAGCCCGCCTTGTCCGCCTGGGCATCGGAATCCTGGGTGGTGTAGCGGCCGGCGGTGTCGAGCATCACCGCCCGCTCGCTCAGCCACCAGTCGCAGTTGCGCGTGCCGCCGACGCCCGCGACCTTGCCCTCCGCCAGCGGGAACTCCAGGCCGGAGCGGGCGATGGCCGTGGTCTTGCCGGAGCCCGGCGGGCCGATCAGCACGTACCAGGGCAGCTCGTACAGGTAGCTGCCCTTGCCGGCGGAGGTGCGGCGCAGCGCGCCCAGCGCTTCGGCCAGCTTGCCACGCAGCGCCGCCTCCTCCTCGGCCACCGCGCCGGCGGTGGGGTCGGGGGCGGAGGCCGTCTCGACGATGGCCTGGTCGCGCTTCTGCCGGCGCTTCCCCTGCCACCAGAGGAAGCCGAGGTAGAGCAGCACGACCAGCAGGCACAGCGCCGCACGGGCCCAGGCCGGCTCGAAGGGGCGGAACTCCCCCGTGCCGAGCAGGGGTGCGAAGAGCCAGATCACCGGCAGCAGCACCAGAACGGCCAGCAGCCCGGTGAAGCCCGGCACGCTGCGCAGGGCCAGCATCAGGGGGCGCATCAGTTCGTCCCCCCGTTCTGCACCACGATCTCGATGCGCCGGTTCTCCTCACGCCCTTCGGGCGTCCGGTTGTCGGCGATCGGCTCGGCCTCGCCGCGCCCCTCGGCGCGGAACCGGGCGGGGTCGCCGCCCGTGGCGCGCTGGACCACCGCCATCGCCGATTCCGCGCGGGCCTGGGAGAGGTGGAAGTTGGACGGGAAGCGCACGGAGCGGATGGGCTGGTTGTCGGAATGGCCCAGCACCACGACGCGCCCCGGCTCCTCGCGCAGCGCCTCGCCGATGCGGGCCAGCAGGGGGGCGAAGCGCTGGTCCAGCGTGGCGGAGGCGGAGGCGAACATGCCGCTGCCCCGGATGCGGACGAGGGTGCTCTGCGCGTCGCCCGAGACGGTGACGAGGCCCTGGCGGATCTCCGGCTCCAGGAAGACGCGCGCCTTGTCGGCCAGCGTCGGGCGCGGCGGGGCGGGCGGCGGCGCGGGCGGCACCGGCGGCGCGGTGCGGGCGATGGCGGGCTGCTTGCCGGGCGGCAGGCCGATCAGCCGCTCGAACAGCCCGTCGGTGGAATCGTTCAGCGAGCTGGACAGGCCGAACCAGCCGAAGCCCAGCACGGCCAGCACCACCGGGATCGCGGTCCAGGCGGGGATGCCGCGGCGCCCGGGCCGGTGCGGCGCATCCACGCCGCGCCAGTGCGGCGAGACCTCGCGCTCCCAGGCGCCGCGCAGCTGCGTCAGCGTCTGGTACAGGCCCTCGCGCACGCGATCGAGCTCGGCCGCGCCGCCGCGCGCCAGGCGGTAGCGGCCCTGCATGCCGAGCGCGAGGCAGAGATAGGCGATCTCCAGCGCCTCGCGGTAGCGGCCCGGGTCCTTCTGCATGCCGGACAGCAGGTCGAAGAAGCGCTCGCCGCTGCGCACCTCCTGGTGGAAGGTGGAGACGAGGGAGCGCGTGCCCCAGCTGGACGCCGAGCCCCAGGGCGTGGCCAGCGCCACGTCGTCCAGCGCGGCGGCCAGGGCGTAGTGCGCGGCGCGGAGCTGGTCGGGCGAGACCTCCGCCGCGCGCGCATCCGCCTCGAACTGGCGCAGCGCCCGCACCGCGCGCTCGCGCAGGTCGTCGGGATTGGCGACCTGGGTGGGGCCGGACAGCCGCGCGAGCAGGTCGAGCAGCGGCGCCGCGGCGGCGGCGAGCGGCGAGAGCCCGACCTGCGGGATGGCCTCCGCCTCCCCCGCCATGCGCCCCTGCGGCGGGGGCGGCGGGGCGGCGGGGCGCGCCGCGGCGGAGGCGGGCGCCGGCCCCCCGGGGGCCTGGGCGGTGGCGCGCGGCTGCGGGCCGCGCACCACCGTGCGGTCGGAATCCTCGGGTTCGGAGAAGGGGTTGTCGCTCATCCGCGGATCGCCCAGAGCTCCATGCGCAGGTTCGGGAAGTCGCCGGAGACGTGGATGGCGAAGCCGCCCGCATTCTGCATGAACTGCCACTCGTCGCTGCCGCGATCGAGCTCGAAATAGGTGGCGCCGGCCGAGAAGGGGATCTGCCGCGGCGCGACCGGCAGCGGCCGGACATGGATGCCGGGCAGCGCCACCGTCACCAGCTCGCGGATCCGCTCGACCGCGCCGATCTTCACCTGGTGCGGGAAGACGCGGCGGATCTGCTCGGCCGGCACGTCCGCCTGGACGGTCAGCACGAACTGGCTGGTGCGCAGCAGGTTGCGGTCGGTGATGGCGCCGACGCGGACGTTGTTGCGCCGTTCCTGCAGCGGGATCGCCACCGCGTTGGTGTCGAGCTCGGAGGACAGGGAGCGGCGCAGGTCGGCGACGACGGGCGCGAAGGAGCGTTGCAGGTCGTCGTGGCGATAGGGCGGATAGGCCTGCGCCCGGCGGCCGGGATCGGTGAAGGTCGCCAGCTCCCCCGCGATCTGCGCCAGCGTCGCGAACAGCGCCTCCGGATGCACGTTGCCCGACGATGCCCAGTGCGCCAGCAGCGGCATCCAGCGGTTCAGCGATTGCAGCAGCAGGAAGTCGGCGACATCGGCCACCCCGCGCGCGCCGGGCTGCGACAGGCGCGCGGCCAGCGCCTCGGCCCGCTGGCCCAGCATGCCGACCAGCTCCGGCACCAGGTTGCCCAGCACGGGCGAGGCGGAGACGCGCAGGCAGGGCGGGATGAAGCGCTCGTCGATCAGCACGCGGCGGTCCGCCTGCACCTCCACGATCCGGGCGAGGCCCAGGCAGGTGAAGCCGGCGCGCTCCTCGCTCTCCAGCAGGTAGCGCAGGCGCAGCCGGCCGACCTGCAGCTCGGCCGGCAGGGTGCTGTCGGAATGGGTGTCGAAGGCCTCGAAGCCGCGCAGCCCGTAGCGCGCCCCGGACTGCTCCGGCGCGTCGGAGAAGGCGACCTCGGCGCTGCCGGCCTGCCGCACCGGGGCGGCGAGGTAGACGATCTGGTTGCGCGTGCCCTCCGGCAGGTCGAGCGGGACGGGCGGATCGGCGGTGGCGGGGATCGCGAAGGGCGTGCCGTCCTCCAGGATGCCGGCGGCGGTCACGGCGAACTTCCCCGCGGCCAGCAGGTCGCGGTCCAGCGACACCTCGGTGACGCCCCAGGGGTGCGGGCGCAGCGGCGCGGCGCGGGATTGCAGCAGGTGCTCGAAATGGCGGTCCTGCTGCTGGAAGTGCTGCGCGCGCAGGAACATGCCTTCCTGCCACACGACCTTGTCGGTCCAGACCATCCTGCTTCCTAGGCGCCGCGCATCGGCATGGGAGGTGAAGGCGGGTCGGCCGGCGGGACGGGGAAGGCCCCCCCCGCCCCGCCGGGGGCATCATACGGGCGGCGGGCCGGCCCCGCGCGCGAGCCGCCGGCCGCCGGAACGGATGCCGGGGCGCCTGGCCGGGACCCGCGGGCGGGCCTCATTCGCCCCGCTCCCCACGGGACGCCTTCTCGTAGGCGCGGGCGAAGGCCTTGCCGAAGGCGCTGTCGAAGTCATCCTCGAACTGCTCGACCACCTGCTGGTGCAGCTTGCGGTAGGCGTCCCACAGCCGCTTCTCCCTGGCGCCGGGCAGCAGCCCGCCGCCGGGGTCGGCGGCCTCGACCCCCGCGGGCGCCAGCCGCTCCAGCAGCGCCCGTGCCGCCGCCTGGGTGGCGGCGAGGGTGGCCACCTGATGCGCGGACAGGTCGGCGACCGTCTCCCGCAGCCCGGCCAGCCCATGCCCGCCGAGCAGCGCGGCCAGCGCGGCCTCGTCCGTGGCGGCGAACTTCACCGGGTTGTTGCCGGCGGCGCGCAGCATCGTCTGCTCGATGCGGAACTCCCGCTTCACGTCCGCCCGCGCGATCAGCAGCGCGCGCAGGCCGCCCACCGCCTCGCGCAGCACGGCCCCGGCGGCATGCAGCACGGCGTCGGGATCGGCGCCGGCCAGGGTGCCCGGCGCGATGCCGGCGCCCTGCAGCAGCGCGGCGAGGCCGCCGCCCGACACGCCGGGCGTGGCCACGGGGGGAACCGGGGCGGGGGCCGGCATAGGAGCGGGGGCCGGGACCGGAGCGGGGGTCGGCACCGGGGCGATATCGGCCAGGAAGGGATCGGGCGCCGCCACCGGCGGCGGGGCCGGCGGCAGCACCGGCGGCGCGGCCGGCACGGCGGCCGCGGGCAACGGCGCGAAGGGATCGCCCGCGGGCGCCGCCGGGGCGGCGGGCGGCGCAGCCACCGGAGGAGGCGCGGCCGCCGGCGGCAGCAGCGGGTCATCGTCCCAGGGCGAGGGCGCGCGCGCACCCGGCGGGGCAGCGGGCGGCGGCGGCACGGCGGGCGGGACCGGCGCGGCGAACGGGCTGGCGGCCGGGGCCACGGGCAGGTCCAGGTCCCAGTCGTCCACCGAGGGCGGCAGCGGCCGCGCCGCCGGCGGCACGAAGGCGTCGGCGGTCGAGGGCCGGTGGTCCGGCATCGGGGCCTCGTCCTCGCCGAAGGGGTCGAAATCCTTCGGCCCGGGCGCCCCGCCGCCGGTCGGCCCGGCCCCGAAGGGCGTGCGCGGCGGCGGCGGCGGCGCGAGCGGATCGTGCAGCGGGTCGAAGGCGTTGCCCGCGGCCGGCGCCGCGGCGAAGGGGTCCGGCGCCCCGGCCCAGCCGGAATCGCTCCAGCCGCCCGTCGCCGTGGGGATGGCCAGCTGCGCCTCGATCTCCCAGGAGCCCAGGCGCAGCCGGTCGCCCGAGGAGAGCGGGGCCACCTGGTCGCGCCCGACCGGCTCGGCCGCGTGGTTCAGGAAGGTGCCGTTGGTCGAGGTGTCGCGCACCTGCCAGCCGCCGGCCCGGTACTCCAGCACGCAGTGCCGCTTCGACAGCACGCGGTCGGGATCGGCCAGCACCCAGTCGCACTCGTTGCCGCGGCCGATCACCATCTCCCCGCCGGAGAGCCGGCGCGTCTCGGGCACGGCGTTGTCCGGGCAGCGCAACACGGACAGGGTCAGCTCCATCGCGCTAGCCCCCGATCAGCACGGTGGGCAGCCCGACGATGACCGTGCCGCCATGGGCGGTCATGTCGCCGATGCGGATCGCCATGAGGCTGTTCACCAGCACCGTCACGCTGCCCTTCACCAGCACATCGGGCGGGCCGACGCAGACGCACATGTCGGTGATGCGCGCCTGCGGCAGGCTGCCGGTCAGGACGTTGACCGAGCAGGGCGGCAGGATCGGCCCGCCGACATGCGGGATCGGCGGCAGGCCGGGCGTGACCATGGGGCAGACATGCATG
Organism: Roseomonas sp. OT10; assembly: GCF_020991085.1. Lineage (NCBI taxonomy): Bacteria > Pseudomonadati > Pseudomonadota > Alphaproteobacteria > Acetobacterales > Roseomonadaceae > Roseomonas > Roseomonas cutis. The sequence continues at coordinate 3,807,916 of NZ_CP087719.1, forward strand.
TCGCCGATGCGGGAGGCGGGCATTCCCATGACGTCGGTTCTCCCTCGCGGCGCGGGTCAGGGGGCTTCGGGCGGCAGGCGGCCGGCGCCGCCGCCGGCGATGTCGCGGGCGGAGGTGAGGAAGCGCGCGAAGCGCTCCTGCACCCGCTGCGGCTTCGGCCCGCGCACGGCGGAGAGGGTGACGGACCCCGCCACCGCCACGCCGGTCAGGTGGTCGCCGGGCGGGACCGCCGGTGCCTCCGGGGGCGCCATGGAGCCGCCGGACCAGAAGGCGCCGACGGCGGCCCAGGCCTCGGCGCTGCGGAAGCCGGACTTCTCGGCCGCCGCCATGGCGGCGCGGCGCTGCGCCTCCTCCGGGCGGCGCACCCAGGCCTCGGCCGCCTCCAGGGCGGCGAGGTCGTCGGGCGTCGCCTCGGCGAAAGGGACAGAGCGGGCGCACATGCAGGCCCACCAGACGCATTCGCGCTTGGGCAGGGCGTGGGCGGCCAGGCGCGAGGCCTCCTGCAGCAGGCCGGCTGCCTCCAGCCGCGCGACTGCCTCGGCCGCGTCCGGCGCGCCATCGAGCAGGGCCGCCGCCTGGCCCTGCAACTCCAGGCGCGGCAGCAGCGGCGCCAGCGGGACGGCGAGCTTGAGGGGGGCGGGGGGACTCATCGCGGCGCCATCAGTTGATCATCACGAGGCCGCCCTTGATGACCATCAAGGCGTCGGCGGACTGCTGCACCATGACCCCCTTCACCTCGACCTTGACCGTCCCCTTGATGGTGACGCCGATCTGGTCGATCACGATGGAGGAGCCGCCCACCTTCAGGGTGATCGACTGCATCGCCTCGATGTCGATCTTGCCCAGGGCAGCCTTGATGTCGATGTTGCCGAGCTTGACCTCGAGCTTCTCGTTGCCCATCGAGATCTCGGTCTCGCGATTGCCCATCTTCACCACGAGCTTCTCGTTGCCCATGGAGATCTCCGTCTCGCGGTTGCCCTGCTGGACGGTATGGGTCTCGTTGCCCTGCTCGATGGTGACGGCGCGGTCGGCCTTGACCGTGTGCGTCTCCTTGCCCGTCGTGACCTTGGTCGTCAGGTCGCCCTTCTCCACCGTGACGGTGCGGTTGCCGCTCTGGACGGTGGTGGTGTCGTTGCCCTTCTGGATCTTGGCGTCGCGGTTGTCCTCGACGACCGTGTTCATGTCCTTCTCGGCGTGGAGATAGACCTCCTCGCTGCCCTTCTTGTCCTCGAAGCGCAGGATGTTGGCGTTCTCCGCGCTGCCCTGCTTGGAGGAGCGGGTGACGACCCAGCTCCGCGTCATGTTGTCGGGCAGCGCGTAGGTCTGCTTCGCGTCGTTGTTGTAGAGGCTGCCGAGCACCACGGGCCGGTCCGGGTCCCCGTCCATGAAGCCGACCAGCACCTCGTCGCCGATGCGCGGCAGGAACCAGGTGCCGCCCCAGGCGCCGGCCGCGCCCTGCGCGACGCGGGCCCAGCAGGAGGAGGTCTCGCGCCGGCTGCCCTTGCGGTCCCACAGGAAATGGATCTTCACCCGGCCGTATTCGTCGCAGTAGATCTCCTCGCCCTCCGGCCCGGTGACGATGGCCGATTGCAGCCCCGGCATGACGGGGCGCGGGCGCGGGTTCGGGTTGCGCCAGGGACGGTCGGCGGGGATCAGGGTGAGCGCGTTGCGGTAGACCGCGTCGCCGCCGCCCGCCATGTGCGTCTCGTCCACCGCGGAATGCCGCGCCTCGGTCACCAGCCAGGGCTTGGTCTCGCCCTCCAGCGCGGCCCGCACCAGCAGCCGGCCGCCCGCGAAGACCGCGGGGTTGCGGCCGTTGGCCTGCACCGCCTCGGCCAGCGCCTCCTCCGTCTCGATCTCCAGCTTCGCCGGATCGGCATCGGGCCGCACCGCCTGGCCGCCGGGCCAGTGATAGACCTCCCAGTCGCCGGAGGAGGTGTCCATCACCGTGCTGGCGGTCTTGTTCAGCAGCGCCGCCGGGCGCAGCCCGTCATAGTCGCGCGCCACCGTCTTCGCCGGGCGCTGCCGCGTGGAGGGATGCCATTCCCAGAGCGAGTCCGGCCCCGCCGCCTCCGCCCGCACCGTGACCGGGTCGCCGGGGATGGCGGGGAAGTCGGCATTGGCCCCGGTGACGTAGAGGGTGTGGTCGCCCTCGTCATGGCGGAAGAAGTAGCCGCCGCCCACCTCGTCCAGCAGGCGCTGGATGAAGTCGAGGTCCGTCTCGTTCCACTGCACCACGTAGTTGCGCGCGCCCGAGGGCAGCGTGCCGAAGCGCACCGGCGCGACGTTGCCCTCCTGCAGGATGGCCTGCGCGATCGCCTGCACGCTCTTGCCCTGGAAGATGCGGCAGTCCGTCGTGCGGGTCAGCTGCCAGAGCCGCGGCGTCGCGTCGAGCCGGTAGCGGGTCAGCCCCCGCCCGTAGTCGCCGGCACGGGCGAAGCGGCTGACGATGCCGTGGAAGTAGCGCTCCGGCTGGTTCGGGACGGCGAGGATGCAGGTGACCGGCTTGCCGATCAGGTCGGCGGGCCGGAGGTCGTCGCGCGACGAGAAGACCTCCGCCTCGATGGCGAAGGGCCGGCCGATCGCCTCCACCACCTCGAGGCGGCGCAGGATGAGCACGTCGGCGCCCAGCGGGGTGGTGATCCGCAGCAGCCGGTCCGACTGGGCATACCCGCCTGACATGGCCCGAGACTTCGCCCCCGTTCAGCCCGGCGGGCCGGCCTTGCCGGGGCGGCGGAAGGGAAGCGGCCGGGGCATCCGCCGCGGCAGGCTCCGCGCCGTCGCCTGCCGGGTCGCCCTCGGGGCTGCCTGCGGGACCGACGGAACCCGTGCCGGGAGGCCTGCATCACGATGCACCATCTGCGCGCCCTTCCCTGCCCGCCAGCCCCTGCCGGCAACCGATTCTCTCACGGGACGACACCCTGCGGTAGAGCGGCGCGGCCGGAAAGGGCACATCGCCGGCCCGCAAGCCGACCCGGGCGAACCCTAGGCGCCGCCGCGGCGCGCCTCTCCATCCGTTCGGGTGATTCCCGACGCGCAACTTCTGCTCTACCGTCTCACGTCGAGAGAGGAGTCCGCCATGTCGCTTTCGGTGAAGCCGGCCGCTGTCCGGTCCACTGCCTGGAATCCGGGCGGCCGGCATGCGGAGGCGCCGGCCACGGCGCGCCGGAGCGGGCGCGGCGCGGCGCATCGCGGCATCGCGGCCTTCACCGCCCTGTCCCTCCTCGCCGGCTGCGGCGGCGTCTCGACACGGGAGGGGCGCATCGGCGCCGATGACGGCGACGTCTGCCGCCCGCAGGTCGTGGCACTGGACAGCACGGGCAACTTCTTCGCCGAGGACATCCTCAAGGGGGCGGCCGTCGGCGCGCTGGGCGGGGCGGCGCTGGGCGGGCTGATCGGCGGCAACTGGCGGGGTGCCGCGATCGGCGCGGCGGCGGGCGCGGCCGCGGGGGCGGCGGGCGGCTACCTCTACGCGCTGCAGCAGCGCAACTCCGACCAGGCGGCGCTGAACGCCTCCCTCGCCGGCGACCTGGAGCGCGAGAACGCGGAGCTCGACCGCACGCAGCTCGCCTTCAACCAGCTCATGGACTGCCGCTTCAACCGCGCCCAGCAGATCCGCACGGCGGTGGCCAGCGGCCAGATGGACCGCGCCACCGGCCAGGCGCAGATGGCCGACCTGCGCCAGCGCACCCAGCGCGACATCGCCCTGGCGCAGCAGATCAACCAGCAGATCGGCACGCGCGGCGCGGAGTTCGACACGGCGATCGACACCGTCTCGCCCGGCGCGCGCAGCGAGGTGGTCGCGGCGCGCAGCGCGCCCGCCCGCCCGGCCCAGGTCAGCCGCGCCACGCCGCTGCGGCTGCGCCCCGACTCCTCGGCGCCGCAGGTCGGGACGGTGACGGCCCGCGAAGCGGTGCAGGTGAAGCCGGCCGCCGGCGGCTACGCGCTGGTCGAGACGGCGAGCGGCGCGAGGGGCTACGTCCCGGACGACGCGGTGGGCGGTGCCACGGCGTCGCGCGGCCGCCGCTCGGCCGCCACCCCGGCCGGCACGGCCGCGGCCGGCAGCGTGCCGCCCGCCGCCTCCGGGGACGTCCGCTCCCTGGCGGCCAGCAACGTGGCCCGGCGCGACAACTTCAACGACAGCGTGGCCCAGGCACAGACCGCCGCCGCCCAGGGCGGCTTCGAGCTGGCCGGCTGACCGGCGGGCCGATGCGCCGCGGCAGGATCCTGGCCGGGGGACTCCGCACGCCCCGGCCGCTGGCCATGCTGTCGCTGATCATGCTGTCGCCGGCCACGCTGCTGGCAGCCGCGCTGCTGGCGGGCGTGGGCGGCCCGCCGGCGCTGGCGCAGACCAAGGCGCCCGCCGCCCAGGCCTCCCCCCAGACCCCCCCGCAGGCCACGCCGGCGGAGCCGCCGCGCGAGCCGATTCTGCGCATCGAGACGGGGGCCCACACCGCCCCCGTGGCGCGGCTGGCCGTGGATGCCTCCGGCCGGCTGCTGGCCAGCGTCAGCGACGACAAGACGCTGCGCCTCTGGTCCCTGCCCGATAGCGGGGCGCGTGGGGTGCTGCGCCCCCCGATCGGGCCGAACGAGGAGGGCGAGCTCTACGCCGTGGCGCTCAGCGCCGACGGCAGCCGCGCCTTCGCCGCCGGCAGCACCGGGCGGAGCTGGGACGGCGCCTTCTCCATCTACGTCTTCGACACCGCCACCGGCCGGCTCGTGGCGCGCCTGCCGGGGCTGCCGGCCCCGGTGCAGCACCTGGCGCTGTCGCCCGACGGCTCGCGGCTGGCGGCGGCGCTGGGCGGCCGGGCAGGGATCCGCGTCTGGGACGCGCGCAGCGGGCGCCCGGTCTTCGAGGATGCGGGCTATGGCGGCCCGGCCCGCATGGTGGCCTTCGACGCCGCCGGCCGGCTGGCCAGCACCGCCGCCGACGGCAAGGTGCGGCTCTACGACCCGCAGGGCCGGCGCCTGGCCGAGCGCGTGCCCGTGCAGGGCGCCCGGCCCTTCGGCCTCGCGCTGTCGCCGGACGGCACGCTGCTGGCCATCGGCTACGAGGACCGGCTGCGGGTCGAGGTACTGGCCCTGCCCGACCTGCGGAGCGTGCTGGTGCCCGACGTCGCCGGGCTGGAGGGCGAGGGCCTGCCGGCGGTCGCCTGGGCCTGGGACGGCCGGGGCGGCGTGCAGCTGCACGCGGCGGGCTATGCGCGCGGCGCCACGGCGGCGCCCCCGGCCCAGGGGGCGTCAGCCCAGGGGTCGCCGTCCCAGGGGGCGCCGTCCCAGGGCGGGCGCGGCGTCCGCCTGCCCCCGGCCCCCGCCGCGGCACCGGCGGCGCCCCGCCCCGCCCCGCCCCCGGCACCCTGGCGCGGCATCGCGGCCGCCCAGCAACGGGACTTCGTGATCCGGCGCTGGGCGGATTTCGGCCTCGGCCCGGCACTCGACGTGCCGGCGGCGCGCGATTCCATCGCCCAGCTCCTGCCGCTGCCGCAAGGCGGCTTGGCCTTCGCCGCCGCCGATCCCGGCTGGGGGCGGCTGGCCCCGGACGGCGCCCTGGCCCTGGCGCCGAGGCCCGGCACGGGCGATTTCCGCGCCACGGGCGAGGGGCTGATGCTCAGCCCCGACGGGGCGCAGGTGGTCTTCGCCCTGCGCGCCGACCAGCCGGCGCTGCGCTTCGATGCCCGCACCGACCGGCTGGAGCCGGCGGGCCCCGAGGTGAAGGCGGAAGGCTTCGCGGCCGGCCAGACCGCCAGCGCCCGGCTGAGCGTCACCGACTGGCGCAACGGCAACCGGCCGCGGCTGAACGGCCAGCCGCTGCGCCTGGGCGAGGGCGAGTTCGCCCGCGCGCTGGCCATCCTGCCCGACGAGTCCGGCTTCCTGCTCGGCACGGACACGCATCTGCGGCTGTTCGACCCGCGCGGCGCGCTGCTGGATGCGGTGCCGGGCCCGGGCGCGACCTGGGGCCTGGCCGTCTCGGCCGATGGCGGCGTCGCGGTGGCGGCGCATGCCGACGGCACGCTGCGCTGGTACGGGGTGGGCGGCGGGCGGATCACCCGGCGCGGATCGCTCTTCGTGCATGCCGATGGCCGGCGCTGGGTGCTGTGGACGCCCGAGGGGCTGTTCGACCATGCCCCCTCCGGCGGGCAGGAGCTGGTCGGCGTCCACCTGAACGAGGGCCGCACCGCCACGCCGGAATGGGCCACCTTCCAGCAGGCCTACCGCGCCCTCTACGCGCCCGACGAGGTGCGGGCACGGGTCGCGGGCCAGGCGCCGCGGCAGGACCGGCTGGGCGACCTGCGCGCCCGGATCGGGCGCACCCCGGTGGCCAGGGCCGATTCCCTCTGCGCCGTGCTGGAGGATGGCAGTTGCACGCCCATCCCCTGGTCCTCCGCCACCGTCCCGCCGGGCACCGGCGCGCTGCGCCTGACCGTGGCGGCGCAGGATCGTGGGCTGGGGCTGGGACCGATGGACGTGCTGGTGAACGGCCGCATCGCCGCGCGGGCGGAACCCCAGGGCGCCGCCGCCTCGGTGGAGGTGCCGCTGGACCCCGGGCCGAACCGGATCGCCACCCGACTCTACGCGGAGGACCGGACCCTGTTCGGCGAGGGACCCTCGCTCGACCTGCGGCGCGAGGGCGAGGCGGGGCCGCCGCCCGGCGCCGGGCGGCTGGTGGTCCTGGCGGTCGGCGTGGACCGCTATGCCGAGGCGTCGATGAACCTGCGCTTCGCGGTGGCCGATGCGCGGACCGTGGTGGACACGCTGCGCGTCGGCGGCGCCGGTCTGTTCGACGGCGTCGAGACCACGCTGCTCACCGATGCCGAGGCCAGCCGCGAGAACATCCTGCGCGCGCTGCAGGAGGCGGCGACGCGGGTGCGGCCGGAGGACACCTTCGTGCTCTACCTCGCCGGGCATGGGGTGAAGTCGGAATCGGACGGGCGTTTCCTGTTCCTGCCGGCCGACCTGCGCGACATCTCCTCCTGGGGCGCGATCCGTTCGGGCGCGCTGGACGACGACGCGCTGATCGGCGCGCTGGCGCGCATCCGGGCGCGGGACGGCTTCCTGCTGATCGACACCTGCTATGCCGGGCAGGTGGCGCTGGACAGCCTCTCCGCCATGGGGAACGAGACGGGGCGCTACCTGCTGGCCGCCTCCTCCTCGGTGCAGGAGGCGCTGGATTCCTACGACGACCGCAACGGCGTCTTCGCCTTCGCCCTGCGCGAGGGGCTGCGCGGCCGGGCGGCGACCGATCCGGAGGGGCGGGTCAGCGCGCTGGCGCTGGGCGAGTTCGTTGCCCGCCGGGTGCCGCAACTGGCGCGGGAGAAGCAGCATGACCAGAACGCCGTGTTCCGCACGGCGTCGCGGGACCTGCACGGGTTCCCGCTGAGCCAGGTGGCGCGCTGAGCGGCTCCGGGGCGACGCCGCCGCGGCGTGCCATCAGCGAGGGTCGCAGGCCTCCCGCGTGCCGGGCCGGGGAGGTTCGCGCGGATCGCGGCTGATCGGCATCGCCTGGTCCCAGGGGCCGAAGGAACGGCAGGCCTCCTTCTCCACCCAGTGGCCGGGCTGGGCGGTGGGATCGCTCCGGTCGCTCACCAGCATGGCCAGGGCCAGACCGGACCCGACCAACAGCAGCAGCAGCAGCCAGAGGTACCGGGGGCCTGTGGCTTCCGTCCCGGCGACTCCATGGCCGGTGGGCAGCCAGCGACGTTGCCTGCCCATCCGGGACACCGGAAGGGCGAACGCCTCATCGATCGATCCCGAGGACGTTTTTTGCGACTGCGCGTGATGGACAGGCCCGTTGGACGGGGGATGCTGCATCAGGAAGGCTCCGGGCGAGCCAATTTCATGGCACAGAACAGTAAAAAAGATACACAAATCTGCGGAACGTTCTGTACCTCGGAAGGACGCGCCGTCGACCCGGCGAAGCCGGGCTGGGGAAAGGGCACGGGACGCCCGTTGCGCGAAGGGCCCCTCACGGACCAGCCAACATGTCCATGCGGCGCCTCATCCCGACGGCGGGATGACCTGACCTGTCGTGCTGTGGTGTTCCGGCGTCGGACCAGGAGGGGCTACCATCAGCCTGCGGGCTGCACCCTGACGGAGCATGGACAGGCGGGACTCTGGAAAAGCGTCAAAGGCGTCAGCGAGTAAGGAGACTGTACCCGCCGAGGGGCCATGCTCCTCGGCGCCTCGACCCCGTCACCACCATCGCGCGGCAGCGCTGATCGGGTCCAGGGCCCGCAGGGTCCTGGCGGAGTGGGGGTACGGGGGCGAGGCAGCGCCTTGCCCCCGGGCCACGGGCGCAACCCTGCGCCGGCACGGACCAGGGCATATGACAGCACGGATCGGCTCGGGCCGGGCAGCACCGCCGCCTCAGGGCTGGGACGACCGCCAATGACGGTTGCAGCCATGGTGCTGCCGCAGGGATTTGAACCCTGGACCTCTCCCTTACCAAGGGAGTGCTCTACCCCTGAGCTACGGCAGCGCTCGGGTGGGCGCTCTCTAATGCCCGGGCCGTCCGGGCGCAACCCTCACCAGGCCAGGAGCTTCCCGCGTCATGAGCAAGGCTGAGTCGCCCTCCCCCGCGGACAGCACCCGCCCGGTGGCCGCGGATTCCCGCACGGAGCGCGAGGCCCGGCTGGCGAAGGCGCTGCGGGACAACCTGCGCCGCCGCAAGGCCCAGGCGCGCGCCCGGGCGGACGCCCCTGCCCCCGTCCCGGCCGAGGGTCCGGACAAGCCCTGACCTGCCGGCGCCCAGCCGGCGGCCCCCGGCGCGATGCGATTCGGCCCGGGCGCCCACGTGGTTGCCCCCCGTGCCCCGGGGGGCTAATCCCCCGCACTTCCCTGGCCGCCCCGGACCCGCCCGCCCCATGCCCATCCTGCCCGACACCTGGATCCGCCGCATGGCGGCCGAGCAGGGCATGATCGAGCCCTTCGTGGAGGCGCAGCGGCGGGAGGGGGTGATCTCGTTCGGCCTCTCCTCCTACGGCTACGACGCGCGGGTGGCGGACGAGTTCAAGGTCTTCACCAACGTGGACAACGCGCTGGTGGACCCGAAGCACTTCGCCGAGGACAGCTTCGTCACCCGCAAGGGGCCGACCTGCATCATCCCGCCGAACTCCTTCGCCCTGGCCCACACCATCGAGTACTTCCGCATCCCGCGCGACGTGCTGGTGATCTGCCTGGGCAAGAGCACCTATGCCCGCTGCGGCCTGATCGTGAACGTCACGCCGCTGGAGCCCGAATGGGAGGGGCAGGTGACGATCGAGATCAGCAACACCACCCCCCTGCCCGCCCGCATCTACGCCAACGAGGGCATCTGCCAGTTCCTCTTCCTCCAGGGCGAGGGCGCGCCGGAGGTCAGCTATGCCGACCGGGCGGGCAAGTACATGCGCCAGCGCGGCGTGGCGCTGCCCCGGCTGTAAGGATCACGACGATGGACCGCATCCGCATCCGTGGCGGCAAGACCCTGCGCGGCCGCATCCCCGTCAGCGGGGCCAAGAACGCCTCCCTGCCGCTGATGGCGGCCGCCCTGCTGACCGAGCAGCCGCTGACCCTGACGAACATCCCCGCGCTGGAGGATGTGCGGACCATGGGCAAGCTGCTCGCCCAGCACGGGCTGCGGGTGGAGCACGACGCGGCCGGGCGCAGCTTCCGGATGGACGGCGCGGCGACCAGCCTGGAGGCGCCCTATGACCTGGTGCGCAAGATGCGCGCCTCGGTGCTGGTGCTCGGCCCGCTGCTGGCACGCTACGGCGAGGCGAAGGTGTCCCTGCCGGGCGGCTGCGCCATCGGCACCAGGCCCGTCGATCTGCACCTCAAGGGGCTGGAGGCGATGGGCGCGCGCATCGACCTCGACGGCGGCTACATCGCCGCGCGCGTCGAGGGCCGGCTGAAGGGCGCGCGCATCCACTTCCCCCAGGTCTCGGTCGGCGCCACCGAGAACCTGCTGATGGCGGCGAGCCTCGCCGAGGGCACGACGGAGCTGCTGAACGCGGCGCGTGAGCCGGAGATCGGCGACCTCGCCGCCTGCCTCTCCGCCATGGGCGCGGGGATCGAGGGCGTGGGCACGGACCGGCTGGTGATCCAGGGGGTGGATTCCCTGCACGGCGCCACCCATTCCGTCATCCCCGACCGGATCGAGGCGGGCACCTATGCCTGCGCCGCCGCCATCACCGGCGGCGAGGTGCTGCTGGAGGGCGCGAAGCTGCACCACCTGGGCGCCTGCGGCCGGGTGCTGATGGAAGCAGGCGTCGAGCTGGACGAGGTGCCGGAGGGGCTGCGCGTGCGCCGGGTGGACGGGCTGCGCGGCGTGGACATCATGACCGAGCCCTTCCCGGGCTTCGCGACGGACATGCAGGCCCAGACCATGACGCTGATGTGCGTGGCCGAGGGCGCCTCGATGGTGACGGAGACCATCTTCGAGAACCGCTTCATGCACGTGCCCGAGCTGACCCGCATGGGTGCGCGCATCACCGTCCACGGGGCGTCCGCCATCGTGCGCGGGGTGGCGAAGCTCTCCGGCGCGCCGGTGATGGCGACCGATCTGCGCGCCTCCTTCTCCCTGGTGCTGGCCGGGCTGGCGGCGGCGGGGGACACGGTGGTGAACCGCGTCTACCACCTCGACCGCGGCTACGAGGCGGTGGAAGCCAAGCTGGCCGCGGTGGGCGCCGAGATCGAACGCCTGCGCGACTGATGCCGGCGGGCCTGCGGCCGGCACTCGCCGGCGCCCCCGATGCCCATCCGGGGGGCCGCCCTCTCCGCCGGCCCGGCCCGCAAGCCGACCGCGGCCGCGAGGGTCAGAGCCAGGTCGCGAACATTCCGGCCACCGCCAGCCCCATCGCGCCCGTCGCCAGCCAGCCCAGCCGGCGCAGCCAGCCGCGGATGGCGAAGTCGCCCATGATGTCCCGGCGGGCGGCCGCCAGCATGATCACCACCATCACCGGCACCGCCGCCACGCCGTTCAGCACCGCGCTCCAGTACAGCGCCGCGATCGGGTTCACGCCGGAGAAGTTCAGCGCCATGCCCACCAGCGTGGCCAGGGCGACGGTGGCGTAGAAGGCCTTGGCCTCCCGCCAGCGGCGGGAGAAGCCGGTCGGCCAGTGCAGCGCCTCGCCCAGCGCATAGGCGCCCGAGCCCGCCAGCACCGGCACCGCCAGCAGCCCGGTGCCGAGGATACCCACGGCGAAGACGGCGAAGGCGAAATCCCCCGCGATGGGGCGCAGCGCCTCGGCCGCCTGGGCGGAGGTGTCGATCTGCGTGACACCGGCGGGATGCAGCGTGGCGGCCGTCGTCGCCAGGATCGCCAGCGCCACCAGGTTGGAGAGCGCCATGCCCACCAGCGTGTCCAGCCGGATCCGGTGCAAGGCGCCCTTCCCCTGGCGCGGCGCGTCCAGCAGGTCCTGGCGGCGCGGATGGGTGTGCAGATCCTCCACCTCCTCCGCCGCCTGCCAGAAGAAGAGGTAGGGGCTGATGGTGGTGCCGAGGATCGCGACGATGCCCGTGAGGTAGTCCGCGCCGCCCTGGGGCCGGAGCAGCAGCAGGCCCTCGGCCAGCGCGACCCAGTCCACGTGCACCGTCGCCAGCGCGACGAAATAGGCCAGCAGCGCCAGCGTCAGCCATTTCAGCACGGCGACGTAGCGCGCGTACTGCAGGAAGACCTGCAGCCCGATGCAGAGCAGGGTGAAGCCCAGGATGTAGGGCCAGCGCGGCCCGGGCAGCAGCAGGGTGACGGCATCCGCCATGGCGCCGAGATCGGCGCCGAGGTTGATCACGTTCGCCACCAGCAGCACGGCCACGGTCGCCAGCATCAGCCAGCGCGGGTAGTGCCGGCGCAGCACGCCGGCGATGCCATGGCCCGTGGTGCGGCCGATCCGGGCGCTGATCATCTGGATCGCCGTCATCAGCGGGTAGCTGAACAGCAGTGTCCAGGCCAGGCCGTAGCCGAACTGCGCGCCGGCCTGGCTGTAGGTGGCGATGCCGCTGGGATCGTCGTCGGACGCGCCGGTGATCAGCCCCGGCCCCAGCAGCTTCAGCAGGCGGGGCTTGGACGGGCCGATGACGGGGTCGGGGGCTTCGGGATCGTCGTCGGGCTCCCGCCTGGGCGGCGGTTCCGGTCGGGCATGCATGGGCTGGCGGCCCCTCCTGCGTCATCGCCGCGACGGCGGCGGGGCGTCCCCGGCCCCGCCTTCCTGGGCGCGCCGGCACCGCGAGGCAACCCCCTCCCGCCCCCGGGCGCCGTTCCCGCCCCGCAGGGGGCTGGCCTTCCCCCCGCGCACCACCCCATCTAGGGGAGGCCATGCCCATCCGACTCCTCCCCGCCGCCACGGCCGACCGCATCGCGGCCGGCGAGGTGGTGGAGCGCCCGGCGGCGGCGGTGAAGGAGCTGGTGGAGAACGCGCTGGATGCCGGCGCCACCCGCATCATGGTGGAGATCGAGGGCGGCGGCAGCGAGCGGCTGCTGGTGGAGGATGACGGCGCCGGCATGGGCCCGGACGACCTCGCCCTCTGCGTCGAGCGCCACGCGACCTCCAAGCTGCCGGACGAGGCGACGCTGTTCCGCATCGCGACGCTGGGCTTCCGTGGCGAGGCGCTGCCCTCGATCGGGGCGGTGTCGCGGCTGACCATCACCTCCCGCCCGCGGGGCGGGGAGGCCCATGCCATCGCCGTGGAAGGCGGGCGCAAGGCGGAGGTGGTGCCCGCCTCCGGCGCCCCGGGCACCCGCGTCGAGGTGCGCGACCTGTTCTTCGCCACGCCGGCGCGCCGGAAGTTCCTGCGCCAGCCGCGCAGCGAGTCGGACGCGGCGGTGGAGGCGGTGCGGCGCCTCGCCCTCGCTTGGCCGGGCGTGGGCTTCCGCGTCGCCGTGGAGGGGCGCACCGTCCTGGACCTGCCGCCCGCCGACCGCCCCGGCCGGGTGGCCGCCCTGCTGGGCGAGGAGTTCGCCGCCCAGGCCCTGGCGGTGCACGGGGCCTGGGACGGGCTGGCGCTGGACGGGCTGGCCGGCCCGCCGACCCTCTCCCGCGCCTCCGCCGCCGAGCAGCACCTGGTGGTCAACCGCCGCCCGGTGCGCGACCCGATGCTGCGCGCCGCGCTGCGGGTGGCCTATCGCGACGTGATGATGGCCGGGCGGCACCCGATCGCCGCGCTGTTCGTGGAGGTCGATCCCGAGGCGGTGGACGTGAACGTCCACCCGATGAAGACGGAGCTGCGCTTCCGCGATTCGGGCGCGGTGCGCGGCGCGATGATCGCGGCGCTGCGCCGGGCGCTGTCCGGCGGGGCGGGCGAGGGCGCCATGCCGGTCGGGCTGACGGGCGGGCTGGCGGCGATGGTGCGCGGTTGGCAGCGGCCGGACCCGGCGCCCGGCCGAGGCGCGGAGGCGCCGGCGGGCTTCGCCGAATCCGGCGCGCTCTTCGCCGCCGGGCCGGGCGCCGCGCCGTTCCGGGCGCCGCCGGCCCAGGCCGGGCTCGCGCTGCCGCCGCGCCGCGTCGCGCCGCCGGACGCCCCGCCCCAGCTGGTGCCCGCGGTGTCCCCCGAGGCCGCGCCCCCGGGGGCCGTCGACGAGGATGGGCCGCTGGGCCGGCCCTTCGCGCAGTTGCTCGACACCTACATCCTGGCCGAGGCGCCCGACGGTGCGCTGGTGCTGGTGGACCAGCACGCCGCGCATGAGCGGCTGACGCAGGAGCGGCTGCACGCCCAGATGGTCGCCGGTGGCGTCCGTTCGCAGCCGCTGCTCCTGCCCGCGGTGGTGGACATGGCCCCGGCCCGCGCCGCGCGCCTGCTGGACGCCGCGGCGACGCTGGAGCGCCTGGGGCTGGAGATCGAGGGGTTCGGCCCCGGGGCCGTGCTCGTCCGGGCGCTTCCCGCGCTGCTCGGTGCCCCGGAGCCGGCGCCGTTGCTGGCCGACCTCGCCGACCTGCTGGCCGAGGGCCGCGGGGCGGAGGCGCTGGAGGCGCGGCTGGATGCCGCCATCGCCCGCTTGGCCTGCCATGGCAGCGTCCGCGCGGGACGCCGGCTGAACGGGGCGGAGATGGCGGCGCTGCTGCGGAGCATGGAGGCGACCCCGCGCGCGGCCACCTGCAGCCACGGCCGGCCGACCTTCCTGAAGCTGGACAAGGTGGCGCTGGAAAAGCTGTTCGGCCGGCGATAGCTCCCGACCGGACCGCATCATACGAACGGTGCGATGCCTTGATCTGCGCCGGCGTGGCTGGCGCCCGTGGCCCGGGGGCAAGGCGCTGCCTCGCCCCCGTACCCCCACTCCGCCAGGAGCAAAGCCCCTGGACCCGAGGGGCGCTGCCGCGCGGATGACTGTGACGGGGTCGAGACGCCGAGGAGCATGGCTCCTCGGCGGGACCGGCCTCCGCTCGCGCTGACGCCTCTGATGTTTCTTTCAGAGTTCCGCCTGTCCGCGTTCCGTCAGGGTCCAGCCCGCAGGCTGACGGTCACCCGAAGCACCAGACTCCCAGCGGGGTCCGGGGCCCGCTCGTGGCCCCGGCAGGGGAGGGTCCGGGACGGGGATCGACCCACGGCGTCGATGCCGCAGGCCGGTGTCCCCTCCCGGTCCCACGCCCCGACACGCCAGTACGACGGGTCAGGTCGTCACGCCGTCGGGATCAGGCCGCGCCGGCCGCGATGCCCTCCGGCCCGGGGGTCTCCCGCGGTCTCGGGGATCAGGGCGTGCCGTCCTACGCCGCGGCGAAGGCGTCGGCCTCGCGCGAATGCCACCAGCGGCCGTTCAGCACCACGCCCTCCGATACGATCTTCCGGTCGCCGATCAGGTGCTCGCCCGTCGCGTCCACGTAGTCGAACTCGCCTTCCGGCACGGAGAGGACGGTGGCGTCGCCCACGCTGCCGGGCCGCAGGCTGCCCAGCTCCGGCCGTTGCAGCGCGCGCGCCGCCTCGACGGTCGAGCGCGCGATCACCTCCTCCAGCGGCATGCCCATGCAGAGGAACTTCGACATGGTCGTCACTTGGTCGAAGGCCGGGCCGTTGATGCACAGCGCGTGCACGTCGGAGGAGATGGTGTCCGGCGGGAAGCCGTTGGCCAGCATGGCGCGGGCCGTCTTGAAGGCGAAGCTGCCCTGGCCGTGGCCGATGTCGAAGATCACCCCGCGCTCGCGCGCCGCCAGCACCACGTCCTTCACCCTTCCCTGCGCGGTGATGGGCGCGTTGGGGAAGGGGCGGAAGCAGTGGGTGAGGATGTCGCCCGGGCGCAGCCGGTTCACCACCTCCTCGTAGGAGGGCGGCGGGTGGTCGATATGCGCCATCAGCGGCATGCCGACCTCGTCCGCCACCTGCAAGGCGATGTCGAGCGGCACGGTGCCGGAATTGCCCGAGGCGTGCAGCCCCACGCGCACCTTGATGCCCACGATCACGTCGCGGTTGGCATCCGCCACCTGCACCGCCTCGATGGGGTTCATCAGCCGCAGGTCGCCGCTCTCGCCCACCATCACCCGCTTGGAGAAGCCGAAGATGCCGGCATGCGAGACGTGCAGGTAGGCGAGGATGCGGACCTGGCTGCGCTCGATGACGTGCTTGCGGAAGCCGGGCCAGTTGCCGGGGCCGGCGCTGCCGGTGTCGATGGCCGTGGTCACGCCGGAGAGGCGGCAGAACTCCTCGGCGTTGATGCCCAGCGAGGTGCCGCCGTCATAGACATGGGTGTGCAGGTCGATCAGCCCGGGCGAGACGATGAAGCCCGAGACGTCGCGGACCTCCGCCCCCGTCCGGTCCAGCCCCTTGCCGACCTTCGCCACCTTGCCGCCGGCGAAGGCGACATCCATCACGCCGTCGATCTTCTGCGAGGGGTCGATCACCCGCCCGCCGGTGAGGATGAGGTCGAAGGCCATGCGTGGGCTCCCGGAAGGTCAGCAAGGGCGACAGGCTAGAGCAGGTCGCCGCGGGGCGACACGCCCCGGGCCCGGGGGGCAGCGCCGCATCGGGCGCCACTGGCACGGCACCCGTGGCGAGGGGAAGATCGGAAGCGGTCCGGGCGGCCGCGGCCTGCGGCCATGCGGTGTTCGGCCTGCATCGGATCGATGCCTGGACCCTGCCGGGCAACGCGCCCTCGGAGCGGGTCCTGGCCAAGGCAGGCTTCCGTTTCGAGGGGCAGTTGCGGGAGAGGGCCTACTTCAAGGGACACTTCCACGACTTCCGGATCTTCGCACGGCTCGACGGCGACCCACCGGGCTGAAGCACCCCATCGGAGACAGGCCTGGCGATGCCCCAAGGCCGTCCCGGTCCGTCGCGCCCCGCCCCCGCCAGCCCCCCCCACCAGCCAGCCTCTGCGCCCGGACGGCACGCCGGATCGGCGCCCCGGGATCAGCCGCCCTGGCCGGAAGGTCCCGGAACCGGCCCCGGCGTGGCGAGGCCGGGCGGCACCAGCGGGGCGACGCCGAACAGTTCGAACACCTCCGCATACCCTTGCGGCTGGAGGAGGCGTGCCGCCGCGACGTCGCCAGTGGCGCCCGCCCGCACGGCCAGGACCCAGCCGCTCAGGGCATACTCCAGCGGCCAGGGGGAGTGCGGACCCTGCCGGCGGCCGAACGCCGCGAGATCGCGCTCCGCCCGCGACAGGTCGCCGGCCGCCAGCCCCAGCCCCGCGCTGACCAGCAGCGCGTAGCCGGTGGTCCGGCCCGCGTACTCCGCGCCCTCGGCGGCGCGGTCGCAGGCCCGCACCGCCCCCGCGCGGTCCCCGAGCCGGAAGCGCACCGCGCAGAGGTCCGCCAGCACGTCGCGCGGCACGTCGGAGGGTCGCGACGACTCGATCCGCTGCAGCTCGGCCAGCGCCCCGGGCAGGTCGCCCGCCGCGCGGCGGAGATGGGCGCGCAGGTGCCCGCTCTCCGGGATCAGGGCGAGGGCCCCGGCGAGGTCGCCGCCCGCCGCGCGCCGCCGCGCCTCGGCTTCCGCGGCCCGGCGGGATCGCCGCGCCGCGGCCGCCGCCGGGGGGCCCGAACCCGGCCCGAAATCCAGCTGCATCGTGCAGGACCGCGTCCCCGGACCGGCATAGCCGCACGGCGCGAGGGAGAGGATGTAGTCGGACAGGCGCGGCGGCGGGGCCGTCGCCGTCCCGCTCTGGGCCGCCGCCCCTCCGGACCAGGACGGCACCGCCAGCAGGCCCAGGCAGAGCAGCCGGCACAGTCGACCCGCGATCGGCCCGGACCGCGGGGGCATCAGCCCGCCCCCTTCGCCCGCGCCAGGATGCGGTCCACCCAGCGCTGCGATTCCAGCGCCTCCGCCCCCGTCACCCTGGGGGGGCGGCCGTCGCGGATCGCGTCCAGCACGTCGGCGATCAGCCCGCGATGCGCGTCGTGCGGGAAGTCCATGATGCTCGCCCCGCTGCCGGTCGGCCCCTCCGCCGCCACGCGCTCCTCGCGCCCGTCCACCCAGCGCACCTCCAGCGCGCCGCCGACCAGGGAAGCGGCGCCGAGGCGGCCCATCACCTCGATCCGCTCCGGCTGGCCGGGCGGGAAGGCGGTGGTCGCCATCAGCGTCCCCGGCGCGCCGTTGCCCAGGCGCAGCAGGGCGGCGACGTAGTCCTCCGTCTCCATGCGGTGCAGGCCGGTGGTGCGGGATTGGGCCGCGGTGACCTCGGCGATCCCGACCAGGGAGCGGAACAGGTCCAGCGTGTGGATCGCCTGGGTCAGCAGCACGCCGCCGCCGTCGCGCGCCAGCGTCCCGCGCCCCGGCTCGTCGTAATAGGCCTGCGGCCGCCACCAGGGCACGGTCATCGAGGCCGCCTCGACCTCCCCCAGCGCCCCCTCCGCCAGCAGCGCGCGCAGGCGCAGGCTGGCCGGGCGGAAGCGGTGCTGGAGCATCACGGCGAGCGTCCGGCCGGCGCGCTCCGCCGCCGCGACCAGCGCCTCGCCACGCGCGGCCGTCAGCTCCAGCGGCTTCTCCACCAGCACGTGCTTGCCGGCGGCGAGCGCCCGTTCCGCGACCTCCAGATGGGCTGCGGGCGGGGTGAGGACGAGGACGAGCGACACGCGCGGGTCGGAGAGGGCGGCGTCGATGTCGGTGGTGGTGGGAAAGCCGGGGAAGTCCCGCGCGAAGGCGGCCAGCCGCTCCGGCGTGCGGCTGGCCGCCCAGACCACCTCCGCCTGGCCAGCCAGGTCGCGCAGGCTGCGCGCATGCGGCTGGACCGCCGGGCCCAGCCCGATGATGGCGACGCCGGTTCGCGTCATGGCATTTCCCCGAAGGATCGCAAGGGGCAGGGTAGGCCGAACCGGACCCGTGCCGCGATCCCAACCGTCACGCAAGCGGGTCACGTCCACCGTTGCGACCGCCTGCCATGAGCCGAAGCGGCCTCTACCCTGCCGGTCGCATCCATCCGGGAGGACGAAACCGCGACGCGGCAGGGCGGCCGCGTCAGGTGATCGTTAAGCATGGGACAGGCATGCTCATCCCGTGAATCCCATCGGCTCCGGCTCCGCTCTCATCGTCTTCGCGACAGCCAAGGAGGCCCAAGAGGCCAGGGCCGCGATTGACGCGGCCGCACCCCCGTTGCAAGCCGGCGGCATCGCCCAGGGAGCGTCAGGCGGCGGGTCGGGCACCTTCACGACCCGGGAGCTGGGGCAGATCCTGTCCGCGCTGAGCCCAGCCGTGGAGAACCAGGATGAGAACGGCAAGGCGCGGTTCGTTGGCGACATCCTTGCTAACCTCTCCGCGAGGCGTTCCGCCGGCGAGGCAACGTTCATGGTCGCGGCGTTCTTCCCCGGAGGCGCCAGCATCATCTCGATGCGGTCCCCCAGCGAACTGGCAGCGGCGCTTGCGTCGGACGATCCCGGGTCGCTGGGCTCCTTCATCGACAATGATGGCACCGCCTACTTCGTCCGGGACATGCTGCGCGAAGCCCTTGGCATGCAGACCGGCCCCACCCCGGGGGACGGCTTCACCGCATGGGATAGCCGCGACGCCATCGCCGCTGCGATCGCCGAAATGTTGGCAGACGCCGCAGAGAAGGAAGGAGAGGGCTTGGCGGCGATCCGGGCGACCAGCAAGCCGGCCGACCTGGGCGGCATGGCGGGAGGCGGGGTCGGCATCGTGAGCCTCGCCGCCAGGGCGCCGACCGGAACCAGCCCGCCGGGGTCGCCCCTCCTGCTCGATCTCGCCGTTTGATCTCCCGCCGCGCCGGCCGTTCTACCCCCGCGCCCCTTCCGGCCAGAGCCGACCCAGCTCCGCGATCAGCGCGGCGGTGGAACCGTCATGCTGCTTCGGCGTGCCGCCCGACAGCTCCGGCAGGATGACGCTGGCGAGCTGCTTGCCCAGCTCCACCCCCCACTGGTCGAAGGCGTTCACGCCCCACAGCGCGCCGAGGCAGAAGACCTTGTTCTCGTACAGCGCGACGAGCTGGCCGAGGGTGAAGGGCGTGAGCGTCTCCAGCAGGATCGTGGTGCTGGGCCGGTCGCCGGGGAAGAGACGGTGCGGCAGCAGCGCCTCGACCTGCGCCTCGCTCTTGCCGGCAGCGAGCATCTCCGCCCGCACCTCTTCCGCGTCGCGGCCGCGCAGCAGCGCCTCCGCCTGGGCCAGCCCGTTGGCGAGCAGCAGCCGGTGCGCGGCGGCGAAGGAATGGTCCGGCCGCGCGATCAGCACGATGTCGGCCGGAACCGGCGTGGTACCCTGGTGCAGCAGCTGCATGAAGCTGTGCTGGGCGTTCGTGCCCGGCTCGCCGAAGACCACCGGGCCGGTGGCGCGGGCGACGGGGGCGCCGTCGAGCGTCACGCGCTTGCCGAGCGATTCCATCTCCACCTGCTGGAGGTGGGCCGCGAAGCGCGACAGGCGCTCGTCATAGGGCAGCACCGCGCGGGTCGGCAGGCCGAGCCCGTTGACGTGCCACACCTCCGTCAGCGCCAGCAGCAGCGGGAGGTTCCGCTCGTCCGGCGCGGTGAGGAAGTGCTCGTCCATCGCCCGCGCGCCGGCGAGGAGCTGCGCGAAGACCTCCCAGCCGCAGGACAGGGCGATGACGAGGCCGACCGCCGACCACAGGCTGAAGCGCCCGCCCACCCAGTCGCGGAAGCCGAAGACCTGGCCCGCCGGCACGCCGAAGGCCGCGGTCGCCTGGAGATTGGTGGACAGCGCGACGAGCTGCGCATCCCCCGCCTCGCCCAGCGCGTTGCGCAGCCAGTCGCGCACGAGGTGCGCGTTGGACATGGTCTCGGCGGTGGTGAAGGTCTTCGACGCCACCAGCACCAGCGTCCGCGCCGGGTCGAGCTGCTGCCGCAGCGCGTCCCAGGCATGGCCATCGGCGTTGGACAGGAAATGCGCCCGCATCGGGCTATCCGGCTTGTGCAGCGCGCGCACCGCCATCAGCGGCCCGAGGTCGGAGCCGCCGATGCCGATGTTCAGCACGTCGGTGAAGCGTCCCTCCGCATGGATGCGCTTCGTGAAGGCGGCCATCGCGTCCAGCGTGTCGTGGACGGTGGCCGAGGCATCCTCCGCCCCGTCGCGGAAGCTGCCGCGCGGCGCGCGCAGCGCCATGTGCAGCACGGCGCGGTCCTCGGTGGCGTTGATGTGTGCCCCCTCCGCCATGGCGCGTCGCTGCCCCGCCACGTCGCGCGCCTTCGCCAGCGCCAGCAGCGCCTCCATCGCCTCCGGGCCGATCGAGGTCTTGGCGATGTCCAGGCGGATGCCGTCGGCGGTGAAGGCGAAGCGCCGTGCCCGTTCCGGATCGGCGACGAAGAGCGGCCGGATGGCCGAGGCGCCCGGCGCACGCGCCAGGGATTCGAGACGGGCCCAGGCGTCCTGCGTCATCTGCGCTCTCCTCGTCGATCGCGGGGCGAGTATAGGGCGGGTGCGCCGTGTGGGCGACGGGGGCGTGGCAGGGCATCAACGCGCGAGGCGGCTTATCCCGCCGGAGGTCGCTGACCTCCGGCGACTGGACCCTGTGAAAAACTGTCCCGCGGCAGCCCAACCGGGTCCAGGACCCGCAGGGTCCTGGCGGATGGGGGGTATCGGGGGGCAAGGCGGAGCCTTCCCCCCGGGCCACGCGCCCGACGCTCAGCGCGTCGGCTTCGGCGGGTCCTGGCCGTAGTCGTAGAAGCCCTTGCCGGTCTTGCGGCCGTACCAGCCGGCCTCGACGTACTTCACCAGCAGCGGGCAGGGCCGGTACTTGCTGTCCGACAGCCCCTCGTAGAGCACGCGCATGATGGCGAGGCAGGTGTCGAGGCCGATGAAGTCCGCCAGCTCCAGCGGGCCCATCGGCTGGTTGGTGCCGAGCTTCATGCCCGTGTCGATGGAGACGACATCGCCCACGCCCTCGTGCAGGGCATAGGCGGCCTCGTTGATCATCGGCAGCAGGATGCGGTTGACGATGAAGCCGGGGAAGTCCTCGGCCGTCGCCGTGACCTTGCCCAGGCGCTTCGCCAGCGCCTCGACGGCGGCGTGGGTGTCGTCGCTGGTGGCGATGCCGCGGATCACCTCGACCAGCTTCATCACCGGCACGGGGTTCATGAAGTGCATGCCGATGAAGCGCTCCGGCCGGTCGGACGCCGCCGCCAGCCGGGTGATGGAGATGCTGCTGGTGTTGGAGGCGACGATGGCCGAGGGCTTCAGCTTCGGGCAGAGCTCGGCGAAGATCTTCGTCTTCAGCGCCTCGCGCTCGGTCGCCGCCTCGATGACGATGTCGCATTCGGCGAAGCCGGCATAGTCCGTGCCCGTGATGACGCGGGCGAGCGCGGCGTCGCGGTCCCCGGGCTTCATCTGGCCCTTCGCGACCTGGCGCTCCATGTTCTTCGCCATGGTGGCGCGGGCCTTCTCCAGCGCCTCGGCGCTGATGTCCACCAGCACCACGGGCAGGCCGGCCACCGCGCAGACATGCGCGATGCCGTTGCCCATCTGCCCGGCGCCGATGACGCCGACGCGCTCGACCACCGGGTTGCCGCTCACTTGCCCAGTTCCGCTTCGAGTTCTGGGATGATCTTGAAGAGGTCGCCGACGAGGCCGTAGTCGGCGACCTGGAAGATCGGCGCCTCCTCGTCCTTGTTGATGGCGACGATGACCTTGCTGTCCTTCATCCCCGCCAGGTGCTGGATCGCCCCCGAGATGCCGAAGGCCATGTACAGCTCCGGCGCCACGATCTTGCCCGTCTGCCCCACCTGGTGGTCGTTGGGCGCATACCCCGCATCCACCGCCGCACGGCTCGCCCCCACCGCCGCCCCCAGCCGGTCCGCGATCTTGTCCAGCAGGTGGAAGTTCTCCGCCGAGCCCATCGCGCGCCCGCCCGAGACCACCACCCGCGCCGCCGTCAGCTCCGGCCGCTCCGACTTCGCGATCTCCGCCCCCACGAAGGAGGACACGCCCGGATCCGCCGCCCCCGGCGCCGCCTCGATCGCGGCCGATCCCCCCTCCGCCGCCACCGGGTCGAAGGAGGCCGCGCGCACGGTGATCACCTTCTTCGCATCCGACGACTTCACGGTGGCCAGCGCGTTGCCCGCATAGATCGGCCGCACGAAGGTGTCCGCATCCACCACCGCCGAGATGTCGCTGACCGGCTGCACGTCCAGCAGCGCCGCCACCCGCGGCATCACGTTCTTGCCCACCGCCGAGGACGGCGCCAGCAGGTGCGTGTAGCCCGGCGCCAGCGCCACCAGCAGCGCCGCCACCGGCTCGGCCAACTGGTGCGCATAGGCCTCGCCCTCGGCCAGCAGCACCTTGGCCACCCCGGGCAGCTTCGCCGCCGCCTCGGCCACCGCGCGGGGACCGGCCACCAGCAGGTGCACCTCCCCCCCGATCCGCTGTGCCGCCGCCACCGCCGAGCGGCTCGGCTGGATCAGGGCGCGGCCGTCGTGATCGGCCAGGACCAGCACGCTCATCGTCAGATCACCTTCGCTTCGGTCTTGAGCTTGCCCACCAGCTCGGCCACCGAGCCCACCTTCACCCCCGCCTGCCGCTTCGGCGGCTCCTCCACCTTCAGCGTCGTCAGGCGCGGGGCGGCATCGACGCCCAGATCAGACGGCTTCACCGTCTCGATCGGCTTCTTGCGCGCCTTCATGATGTTGGGCAGCGAGGCATAGCGCGGCTCGTTCAGCCGCAGGTCCGTCGTCACCACCGCCGGCAGGGCCAGCCTCACCGTCTCCAGCCCGCCATCCACCTCCCGCGTCACGGTGGCCGCCCCGTCCGCGATCTCCACCTTGCTCGCGAAGGTCCCCTGCCCGCGCCCCAGCAGGGCGGCCAGCATCTGCCCCGTCGCGTTCATGTCGTCGTCGATCGCCTGCTTGCCCAGCAGGATCAGCCCCGGCTGCTCCTTGTCGACCAGCGCCTTCAGGATCTTGGCCACCGCCAGCGGCTCCACCGCCTCCGCCGTCTCCACCAGGATGCCCCGGTCCGCCCCCATCGCCAGCGCCGTGCGCAGCTGCTCCTGCGCCTGGGACGGACCGATCGAGACCGCCACGATCTCCGTGGCCGCGCCCTTCTCCTTCAGCCGGACCGCCTCCTCCACCGCAATCTCGTCAAACGGGTTCATCGACATCTTGACGTTGGCGGTCTCCACCCCCGTCCCGTCCGTCTTCACCCGGACCTTCACGTTGTAGTCCACAACCCGCTTCACAGCGACCAGCAGCTTCATGCAGGGGCGTCCCGTCGTTTCTCGGCCCGGCGGCCATCCGAAGGAACGGCACCGGACCCTGCCCGCATCCGGTCGTCCCGCCGCGCGGCGGGCGGGACCATACGCATCCCCCCCTGGCCCGGCAAGGCGAGCCAGCCCTTACCGCCATGACCTTCCGCCGGGCGGGAACCCCGGCGGATGGCGGCCTCAGCCCTGGCTGCGCATCAGCAGCACCAGCAGGGCGAAGAGGCCCAGGGCCAGCCCCTGCAGCATCACGCGCCAGCGCATCAGCGCGTTGGAGCGGGCGGCGCGCCGGCTGTCCGGCACCTCCGGGCTGCGGACCAGCCCGACCACGCCGGCGAGGAGCACGCCGAGCGTCCCGAGCATGGCAAGGACGAGGAGGATGGTGACGAGGGTGATCATGCCGGCAGATTTGGCCCGCCGCCCTGCGGACGCAACAGCGCCGGCCCGGACGCCGCCTCGCTGCTGCCACGCATTCCATGCCGGTCGTCGCCCGCCGGGCCCGGCCGGCGCACGCGGCGGTGACCGGCGCCGGGCCGTTCAGCGGAGCCAGCCCGCTTGACCGGGGCCCGGGGGCAGGCGAAGGCGCCGCCATGCGAACCCCCCTCCCCGGCCGGCTGCTGGTCCTGGTGGTCCTGGCGCTGGCCGGGCTGCTTCCCGGCGGGCCGCCCGCCCGGGCACAGGTCCCGGTCGAAACGGCCCAGCCCGCCACCCCCGCCCAGCCGGCGCCCGCCCCGTCCGCACCGGCGCGGGCCGCCCCCCGGGCCAGCGGCACCGCCGCCCCGCCCGCCGCCTCCGCCACGCCCCATGAGGCGGAACGGCTGGCCGGCATCCTGCGCGACGAGGCCCGCCGGGCGGAGCTGATCCGCAGCCTGGAGGCCCTGGCCGCGGCCGAGCGCGCCGCCCGCCCTGCCGCGGGCGCCGCTTCTGCCCCCGCCCCGGCCGCCGCTCCGGCCGCCAGTGGCGGTGCGGCCCCCGCCGCCCCGGCTCCGGCCGCCGAACCCGCGCCCGCCGCGGCCCCGGAGGCTCCGGCGGCTCCGGCCGTGCTGCCTCCCAACACGCTGGGCGCGCAGATCATCACCGGCGCGTCGGAGCGGCTGCAGGCGCTGTCGCAGCAGATCGTCGGCGCCGCCCGCGCCCTCACCGACCTGCCGGCGGTGGCCTCCTGGGCCTCCGGGGTCGCGCGGGACCCGGTGACGCGGACGCGGGTCTTCGACGCCTCCTGGAAGCTCGCCCTGCTCTTCGGGCTGGGGCTGCTGGCGGAATTCGCCGTCTTCACCCTGCTGCGCCGCTGGCGCGACCGGCTGGACGGCATGGCCCCCGCCCCGGGGGCGCGGTGGGGGTGGCTGCGCCGCGTGCCGGTGGTGCTGGGACGGCTGCTGCTGGACCTGATCCCGCTCTGCGCCTTCACCGTGGTCGCCTACGGGCTGATCCGCGCAGTGAACCCGCTGCCGACCACCGAGCTGATCCTGGCCACGGCCAACAACGCCTACCTCACCTGCCGGGCGATCATGATCGCCTCGCGCATGCTCTTCTCGCCTGCCTCCAGCCACCTGCGCCTGGTGCCGATGGCGGACGAGACGGCGGCCTACATCACCGTCTGGCTGCGCCGGATCGTGGCGGTGATGGTGCTGGGCTACGCCATCGCCGAAGCCTCGCTGCAGTTCGGCGTGCCCTGGGCCGTCTATGACGGGATCGTCCGGCTGGTGATGCTGGTGGTCTCGCTCTTCCTGGTCATCGTCATCCTGCAGAACCGCACCGCGGTCGCCGAAGCGCTGCGCGCGCCGGCGCTGAAGCCGGGCGACGTGCCCGGCCGCGGCCGCCGCCTGTCCCGTGCCCTGCGCGACCGGCTGGCGGAGATCTGGCACGTGGTCGCCATCCTCTGGCTCCTCGCGCTCTGGGCGGTCTGGGCGCTGGAGGTGCATGACGGCTTCCACCGCCTGCTGCGCGGCACCGGCGCCACGCTGCTGATCCTGGCGGTCGCCAAGGGCGTGGACTACGCGCTGCGCCGGGTCATCGAGCGGGGCTTCCGCATCGCCCCCGACATGGCGCGGCGCTACCCGGGGCTGGAGGCGCGGGCCAACCGCTACACCCCCGTGCTGAAGGGCATCGTCACCGGCCTCGTGGTGGTCACGGCGGCGCTGACCATGCTGGAGGCCTGGGGCGTGGCGGCCTTCGACTGGTTCGCCAACGGCCGGCTGGGCTCCCGCCTGCTCGCCTCCGCCCTGTCGATCGGCCTGACCGTGCTGATCGCGGTGACGGTGTGGGAGGCGGCGAACACCGCCATCGCCCGCCAGCTCGCCAAGGTCGCGCGCGACCAGCAGGCGGCGCGCAGCGCGCGGGTGCGCACCCTGCTGCCGATGATGCGCACCGCGCTGATGATCGTGATCGTCATCTTCGTGGTGCTGAACGTGCTCAGCGAGATCGGGGTGAACGTGGCGCCCCTGATCGCCGGCGCCTCGGTGGTCGGCGTGGCCATCGGCTTCGGCTCCCAGACCCTGGTCAAGGACGTGGTGACCGGCATGTTCCTGCTGCTGGAGGACGCGGTCGCGGTGGGCGACACGGTGACAGCCGCCGGCATGACGGGGGTGGTGGAGCGGCTGTCCATCCGCTCCATCCGGCTGCGCGCGGTGGACGGGGCGGTGCACATCATCCCCTTCAGCACCGTCACCTCGGTCACCAACATGACGCGGGACTTCGCCTTCGCCATGTTCGAGTTCTCGCTCTACTACGGCGAGGACACGGACCGCGTGGCCGCCATGCTGCGCGAGATCGCGAAGGAGATGCGGGGCGAGGCGCGCTGGAGCACCGCGATCCGCGACGACCTGGACGTGATGGGGGTGGAGAAGCTGGCCGAGACGGGCGTGGTCCTGCGCGCCCGCCTCAAGACCGACCCCTCCCAGCGCTGGCCCGTGACACGGGAGATGAACCGCCGCATCCGCGAGCGGCTGGACGCCGAGGGGATCCGGATCCCCTCCCCCTGGCGCAAGGAAGGCGAGGCGGAGTTGCAGGAGACCCCGCAGGCGGCCTAAAGAAGGGGCATGATCGTTCGGATCCAGGCTGCCCCGTGGCAGCCGACCGCAGCGCGGACGAGCCTCGGGCGAATTATCCGCCCGGCCGCCTGAGCGGCCTCCCCGTCGGGGAGGCGGCGCGGCGGCCGGGGCGAACCCTTGCACCCATCCGCCGCACGCCTCCGAAGGTCCTTCCCCGATGTCCGATGCCCTGCTCCCGCCCACGCCTGTCGCGGTCCGCTACGCCCTGCTGGCCGAGCCCTATCCCGGCCTGCTGCCGCGCCTGCTGGAGCCCTTCGCCAAGCGCGACCTGACGCCCACCCGCGTCGCCGCCCACCGGGAGGGCGGGGCCATGCGCGTCGAACTGTCGCTGGAAATGCCGCCCGGCATGGTTCACCTGGTCGCCGGCAACCTCGGCCAGGTGATCGGCGTGCTGGACCTGCGCGTGACACACGAAACCGCCCTCGCCGTCGCCGCCTGAGAGCGGGCGAAACGGCACTGCGCCCCCCCCCCTCGGCGGTTCGACGTGGGACCGGGAGGGGACGCCGTCCCCTCCCAGACCCTCCCCTGCCGAGGCCACAAGCGGGCCCCGGTCCCCGCTGGGAGTTGGTTCTGTACGGTGGGCGTCAGCCTCCGGGCTGAACCCTGCCGGAGCGCGGACAGGCGGGACCCTGAAAAAGCTTCAAAAGCGTCAGCGAGGGCGGCGGCCGGTCCCGCCGAGGAGCATGGCTCCTCGGCGCTGTGACCCCGTGTCAGGCTGTCCCGCGGCAGCACCCATCGGGTCCAGGGCCCGCAGGGTCCTGGCGGAGTGGGGGACCGGGGGCGAGGCAGAGCCTTGCCCCCGGGCCACGGGCGCCACGCCGGCGGACGTCAACGCATCACGCCGCGGGAATCAGCCTGCCCTATCCCCTCGGCCGGGCGCGGCCGTCATCCGCAGCATGCGCCCATGCACGACCAGCACGCTGCGGTTCAGGGCCAGGATGCCCTGGCGCGACAGCGGAAGCGGGTTGCAGCGCGGATCGCGGAAGGCGTCGCGCAGGTCCTCGTAGAGCGGGCGCATGGCCGGTCGCATGGGGGGGCGGCCATAGGCCGGGCGGACTGCGACCACCCGCGCCGCGCCATCCACCTGGACCTCCATCTCCAGCAGCGCGTCGGGCGATGCCGCCACCCCGCGCCGGCATGGGGCGATATGCCGCAGCAGGATCGTCAGCTCGTCCCGGTCCAGCGCCGCGACCTGCGCCTGGGCGGCACCGGATGGCAGGAGCAGGGCCAGGCCGATGGCAGCCGCCAGCCCGGCCCACCATCCCGGCCCATCCCGCCGCGTCGCATCGCCTGGCGATCCGGGACGGGCCGGCGCAGGGCGGCCCTGTCCGGACGGGCGGAGGCGCGCCTCAGCCACCGCGTGGAAGCGTGGCCGGCGGGCGGGGGCGGGCCTGGAACGTTCCGGCGGCGGGCGCGGCGGCCGGCACCAGGCTATTCCGTCCCGCCGCTCGTGCGCTCGTAGTGGCGGTAGTACTTCTCGGTGACCTGATCGGTCTTCACCACGATGCAGACGTCGGTGGTGTTGAATTGCCGGTCCACGACCGCGCCATCGCCGACATGCCCGCCCAGCCGCAGGTAGCCCTTCACCAGCGGCGGCAGGTCCGCCAGGGCGGTGCGCGCATCCAGCCCGGCCGGGTCCATGCGCCGCATCTCCTCGTAGCGGTGCGGGAGGGCACGGGGCCGCAGCGCCGGCGGGGCCAGGTGGTGGGTGGCGAGGTAGGTCAGCGGTGCCGCCAGCGCATCCAGGTCGGTGCCCGGCAGCGAGGCGCAGCCGAACATCACCTCGATCTGGTGGCGGAACACATAGGCGGCGATGCCGCGCCACAGCAGTTGCAACGAGCCGCGGGTGCGGTGGCCGGCGCCGACGCAGGAGCGGCCCAGCTCCAGCACCCGGCCCGGATAGGCGAGCAGCGGGGAGAGGTCGTATTCCTCGGCCGAGTAGAAGCGGCCCAGGCGCTCCGCCGCCTCCTGCCGGATCAGGCGATAGGTGCCGACGACGGATTCCGGCCCCTCGCCCAGCGCATGGTCCACCACCAGAAGATGGTCCGCCACCGCGTCGAACTCATCCGCATCCAGTCCCGGCGTCGCGCCGGGCAGCGGCTTCGCCCCCATCTCGTCGTAGAAGACCCGCCAGCGCAGGACCTGGGCGGCGGTGATCTCCCAGTGGTGCTCGGCGATTCGCACCCCCAGCGTGCCGGAGCGCAGCTCGCCGAACCCCGCCCCGCCGGGGTCCAGGGAGGAGGGGAGCAGGGCCGCGCCGCCTGGAAGCCCGGCCCCCGCGACGGTGTCGCCCTCGCGGGGCAGGGTCATTCCTCCTCGCCCGGCTTCGCCCGGCTGCGCGGCAGCATGGCCGGCGCACCGGCCTCCGGCCGGCGGCCGAACAGCTCCAGCCGGTGGCCGACCAGGGAGAAGCCGAGCCGGGCCGCGATCTCCTGCGCCAGGGCCTCGTGCGCCGGCTCCTCGAACTCGATGACCTTGCCGCTGTCGACGTCGATCAGGTGGTAGTGGTGGTGGCCGTGCTCGGTGGGCTCGTAGCGCGCCCGGCCGCCGCCGAAGTCGTGGCGCTCGAGGATGCCCTTCTCCTCCAGCAGCCGGACGGTGCGGTAGACGGTGGCGATGGAGACCTTGGCGTCGAGCGCCAGGGCGCGGCGATAGACCTCCTCGACATCCGGATGGTCATGCGCCTCGCTCAGCACGCGCGCGATCAGCCGGCGCTGGCCGGTCATCTTGAGACCGCGCTCCACGCAGAGGCGCTCGATGCGGGAGGGGTCGGGGCGTGCGTCCATGCGTCCTGGTTCTATACCTGGCCCCTGTCCGGGACAGCCGACGGCGGACGTCCGGAGAGGCGCTATGGGCCGACACTAGCCGGGCGCGGCCCCCGGCGGCAAACATGGCGCGCCCCCTCCCCCCCTGCCGCCAACCCCGGCGCCAACCCCGGCGCCTAGCCCTGAGCGGTCCGGGCGCTGCGCGAGCGGGTGCCGAGGCCGCTGCGCTTGGCGAGGGAGGAGCGGTGCTCGGCGTAGCTGGGCGCGACCATCGGGTAGTCGGCCGGCAGGCCCCAGCGCTCGCGGTACTGCTCGGGCGTCATGCCGTAGGCGGTCTTGAGATGCCGCTTGAGCATCTTCAGCTTCTTCCCGTCCTCGAGGCAGACCAGGTACTCCGAGGTGATGCTCTTCCTCACCGGCACGGCGGGCTCGGGCCGCACGGCCGGCTCGGCCTCGGGCGGCCGGCCGAGGCCGAGCAGGGCGCGATGCACCTCGGTGATAAGGACGGGCAGTTCCGCGCTGTGGACCGTGTTGTTCGAGACGTGCGCGGCGACGATCTTCGCGGTCAGGCCCAGTATCCCATCGGTCGTCGCGCCATCATCCTGCGGTTCCGCCAAAGTCGTTCTCCTCAATGCAACAGGGCCATGGGCCACGGAATCCAGGACATGCGGCCAGCGCGGCAAGTCCAGGGTTAGCTAGTACAGTCCCAGGCCAGCACAACAGGAAATGCCGTGTCGAAGATCGAACATTCCGAAGACATCGCGCATGACGCAACACTGGATATCCGGAGGGACATCTGCCCCATGACCTTCGTCCGCACGCGTCTGGCCCTGGACCGGATGGAGCCTGGCCAGGTGCTGCTGGTCGTGCTGCGGGGCGAGGAGCCCCTGCGCAACGTCCCGCGCACGGCCGAGGAGCAGGGGCATGCCGTCCTGGCCTCGGCGCCGGGGGAGGATGGCACCACCCGCCTCTGGCTCCGCAAGGGCGGCGCTGCCGGTTGACAAGCGGCGTCCGCCGCCGCCTAGCTCCCGGCGGATGGTCCCTCCGCAAGGGGGGTGAAAAGGGAAGGCGGTGCGGGGCTCGGGCCCCCAGGCCGCCGCTGCCCCCGCAACTGTAGGCGGAGAGCGCCCGGCCGAGACGCCACTGGGGTCCCCGACCCCGGGAAGGCCGCCGGGCGCGTTCGATCCGCGAGCCAGGAGACCTGCCATCCCACTGGATCGCGCGGCCGGGCGGGGTGCCCCGGATCGCGGCGTCGCGGCCGTGGGCGAAGGACCCCGCGACCGGGAACGACCCACGCGCCGGGGTGCGGGGGCGGTCGGCATCCCGTGACAGCATGCCGGACCGAAGGGTCCGGCGCGGAAGGGCCGCCAGGGACAGCCGATGGATGCCACGACCCCGCCCGGCGCGCCCGCCGATGCGGCACCCCCCGACGCACCGGCAACGGGGGCGCTTCCCTGCCTGCATGTCTGCGTCACCTGCCGCGCCGGCACCGGCGCGCCCGCCGGGGACGAGGCGACGCCCGGCCGCCGGCTGCACGATGCGGTGGCGGCGGCGCTGGCCGCCCACCCCGGGCCGCCCGTGACGCTGCGCGCGGCCACCTGCCTCGCCGCCTGCGACCATGGCTGTGCCGCCGCCATGCAGGGGGCGGGGAAGTGGGGCTATCTCCTCGGCCGGCTGACGCCGGACCTGGCCGGGGACCTGGTCACCTATGGCGCGGCCTATGCCGCCTCGGCCAGCGGGGCGGTGCTGCCCTCGCGCCGGCCCGCCTCGCTGCGGCACGTCGTCCTCGGCCGCATCCCCGCCCTGTCTGCCCCGTTGCCCCTTCTTCCGGAGACCGCCGCATGAGCGCCCCCGCGACCCAGCCCCCCGCCGCCCGCACCCCGGCCACCATCGTCACCGGCTTCCTCGGCGCGGGGAAGACGACGCTGGTGCGCCACCTGCTGGAACACGCGAACGGCCGCCGCATCGCCGTGATCGTCAACGAGTTCGGCGAGCTGGGCATCGACGGCGACCTCCTCCGCGCCTGCGGCATCCCGGGCTGCGCCGAGGACAGCATCGTGGAGCTGTCGAACGGCTGTCTCTGCTGCACCGTCGCCGACGACTTCATCCCGACCATGACGGCGCTGCTGGACCGGCCGGAGCCGCCCGAGCACATCCTGATCGAGACCTCCGGCCTGGCGCTCCCCAAGCCGCTGCTCAAGGCCTTCGGCTGGCCGGGCATCCGCTCGCGCGTCACGGTGGATGGGGTGGTGACGGTGGTGGACGGCCCCGCCGCGCTGACCGGCCGCTTCGCCGACGACCCGGAGGCGGTGGCGGCACAGCGCGCGGCGGACCCCTCGCTGGAGCATGACAACCCGCTGGCCGAGGTGTTCGGCGACCAGCTCTCGGCGGCCGACCTGGTGGTGCTGAACAAGTCCGACCTGCTGGACGAGCACGAGGCCACCCGCCTGCGCGCCGAGATCGCCGCCCAGCTCCCCCGCGCCGTGAAGGTGGTGCCGACCCGCGAGGGCCGCGTGGACCCGGCCGTGCTGCTGGGCCTGGATGCGGCGGCCGAGGACGACCTCGCCGCCCGTCCCTCCTGCCACGACGCGGTGGATGGCGAGCACGAGCATGACGACTTCACCAGCTTCGCCGTGCCGCTGCCCGAGGCTGCCTCGCCCGAGGCGTTGGTCGAGCGGCTGCGCGCGGTGGCCGAGGCCCACGACGTGCTGCGGATGAAGGGCTTCGTCGCCGTGCGCGGCAAGCCCATGCGCCTGTTGGTCCAGGGCGTCGGCACCCGCTTCCGCCACGAATACGACCGGGCCTGGAAGCCGGGCGAGGCCCGCGAGGGGCATGTGGTGGTGATCGGCCAGACGGGACTGGACCGGGCGGCGGTGGAGACGGCGCTGGCGACGGCCTAGGCTCGCGTTCCCCGGGGGAGGCGTCGCAGCCTTCGGCCTCGACGCAATGCGTCGAGCCCCCGATGCCCCCTCCACCGGGGGCGGGCCGGCCCCCGGACCCCGGCGGGAGTCCGCGGGATCGGATGCGGGCGGAGTTGGTCTGGCAGGTCACGCGCGTGGACGCCGCCGTCGCCGGGGAACGATGCTCCCCGGCGTGATCCGGCGTCCGTGAAAGGGGGTCCAGGGGCTCTGCTCCTTGTCCCCCCTTTGGGCGGGTGAGGGATATCGGGGAGAAGGCGGCGCCTTCTTCCCGAGCAACAGGAGACAGGCGGCATTGCACCTGCTGGTCCGGGAGGTCCGGGAGCTGGACGCGGCGGAGGCGGCTGCCGATCTGGGCCAGACGCCCGCGCCCTGCGTGCTGCTCTCCTTCTCGGACAGCGACCTCGGCGCGGCCGCGGCGGCGTGGGAGGCGATGGCGCCCAGGGGACCGCAGAGGCGGCGGCCGGGGCTGCGGCTGGCGAGCCTCGCGCGGCTGCGGCACCCGATGTCGGTCGACCTCTACGCCGAGGCGGTGGTCGCGCGCGCGCGCTGCATCGTGGTGCGGCTGCTGGGCGGGCTGGACTACTGGCGCTACGGCGCCGAGGAGGTCGCGGCGCTGTGCCGGCGGGAGGGGATCGCGCTGGCCCTGCTGCCCGGGGACGGGCGCGAGGATGCGCGGCTGCGCGACCTCTCCACGCTCGATGCGGCGGCGCTGGACCGGCTGGACGGGTATTTCCGCCAGGGCGGGCCGGCCAACATGGACGCGGCGCTGCGGCTGATGGCGCATCTCGCGGGCGCGGGGCCGGACGACGCCCCGCCTCCGGAACCGCTGCCCGAGGGCGGGGAGGTCGCGCTCGGCACCCCGGACCCCGACGAGGCGGGGCGGCCCGTGGCGGCGGTGGTGCTGTACCGCTCGCACCTGCTGGCCGGCGACGTGGCGCCGCTGCACGCGCTGGCGGAGGCGCTGCGGGCGCGGGGGCTGGCGCCGCGCGGCCTGCACGTGGCCAGCCTGAAGACGCCTGCCCTGGCCGCGATGGTGGCGGCGCGGCTGCGGGAATGGCGGCCGGCCGTGGTGCTGAACGCGACCGGCTTCTCCGCGCGGCTCGGCGAGGCGGGCTCGCCGCTCGATGCCGCCGGGGTGCCGGTGTTGCAACTGGTGCTGTCGGGCAGCGCGCGCGCGGCGTGGGAGGCGTCGCCGCGCGGGCTGTCGCCCACCGATCTCGCGATGCAGGTGGCGCTGCCGGAGCTGGACGGGCGGCTGCTGACCACGGCGATCGGCTTCAAGGCCGAGGGGGCGCCGATCCCGGCGCTGGAATACGCCCGCACGGCGCTGCTGCCGGAGGCGGAGGGCATTGCCCTGGCCGCCGACCGCGCCGCCGGCTGGGCGCGGCTGGCCGCGACGCCGCGCGCGGAGCGTCGGGTGGCGGTGCTGCTCTCCGACTATCCCGGCGCGGGCGGCGAGGCGCGGGGCCAGGTCGGGCAGGCGGTGGGGCTGGACAGCTTCGCCAGCCTGGAGGCGCTGCTGCGCGACCTCTCGGCGGCGGGCTACACGGCCGGGGCGCGGGATGCCCCCGCCCTGGTGGCGGCGCTGTGCCACGCGCCCCCGACTCCGATCCTGTCGCTGGAGGCGTACCGGCGGCGCTTCGATACCCTGCCGGCCGCATTCCGCGAAGCGGTCTGCGCCGCCTGGGGAGCGCCTGAGGACGACCCCGGCCTGGAAAGGCTCGGGGGAGTGAACTCCCCCGAATCCCCCTCCTTTTTTCAGGAGTCCGCCACCGGCCCCGCCACCGCCCCACCCGCTGGCGGAGCCAGCGTGGTGGCGGCGCAGGTCCTGCCAACCGGCGGACTCCCGAAAGAGGGAGGGGGTGTGGGGGAGGTCACTCCCCCGCGCTTCACCCTGCGCTTCCTTCAGCTCGGCAACCTCACCCTCGCCGTCCAGCCGGATCGCGGGCACGCGACCGACCGGCGCGCCGGCTACCACGACCCGGACCGCCCGCCACGGCACGGCTATGTCGCCGCCTATCTCTGGCTGCGCGAGGTGCTGGGCATCCACGCGCTGGTACATCTGGGCACGCACGGCACGCTGGAATGGCTGCCCGGGAAGGCGGTGGCGCTGTCGGCGGCCTGCGCCCCGGCGGCGCTGCTGCGCGGGCTGCCGGTGGTCTATCCGTTCATCGTCAACAACCCGGGCGAGGCGGCCGTGGCGCGGCGGCGGCTGGGGGCGGTGACGATCGGGCACCTGACGCCGCCGCTGCGCGCCGCCGGCTCGCACGGCGCGGCGCGGGAGCTGGAGCGGCTGATCGACGAGTACGCCGCCGCCGACGGGCTGGACCGGCGGCGCACCGCGCTGCTGCGCGGGGAGATCCTCGACCGCGCCGCCGCGACCGGGCTGCTGGAGGAAAGCGGCATCCCGCGCGACTTGCCGGCGGAGGATGCGCTGGCGCGGCTGGATGCCTGGCTCTGCAACGTGAAGGAGATGCAGATCCGCGACGGGCTGCACGTCTTCGGCCGGGCGCCGGCCCCGGAGCGACGGGACGCGCTGCTCGCGGCGCTGGAGCGCGCGAGCCCCGGCGTGCCCGATCTGGCGGCGCGTCTGGAGGACTCGCCGGCGGCTGAGCGCGATGCGCTGCTCGCGGCGCTGGACGGGCGCTTCGTGCCGCCGGGTCCCTCGGGGGCACCGACGCGCGGGCGGGCGGACGTGCTGCCGACCGGGCGCAACCTCACCGCGCTCGACCCGCGCGCGGTGCCGACCCGCAGCGCGCTGGTGCTGGCGGAGAAGGCGGGGGCGGAGCTGCTGCGCCGGCACCTCCAGGAGCAGGGCGAATGGCCGCGTTCCCTGGTGCTGGACCTCTGGGGCAGCGCCACGCTGCGGACAGGGGGGGAGGAACTGGCGCTCGCCCTCTGGCTGCTGGGCACGCGCCCGGTCTGGGACGAGGGCTCGGCGCGCGTGCGGGGGGTGGAGGTGCTGCCGCTCGCCACGCTCGACCGGCCGCGGGTGGACGTGACGCTGCGGGTCTCCGGCCTGTTCCGCGACGCCTTCGCCGCGCAGATCGCGCTGTTCGACGAGGCGGTGCGCGCCGTCGCCGCGCGCGACGAGGCGGCCGAGTGGAACCCGCTGGCCGAAGCCGCGCGCGGCCTGTCGGGCGAGGCGTTCCGCCGCGCCACCACCCGCATCTACGGCGCCGCCCCGGGGGCCTATGGCGCCGGGACGGGCGAGGCGCTGGGGGCGGGGCGCGAGGCGCTGGGCGCAGCCTACCTGGCCGGCTCCGCCGCCGCCTATGGCGCGGGTCTGGAGGGAGCAGCCGATCCGGAGGGGTTCCGCGCGCGGGTCGCGGCCGCCTCGGCCTTCCTGCATCCGCAGGACCATGACGGCACCGACCTGCTGGACGGGCCGGAGCATGGCGCCCATGCCGGGGGCTTCGCCGCCGCCGCGACCATGCTGGGCAACGCCCCCGCCCTGTACCACGGCGACACCTCCGACCCGCAGCGTCCGACGGTGCGCGGGCTGGCCGAGGCGATCGCCCGCGTCACGCGCGGCCGCGCCGCCAACCCCGCCTGGATCGCCGGCCAGATGCGCCACGGCTATCGCGGCGCCGCCGAGATCGCCCGCGCGGTGGAGGGGCTGCACGGCTTCGCCGCCACCCTGCCGCAGCGGCTGGACCGGCAGATGGACCTGCTCTTCGACGCCACGCTCGGCACGCCGGAGGTGGCGCGTTTCCTGAAGGCCGAAAATCCCGCCGCTCATTCTGTTGTTCAGAACTTTTTCGCGGATGCCCTATACCGCGGGCTGTGGCATCCCAGGCGCAACATCGTCCTGGCCAGGCTGGACGAGGACCCCCGATGATCCCCGAGGGCATGATCCGCGGCTGGTGCCCCAGCCTGTTCGAGCCGATGGCCTCCGGGGACGGCCTCCTGCTGCGGGTGAAGCCCTATGGCGCACGGCTGGACGCCGGGGCTGCCCGGGCGGTGGGCGCGGCGGCGGCACGCCACGGCAATGGCTGGATCGACCTGACCCAGCGCGGCAACCTCCAGATCCGCGGCGTGACGCCGGAGGGGGTGGAGCCCTTCGCCGCCGCCATGCGCGCCGCCGGCCTGGCCAGCGCCTCGCCCGATGCGGAGCGTCGGCGCAACCTGATCGCCCCGCCCCTGCTGGGCACCGACCCGGCGCTGGAGCCGGGCGCCGAGGCCCTGGCCACGGCCCTGGAGGCGATGCTGGAGGCAGCCGACCTGCCCACCCTGCCGGGCAAGATCGTCCTGCTCCTCGATGCCGGCGGCGCGCTGCCGCCGGACGGGGTGGCGGCGGACCTGCGGCTGACGCTGCGGGCCGGAGCGGTGCGCCTCTCCCTGCCGGGCGGCACGGCCGCGGCGGAATGCCCCGCCGCCACGGCCCCGGCGGCGGCCGAGGCGGTGCTGCGCGCCTTCCTGGCCCTGGGCGGCGGGCAGGGCGAGGCGCGGCGGCTGCGCGGGCTGGTCGCGCGGGTCGGGGCGGGTGCGCTGCTGCGCGCTGCGGGGCTGGAACCCCGGGCCGACGTGCCGGGGTCCGGCGCGGCGGAACGCCCCCCGCCCATCGGGCCGCACCTCCTGGCGGGCGGCATCGCCTTCGGCCTGGCGCCGCCCTTCGGGCAGTTCTCGGCGTTGCAGCTCGGCACGCTCGCCGGGCTCGCGGAACGCCTGGGCGACGGCACCCTCCGCACCACCCCCTGGCGCACGCTGCTGCTGCCCGGCGTGGCGCCGCGCGATGGCCTGGCCCTGCGCGACGTCGTCCTCGCCGCCGGGCTGATCGCCGACCCCGGGGATGGGCGGCTGAACCTCGTCACCTGCCCCGGCCGTCCCGCCTGCCCGCGCGCCGGGGTCGCCACGCACCGTGACGCCGATTGGCTCGCCACGCGGCCGCTGCCGGGCTTGCTGCACCTCTCCGGTTGCGCCAAAGGCTGCGCCCATCCCGCGCCCGCGCCCTTCACCCTGGTCGGCACGCCGGGCGGCTACGCGCTGGTCCGCGGCGGCCGCGCCGGCGACCGGCCCGAGGCGGTGGGGCTGACGCCGGAGCAGGCCGCGACGCTGCTGGCGGCCGGCGGCACAGGCGCGGCAGCAACGAGGAGCGGATGAGCGCCCCCATCGACTACATCCGCGACGGCGCGGCCATCTACGCCCGCTCCTTCGCCACCATCCGCGCCGAGGCGGACCTCTCCGGCCTCTCCCCCGAGGAGGCGCGGATCGCCGTGCGGATCATCCATGCCTGCGGCATGGTCGAGGTCGCCCCGAGGCTCCGCTTCCACCCGGACTTCGCCCGCGCCGCCCGCGCCGCCCTGCTCGCGGGCGCGCCCATCCTGTGCGACGCGAAGATGGTCGCCCACGGCATCACCCGCCCCCGCCTGCCCGCCGGCAACGACGTGCTCTGCACCCTGGACGACCCGCGCGTCCCCGACCTCGCCCGCCGCCTCGGCAACACCCGCTCCGCCGCCGCGCTGGATCTGTGGGGCGATCGCCTGGCCGGCGCCGTGGTCGCCATCGGCAACGCCCCCACCGCCCTGTTCCGCCTGCTCGAACTCCTCGACGCCGGCGCCCCCCGTCCCGCCGCCATCATCGGCCTGCCCGTCGGCTTCGTCGGCGCCGCCGAATCCAAGGACGCCCTGGCCGCCCGGGGCGACCTCCCCTGGCTCGTCCTCCCCGGCCGCCTCGGCGGCAGCGCCATGACCGTCGCGGCCGTCAACGCCCTGGCCAGCGAGGCGGAGTGATGGGGGCGTGGCGCCCGTTCCCCCAGGGAGGGCTCCGCCCCCCTGGACCCCCCGCCAGGAGCAGAGCCCCTGGACCCCTATTCGTAAAAGTGTGGCGCTGCCGGAGAGGGGGTCTCCTCGACGGCGTCGCCGCGTCGAGGAGACCCCCAGGCGGCCAGCGCGATTATGAAAGGGGGTCCAGGGGCTCTGCTCCTGGCGGGATGGGTGTGGGAAGGGCAGCGCCCTTCCCACGGGCCACGGGCGCCACGCCGCCATGACCCCCGGCCGGCTGCACACGGTCGGCGTCGGGCCGGGCGATCCGGAGCTGCTGACGCTGAAGGCGGCGCGGCTGATCGCGGCGGCGCCGGTGGTGGCGTACTTCGCCAAGAGCGGCCGGGCGGGCCATGCGCGGACGATCGCGGCGGCGCATGTGGCAGCGGGGGCGGAGGAGCTGCGCTTCGAGTACCCGTTCACGACCGAGGTGCCGCTGGAGGACCCGCGCTATGCCGCGGGGATCGGCGCCTTCTACGAGGACTGCGCCGGGATGCTGCGGGCGCGGCTGGAGGCCGGTCGCGACGTGGCGCTGCTCTGCGAGGGGGACCCGTTCCTCTACGGCTCGGCCATGTACCTGTTCGACCGCATCCCGCCCGCCCTGCGCGGCGAGGTGGTGCCGGGGGTCAGCGGGATGAGCGGCTGCTGGAGCCGGGCGCAGCGGCCGATGACGCATGGCGACGACGTGCTCTGCGTGCTGCCGGGGACCATGGCGACCGAGGCGTTGACGGCGCGGCTGCGCGGGGCGGACGCGGCGGTGGTGATGAAGGTGGGGCGCAACCTGCCCCGCATCCGCGCGGCGCTGGAGACGGCGGGGCTGCTGGACCGGGCGCTGTACGTGGAGCGCGGGACCATGGCGGGCGAGCGCATCCTGCCGCTGGCCGAGCGGGACGACGCGCCGGCGCCGTACTTCTCGATGGTGCTGGTGCCCGGGCGCCAGGGGGCGCGGTGAGGGGGAAGACTGTGCAAGCCGGTCCGGG
Source organism: Roseomonas sp. OT10 (assembly GCF_020991085.1). Classification (NCBI taxonomy): domain Bacteria; kingdom Pseudomonadati; phylum Pseudomonadota; class Alphaproteobacteria; order Acetobacterales; family Roseomonadaceae; genus Roseomonas; species Roseomonas cutis. The sequence continues at coordinate 3,846,942 of NZ_CP087719.1, forward strand.
AATGATGGCCTGTGCCGGCAACAGGGAACCGGATGATGACACGTCGGCGGAAGCGGGTCTGGGCACTGCCGTCGCCGAGGCGCCCGGCTCCGATCAAGGCGGACACGGCCACGCGCGACCTGATCGTGCGGACCTGCGACGCCTTCATCCGCGACGTGCTGAAGCCGCGCTTCCTGCCCGAGATCAGGCCCACCGAGTTCAATTACTGCATCGACATCCAGGGCTCGTGGCGGGCGGGACGCTATACCTTCGCCCAACGCTACAGGGTCGGCCCGCACAGCGAGTCCTTTGGCCAGGAATTCGCCGAGCCCTTCGTCCGGCTCGACCTGATGGGGCCGGACCGCTTCGACATCTTCTGGCACCGGCATACGGGGGAATGGCGAAGGCTCCATTCTGGCCAGTCCCTGGCGCAGGCGTTGCGTACCATCGAGGCGGATGGGCTGCTGCATCCGCTGTGAGGTTGGACCGGAGGGAGGGAAAGGCCGTTGACGCAGGCGAGGAGGCCATGCGGAACCGTCGGCGCGGGGGGAGAGGCCGCCAATCCGGCCTTCACCCCCAACCATGCCGTTGGCTCGGACAGCGACGGGCGTGCCGCCGCGGCGACAGAGGCATCGGTCCGCAGCCGCTTCCGGACGTTGCGCGGCTGCGCGGGTCCTGGGCCGACGACGGATGCGGTCCTCGCCGAAACCCGCGGCGAGGATGGAACCTCGCTCCTCCGCGCACCGCAGGCCCGTGCCGTGCGACATGGGCCGGCGGTTCCCTCGTCGCCTTGATCACGCCATGACCGGCCGACTCCGCATCCTCGGCCTCGGCCCCGGCGCGGCCGCCCAGCGCACGCCGGAGGTCTCCGCCGCCCTGGCGGAGGCCACCGACCTGATCGGCTACGGCCCCTATCTCGACCGGGTGGCGCTCGCCCCCGGCCAGCGCCGCCACGCCTCCGACAACCGCGAGGAGCTGGACCGCGCCCGCCATGCGCTCGCCCTGGCGGAGGGCGGCGCACGGGTGGCCGTGGTCTCCTCCGGCGATGCGGGGGTCTTCGCCATGGCCGGCGCGGTGTTCGAGGCGATCGAGCACGGGCCGGCCTCCTGGCGTGCCCTGGACGTGCAGGTGCTGCCCGGCATCTCCGCCCTGCTGGCGGTCGCGGCCCGGCTCGGCGCGCCGCTGGGCCACGACTTCTGCGCGATCTCCCTCTCGGACAACCTCAAGCCCTGGCCGCTGGTCGAACGCCGCTTGGCCGCCGCCGCCGGGGCGGGCTTCGTGCTGGCGCTGTACAACCCGATCTCCCGCGCCCGGCCCTGGCAGCTCGGCGCCGCCTTCGCGATCCTGCGCGACCACCTGCCGCCCACGACCCCCGTCGCCTTCGCCACCGCGGTCAGCCGGGCGGAGGAGCGGCTGCTTCTCGCCACCCTGGCCGAGGCCGACCCGGCCGGCGCGGACATGCGGACCCTGGTCCTGGTCGGCTCCCCGGCCACGCGGGTGGTGGAACGGCCGGGCGGGGCGCGGCCCTGGCTCTACACGCCGCGCAGCGCCGGATGAGGGGCGAGCAACCAGCGCCGCGCGGCGGCGGCATCCGGCACGGTCTCGGCCGGCGGCAGCGGGGGGCGGGCCACCATCACCACCGTCACCCCCAGGGCGCGCGCGGCCTCCAGCTTGGCCGCGACGGCGCTGCCGCCGGAATTCTTGGACACGACCACCTCGATCCCGCGCGCGGCGAGCAGCGCCTCCTCCCCCTCCCGGGTGAAGGGGCCGGTGGCGGTCAGCACCTCCGTGCCCGGCGGCAGGCTGGCCGGGTCGGGCGGATCGACGCTGCGCAGCGTGTAGCGGTGCCAGGGCGCCGCGGCGAAGGGCGCCAGCTCCTTCTGCCCGACGGTCAGCAGCACCCGGCGCGGCATCAGCCCGAGCACGGCCGCCGCGGCCGCCATGTCCGGCACCTCGGTCCAGAGGTCGCCCCGCTCCGGCCACCAGGCGGGGCGCTCGATGCGCAGGAGCGGGATGCCCGCCTGGGCCGCGGCCTCGACCGCGTGGCGCGACATCCGCGCGGCGAAGGGATGGGTGGCGTCCACCAGCCGTTCGATCCGCGCCTCGGCGAGATAGCGGGCCAACCCCTCCACGCCGCCGAAGCCGCCGACCCGCACCGGCACGGGCTGCGGCAAGGGGTGGCGGGTGACGCCGGCGAGCGAAAGGGTCGCTGCGAAGCGCGCATCCCCGGCCAGCAGGCGGGCCAGGGCCGAGGCTTCCGTGGTGCCGCCCAGGATCAGCAGGCGCAAGGTTCCCCCCCATGATGGACCTGCCTCCCATGGCCGCGCCGGGCCCTGCGCCGCAAGCCCCGCCGCCGCAACTCCCAGGGGCACGGATCGCGGGGACGCAACCTCCGGAGGCGCCGCCCTGGCTCGCGATCCTGGGCATCGGCGAGGACGGGTGCGACGGCCTCTCCCCTGCCGCCCGCGCCCTGCTCGCGGGGGCGGAGGCGGTATTCGGGGGGGCGCGGCACCTGGCCCTGGCGGCGCCGCTGCTCCGGGGCGAGGCGCATCCCTGGCCCAGCCCGATGGCCGGCGCCTACCCCGCCATCCTGGCGCGACGCGGCCGGCCGGTGGCGGTGCTGGCCTCGGGCGACCCCTTCCGCTTCGGGGTGGGGTCGGCGCTGGCGCGGCTGGTCCCGGCCGGGGAGCGGGTGGCCGTGCCGGCGCCCTCCTCCATCGCGCTGGCCTGCGCCCGGCTGGGCTGGGCGGAGCAGGATTGCGCGGTGGTGTCCCTCTGCGGCCGGCCGCCGGAGCGGGTGCTGCCGCTGCTGCAACCCGGCGCGCGGCTGCTGGCGCTCTCCGCCGATGCCGGCACCCCCGCGACGCTAGCCGCGCTGCTGACGCGCCACGGCTTCGGCCCCTCGCGCCTGCACCTGCTGGAAGCCCTGGGCGGTCCGCGCGAGCGCCACCGCGAATCCCGTGCCGACAGCCCCGGCTTCCCCGCCCCAGACCCGCTGAACCTGGTCGCGGTGGAGGTGGCCGCCGGCCCGGGGGCGCGGATCGTCCCGCTCTCGGCCGGGCTGCCGGACGGCTTCTTCGAGCAGGACGGGCAGATCACCAAGCAGGAGGTCCGCGCCGTCACCCTCGCCGCCCTCGCCCCGCGCCAGGGCGAGCGGCTGTGGGATATCGGCCTCGGCTCCGGCTCCATCGCGATCGAATGGCTGCTGCGCCATCCCGCCAACCGCGCCCTCGGCATCGAGCCCAACCCCGACCGCGCCGCCCGCGCCGCGCGCAACGCCCTGTCCCTCGGCGTGCCGGGGCTGGAGGTCGTGGCCGGCGAGGCCCCCGCCGCCCTGGCCGGGCTGCCCCCGCCGGACGCGGTCTTCGTCGGCGGCGGCGTCTCCCGCCCCGGGGTGCTGGAGGCCGCCTGGGCCGCCCTTCCCCCCGGCGGCCGGCTGGTGGCCAACGGTGTGACGGTGGAGGCCGAGGCCAGCCTCCTGGCCGCCCGGGCGCGCTGGGGCGGCCGCCTCACCCGCATCGGCATCGAGCGGCTGGACAGCCTCGGCCGCCTCCACGCCTTCCGCCCGGCCATGACCGTCACCCAATACGCGGCGGTGAAGCCGTGACCCTCCCGCCCACCCCCGTCGCCCCCCGGGCCACCGCCCCGGGCGCCGCCGCCGGAACCGTGGTCGCGGGCCTGGGCCTCCGCCCCCAGGCCACGGAGGACGCCATCCTGGCCCTCCTCGCGGCTGCCACGGCGGAAGCCGGCCGCCGCCCCACCCTCCTCGCCGCCCCGGCCTTCCGCCAGGATGCCCCGGGCCTGCACCGGGCCGCCGCCGCCCTCGCCCTCCCCCTCCGCCTGCTGGACCACGCCGCCCTGCTCGCCGTCCAACCCCTCTGCCCCACCCGCTCCGCCGCCGCCGAACGCGCCACCGGCCTCGCCTCCATCGCCGAGGCCTGCGCCCTCGCCGCCGCCGGCCCCGGCGCCCGCCTGCTCCTCCAGCGCCGTGGCTCGGGCGCCGCGACCTGTGCCCTGGCGGTGATGGCGTGACGGGGTGGCGTGGCGCTTGTGGCCCGTGGGAAGGGCGCTGCCCTTCCCACACTCATCCCGCCAGGAGCAGAGGAGCGGAGCCCGCCCTGCGAGGCACGGGCGCCCCGCCATGACCGTCCACTTCATCGGCGCCGGGCCGGGGGCGGCGGACCTGATCACGGTGCGGGGGCGGGATCTGCTGGGGCGGTGTCCGGTGTGCCTGTATGCCGGGTCGATCGTGCCGTCGGCGCTGCTGGGGTACTGCCCGGCCGGGGCGCGGCTGGTGGATACGGCGCCGCTGGACCTGGACGCCATCGAGGCGGAGTTCCGGCGGGCGCATGCGGCCGGGCAGGACGTGGCGCGGCTGCATTCGGGGGACCTGTCCGTGTACTCGGCGGTGGCGGAGCAGGTGCGGCAGCTGCGGCGGGCCGGGATTCCCTACACGCTGACGCCGGGGGTGCCGGCCTTCGCGGCGGCGGCGGCGGCGCTGGGGCAGGAGCTGACGGTGCCGGAGGTGGCGCAGAGCCTGGTGCTGACGCGGGTGTCGGGCCGGGCCTCGGCCATGCCGCCGGGCGAGACGCTGGAAGCCTTCGGCGCGACCGGGGCGACGCTGGCGATCCACCTCGCCATCCACGCGCTGGAGCGGATCGTGGAGCGGCTGGCCCCGCTCTACGGCGCGGACTGCCCGGTGGCGGTGGTGGTGCGGGCGAGCTGGCCGGACGAACGCGTGGTGCGCGGCACGCTGGGGGACATCGTGGCGCGGATGGCGGAACAGCCGGCCGAGCGCACGGCGTTGGTGCTGGTCGGGCCGTCCCTGGCGGCGGAAGGGTTCCGGGACAGCGCGCTCTACGACCCCGACTACCGGCGGCGCTTCCGCGGGGGTGGGGGGTGCTGATCCCGGGCAACCGGCTGGTTTTTGATTGCATAATCAAAACAAACTTGCGTCCCGCCGGCGGCTGGGGAAGTCTCCGTCCCCGCCATTCCCTGGGAGACCGGCCATGACCTACCTGTCCTCTCTCCTCGACCTCGCCCGCTCCGTCACCACCGAGGCGCAGGAGGATTTCGAAACCTGGTGCGAGGCCAACGCCCCCTGGCTCTCCACCGCCTATGGGGAACTCGGCGTGAAGGAGGTCGCCGGGGCGGGCCGCAGGAAGAGCAACCCGCAGATCAACGCGTATCTGCAAAGCTGCTGGAACACCGCGAAGACCGGAACCTACGACCTGAAGGACGATTCCACCGCCTGGTGCTCCGCCTTCGTCAACTGGTGCCTGCTGAAGCAGGGCATCAAGGGGACCGGCAGCACCTGGAGCCACAGCTGGCTGACGTGGAAGGGCGGGCTGCACCTGGGCAAGACGCTGGAAAGCGCGCCGGTCGGCTCGATCGTGGTGATGTCGCGCGGCGATGCGGCGAAGCAGCAGGGGCACGTCGCCTTCCTGTGGTCCCGTTCCGGCGGCAAGCCGCAGTACCTCGGCGGCAACCAGGGCGACGGGACGCTGTCCAACCGCGCCTCCGACCGCGTCAGCATCGCGCACTACCCGAACAAGATCCTGGGCGTCATCTGGCCGCTGCGCGCGATCGCGACGCCGTCGCCCTGGGCCGACGGGCGCGTCGCCTGACGCGCGGCGCTCAGCGGGCGAAGCCGGCCACGCCCCGGCGCAGCGCGTCCTGCCGCCCGTCGCGCGTGACCGTCCAGAGCGGGTTGTCCACGGACAGGCGCTGGCCACCGTCGCGCTGCACGGGGCGGATCAGGGCCTGGGCCACGCTGCGCGTGCGCGCGCCCAGCAGGTCGAGCGGGATGCGGACATAGATGCCCTTGTCGAAGGAGCCCTCGCCGAAGCGCGAGAAGGGCACGTCGGTGAAGGTGGCGAAGCCGCCGACCTCGATGCCGGAATCGAAGCGGCGGCCCAGCTCGATGGTGCCGCCCCAGTCGCCGGCCAGGTAGCGGCCGCCGCGCAGCACCGTGTAGAGGTTCCACACCGGCAGGTCGGCATAGAGCGAGAGGTGGCCGGTCGCCACCTCGTAGTCGCGGAAGGCCAGGCGCTGGTCGAAGCCGCGCTGCCTCACCCAGTTCACGTCCAGCCCCAGCGCCCAGGGCCTGTCGTGCGGCCGCCACAGCACCTCGCCCGAGACGCCGCCGAACATCGGCTCCAGCAGCCCCGCCGTGACGCGGCCGAAGACATCGGGCGCGAGGTTCCAGATGCGCTCGGCGTAGAGGGCGGGAATCGCCGTCTCGCCCTCGCGCGCGTAACGGGCATAGTCGCTGCGCACATGCGGCAGCACGCTGTCCGAGGGCGGCCCGTCGGCAAGGTTGCCCGCCAGCGTCTGCTGCACCGCGCCGGCCAGGGCGAAGCCGCCGCCCAGCTCCACCCGCGCCCCGGCCGCCGCGGCCGCCTGCCAGCGCAGCGTGCGCGTCGGATCGCCCAGCAGCAGCGACACGCGCGGCTCCAGCCCCCAGCTCAGCCGCGGCACCGGCGTGCGCGCGGCGCCGGGCCAGTCCAGCCCCTCCGCCGGCAGCAGGGTGGTGGCGGCGAAGGCCTCCTCCGGGCTCAGCGTACCGCGCCCCGCACCCACCAGGATCGTGCGCGGCGCCAGGGCGGCCGCGACCTCCGTGCCGCCCAGCCACCAGGAGATGCGCAGGATCTGGGCCGCCGGCGGCAGCAGCGGATCCGTCGCGCGCGCCACCTGCGCCATGACCTGCGGCAGGGTGCGGAAGGGCCCGTCCGCCACCGCGATCCGGGCCTCCACCCCGTCCAGGGCGAAGGCCAGGGGGCGGAAGCCGGCGGCGGAGAGCGCTGCGAAGACGCGCTGTGCCCGTGCCGCCTCGTCGGCCGGCGGGGCTTCGGATGCCGCGGCGGGCGGCCGGGGGCGCGGCGGGCCGGGCGGATCGGCCGGGTCCAGCCGCGCCGAGACGCGGAACAACAGGTCGGTGCCATGGACGAAGTGGATCCCGGCATCGAGCCATTCGTTCGACCATTGCAGCCCGGCATTGATGCGCGAGCGTGCCTCGCCGCGCAGGCCTTCGCTGCGCGCGGGATAGCCGCCGCGCTCGTCGCGCAGCGAATCCCCGGACCATTCCAGCTTGGCGCGCAGCCCGTCGAGGAGGCCGAGCGGCGTGTCCGTGGCGGGAATGGTGTATTCCACGCCGCCGAAGACGGAGACGTCGTCGCCGCGGAAGACGTCCGTCCGCAGCGTCCCGCCCCGCCCCACGTCGCGCGGGCGGCTGCGGAAGCGGTCGGACAGCGCCACCAGCGGGTTGTTGGTGTCCGCCCCCGTGCCGAGACGCCCCCAGCCCAGGCCGAGCGAGACGTCCAGCCCGTGCCAGCGCTTCGAGGCGACGACGTACTCGCCCGCGTAGATGCCGGTGCCGATCAGATCCTGCAGCCCGACCGCGACGGCCGGCGTCCAGGCCCCCTCCCGCAGCAGGCGCAGCTTCAGGTCGAAGGCGCGGTCGGTGGTCATGCCCGCGCCGGTCGTGCCGTTCAGCCGCTCGCTGAGGCGGAAGGTGGTCTCCAGGAAGGGCAGCGCCTGGAAGGTCAGGAAGTGGAAGCGCCGCTGGTGCCGCAGCGACGTGCCGGCCTCCAGCGTGCCGTCCGGGCGGAAGCGCGCGTTGCGCGTCTCGATCAGCCCGACGCCGCCGAAGTCGCTGCCGGTGGCCGGCACCTCCTCGGCCGCCGCGCCGCCGGCCGGCCCTGTTCGGGCCGGCATCGGCACGGCTGGCACGGCGATGGCCAGCGCGGCCAGGACAGGCAGGAGGAGACGGCGCACGGTTCGCGTTCTGCGGAGCGTCTCATTCTCGCGCACGCGTGAGACGTGAAGGCAAGGGGCGCGACACCCCCTTTCCGCGGCCCGGCTGGACGGGCCGCGCCGCTGTGGCCGAAACTCCCCGCATGACCTTCTCGCTGCTCGCCCGCTGTGCCCGCACGGGCCAGGTCGGGGCCGTCGCCGCCACCTCCAACATCGGGGTCGGGGCGCGCGTGATGGCGCTGGCGCCGCGCCTCGGCGGGGTGCTGACGCAGCACCGGACCGACCCCCGGCTGGGGCCGCGCGGGGTGGCGCTGCTCGTCTCCGGCTGCTCGGCCGAGGAGGTGGTGGCGGCGCTGGTCGCCTCCACCCCGCATCACGGCTGGCGACAGCTCGCGGTGGTGGATTCCGCCGGCCGCACCGCGCATTTCCACGGCGCGCGGGTGAAGCCGGAGTCCGGCGCGGCGCATGGCGAGGGCTGCGTCGCCATCGGCAACATCCTCTCCAGCGCCGAGGTCCCGGCGGCGATGATCGCGGCCTTCCTGTCGGCGCCGGAACGCCCCCTGGCGGAACGGCTGCTCGCCGGGCTCGCGGCGGGCGAGGCGGCGGGGGGCGAGCACGGGCCGGTGCTCTCCGCCGCGCTGAAGCTCTATGGCGATCCCGATTTCCCGTTGGCCGATCTGCGCATCGACCGCGCCGAGCAGCCGATCAGCGCCCTGGCGGCGCTCTGGCGCGACTATGCGCCCAGCATCGACGAGTTCGTGCTGCGCGCCCTGGACCCGGACAGGGCGCGCGGAGGATAGGCGCCCCCCGCGCGCCGCCCCCCCGCCCACCGGGACAGCCCCGCCACGGCCGGGGCTTGGCGATCCGCCGTGTCTTGCTTTACCAGTCGGGGACACCCTCCCGGCCACCGCACCCGTTTCCGGTCGGACAGCCGGACCCCCGCGTCCCGGGACCTTGAACAATTCTGATGATTACCGTGAACGAGTCGTCGCCCTCTCCCGCGGCTTGGCAGGCCCCTGACATCCTCTGGCACCACGCGGCCTTCTGCCGCATGGCCCTGCCGCTGCAGATCCCCTCCGGCCCGGCCTGGTCGCGGGACACGGCGCAGGGCGCCCTGCTGATGGACGGCCCTGCCCTGCCCGGCGGCCCCGCCCTGCGCCTGCTGCTGCTGCACCTCTTCACCGCCGCGCTGCGCAGCGGCACCGCCGCCGTGCCGATCGGCACGGGCATCGAGGCGGTGCCCGCCGCGCTCGGGCTGGCGCCCGCACCCCGCCTCGTGGAAGCCCTGCGCGACCAGCTGATGCGCCTGCTGGGCGCGAAGCTGCGCGTGGCGGAGGGCCGCCAGGCGCCGCTGCCGCTCCTGGACGCCCGCAGCGTGCGGAGCTGGACCGATCCGACGGAATGGCGCCCGACGCTGCGGCTGAACGAGCGCTTCCTCGCCAGCCTGCGCTCCGCCGCGGTCCCGCTGGACCGGAGCGCCGTGGCGCGGCTGGGCGATGCGCCGGCCGCGCTCGATGCCTATGCCTGGCTCGCCGCCACCCTGCCGGGCGTGGCGGAGGGGCGCATGCAGCTTCCCCGCTGGGAGGCGCTGCGGTCGCAGTTCGGCGAGCCGGAGGAGACGCCGGCCGCCTTCCAGGCCCGCTTCACCGCGGCGCTGCAAGGGGCCACCGCCGCCTATCCCGCCGCTCGCATCGCGATCGGCGAGGAAGGCGTGGCACTGTACCGCAGCCCGCTGCCGGTCGAGCCCGCCCTGCCCGGCGCCCCCCCCCGGCCGGTGGCCGTGACGACCCAGGGCCAGGACACATCCGCCGAGGCTGCGCCCGTCGAGGCGGCGCCCGCCGCCCCCGTCGCCCCCGCCCCCGCTGCCGTGCCCGCACCCGCTCCCGCCGTGCCGGACCGTGACGGGGCGGAGCCCGCTGCCGGAACTGCCGTGGCCGTCGAGGCCGTCCCCGTCCCGGCCCCCCGCACCGAGGCCGCGGGACCGCCCGCCACGCCCTCCGCGGAGCGCCCCCCGGCGCGCCGCCACGCCCCGGAACCCCGACAGGCCGCGCCGGCCCCGCGCGGCGCCCCACCCCAGGCCGCCCCACCCCAGGCCGCCCCGCCCCAGGTCGCCCCTCCCCCGGCCGCCGCGACCCGCCCCGCCGCCCCGCCGCCCCCGCAGGAAAGGCCCCAGCCCGCCGCGCCGCGCCCGGCGCCGAGCCGGCCGGACGGCGGGCGGCAGGGGCGCAGCGCCGACCGCGTGCGCCTGCCCCCCTCCGTCACCGGCCTGCCCCAGGCCGTGTGGCTCAAGCGCGGCGACACGCGGGAGAGCATCACCATCGAGGTGACGCCGGGTGCCGAGTACGACCCCGCGCGACGCTCCCTGCTGGCCATCGAGCCGATCGTGCTGCAGGTCTCGGGCTACCTCGTCCCGCGCGAGCTGGAGCGGATCGCCGCCTGGGTCACCACCAATGCCGGGGTGATCCAGGACTACTGGGACTGGTCCATCGATTCCGGCGAGGAGGTGATGCAACAGGTGCGGCGGGTCCCGACCTCGCGCTGGTAGCGCCCCGGCGGGGGCTCTCGGGGCGCGCGCCCCGTCAGCGCATCGTCCGGGACCAGGCCTCGCGGGCCGCCAGGGCGGCGCCGACCAGCCCGGCATCGTCGCCTAGCGCGGCGCGGCGGATCAGCGCCGGGCGGAAGCCGGGCAGCAGGCGGGCACGCAGGGTGGCCTCGATGCCGCCCCGCATCTGCTCCAGCAGGGCGGAGACGCCACCGCCGACCACGATGCGCTCCGAGTCATAGGCATGCTGCAGGTTGGCGAAGCCGACGCCCAGCCACTCCGCCATCTCCTCCAGCAGGGCCAGGGCGGTGGGGTCGCCTTCCGCCGCCGCGGTGCCGACATGCCGCGGCAAGACCGGCAGCCCATCCGCCAGCGCGGCGAGGCGGGAGCCGGGCACGGCCCTCGCCTGCGCCCGCGCCGCCAGGGCGGGGCCGGAGGCCAGCGCCTGCCAGCAGCCGGTGCGGCCGCAGGCGCAGCGGACGGGCTGCTCGGTCAGGCGGGTGTGGCCCAGCTCGCCCGCCAGGCCGGAGGCGCCGCGCAGCAGCCGCCCCTCGGCCACGATCCCGGCGCCGATGCCCGTGCTGACGGTGACGTAGGCGACGTTGTCCGACCCCGCGCCGGCGCCGGCCCGCCACTCGCCGATGCAGGCGGCCTTGGCGTCGTTCTCCAGCACCACCGGCAGCCCCGTCGCCTCGCGCAGCCGCGCCGCCAGCGGCACCCCGCCCCAGCCGGGCAGGGCGGGTACGCCCAGCACGGTGCCGGCGGCGGGATCGATGGTGCCCGGCACGCCGACGCCCAGGGCCCGGATGCCGGGGGCGCGCGTCGCCGGGCCGCGTACCGCGCCGATCAGCGCCACCATCTGGGCGATGACCGCCTCCGGCCCGCTGCGATCCGTCTCTCGCCGTTCCGCGGACAGGACCTGGCCCGCGGCATCCACCAGCGCCACGCGCAGATGCGTACCGCCGAGATCGATGCCGAGGAACTGGGCGGTGTCTGCGGTCATGTGCGACGGCTCCTGAAAGGAGGCTCCAGGCTAGACGCCCCCGGGACGGTCCGCACCGGGGGCCGGGCGCAGGATCAACCCCGCTCCCCGTCCGGCGTTGCGCGGCGCCCCGGCCGGCCGGCCGCCGGGGGCCGGCCCGCGCGCGGCCTCACCGGGCTGCGCCCGGGGCCGGGCGGATCACGGCCAGGCCCTCCCGCCGGTAGGGCGCGCAGGCGGCCTCGTCGGCATCCGTCACCAGCGTCCAGCCCGGCTGGAACGGCACCCAGAAGGGCTGCCCGGCATGGCCCAGCTTGCTGGCATCGGCCAGGATGTAGACGGCCGCCGCCTGGCGCAGCATCAGCGCCTTCAGCGAGACCTGCTCCAGCGTCGCCTCGCACAGCCCGCGCCTCGGGCTGAGCCCGTCGGCGCTGGTGAAGACCTTGTCCGCCGTCATCTGCCGCATCGCCTGCTCCGCCAGCGGGCCGGTGGTGCCCATGCTGATCGGGCGCACCGCGCCGCCCAGCACCACCAGCTCCAGCCCCGGCGCGCCGGCCAGCACGGGGATCAGCGGCAGGCTGTTGGTGATGACGCGCTGGCGCCGCCCGCCGAGCCTCCGGCCCAGCATCTCCACGGTCGAGCCGCCGTCGAGGATCAGCGTCTCCCCCTCGGCGATCTGGGCCAGCGCCGCCTCGGCGATCGCGGCCTTGGCGCCGCGGTTCTGCGCGGATCGCGCGCTCAGGCTGATCTCGCGCTCCGGCGCGGCCAGCATGGCCCCGCCATAGGTGCGCGCGATTGCCTGCCGCTCCGAGAGGTCCTGAAGGTCACGGCGGATGGTGGAGGGCGAGACCCCGAAGCGCGCCGCGAGCCCCTCCACATCGGCGGGACCATCCGCCATGGCCTGCAGGATGGCGTCGAGCCGGCTTCGCCTGTTGCGCATGGCGCGCAGGATAGTGGGCGCCTGCCATGCGGCAAGCGCCCACCCTGTCCCGCCGGCGCCTCAGCCCGCCGGACGCTGCCCGGGGGCCACCCCTCGGGCGTCCAGCGCCGGCCGGACGGCGGAGGGCCCAGTCAGCAGCCGCTCGGCCACCAGCACGGCGAACGGCGTCACCGCCGCGACGTACATGTTGTCGATGCCGTAGGGGTTGTTGAGCAGGTACCAGGCCGTGGTGGCGATGGCCGAGGCGACCAGGCCAAGCGTCGCGCCGCGGTTGCTGCGGAAGAAGGGCAGGTAGAAGCCCATCACCGCCACGATCGAGATGGAGAGCCGCAGGGCGCGGGTGAAGAAGGAGAGCTTGAGGATCTCCGGCACGAAGAAGACGAAGATCAGCGGCAGGAAGCCGATGGCGAGCGAGATCCAGCGCGTCGCCTGGAACTCCCGCTCCGGCGTCGGCCGGGCGTAGGGGACGTAGAAGTCCTTCACGATCAGCGACGCCATGGCCAGCGCCACGGTGCTGACGCTGACGAAGACCGAGGCGACGAGCGAGGTGGTGACCAGCCCGGCCAGCCAGGGGTTCATCGCCTGGAGGAACATCGGCAGGGCGAAGAGGCTGTTGCCGTCGGGCTGGAGGAACTTCGCGGCGACGCCGATCAGGCCGAGGGCGATGCCGAGCGGGAAGCACCAGGCGGCGGCGTAGAAGGCCGAACGCTGGGCGGCGGCCTCATCCTTGTTGGCGGAGATGGCCTGCATGATGAACTGGGTGGAGAAGATGGCGCCGACCGTGCCGATGACCCAGGCCAGGATGGTGGGCACGCCGATCCGCCCGGTCAGGGTGAAGTACTCGGGCGGCAGCCCCTCCACCATCGGGCCGATGCCGCCGGTCATGTGCAGCGCGAAGCCCAGGATCAGGGCGATGCCCAGCACCTTCACCGCGCTGTGCAGGATGGTGATGTAGGCCACGCCCTTCAGCCCGCCGAAGACGTAGTAGAAGGTGCTGACGATGGCGATGATGAACATGCCGAGGGTGAGGTCGACGTGCAGCACCGTCGAGATGGCCGCCGCGCCGCTGACGTAGTTGCCGACGTTCACCAGCAGCAGCGCGTAGATCATGATGATCGAGACGGTGAGCTTGGTGGAGCGGCCGAACTTCTGCTCGATGGCGCCCGAGATGGTGAACTCGCCCGAGGCGTAGAGCCGGCGGACGAAGAACAGGCCGTAGAGCAGGAAGCCGATCGCCGCGCCGATCACCGACCAGGCGGCGGCGATGCCGTAGTTGAAGGCCTCCTGCGAGGTGCCGACGGTGGACTTGGCGCCGATGAACTCGCTCATCAGCAGCACGCCGATGACGGCGGCGGGCATGGCGCGCGAGCCCACCATGAACTGCGCGCTGTTGCGGCTGCGCAGCTTCAGGGTCAGCCAGGAGGTGAAGAGGATGTAGGCGAGGATGATCGCGACGATGATCGCGCTCTCGCCGGAATCGAACTGATGCATGCGTCGTTTCCCATTCCGGGCGTGCCCCTCGTTCCTCCGGGGGCCGCTGTGATGTTGGCAGGCATGGCTGCGGGGGCCCGGGAGGGGTCCAGGCAGGGCGCCGGCCCGCGGGCGTGCCGCGGGCGGCAGAGGGCGAGCGGGACCCCGGCGTCCCGCCCGGCCGTTCAGGCTAACCGTTCAGGCTGCGGCGCGCTCGCGGCGCGGGGCCAGGTCCACCGCCTGGCGCAGCGCCTCGATCAGGCTGCCGTCGTCGGCGATGCCCTGGCCCGCGATGTCGAAGGCGGTGCCGTGGTCGACGGAGGTGCGGATCACCGGCAGGCCGATGGTGATGTTCACCCCCGCCTCCAGCCCCATCACCTTCACCGGGCCGTGGCCCTGGTCGTGGTACATGGCGACGACCAGGTCGAAGTCGCCGCGCGCGGCGCGGAAGAACAGCGTGTCGGCGGGCAGCGGGCCTTCCACCTGCCAGCCCTTCGCGCGGCACTTCTGGACGGCGGGGATGATCTTCTCCTCCTCCTCGCCCTGGCCGAACAGGCCGTTCTCGCCGGCATGCGGGTTGATGCCGCAGACGCCGATGCGCGGCTCCGCGATCCCCGCCTTGACCAGCGTGGCGCGGCCGCGGGCGATGACGCGTTCGACGAGGCCGGGCTCGATCCGCCGGATCGCATCCATCAGGCCGATATGCGTGGTGACGTGGATCACGCGCAGCTTCGGCGCCACCAGCATCATCGAGACCTCCGGCGTGCCGGTCAGCTGCGCGAGAAGCTCGGTGTGGCCGGGATATTTGTGGCCGGCGGCGTGCAGCGCCTCCTTGGAGAGCGGCGCGGTGCAGATGGCGTCCGCCTCCCCCGCCTGCACCAGCCGCGTCGCGCGCTCGATGTAGCGGTAGGCCCCCTCGCCCGAGAGCGGCAGCACCTGGCCGAAGGGGTGGCCGGGCGGGATGATGCCGAGGTCGATCACGTCCACCGTGCCGCGCTCATAGCGCGCGCCGGAGGGATCGGCGAGCGGTCGCACGGCGAGGCTGGTGCCCACGATGGCATCCGCCTCGCGCAGCCGGGTCGCCTCGCCCACCACCAGCGGGCGGCACATCGCATAGACCTCCGGCCGGGCCAGAGCCTTCATGATGATCTCCGGCCCGATGCCGGAGGCGTCGCCCATGGTGATGGCGACCACAGGCCGTGCGTCGTGATGGCTCATGGGTGCTTCACTCCCTTTCATCCAGCAGGGCGCGCAGCCGGGCATGGGCGCGCGCGATCGTGTCCGAGGTTCCGAAGCCGCCCGCCTTGGTGATGGCGGGAACGGCGAGCACGCCCTGGGTCAGGGCGAGCGGCATGCCGGGCTCCACCTCCTCGACCAGGCGGAGGCCATGGACCCCCAGCCGGCCGAGCAGGGCACGGGCGGTCTCGCCCCCCGTGGCGAAGAGCGCGCCCATGGCAAGGCCCGCCGGTTGCAGCAGCGACGCCAGCCCCTCGGCCAGGGCCGCGCCCTGCGACAGGTCGGTCGTGGCCTCGGCGGCGATGCTGACCAGCACGTCCTGCCCGCCGCGCAGAGCGGCGGCGATGTCGCCAGCGAGCGCGTCCCACGCCGCGCCGCCGCCGTCGCGCAACAGGGCGGGCGGCACGGCGAAGGGCCGCACGCCGCCCCCGGCCAGCAGCGTCGCGGCGGCGGCGCGGGAGGCCTCGGCGACGCTGCCCACCACCAGCAGCACGCCGCCGCCGGAGGCCACGGGGCGCGGAGGCTCGGCCGCCCCGCCGGGGCTGGCCGCGGCCAGCGCGTCCGCCAACCCGCCGGCGCCGACCCAGACCACCCGGCCCGCCAGGGGCAGGGTCGCGTGGGCCAGGGCGAGGAGGTCGGCCTCGGTGGTGGCGTCGCACACCAGCGCCGCCCGGCCCGCCGCCAGGGCGTCGCGCACCGCCGCCGCCGTCCCGCCGCCGCGCAGGGCGTCGAGCGGCAGGTGCGCCGCCCCCAGCCCGGCGGCGGCGAACAGCGTGGGCAGGTGGGCGGTGGGGTAGCTGTGGTCGCGCGCCCAGAGGGCGGAGTCTTCCAGCGGCGCGCCATCCAGGCGGACGGCGCCGCCCTCCGTGGTGCGGCCGGTGGCGGGGAAGGCGGGCGCGACGATGGCGAGCGGCGGCGGCCCGCCCGCCCCGCGCAGCGCGCCGAGCGTCGCGGCCAACTCCGCCGCCGGCTGGCCGCGCAGGGTGGAATCGATCTTCTTCAGCAGCGCCGTGCCGGGGGCATGGCGCGCCGCGACCAGGGCGCGGTGGCGGGCGGCGGCGGCCCCGGGCGGCAGGCGGCGGCTGTCGGCATCGACCGCCAGCACGGGCGTCTCCAGCATGAGCGTCTCCGGCGCGCGCGCCTCCCCGGCGGCTTCCGCCGCCCAGGACACGGCCGCCGCGTGGCCGCGCCGGGCGAAGGCCACGGCGCAGTCGGCCGCGCCCGTCAGGTCGTCGGCCAGGATCAGCCAGCGCGTCATGGGGCGGCGAAGGGGCAGGACATGGCGGCCTCGGATGCGGGGCGGCGATCCGCCCGTTGGCCGGACCATAGCGGCCTGCGCCCAGGCTTCAAGTTTTTTGCGCATTACGCGCAAAAAACTTTGCGCGGTCCGAGCATCAGTCCTATAGAGGACCGCAGAGAGCGGAGCGTCCCGGGGGCAAGTCCCCACGAGGCGGACGGGTGAGGAGGATGCGTTTGAGCCACACGAGCACCGCTGCCCGTCCCGCCCCCGCCACGGCGCCCGCGCCCGCTCCCAAAGGGACGATGGACGCCGCGGCCCTCGTCGCGGCCCTGGCCGCGATCTGCGGCCGCCGGCACGTGCTCGCCGAGGGCGAGGACCAGCAGCCCTACCTGACCGACTGGCGCGACCGCTACCACGGCCGCGCCGCCGCCGTGGTGAAGCCCGCCGACACGGCCGAGGTCGCCGCGGTGGTACGGCTCTGCGCGGAACGGGGCGTCGCCGTGGTGCCGCAGGGCGGCAACACCGGCATGTGCGGCGCCGCCACCCCCGACGGTACGGGCCATTCGGTGGTGGTGCGGCTGGACCGGCTGAACCGCGTCCGCGCCGTCAGCCCGCTCGCCAACTCCATCACCGTCGAGGCCGGCTGCATCCTGCAGACCGTGCAGGCGGCGGCGGAGGCGGTGGACCGCCTCTTCCCCCTCAGCCTGGGCGCGGAGGGGAGCTGCCAGATCGGCGGCAACATCGCCACCAATGCCGGCGGCACCGCCGTGCTGCGCTACGGCAACACGCGCGAGCTGGTGCTGGGGCTGGAGGTGGTGCTGCCGGACGGCACCGTGCTCGACCGGCTGCACAGACTGCGCAAGAATTCCACCGGCTACGACCTCAAGCAGCTCTTCATCGGCGCCGAGGGCACGCTGGGGATCGTCACCGCCGCCTCGCTGAAGCTCTTCCCCTGGCCGCGCGCCTCCGCCCTCGCCATGGTGGCGCTGCCGGAGATCGAGGCGGCGCTGACCCTGCTGGAGCGGCTGCGCGGCGCGGTGGGCGACCGGCTGGCCAGCCTGGAGGCGATGTCGCGCGGCCAGATCGCGGTGATCGCCGAGCACGTCCCCGACGTCGCCATCCCCTTCGCGCTCGAAGCCCCCTGGTACCTGCTGATCGAGCTGACGGACACGCTGGCCGGCGCCGACCTGCGCGCGCCGCTGGAGGAGGTGCTCGGCGCTGCCTTCGAGGAGGGGCTGGTGGTGGACGCGGTGATCGCGGAGAGCCAGGCGCAGGCCCATGCGCTGTGGCAGATCCGGCACTCTGTCTCCGAGGGCAGCAAGCGCGCGGGCTACGTCGTCTCCCACGACAGCGCCGTGCCGCTGGAGAACCAGGCGCTCTTCGCCCGCGAGGCGGAGCGGCGCATCCTGGAGGCGGTGCCCGAGGCCCGCGTGGTGATGCACGGCCATCTGGGCGACGGCAACATCCACGTCCTCGCCCTCCTCGACCGCGCCCGCTTCCCCGACGCCGCCACCGCCGCCCCCGTGGTCGCGCGGATCAACGCCGTGGTGGACGCGGTGACGACGGAGCTGGGCGGCGTCATCAGCGCCGAGCACGGCATCGGCATCAGCAACCGCGCCCGGCTGGGCCGGGTGGCCGATCCCGCGGACCTCGCCCTGATGCGGCGCGTGAAGACGCTGCTCGACCCGGCCGGGCTGATGAACCCCGGCAAGGTCCTGCCGCCCGAAGCCTGACACGACGACACCCGGAGGAACCCCCGCATGCACCGCCGCACCCTGCTGGGCGCCGCCCTCGGCTCGCCGCTGCTCGCCGCCCCCGCCATCGCGCCCGCCCTGGCCCAGAAGCCCTGGCCCGACCGGCCGGTGCGCCTCGTCGTCCCCTACCCGCCGGGCGGGGCCACCGACGTGCTGGCGCGCCTCTATGCGGAGCAGGCGAGCAGGACGCTGGGCCAGCCGGTGGTGATCGACAACCGCGCCGGCGCCAGCGGCAACATCGGCATCGACGCGGTGGCGAAGTCGCCGGCCGACGGCACCACCTTCGGCGCCGCGACGGTCAGCAACTTCTCGATCAACCAGTTCCTGTACCGCAGCGTCCCCTACGACATCGAGAAGGACCTGCGCCCCGTCGCGCTGGGCTGGGAATTCCCCAACATCGCCGTGGTGGCGCCGAACAAGGTGCCGGCGAGGACGCTGGCCGAGTTCATCGCCTGGGCCAAGGCGAAGCCCGGCGGCATCACCTACGGCTCGACCGGGGTCGGCACGACGACGCACCTCTCCTCGGCCATGCTGTTCAGCCGCATCGGGGTGGAGGCGGTCCACGTCCCCTTCCGCGGCGCGGCGCAGACCATCCCGGCGCTGCTGAACGGCGACGTGGACTTCGCGCTCGACGGCGTCGCCTCCTACCTCGCCCTGGTGCAGGGCGGGCAGATGCGGGCGCTGGCGGTGACCTCGGCCGAGCGCTGGCCCGCCCTGCCGGAGGTGCCGACTATGGGTGAGGCGGGGATGGACGATTTCGTCGTCACCGTCTGGGGCGGCTTCGTCGCCCCCGCCGCGACGCCGGACGCCATCGTGGAGAGGTTCGGCCTCGCCCTGAAGCAGGTGGTCGAGGACCCGGCCCAGGCGGAGCGCTTCCTGAAGGTCGGCGCCAAGCCGATCTGGAGCACCCCCGCCGAGGCCGCCGCCCGCGCCGCGCGGGAGCGTCCGATGTGGCGCCAGCTCATCCAGGCCTCCGGCGCCCAGGCCGACTGAACAGACGGGAACGCAGGACAACGCCATGACCAGCCTCACCGCCCCGATCGGGCTGATCCGCCCCGAGCTGATCGAGTTCGGCTCCGGCACCGTCGCCGCCGCCGGCCGCTGGGCCGGGGCGCGCGGCCTCTCCCGCGCCCTGGTGGTCTCGGACACCTTCAACGCCGGCCGCGTGGGCGTGCTGGAGCTGCCGGGCGAGGTGCATGTCTTCGGCGAGGTGAAGCCCGAGCCGGACGTGCCCAACCTGGAGAAGGCGCTGGCCATGGCCGAGGCGCTGAAGCCCGACCTCGTGGTCGGCTTCGGCGGCGGCAGCGCCATGGACCTGGCCAAGCTGGTCGCCGTGCTGACCGGCAGCGGCCAGACGGTCCATGACGTCGTCGGGCCGGACAAGGTGGCCGGCCGCCACGTCGCGCTGATCCAGGTGCCCACCACCTCCGGCACGGGCAGCGAGGGCGGCATCCGCGCGCTCGTCACCGATCCGGCGACGCAGAACAAGCTGGCGGTGCAGAGCATGCACATGCTGGCCGACCTCGCCGTGGTCGATCCGGACCTGACGCTGACCGTGCCGCCCGCCGTCACCGCCGCGACCGGCGTGGATGCCATGGCGCATTGCGTCGAGGCCTTCACGAACAGGAAGGCGCACCCGCTGATCGACCTCTACGCGCTGGAGGGCATCCGCCTCGTCGGCCGCTACCTGCGGCGCGCCGTGGCGGACGGCTCGGACAAGGAGGCGCGGGCCGGCCTCTCCGTCGCCTCGCTCTATGGCGGCTTCTGCCTCGGCCCGGTGAACACCACCGCGGGCCACGCGGTGGCCTATCCGCTGGGCACGCGGCACCACATCGCCCATGGCCTCGCCTGCGCGCTGATCTTCCCCCACACCCTCGCCTTCAACGCCCCCGTCATGGCGGAGAAGACGGCGCTGGTGCTGGAGGCGCTGGGCCTGCCCGCCTCCTCCGACGAGGCGACGGTGCGCGACGCCACCTACGATTTCTGCGCCGGGCTCGGGATCGAGATGAAGCTTTCCCGCCTGGGCGTGCCGGAGGGCGACCTCGGCAGCATGGCGACCGAGGCGCACGCCATCCGCCGCCTGCTGGACAACAACCCGCGCGACATCAGCCGCGACCAGATCCTCGCGATCTACCAGGCCGCCTTCTGAGGACCACGCCGTGACCGAGCTCTTCCCCACCGGCGTCTTCAGCGCCGCGCTGACGCCCCTGAACGCGGACCTCTCGATCCACCACGCGGCCTTCGTGGCGCATGCGAAGCGGCTGCTGGAGGAGGGCTGCGACGGCATCGCCCTGCTCGGCACCACGGGCGAGGCGAATTCCTTCTCCGTCCCCGAGCGCCAGGCGCTGCTGGAGGCGACGGTGGCCGGCGGCGTGGCGCCCTCGCGGCTGCTGCCCGGCACGGGCGTCGCGGCCCTGACGGAGACGGTGGCGCTGACGAAGCACGCGCTGTCCGTCGGCGTGGAGACGGTCGTGATGCTGCCGCCCTTCTACTACAAGGCGCCCAGCGAGGACGGGATCTTCGCCTCCTATGCGGAGGTGATCGAGCGGGTGGGCGATGCGCGGCTGAAGGTCGTGCTCTACCACATCCCGCAGATGTCGGCGGTGCCGATCACCCATTCCCTGATCGCCCGCCTGCGCGAGCGCTATCCCTCCACCGTCGTCGGCATCAAGGATTCCGCCGGCGAGCTGTCGAACATGACGGCGATGGTGGAACGCTTCCCCGGCTTCTCCGTCCTGGCCGGCGCCGACCCGCTGCTGCTGCTGCTGCGCCGCGCCGGCGGGGCGGGCTGCATCACCGCCACCTCCAACCTCGTCGCCGCCGACCTCGCCATCGTCTACCGCCACGCCAACGACCCGGCGAAGGCGGCGGAGGTGGACGCCGCGCAGGCGCGCGTGGTCGCCGCCCGCACCCGCGCCTCCCGCTTCGCGCAGATGGCCTCGCTCAAGGCGCTGCTGGCGGAGAAGACGGGGGATGCCGGCTGGAACCGGCTGCGCCCGCCGCTGCTGCCGCTGAACGCCGAGGAGCGCGCCGCGCTGCTGGCGGGCTGAGCATGGCCGGCCGCCTCGCCCTCGTCACCGGCGTCTCCTCCGGCATCGGGGCCGCCATCGCGCGGCACCTGCTGGCGGAAGGCTGGCAGGTGGCCGGCATCAGCCGCACCGCGCCCGACCTGGCGCATCCCGGCTTCGCCCACCGCGCCGCCGACCTCTCCGACCCGGCGGCGCTGGTCGCCGCGCTGGACGGCCTCGCGCCGCACGCGCTGGTGCATGCCGCCGGGCTGCTGCGCACCGGCCGGCTGGGCGAGCTGGAACCGGAGAACGGCGCGGCGATGTGGCGCCTGCATGTCGAGGCGTCGGAGCGGCTGGCCAACCACCTCGCGCCCCGCCTGCCCGAGGGCGGGCGCATCGTGCTGGTCGGCAGCCGCACCGCCGCCGGCTCGCCCGGGCGCAGCCAGTATGCCGCGACCAAGGCGGCGCTGGTCGCCATGGCCCGTTCCTGGGCGGCGGAGCTGGCGCCGCGCGGCATCACCGTGAACGTGGTGGCGCCCGCCGCGACGGAGACGCCGATGCTGCGCGACCCCGCCCGCGCGGGGGTCTCGCCGCGCGTGCCGCCGATCGGGCGCTTCATCCGGCCGGAGGAGGTGGCGGCGCTGACCGGCTTCCTGCTCTCCGACGCGGCCGGCGCCATCACCGGGCAGCAGGTCGTCATCTGCGGCGGCAGCTCGCTCTAGCCCGCGAACGAACAGGAGGAACCCCCTTGTCCCAGGCTGTCAGCCCGCCGCCCGACCTGTCCGGTGCCGGCCATGTCGCGCCCGTTCCCGGCGACCCCGCACGGGCGGAGACCTTCATCCCCGCGCAGCGCGTGCAGAACCACGCGGCGAACCTGACCCTGCTGGGCAATGGCGACCTGGCCTGCGTCTGGTTCGGCGGCACGCAGGAGGGGGTGCCCGACATCGCCGTGCAGTTCTCGCGCCTCGCCAGGGGGTCGGATACCTGGACGCAGCCGGAGACGCTGTCGGACGATCCGACGCGCTCCGAGCAGAACCCGCTGCTCTTCCCCGCGCCCGACGGGACGCTGTGGCTGATCTGGACGGCGCAGATCTCCGGCAACCAGGACACGGCCATCGTGCGCTGCCGCAAGTCCACGGATCACGGACATTCCTGGGGCCCGATCGAGACTCTGTTCGGCCCGCGCCCGGAGGGCGGCACCTTCATGCGCCAGCCGATGGTGGTGCTGGAGAACGGCGACTGGCTGCTGCCCATCTGGGTCTGCACCACCACGCCGGGCCGCAAGTGGGTGGGCGACGAGGACATCAGCGCGGTCAAGATCTCCTCCGACCAGGGGCGGAGCTGGACGGAGGTGACGGTCCCCGACAGCAAGGGCTGCGTCCACATGTCCATCCTGGACCTGAAGGACGGCACCCTCGTCGCCTTCTACCGCAGCCGCTGGGCGGACAACGTCCACGTCTCGCACTCCACGGATGGCGGGCGGAGCTGGACGGCGCCGGTGCCGACCGAGCTGCCGAACAACAACTCCTCCATCCAGGCGGTGCGGCTGGCCAACGGCCACCTCGCCATGGTGCTGAACGAGAGCAGCGCGGCGGATGCGAAGGAGCGCCGCACCTCCCTCTACGACGACATCGAGGAGGAGGGCGACGACCGCGCGAACCCCGTCCCGGTCGAGGGCGTGCGCAGCACCTTCTGGGGCGTGCCGCGCGCGCCGATGACGCTGGCCATCTCCGAGGATGGCGGTCGCACCTGGCCGCACCGCCGCAACCTGGAGACGGGCGACGGCTACTGCATGACCAACAACTCGCGCGAGAAGATCAACCGCGAGTTCTCCTATCCGACGATCCTGCAGTCGCCCGACGGCGCGCTGCACATCGCCTACACCTACTACCGCCAGGCCATCAAATACGTCCGCGTGGACGAGGACTGGGTCCGCGCCGGCGCGTGAGGCGCCGGCGAAACGACAACGACAACGACGCCGGCTGTCGCGCCGGCGGTCCTCCCGGGAGAGTGACGATGAACAGGCGCAGCTTCCTCCTCGCCGCCCCGGCCGCCGCCGGCGTGCTGGCCTCCCCTGCCCTCCGGGCTCAGCCGGCCTGGCCGAACGGCAAGCCGATCCGCGTGATCATCCCCTGGCCGCCGGGCGCCGCCAACGACACGCTCGGCCGGCTGCTGGCGCAGCGGCTGCAGGAGAAGCTGGGCGCGACGGCGGTGGCGGAGAACCGCACCGGCGGCGCCGGGCTGATCGGCACCAACGCCGTGCTGACGGCGCCCAACGACGGCTACACGCTGCTCGCCTCCGCCTTCAACACCGCCGTCATGCCGCTGGTGCTGAAGGGGGCCAACTTCGACCCGCAGCGCGACCTGGAGGTGGTGGCGCGCACGGCCAAGGCGCCGCTGGTCATGGTCTCCTCCGGCACGAAGCCGCAGAAGACCCTGCCGGAGATCATCGCCGCGGCGAAGGCGAAGCCGCGCGAGTGGAACGTCGCCATCTCCTCGCTTGGCTCGGCCGGGCACCTTGCCACCATCGAGTTCCTGCGCCGCACCGGGCTCGACCTCGACATGGTGACCTATCGCGGCACCCAGCCGGCGCTGACCGACCTGATGGGCGGCAGCGTGCAGCTGCTGATCGACCCGTGCTTCGCGCTGCTGCCGGCGCGCGGCGACGGCAAGGTCAACGCGGTGGGCATCGCCACCGCCGAGCGGTCCGGGCTCGCGACCGACGTGCCGACCATGGCCGAGGGCGGGCTGCCCGGCTACGAGTTCCAGTCCTGGTACGGCGTCTGGGCGCCGAAGGGCACGCCGGCCGAGATCTGCCAGCGGGTGAACGCGCTGATGCAGGACACCATGCGCGAGCCCGCCATGGTCGAGCGCCTGACGAAGCAGGTGCTGGAGCCGGTGACGGAGAGCATCGACGACACGAAGCGCTTCATCGCCAGCGAGATCGCGCGCGCGACGGAGCTGCTGCGCAGCGTGAACTACCAGCCGGAATAGGGCGGACGGACCGCCCCGCCGGCGCGGCGGGCGCCGCGTTCGTGGCATGGGGGCCAGGCTCCGCCTGGCCTCCGGCGGCGCGGTGGGAGTCCCTTCCCGCCGCCCATTACCGTTCGGCCCGTCCCGGCCGGACGGCGCGCTACAAAAAGTCCCGCAGCAGGGCGACCAGCGGCTTGTCCGCCGGGGGCATGGCGTAGTCGGCCAGCTTCTGCGGCCGTACCCAGGCCAGCGCCTGTCCCTCGCGCGGGGTGGGCGTGCCCTGCCAGCGGCGGCAGAGGTAGAGCGGCATCAGCAGGTGGAAGCCGTCATAGGCGTGGCTGGCGAAGGTGAAGGGGGCGAGGCAGGCCTCCGCCACATCCACCCCCAGCTCCTCGCGCAGCTCGCGGATCAGCCCGGCCTCGGGCGTCTCCCCCGCGGCCACCTTGCCGCCGGGGAACTCCCATAGCCCGGCCATCGGCTTGCCCTCCGGGCGGCGCGCCAGCAGCACGCGCCCGTCGCCGTCGATCAGGGCACAGGCCACCACCAGCAACAGGCGGGAGCCCGCGGCCGCACCGGGCACCAGGGCCGGGTCGGCCGCCGGCGCCGCCTCCGCCGGGGCGTCGGGGCCATGCAGCTCCGCCCGGCCGGCGCGGAACAGCCGCACGGGCAGGCGGGCGTTGCGGGCGGTGAACTCCTGCTCGCCCATGCCCTGGGCGCCGAAGCCCAGCCGGCGCAGCACGGCGGCCGAGCGTTCGTTCTCCGCCAGCGCGCTGGCGTGGATCTGGTCCAGGTCCAGATTCGCCAGGGCCCAGCGCGCCAGCCGCCCCGCCGCCTCGGCCGCCAGGCCGCGGCCCCAGTGGCGGCGCCCGATCCAGTAGCCCAGCGACGCCTCGCGCGGCGCCGTGCCCTCCGGCCGGGTCAGGGCGACGCAGCCGACCAGCCGCTCGATCCCCGCGCTCTCCTCGATCACCGCCAGGTGCCAGGCGGTGCCGGCGACTAGCTGGGCCCGGGTGGCGGCGATCCAGTCATCCGCCAGCTCGCGCGGATAGGGGAAGGGAACGCGCGCCAGCATGCGCGCCACCTCCCAGTCGTTCACCAGCCGGTGCAGCTCCGCCGCATCCCCGGCGCGCAGCGGGCGCAGCAGCAGCCGCTCCGTCCGCAGCGGCGGGAAGGCGTCCTCCGCCTCCCGCGTCACCTCCGCGGCGTCTCCGGTCAGCGGCGCCACCAGCCCTGACGGCGGGGCGCATCCGCCTCCTGGCCGCTGCCCAGCACCACGGGCTGCACGGGCGCGCCGACCACCGGCTCCGCCGGGCCGGCCGGGGCCGCCTCCGGCGTGGCGGGCGTGGCGGGTTCCGGCAGGGCCTCGGGCTCCGGCAGAACCTCGGCGGACGCGGCCTCGGCAGGCGCCGGCTCCGCTTCGGCCGGCGCGGCGGCCACGGCCTCGGCGGACGCGGCCGGGGCCCCGGCCTCCGGGGCATCCGCCGCGGGAGCCTCGGGGGGCGGCGGTGCCGCGGCCTCGGCCGGTGCCACGCTGGCGACCACCGTCACCACCGGCGGCGCGTCCGGCTCCAGATGCACGCGGGCGACCGCCTCCACCGCGCCGTCCCCGCCGGCGATGCGGCGGGCCGCGGCCTCGGCGGCCGCCTCGGCCGCGGCCATGGCGTCGAAGACGTCGTCATAGGTGCCGGCGAAGGGGTCGGCCGGGGTCGGGCCGGCATAGCGCGCGACCTCGGCGGCCGGGGCGGCGCCCTCCTCCTCCGGGCGGCGGCGGCCACGCCGGTTGCGGCGGCGGCCGCGGCCTTCCTCGTCGCGGCCCTCCCGCGGGGCGGCATCGCGCGGAGGGGCCTCGCCCTCGCCAGCGGCGTCCTCCTCGCTGCCCTCCGGACCGCCCTCGGGCGCCTCGCCCGCCTCGGCCTCGGGCGAATCGCCCTCCTCCTCGTCGGCTTCCTCGGCACCGCCCGGGCCGGCGCCCTCGGCCGTGCCGTTCCCCTCGCGGCGGCCGCGGCGGCGGCGGCGGCGGCGGCGGTTCTCGCCCCGCCCGTCCTCGCCTCCGCGGGCCTCCTCGGCGGCAGGCACCTCGCCGGCCTCGGGCTCGGCGACGGCTTCGGCGGCGATCTCCTCCGGCTCCTCCTCATGGGCGGGCAGCGGCTCGGGCGCGTAGTCCATGCGCAGCGCGGGGGCGCGGTTGAGCGAGGGCGGCGGCGCCGTCTGGGCGCGCATGCGCTCGATGCGCAGGTTGGCCTCGCTCAGCTCCGCATCGGGGGCGAGCAGAACGGCCATGGCGTGGCGCGCCTCGATCGCGGCCAGCCGCTCGCGCTTGCGGTTGAGGATGTGCATCGCCACCGGCTCGGCGGCGTGGACCACGATCTCCGAGGCGCGGCGCTTGGCGCCCTCCTCCTCGATGGCGCGCAGCACGTGCAGGGCGCTGCTCTCCAGGCTGCGGACGATGCCGCGCCCCTGGCAGTGCGGGCAGGTGACGAAGGAATGCTCGGTCAGGCTGGGGCGCAGCCGCTGGCGGCTCATCTCCAGCAGGCCGAAATGGCTGATGCGGCCGACCTGGATGCGCGCGCGGTCGTGGCGCAGCGCGTCCTTCAGCTTCCGCTCCACCTGGGCGTCGTGCTTGCTTGACTCCATGTCGATGAAGTCGATCACGATCAGGCCCGCGAGGTCGCGCAGCCGGACCTGGCGCGCGATCTCCTCCGCCGCCTCGCAGTTGGTGCGGAGCGCCGTGTCCTCGATGTGCCGGTCGCGGGTGGCGCGGCCGGAGTTCACGTCGATGGCGACCAGCGCCTCGGTCTGGTTGATGACGATGTAGCCGCCGGACTTCAGCTGCACGACCGGGCTCATCATCGCGTCGAGCTGCTGCTCGGCCCCCGCGCGGGCGAAGAGCGGCACGGCCGGGTCGCGGTACAGCCGCACGCGCTTCTCGTGCTGCGGCATGATCAGGCGCATGAAGTCGCGCGCCTGCTTCCAGGCGGCCTCGCCCTCCACCTCGATGTCGTCGATGTCGCGCCCGTAGGTGTCGCGGATCGAGCGCTTGATGAGGTCGGCTTCCTCGTAGACCAGCGCGGGCGCGGTGGAGGCCAGGGTGCGCTCGCGGATCTCGTCCCACAGGCGCAGCAGGTACTCGCCGTCGCGCTTGATCTCGGGCTTGGGGCGCTGGGCGCCGGCGGTGCGGACGATGATGCTCATGCCCTTGGGCAGGTGCATCTCCTCCACCGCCTCGCGCAGGCGCTTGCGGTCGGCGACCTGGGTGATCTTGCGCGACACGCCGCCGCCGCGCGGGCTGTTCGGCATCAGGACGGAGAAGCGGCCGGCGAGGCTGATGTAGGTGGTCAGCGCCGCGCCCTTGTTGCCGCGCTCCTCCTTCACGACCTGCACCAGCATGATCTGCCGGCGGCGGATCACCTCCTGGATCTTGTAGTGGCGCAGGAAGCGCGGCGGGATGCGGCGCTCGCGGCCGCGATCCTCGCCCTCCTCCGCCCCTTCCTCGGCGCCGTTGCCGGAATCGCCGCCCAGCACCTCCGGCGGGGGCTCCTCGGCCTCGCCGACCTCGCGGCCCTCCACCGCCTCCGCGGCGGCCTCGGCCTCGCGGGCGGGCTCGGCGGCGTCGAAGACGCCGCCCGCGGCCGCGGGACCCGGCGTCGGCTCGCCCTCGGCCACCTCGTCGCGGTACATGGCCATGGCCTGGCTGCGCGGGGCCGGGCCGCCCGTCTCGGAGCTCCCCGGCTCCGTGCCCTGACCGTCCCCGGCCCCCTCGTCGCCCGGCGCCGTCTCCGGCCCGGCGGCCTCGCCCGGCGGGACCTCGGCCAGGCCGGTGCCGGTCAGGCTGTCGAAGGCGGCCGGCTCCTGCGCGGCCGGCGCATCCGCCGGCGCCGTGGGCTCCGCCGCAGGGTCGCCGCCCTCCTCGCCGGCGGCCACGGGACGGCGCTCCTCAGGGTGGCTCTCCTCGCGGGCCTCCCCGGCGGCGCGCGATTCGCGGTCGCGCCGGTCGCGGCCGCCGTCGCGCCCCCCGTCCCGGCCCCGCCCCCGGCCCTCGCGCTGCCGGTCGCGGCCACGGCCGCCCTCCCGGCCCTCCTGTGCCTGCAGGTCGCGGTCGTCCTCGGGAGCGACGCGCTCGGCGGCGGTCTCCAGCTCCTCGCGCTCCTCGTCCTCCTCGGCCTCCTGCGCCTGCATCTCGAGCAGGCGCTGCCGGTCGGCGACGGGGATCTGGTAGTAGTCGGGGTGGATCTCGCCGAAGGCCAGGAAGCCGTGGCGGTTGCCGCCATACTCGACGAAGGCGGCCTGGAGGCTGGGCTCCACCCGCACGACCTTGGCCAGGTAGATGTTCCCCTTGAGGGGAAGGCGGTCAGCCGCCTCGACGTCGTAGTCCTCGATTCGGTTGCCGTCCATCACCACCAGCCGGGTCTCTTCCGGGTGGGAGGCGTCGATCAGCATGCGCTTGGTCATGGAAGCATGGGCTCCGCGACGCGCGGCGCCAGGGCGAAGGCGCGTCGGCTCGGGTGGGAGTGGCGGAGCGGAAGCGGGCAGGCAGGCAGGTCCGGTCACGCGAGGGCCGCGAGGCGGCCGCGCATGGGGGCGGAATCGTGACGGAGCGCAGGGATTGCGTCGCCGCGGCCATGCCGGGGGCTTCCGTCCTTTCTCGCTCGGGCGGTCCTGGGACCGCCCTGGGTGGGGCGCACCGCGCGCAGGCCCCGCCGGGCGCGCGCGGCAGGGCCGGAGGCGCGGGCGGGCCGGCGGTGCGGGCGCAGGGAGGCCGAGACTGGATCCAGGGCTGGTCCTGGTGCGGGCCCGAGCGCGCCGCGGGACGGCGCCGGTCGGGGGATGGGCGCCGCTCTGCCCGGGAAACGGTCGCCGCCGGGTCCGCTGGCCGGAAGGGAGCCCTGCGGGCACCTCCCTGAACGGTGGCGGCACCAGTCCGGGTGCGCGGTGCCTGGGTCGAGCCGACCGGTCTGATGCGGCCGTGGCCTCGGTTTCCCCGTTCCGGCGGCGCTCCGCCGGGGCGCTGCACCATACGCAGCGGTTACGGGCGCCACAAGGCCGGTTGTCCACAGCCCGGACCGTTCCCCGCGGCGGGGAAGGCCCCCCGGCGCCCGGAACCGCCCCGGACCGGACGCGAAAATGTCGACTCTGGCCGCCGGCGCGCTAACCTGCCCCCAGGGGGAACTAACGCATGAGTGTACCGGCTGACCGGCGGGGCGTGCTGCGCCTCGCTTTGGCCATGCTGGCGGCGGCGGTCGGGGGGACCGCATCCGGCAGCGCGATGGCCCAGGCCGCGGCCCACCTGCGCGCCCAGGGGCGCGGGGCCCGGCTGACCCTGCCCTTGCCACCGGGCGCGCGCTGGCGGCTGACGGCCAGCGACCGGCCGCGGCGCCTGCGCCTGCACCTGCCGGGCGGCTGGCCCGGCCCGGCCCGCCTGGCCGCCGCCGGACCGGTGGCGGGGGGGCGCTGGGATCCGCGCAGCAACAGCCTCGTGCTCGACCTGCGCCAGCCCGTCGCCATGCCGGACGTGACACGGCAGGGGCGGAGCTTCGTCCTCCTGCTGCAGCCCGGCCCGGCCGCCGGCTATGCCCGGCTGGTGCGCGCCGGCGCCCTGGGCCAGGGGGGGGCCGCCCCCGCCCAGCCCGTGGCCCGGCGCGGCCGGGCGGCCCTGCCGGTGGTGGTGCTCGATCCCGGCCATGGCGGACGCGACCCCGGGGCCATCGGCGTCAGCGGCGTGCAGGAGAAGCGGATCGTCCTGGCCGCCGCGCTGGAGCTGAAGCGCCGGCTGGAGGCGGGCGGCGCCTGCCGTGTCGTCATGACCCGGACCCGCGACGTCTTCGTCCCGCTGGCCGACCGGGTGGCCTTCGCCCGCAAGGCGGAGGCGGCGCTCTTCGTCTCGGTCCACGCCGACAGCGCGCCGGGGGCACGGGGGGCCAGCGTCTACACCCTGTCCGAGACCGCCTCCGACGCGCTCTCGGCCAACCTGGCGCGGCGGGAGAACGCCGCCGATGCGGCGGGCGGGCTGCGCATCCCGCCGGTCTCGCCGGAGGTGGCCCGCATCCTGATGAGCCTGGTGCGGCAGGAGACCCGGCGCGGCTCCGACCAGATGGCGAAGCTGGTGGTGGCCAGCCTGCGCGGCGACGTGCCGCTGCTGCCCAACACCCACCGCAAGGCCGCCTTCGCCGTGCTGAAGGCGCCCGACATCCCCTCGGTGCTGGTGGAGCTCGGCTTCCTCAGCGACCGGCAGGACGAGGCGGCGCTCAAGCGGTCCGACCACCGGGCGAAGCTGGCCACCGCCCTGGCCGAGGCGGCCCAGGGCTTCCTGGGCAGCCGCGTCACCTGAGGCGGGAGGAACGGGCTGGGGTGCCTGGAACATTGCGCAAGGGCGGCAACCCGTTACGCGCGGCAATGTTAGGCAAGGCGGGAGGGCGCCCTGCGAAGGATGCGTGGCGGCGCTGCCGCCCGTGGGTGTAAGGGGGCCCACCCATGTCCGACCATGACCGACGCGTTCGCCCGCCGCTGAGCGGCGAGGCTTCCCCCGCCGATCCCGCGCCCGCCGACCGGGAGGCCACCAATCGGGAGGCCGCGCGGCGCCCGGCGCGCCCGGCACGTCCCCGCCGCCGCTGGCTGCGCCGCCTGGTCGGCGCCGTGGTGACGCTGGGGCTGATCGGCGTCGTGGGCGGCGGCATCGCCGCCTATGGCGTGTACCGCAACGCCGCGGCCGACCTGCCGGAGCACCAGTGGCTGGCGGACTACCAGCCGCCGCAGATGAGCCGCATCTACGCCGCCGATTCCCGGCTGATGGCCGAGCTGGCGCTGGAGCGGCGGGTCTTCATCCCGATCCACGCCATCCCGCCCCTGCTGCAACAGGCCTTCATCTCGGCCGAGGACCAGAACTTCCGCTCGCATGGCGGCGTCGACATGCTTGCCGTGCTGCGGGCGGCCGTGACCAACGTGGAGCAGATGGGCACGGGGCGGCGGGCCGTCGGCGCCTCCACCATCACCCAGCAGGTCGCCAAGAACATGCTGGTGGGCAACGACCGCACGATGATGCGCAAGGTGCGCGAGGCCATCCTCGCCCAGCGCATCGAGGCGGCGATGCCCAAGGACCGCATCCTGGAGATCTACCTCAACGAGATCTTCCTCGGCTCGCAGTCCTACGGCGTCGGCTCCGCGGCCTGGAACTACTTCAGTAAGGGGCTGGACGAGCTGAGCGTGGCGGAGATGGCCTTCCTCGCCGCCCTGCCCAAGGCGCCCAACAACTACAACCCGGTGCGCTACCCCGAGGCCGCGAAGGCCCGGCGCGACTGGGTGATCGACCGCATGGCCGAGGACGGGGCCATCACCCAGGCCCAGGCGGAGCAGGCGAAGCGCGAGCCGATCCGGCCGCAGAACCGCGCCCGGCCGGACGTCGTGGCGGTCGGCCAGTACTTCACCGAGGAGGTGCGGCGCGACCTCGTCGCCCGCTTCGGCGCCGAGCAGACGACCATGGGCGGCCTCGTTGTCCGCACCTCCCTGGACGTGTCGCTGCAGGAGACGACGGAGAAGGCCCTGCGCGAGGGGCTAACGGCCTATGATCGCCGCCGCGGCGGCTGGCGCGGCCCGGTGGCGCAGATCCCGGCCGCCGCCTCCGAATGGATGCCGGCGCTGGAGGCGGTGCAGCGCCCCGCGGGCATGCTGCCGGACTGGCGGCTGGCCGTGGCGCTGGAGGTGCGCGACCGCGAGGCCCGGCTCGCCTGGCTGGAGCGGCCGGCCGGGAACGGCGCCGCGCAGCCGCGCCAGGGCACGCTGGGCTTCGACGCGGTGCAGGGCTGGGCCCGGCCGGTGTCGCGGGAGGGGCGCCTGGGCGCCGCGCCGCGCCGCATGGCGGACGTGCTCAAGCCCGGCGACGTGGTGATGGTGGAGGCGCCGGGCGAGGCCGGCGGTCCGAACGCGCGGCCCCACCTGGCGCTGCGCCAGATCCCGCTGGTGGAGGGCGCGATCGTCGCGCTCGACCCCTCCACCGGCCGCGTGCTGGCCATGGCAGGCGGCTTCTCCTTCGACAAGTCCGTCTTCAACCGGGCGACCCAGGCGATGCGCCAGCCCGGCTCCTCCTTCAAGCCCTTCGTCTACCTGCCGGCGCTGGAGATGGGCATCCCGCCCAACCAGCAGTTGCTCGACGCGCCGATCGAGATCATGACGCCCCAGGGCCTCTGGCGCCCGGGCAACTACAGCCGCAACACCAATGGCTGGGTGACCATGCGCACGGCGCTGGAGAAGTCGCTCAACCTCGTCACCGTGCGGCTGGCGCAGGAGGTGGGGATCGACAAGGTGGCCGACACCGCCGCCCGCTTCGGCGTCATCCCCAACATGCCGCGCGTGCTGGCCATGGCGCTGGGCGCCGGCGAGACGACGGTGCTGCGCATGGCCGCCGGCTACGCGGCCTTCGTCAACGGCGGCCGCTTCGTCGAGCCGACGCTGATCGACAGCGTGCAGGACCGGCTGGGCCATGTCGTCTGGCGCAGCCAGGCGCGGCGCTGCGAGGGTTGCGAGGCGGACCTCGCCGCCGGCCCGCCGCAGCTGACGGACGAGCGCCGCCAGATCACCGACCCGATCGCCGCCTACCAGATGGTCCAGCTGCTGAAGGGCGTGGTGGACCGCGGCACCGGCACCGCCGCGGGCAAGGGGCTGAACCGTCCCATCGCCGGCAAGACGGGCACCACCAACGACTACCACGACAACTGGTTCGTCGGCTTCACCCCGGACATCGTCATCGCCGTCTGGGTCGGATTCGACGACCCGCGCACCCTGGGCGACGGCGAGACGGGCGGCGGCAACGCCGCGCCGATCTTCCACGACGTGCTGGAGGCGGCGCTGAAGGACAGCCCGCCGGTCCCCTTCCGCGCGCCGCCGGGCGTGGCCCTGGTCCGGACCACGGTGGGCGGTGGCCAGACCATCCTGGAGGCCTTCCGGCCGGGAACGGAGAACAACGCGCGCCCACCCTCCTCCGGCTATGGCGGCGGCGGCGGCGCGCCCACCGCCTCGGCCGTGGACAGCAGCCTGGGCGGGCTCTACTAGCCAACCCCCCATGCGCGCTGATGCCGAAGCCCTGAAGGGCCAGATCGAGGATTCCCTGGCGCTGCTGCGCCGCCACCTGGACTGGGACGCCGCCCGCGCCCGGCTGGCGGAGCTGGATGCCCGCGCCGAGGACCCGACCCTGTGGAACGACGCGGAGGAGGCGGGCAAGGTCATGCGCGAGCGCGGCCGCCTCTCCGACCAGATCGACGGGGTGGACCGGCTGCGGCAATCCGTCGCCGATGCGCTGGAGCTGGTCGAGCTGGCGGAGGAGGAGGGCGACGCCGCCACCGCCGATGCCGCGGTGGCCGACCTCAAGGCCCTGGCCGCCGAGGCCAAGACCCGCGAGATCGAGAGCCTGCTCTCCGGCGAGGCGGATGCGAACGACGCCTTCCTGGAGGTCAACGCCGGTGCCGGCGGCACGGAGGCCCAGGACTGGGCGGAGATGTTGCGCCGCATGTACACGCGCTGGGCGGAGAAGCGCGGCTACAAGGTGACGATCACCGAGGAGAGCGAGGGCGAGCAGGCGGGCATCAAGTCCGCCACCCTCCAGATCACCGGCCCCAACGCCTATGGCTGGCTGAAGACGGAGAGCGGGGTGCACCGGCTGGTCCGCATCAGCCCCTTCGACGCGGCGGCGCGGCGGCAGACCTCCTTCGCCTCGGTCTACGTGTATCCGGTGATCGACGACCGGATCGAAATCGAGATCAACCCGGCCGACCTGAAGACGGACACCTTCCGCGCCTCGGGCGCCGGCGGGCAGCACGTGAACAAGACGGAATCCGGCGTGCGCTTCACCCACATGCCCACGGGCATCGTGGTGGCCTCGACCCAGGACCGCTCGCAGCACCGCAACCGCGCCATCGCCATGGATATGCTGCGCGCCCGGCTCTACGAGCTGGAGCTGTCCAAGCGGGAGGCCATCTCCGCCGGGATCGAGGCGGGCAAGACGGATATCGGCTGGGGCCACCAGATCCGATCCTACGTCCTGCAGCCGTACCAGATGGTGAAGGACCTCCGCACCAGCGTGGAGAAGGGTAACCCGGCGGCGGTGCTCGACGGCGACCTCGACGAGTTCATGGCCGCCGCCCTGGCGCAGCGCGTCGGCGGCACCCGCTCCGAGGCCAGCGCCTCCGCGCAGTAGTGCGGGCGCTCCGCCTCCTCGCCGTGGCCGCGGCCCTGCTGCTGGCGGCGGGGGAACTCGCCCGGCGCGGCACCGCCATCGTCCCGCTGGGGCTGGACGACCTCGCCGTGGCGGCCCTCCTCCTCTGGGCGGCCTGGGCCTCCGGCCGGCGCGGGGCGGCGCCGCTGCTGCTGGCCTGGGGCGTGTTCTGCGGCTTCGTGCTGGTGTTGCTGGCCCTGAACAGCGCCCCCCTCTTCGACGGCACGCCCAAGCCGGGCGCTTGGCGCTACACCGCCATCCTGGGCGTCATGCTGCTCCTGGGGGGCTGGGCCTGCCGGCGCGCCATGCTCCTGTTGCCAGGGGGCGCTGAACGGGCCGGTGCGCGCGGCCCCGGCGGGGGTCGGAGGGCGAGGTCCTTCGGCCGCTACAGCACCTTCTGCCAGAACAGCGCCTGACCCATGCCCGGGTCCAGGCTGTACCCCGCGAAGCCGAGGCGGGCATAGGCAGCCCGGGCGGCGGCGTTGCCCTCCAGCACCTCCAGGGTCAGCTTGCAGCAGCCGCGCTCGCGGGCCAGCCGCTCCGCCTCGGCCAGCATGCGGCCGGCCAGGCCGCGTCCCCGGAAGGCCGGGGCCACGATCACGTCGTGGATGTTCAGCAGGGGCCGGCCGGCGAAGGTGGAGAAGCCCTCGAAGAGGTTCACCAGCCCGGCAGGCTCCTCCCCCGCGAAGGCCAGGATGCCCATCGCCTGGGGCCGGCACGCCAGTGCCTCCGGCAGCCCGGCCAGCACCTCGGGCGGCAGGGGCCTGCCGCCGCCGGCCGGGTCGCGCGCATAGACGTCCATCAGCGCGACCACGGCGCGGGCGTGGACGGGGTCGCGGTAGTCCGCCCGCAGGATGGTCTCGGCCATGGGCCGGGTCAGGGCGCAGCGCCGGTCCAGTCGCTGACATGCGCGGATAGCTCCGCCCGGCGCAAAGGAGGCAGCTCGGCGGCCTGGGTGCCGACGAAGAGGAAGCCCATCAGCCGGTCCGGCTCCACCACGCCCAGCGCCCCGGCCACCTTCGGATCGAAGGCGTTGGCGCCCGACAGCCAGACGGCGCCATAGCCGCTGGCGTGCAGGGCGTTCAGCACGTTCATGGTCCCGGCGGCCACGGTGGCCATCTGCTCCCATTCCGGGATCTTGCCGGCCCTGATCCGGGCGACGACGGCGATCGTCAGCGGCGCGTTCAGGATGCGGTTGCGCTGCTTGTCGATCATCGGCGGCGTGACCTCCGGGTCGCGCGCGCGCATCGCCGCCTCGATGGTGTCGGCCCAGCGGGCACGGGCCTCGCCGCGGATCAGCACGAAGTGCCAGGGCCGCAGCCCGCCATGGTCGGGCGCCCGCAGCGCCGTCTCCAGGATGCGGTCCAGTTCCGGCCCGGTCGGCCCGGGTTCGCGCAGTTGCCCCACCGAGCGGCGGGACAGCAGCGCCTCCAGCACGCCGGCGGCGTCATGGCGGGATTCCGGACGGTCGATCGCGTTCATGGCCT
Source organism: Roseomonas sp. OT10 (assembly GCF_020991085.1). Taxonomy (NCBI): domain Bacteria; kingdom Pseudomonadati; phylum Pseudomonadota; class Alphaproteobacteria; order Acetobacterales; family Roseomonadaceae; genus Roseomonas; species Roseomonas cutis. Next base: position 3,882,503 of record NZ_CP087719.1, read on the forward strand.
GTCCTGATGGGGGCGCGGTGAAGCCGGCGCAAGCACCCACCGCCCCCGTCGCCGGCCGCAGCCGCATTCCATCCACATGTTGCGACCCATTTGCAACTTCCGGACGACGCACGGACCAGCCCGCCAGGGCCAGGGCGATCGCCGCCCCGCCATAGAGGGCCCAGGGCGGTGCCACCCCGGCAAGCGTGCCGGCGAGCAGCGGCCCGGCCCCGGCCCCGATGTCCCGCCAGGTCGCCTGCCGCGCCAGCGCCGGCACCCGGGCGGCGCCAGGGTTGGCAGCGGCCACGGCCGGGCCGGAGAGCGGCTGCAACGCGCCGCGCAGCACGATCACCAGGGCTGCCCCGGCCCAGAGCCAGCCCAGCCCCATCCCCAGCAGCCCCAGCGCCGCGCCCGAGGAGAGCAGCCAGAGCATCCGGGACGCGCCGAAGCGATCGGCCAGCCGGCCGCCCGGCGGGCCGAGCACGATCTCGGCGGCGTAGCGGATCGCCAGGATGGACCCGACCGCGAGCGCCGCGCCCTGGGGCAGGGCGGCCGCCGCCAGCAGCGCGAAGCCGAAGCCGAACAGCCCGTCCAGCGTCAGCCCCTGCACGAAGCCGTACAGGTCCAGCCGCGACGGCAGGGCGAGGCGCGGGCCGCCCGGCCGGTGCCCGTCCGGCACCGTCGGCAGCCCCCGCGCGGCCGCCAGCCCGCCCAGCGAGAGGACGCCCAGCACCAGGAAGGTGCTGCGCGGCCCGAACTCCTGCGCCACCCAGGCGCCGCCGACGAGGCCCAGCACGGAAGCCGCGGCGACGATCGCGCGCGCCCGCCCGGCGCGCAGCGACGCACCCTCCCGCACCGCGGTCGGCAGCGCCTGGTTGGCGATGTTCAGCGCGGCGAAGGCCAGGCCCCAGAGCAGTCGCGCCGCCAGCAGCCCCCAGAGGCCGGACAGGATCGCATAGCCGAAGGCGGCGAGCACGGCGGCCCCCGCCGCAAGGGTGCAGGCCGCCCGCGGCCCCCGCCGGGCATAGAAACCCGCGACCTGGCTGTATCCGGCGATGCGGACCAGCCGGTTCGCGGCCAGCAGCACCCCGGCCTCGGACAGGGTGACGCCGAACTCCGCCGCGTGCAGCGGCAGCAGGAGGTAGAGCACCACATCCGCCGGCAGGCCGGCCGCCAGGGTGAGGGCGGCGTATCGCGCGGCGCGGTCGGACTCCGCCGGCGTCACCGGGCCAAGCCGACGGCTGGTGCCACGGGCCGCGGCGCGACGCCCCTCCCCGCCCCGGGCGAAGCCAGGCGGATGGGGGAAGCGTCAGGGTCGGGGCTATGCACGGGTCCACTCCGCCCGAAAGCCCGGAAGCGGCCACGAGACCACGCCGGACCTCCAGAATTCGTCCGGATGACATTCTCGCCCCATGGGAGCAGGACGGCAAGCCAGGGCGGCGCGGAGCGGGCTCCCTATGGCCGGGCCGGTTCGGCGATCGCCGCACGGCGGGGCCGCCACTCCGGGCTGAGGCCGCACCCGCTCCGGGGTGCCAGCACGCCGCAAGCCCCCGGCCGGCTCATACCGGCGACGGGATGACTTGACCCGTTGTGCTGTCGTGTTCCGGCGTTGGACCGGGAGGGGACGCCGTCCCCTCCCAGACCCTCCCCTGCCGGGGCCACAAGCGGGCCCCGGTCCCCGCTGGGAGTTGGTTCTACGCGGTGGGTGTCAGCCTGCGGGCTCAACCCTGACGAAACGCGGACAGGCGGGACGCTGAAAGAAACATCAAAGGCGTCAGCGAGTGCTGCGGCCGTACCCGCCGAGGAGCATGGCTCCTCGGCGCTGTGACCCCGTGTCCGGCTGTCCCGCGGCAGCGCCAAATGGGTCCAGGGCCCGCAGGGTCCTGGCGGAGTGGGGGTACGGGGGCGAGGCAGAGCCTTGCCCCCGGGGAACGGGCACTACGCCGGCACGGATCAGGGCATCGCGCCGTCCGTATCACTCCGCCGCTGCGGCGGCCGTCACGGGATGCGGCGCCTCGCGCCGGCGCCAGCGGTCGAGGGCGAGGAAGGTGACGGGGGTGATGTAGAGCGTCAGCACCTGGGAGACGAGCAGGCCGCCGATGATGGTCACGCCCAGGGGCTGGCGCATTTCCGCGCCCGTGCCGAAGCCGATGGCCAGCGGCACCGCGCCCAGCATGGCCGCCAGGGTGGTCATCAGGATCGGCCGGAAGCGTTCGCGGCAGGCGGCCAAGATGGCGGCTTCCCCGCCTATCCCGTGCAGGCGCTCGTGTTCCAGCGCGAAGTCCACCAGCATGATGCCGTTCTTCTTCACGATGCCCATCAGCAGGATCACCCCGATCAGCGCGATCACGCTGAAGGGCAGGCCCGTGGCCAGCAGGGCGAGCAGCGCGCCAAGCCCCGCGGTGGGCAGGGTGGAGAGGATGGTCAGCGGGTGGATGAAGCTCTCGTAGAGCACGCCGAGCACGATGTAGATCACCAGCAGCGCCGCCAGGATCAGCAGCGGCTGGTCGCGGTTGAAGTCCTGGAAGGCGGCCGCGCCGCCGCCGAACTGCGCGCGGATGGTCGCCGGCAGCATCGCGTCCCTCTCCGCCTGCTGCACCAGCGCCGTCGCCTGGCCGATGGAGACGCCCTCGCCCAGGTTGAAGGTGATGGTGGTGGCGGGGAACTGGCCGCGATGGGTGACGCGCAGCGGCGCGACGTCGCGCTCCACCCGCGCCACGGCCCCCAGCGGCACCTGGGTGCCGTCGCGTCCGGGCAGGAAGACGCGGTCCAGCTGCGCCATGTCCTGCTGCAGGGCCGGGTCGATCTCCAGCACCACGCGGTACTGGTTGCGCGCGCCGTAGAGGGTGGAGACCTGCCGCTGCGAGAAGGCGTTGTTGAAGGCGGCGCTGATCGCCTCCATCCCCACCCCCAGCCGCGCCGCCGCGTCGCGGTCGATCACCACGCGGCTGACCAGCCCCGCCCGCTCCTGGTCGGAGGAGACGTCGGTGAGGCCGGGCACGCGCCGCAGCGCCTCGACCATGGTGTTGGTCCATTCGCGCAGCTCCTCCAGATCCGTGCCGAGCAGCACGTAGGAGGTGTTGGCGTTGCCCTGCCGCCCGCCGATGCGGATGTCCTGCTGCGCCCAGAGGTAGGTCGCCATGCCCGGCACGGCGAGCAGCGGGCGGCGCAGCCGGTTGATTACCTGCTGCGCCGAGGCGTCGCGCTCCCCCCGCGGCTTGAGCGCGATGCTCATCTGCCCGGAATTGGTGCCGCCGCCGCCGAAGCCGCCGCCGATCTGGCCGCTGACGTTCAGCACCGCCGGGTCGGCGCGGACGATGCGCATCGCCGCCTCCTGCAGCCGGACCATGGTGGCGAAGGAGGTGTCCGGCGCCGCCTGGGTCACGCCGCCGAGCAGATCGATGTCCTGCTCCGGGAAGAAGCCCTTGGGCACGACCATGTAGAGCCAGACGGTCAGGCCGATGAGCGCCAGGCTGGCCAGCAGCACCAGCCGACGCCAGCGCAGCGCCACCGCCAGGGAGCGCATGTAGCCCCGCACCAGCGCGCCCATCGCCGCCTCGAAGCCGCGGCCGAAGCGGCCGGGCGGGCGTTCCGGCCCCGGCCGCGCCAGGTGGGCCGCGATGGTGGGCGTCACCGTCAGCGCCAGCACGGCGGAGACGAGCACGGCGACCGAGAGGGTGACGGAGAACTCCCGGAACATCCGCCCGACGATGCCGCCCATGGCCAGCAGCGGGATGAAGACGGCGACCAGGGAGAGGGTGATGGAGACGATGGTGAAGCCGATCTGCCGCGCCCCTTCCATCGCCGCCTCGAAGGGGGGCATGCCGCGCTCGCGCAGGCGGGCCATGTTCTCGATCATCACGATGGCGTCGTCCACCACGAAGCCGACCGAGACGATCAGCGCCATCAGCGAGAAGTTGTTCAGCGAGTAGCCCAGCAGCCAGATGACGAACAGCGTCGCCAGCAGGGAGAGCGGCACGGTCACGCTGGCCGCCAGCATCGGCCCCAGGCGGCGCAGGAACAGCGCGACCACCCCGATGACCAGGGCGATGCTGACCAGCAGGCTCAGCTCCACCTCCTCGACGCTGGCACGGATGGTGCCGGATCGGTCGGTCAGCGTCTCGATCCGCACGCCGCCGGGCACCCAGCGCTCCAGCTGCGGCAGGGCGGCGCGGATGCCGTCCACCACCTCGATGACGTTGGCATCCGCCTGCTTGTAGACCAGCAGCAGGATGGAGGGCTGGCCGTTGAACCACCCGGCCTGGCGGCGCGAGCGGGTGGCGTCCGTCACCTCCGCCACCTGGGACAGGCGTACGATCCGCCCGTCCGTGGTCTTGACCACCAGCGGCGCGTACTCGGCCGCCGTGTTCAGCCGGTCGTTGACGGAAAGGCTGATGGACTGGCCCGGCGTCTCGATGCTGCCGACCGGCTGGGTGACGTTGGCCGCGGCGATGGCGCCGCGGATGTCGTCCAGCGCGATGCCGGCCGCGGCCGCCGCGTCCGGGTCGACGGCGACGCGCACGGCGGGCTGGTCGGCGCCCCCCACCTGCACCTGCGCCACGCCCGGCACCTGCGACAGGCGCTGCGCCACGATGCTGTCCGCCACGTCGTAGAGCGCGGTGCGGGTCAGGGTGGCGGAGGTCATCGCCAGGCTCAGCACCGGCGCGTCGGCGGGGTTCACCTTGCGCACCGTGGGCGGGTTGGGCATGCCGGAGGGAAGGTCCTGCCGCGCCGCGTTGACCGCCGCCTGCACGTCGCGCGCCACGTCCGCCTGGGTGCGCGACAGGTCGAACTGCAGCACGATGTTGCCGCTGCCGCTGCCGGCGTTGGACGTCATCTCCGTCAGGCCGCCGATGGCGCCCAGGTGCCGTTCCAGCGGCGCGATCACGGTCGCGGCCAGCGTCTCCGGATTGGCGCCGGGCTGGTTCACGCTGACGAAGATGGTCGGCAGGTCCACCCGCGGCATGGAGGAGATCGGCAGGTCGCGCAGCGCCACCAGCCCCGCCATGGCCAGCCCCGCCGCCAGCAGCAGCGTGGCGATCGGCCGGCGCAGGAAGGGGGCGGAGATCGAGAACATCCGGCCCCGCCCCTACTCGGCCGCCGGCAGCGCCGCGCGCGGGTCCTGCCGCGTCCAGTGCCGGACGGCCCAGCCCCGCACCGCCTCCAGCGCCAGGTAGACCGCGGGGGTGGTGAAGAGCGTCACGAGCTGGCTGAGCAGCAGCCCGCCGACGATGGACACGCCCAGCGGCAGGCGCAGCTCCGACCCCGTGCCGGATTGCAGCACCAGCGGCAGGGCGCCGAGCAGGGCGGCGGCGGTGGTCATCATGATCGGGCGGAAGCGCAGCAGCGCCGCCTCGCGGATCGCCTCGCGCGGGGTCATGCCGTGGTCGCGCTGCGCCTCCAGGGCGAAGTCGATCATCATGATCGCGTTCTTCTTGACGATGCCCATCAGCAGGATGATGCCGATCATCCCCACCACCGACAGGTCCAGCCCCCACAGCTCCAGCGCCAGCAGCGCCCCGATCCCCGCGGAGGGCAGGGTGGAGAGGATGGTGATCGGGTGGATCAGGCTCTCGTAGAGCACGCCGAGCACGATGTAGATCACCACCACCGCGGCCAGGATCAGCCAGGGCTGGCCGGCCAGCGAGCTCTGGAACTCCGCCGCGTCGCCCGCGAAGCGGGTGGCGATGGTCTCCGGCAGGCCGATCTCCCGCGCCGCGGCGTCCACCGCCGCCACCGCCTCGCCCAGCGACATGCCCTGGTCCAGGTTGAAGCTGATCGTCACCGCCGGGAACTGGTTCTCCCGCGTCACCAGCAGCGGGCCGCGGGTGCGGGTGAAGGTGGCGATCTCCCCCAGCGGCACCTGCGCCCCGCCGGTGGCGGAGACGTGCACCTGCCCGATCGCGGTGGGGTCGGTGCGGATGCGGTCGGACGCCTCCAGCACCACGCGGTACTGGTTGCTCTGCCCGTAGATGGTGGAGATCTGGCGCTGGCCGAAGGCGTTGTACAGTGCGTTGTCCACCGCCTGGATCGTCACGCCCAGCCGCGCCGCCTTGTCGCGGTTGACGGCGATGGCCAGGCGCAGCCCCTCCTCCCGCTGGTCGGTCGCCACGTCGCGCAACCCGGGCGTGGCGCGCAGCCGCGCCAGCAGCCGCGGCGCCCAGGTGGAGAGCTCGGCCGGATCCGGGTCGGTCATCACCAGCTGGTACTGGGTGTTGCTGGCCCGGGCGCTGATCTGGATGTCCTGCACCGCCAGCGGGTAGGCTTCGACTCCCGCGATGGCCTCCAGCCGCGGCGTCAGCCGGGCGATCACCGCCTGGGCGTCGGCGTCGCGCTCCGCGCGCGGGCGCAGCACGGCGGTGATGCGGCCGGTGTTCTGCGCGGGGTTCAGCGCCCCGGCCCCGGCCACCGCGGTCACCGCCGCCACCGCCGGGTCGGCACGCACCACCTCCGCCACCCGCTGCTGCAGCTCGGCGGAGCGGGCGAAGGACGCGTCCTGCGGCACCTCGGTCGCGATCTGGATCAGGCCCGTATCCTGCATGGGCAGGAAGCCCTTGGGCATGACGAGGTAGAGCCAGGCGGTCAGCGCCACGGTCAGCCCGGTGGCGAGCAGGGTCAGCGCCTGGTGCCGCATGGTCACCGCCAGCGCCCGGCCATAGGCGAGGCGCAGCCGCTCGAACCCCGCCTCGAACCGCCGCGACACCCAGCCCGGCCGGTGCCCGGCGCGCAGCAGCAGGGCGCAGAGCATCGGGGTGAGGGTGAGGGAGACGACCATGGAGACCAGCACGGTCGCGGTCAGGGTCTCGGCGAACTCGCGGAACAGCCGGCCCACCACGCCCTCCATGAAGAGCAGCGGGATGAAGACCGCGATCAGCGACAGGGTCAGCGAGATGATGGTGAAGGCGATCTGGCGCGAGCCCTCGTAGGCGGCGGCGAGCGGCCGCTCCCCCTTCTCGATCAGCCGGACGATGTTCTCGATCATCACGATGGCGTCGTCCACGACGAAGCCGGTCGCGATGGTCAGCGCCATCAGCGAGAGGTTGTCGAGCGAGTAGCCCATCGCCGACATGATGCCGAAGGTGCCGACGATGGAGAGCGGCAGGGAGATGGCGGGCACCAGCGTCGCCCGGCCGCTGCCCAGGAACAGCCAGATCACCCCCACCACCAGCGCCACCGCCAGCACCAGGGTCAGCTGCACCTCGTGCACCGAGGCGCGGATGGTCTCGGTGCGGTCGGCCACCACCTGCAGCGTCGCGGCCGGCGGGATGGCGGCCTTGAGCTGCGGCAGCAGCGCCTGGATGCGCTCCACCGTCTCCACGATGTTCGCCCCCGACTGGCGCTGCACGTCCAGCAGCACGGCGGGGCGGCCGTTGAACCAGGCGCCGTTGCGCTCGTTCTCCAGCGCCTCCACCGCCTCGCCCACGTCGCGCAGCCGCACGGGGGCGTCGTTCTGCCAGGCGATGATGACGTCGCCGAAGGCCTCGGGGGTGGAGATCTGGTCGTTGGCCAGGATCTGCGCGGCCTGGCGCGGCCCGTCGAGCGAGCCCTTGGGCGAGTTCTGGTTGGCCGCGACGATGGCCGTGCGCACCGCCTCCAGCCCGATGCCGTAGGCCGCGAGGCGCTGCGGGTCGACGCGCAGCCGCACCGCCGGGCGCATGTTGCCCTGCACGGTGACGCGCCCCACCCCCGTGGCCTGGGACAGCTTCTGCGCCAGCAGCGTGTCGGCGAGGTCGGACAGCCGCATGATCGGCAGGCTGTCGGAGGTCAGCGCCAGGGTGAGGATCGGCGGGTCGGCCGGGTTCACCTTGGAATAGACGGGCGGATAGGGCAGCGAGGAGGGCAGCGTGCCGCGCGCCGCGTCCAGCGCCGCCTGCACGTCCTGCGACGCCTCGTCCAGGCTCTTGTCCAGGCGGAACTGCAGGGTGATGCGGCTGACGCCCGGCCCGCTGACCGAGGACATGGTCTGCAGGCCCGCGATCTGCGCGAACTGCCGCTCCAGCGGCGCCGCGATCAGCACGGCGGCGGTATCGGGCGAGGCGCCGGGAAGCTGGGTCGAGACCTCGATGGTGGGGAAATCCACCTGCGGCAGGGCGGAGACCGGCAGGCGCAGGTAGCCGAGGATGCCCGCCAGCAGCACCGCGACCGAGAGCAGCGTGGTCGCGACCGGCCGGGCGATGAAGGGGGCGGAGACGTTCACCGCACCGCCTCGGCCGAGGCGCCGGCGGCCTGCCGCCGCGGGCGGGCGGGCGGGCCGGCCTCGGACGCCACGCCCGGCGCCGGCGGGTTCTGCACCATGGGCGAGCCCGGGGGGGGCGAGCCCGGGGGGGGCGAGCCCGGGGGGGGCGGGGCCGCGGGGGGCGGGGCCGCGGGATCGGGCCGCGACGGGGGGGCGCCGCGCGGGCCGGGGGGGGTGCCCACCGTCACGGCGCTGCCCGCGTTCAGGCGCAGCCCGCCCGAGGTCACCACCCGCTCGCCCGGCCGCAGCCCGTCGCGGATGGCGGCCTCGCTCTGCGTCGCGGCACCCAGGACCAGCGGCCGCTGCTCGACGGTGCTGTCGGCCTTCACGACGAAGGCATAGGGGCCGGAGGGTCCCTGCTGCACGGCGACCAGCGGGACCACCGTGGCGCCGCGCAGCGTCTCCACCCCCAGGCGCAGGCTGACGAAGGCACCGGGCCAGAGCTGCGTGTCCTCGTTGGGGAAGACGGCCTTCACCTTCACCGTGCCCGTGGTCTGGTCCACCTGGTTGTCCACGGTCAGCACCGTGCCGCGCAGGACGGCGCGGGCGGCACTCCCCTCCGCGGCCGCCCCCGGCATGGCGCTCCCCGCTCCGGTGTTCCCCGATCCGGCGTTCCCCGATCCGGCGTTCCCTTGCGCGGCGGCGCGCGGCCCGGCCCGGCCCTGGCCAGGCACCGGGTCGGGCAGGGTGGCGACCTCGACCGGACCGGCCGCCATGGCGCGGCGCAGCCGGGGCAGCTCGCCCTGCGGGATGGGGAAGGTGACGCCGATCGGGCGGAGCTGGGTGACGGTGACGATGCCGCCGCTGTCGCCGGCGCCGACCAGGTTGCCCGGATCGACCAGGCGCAGACCGACCCGCCCGTCGATCGGCGAGCGGATGGTGGCGTAGTCGAGCTGGGCCTTCGCGTTGTCGATGGCGGCCTGGTCCTGCGCCACCTGCGCCTCGTACATGGCGACCTGGGCGCGCTGGGTGTCGACCTGCTGCCGCGTCACGCCCGAAGACGCCTGGAGGCCCTGGTAGCGGGTCAGGTCCAGCCGGGCATTGGCGAGCTGCGCCTGGTCGTAGGCCTGCTTGGCCCGCGCCTGCGCCAGGGCGGCGGCATAGGTGCGGTCGTCGATCCGGGCCAGGACGTCGCCCGCCTTCACCTCCTGCCCCTCGCGGAACAGCACCTCGGTCAGCGTGCCGCTCACCTGGGAGCGGACGGTGATGGTGTTCAGCGCCTGCACGGTGCCCAGCGCGTCGATCGTCAACAGCAGGTCGCGCGTCTCGGCCGTGGCCACCGTCACCGGCACCGCCTGGCCGCCGGGCCCGCCAGGGCCGCGCCGGCCGCCAGGCCCCCCTGGGCCGCGCGGCCCGGCGGGGGCGGCGCCATCGGCGGTGGCGGTCGTCGCCGCCTGGCGCTGGTGCCAGACATACCAGCCGGCCCCGGCGCCGATGGCCAGGACGCCGAGCACGGGGAGCAGGAGTCGGGTGCGGGCCATCACGGGTTCCAGGCGAAGCGCCGGCCGGCGGGACGCAGCCGGCAGGCGGAGGCGCATATGGGGAGGGTGGGCCGCCGGCGCGCGGGGCCGCCCGGCCGGCGCCGGGCCGGCGGCTGGCGGGCGTTCATGGCTGCCACCCGCCCCCCAGGGCGCGGAACAGCCCGACCGCCGCCTGCAGCCGGGCGAGGCGGGCCTGGACCAGGGCGGTGCGGGTGCTGAACAGGCTCTGCTGCACGTTCAGCAGGGTGATCAGGGTGATGGTGCCCGCCTGCAGCTGCGCCTCGGCGATGGCATAGGCGCGCTCGGCCCGGGCGGCGGCCTCGCGGCGCAGCTCCTCCTGGGCGGCGGTCTCGCGGGTGGCGACCAGCGCGTCCTCCACGTCCGACAGCGCCTGCACGATGGCGGCGCGGTAGGCGGCCACCAGCTCCTCCGCCTGGGCCTCGCTCAGCGCGACGCGGCCGCGCAGGGCGCCGCCGTCGAAGATCGTCTGCGCCAGGCTGGCGACCAGCGAGTAGACCTGCGCCTCCGGGCGCAGCAGCGTGCCCAGCAGCGCCGACTGCACCCCGCCCTGGACACCGAGCACGATGCTGGGCAGCAGCGCGGCGCGGGCGGCGGCGATGTTCGCATTGGCGCCGGCCAGGTCGGCCTCGGCCGCCAGCACGTCCGGACGGCGGACCAGCAGATCGGCGGGCTGGCCCGGCGCGGCGGCGGGGATGCGCAGCCGGTCGAAGCGGTCCGGCTGCGGCTCCAGGGCCGCCGGCAGGGCCGCAGGGGGGCGGCCGGTCAGCACCGCCAGGGCGTTGATGCCCTGCTGCGCCGTCTGGCGCAGGGAGGGGAGCGCCGCCTCCTGCTGCGCCACCACCGTCTCCTGCTGGGCGAGGTCGAGGCCGGTGGCGATGCCGAAGCCCACCTGCTGGCGGATCACCGCCAGGACGCGGCGCGCGGCGCGCAGGTTCTCCTCCTGCACGCGCAGCTGCGCCTGCGCCGCCAGCACCTCGAACAGGGTGTTGGCGACCGAGGCCTGGGTGGTCAGGCGCAGGGTGATGGCATCGTAGCGGGTCGCCCGCGCCGAAAGCTCCGCCGACTGGGTCAGGGAGCGGTTGCGGCCCCAGAAATCCACCTCGTAGCTGGCGGCGAGGCTGGCGGCATAGGCGGAGCTGGTGCGGTCGCCCCGGCCGGCGACCTGGCGCTGGGTGGCGGAGCTGTCGAGCGTGACGGTCGGCAGCAGCGCCGAGCCGGTGATGCGGACCTGCGCGTCCGCCTGCCGCACCCGCGCCGCCGCGGCGGCGAGGTCGAGGTTGTCCGCCATGGCGGCGGCCATCAGCGCGTCCAGCTCGGGCGAGCCGAAGCCGGACCACCATTGCGGGTCGGGCCAGCGGGCGGCCTCGCCGGTCCCCTGGCGGTAGCGGTCGGGCAGGGTCAGGCCGGAGAGCGCCGGCGCCGGCTTCGGGCCGCAGGCGGCCAGCAGGGCGAGCACGGACAGGGCCAGCCCCGCCCGGCGGTGCAGGCGGGGCGCGGCCGCATCGGGGGCGGGGATCAGGGCCGGGCGTCCCCCGCTCGTCCGCCCGGGCCAGCGGGCGGGGGCGGCACCAGCGCCGCCTGCGGCGCGGCACCAGAAGGGGCAACAGCGGGGCCGGGCGGAGGCCCCGGGGGCGGCCCGTCGTCACGCCCGCCGCGCCGGGGCCCGGGGCCGCGGGCCATGTCGTCGGCGATGCGCCGCCGGCCCTCGGGCGAGACGGCGGCCACGCCGCGCACCAGGCTGTCCTCGAAGGCGGCGCTGAAGGCAGCCCAGCCGGCGCGTCCGGCCGCCATGGCGGCGCGCATCGCGGCGGGGTCGAAAGGCTCCTGGCGGATCAGCGTCTCCAGCGCGGGACGGCTCTCGCGCATGGCGCGGCGGGCGGCCTCCCAGTCCAGGCGGCCGGTTTCCATGGCCTGGCGGAACGCCTCCGCATCCCGCGGCGAGAGGATTCGCTCGATGCGGGACTCCAGCTGGCGGATGCCGGGCCCGCCCGGCGGGCGGTCCGGCCCGTCGCGCAGCAGCAGCGCGCCCAGGACGAGGTTCAGCGCCACCGAGGCGCCCAGCGCGCCCTTCCACAGCAGCGGTGCGGTCAGGCGGATCACTCGCTCGGCTCCATCATCGCCAGGATGCGCGGTGCGCCCCAGCTCTCCTCCTGCGCCTGGGTCTGGGCCTGCAGCGGCGCCCAGCTCAGCCACAGGGCGCAGGCGGCCAGGGTCAGCAGCGCGCCGCAGCCGGCCGGCAGCACCGGCCGCAGCCAGCCCAGCAGCCCGCCGCCCCCCTGGACGATCCCCGCCTCGCCCAGGCCACCCGCCCAGGCCAGGCCGGGCCGCGTGGCGGGCACGGGCAGCGGCGCGCGGGCCACGGCGGCGGCGACCGCATGCCGCATCCGCGCCAGGGCGGCGGGATCGGCGGGGGGAAGGCTGTCGTTCAGCGCCGCATCCACCAGCGCCGCGCGCGCCTGCATGGCACGGGCCTCGGGCGAGGCGGCGAGCAGGGCGCGGGCGGCGGCGGCCTCGGCGGGCGGCCAGCGGGCGGGGTCGGCGCCATGGGTGTCGAGCAGCCGGGCAAGGTGGTCGGGTCGCATCCTCATCCCTCCTGGCCCGATCCCTTCTGGCCCGTGCCGTGCAGGCGGGCCGAGAGAAGCTGGCGGGCACGGCGCAGCAACCCCTCCAGCGCCCGGGTGGAGACGGAGAGCGCCGCCGCCGCCTCCGCCCCGCTCATCCCCTGGTCGTAGGCGAGGGCGATGGCGGCGCGCTGGCGGGCGGGCAGCCCGGCCAGGGCGGCGGCGAGGCGGGCATCGCGCTGCTTCGTGGCCAGCACCTCCTCCGGTCCCGGCTGCGGGTCGGCGACCGCCTCGGCCACCTCGTCGAGCGGGGCGGCGCCGGCGCGGCGGACCCGGTCGATCGCGAGGTTGGCGGCGATCCGGTAGAGCCAGGTGCCCACCTGCGCCCGGTCGGGGTCGAAGCGCGCCGCCTGCTGCCAGGCGCGCAGCATCGCCTCCTGCGCCACCTCCTCGGCCTCGGCGGCCCGGCCGGTGATCCGCAGCGCGATGGCATGCAGCCGGGGCAGGTGCCGCACGGCGAGCTGGTCGAAGGCCAGCCGGTCACCCTCCGCCGACCAGCGCAGCAGCGTGGCATCCGGCGCCGCGGCCCGGTCGCGGGCCAGGCGTGGGCCGGCCTGCCCGGCATCCCGCGCCAGCGCCGGGCTGGACAGGGACGGGGCACGCCAACCAGCGGCAGGGAGAAGGGCTGTGAGCATGGGCCTCGCTTCGTCCAGGCTGGTACGGACCAGCCGGGCGAATCCCACGCGGCGGCTGCGGCTTTTTTCCGGCGCGGGCGATTTCAGGGACACGCGGAGCGAGATGGGGACCGGGCACCGGCCCCGCCAGGGCGGGCAGGGCGGGGCTGCCGCGCGATGCGGGCCGCCGGCCAACCCCGCCACCCCGCCGCCGTTGAGGCATCACCCCCGACCGGAGCCCGCTTGGACACCCCCCGCACCGCGATCGTGATCTTCGGCGCCGCCGTGCGGCCGGATGGCCGCCCCAGCCTGACCCTGCGCCGGCGCGTCCTGGCGGCGGCGGAGCATGGGATGCGCCTGTCCCCGCCGCCGCTCTACCTGCCCACCGGCGGCAAGGGGCGGCACGGTCCCGCCGAGGCGGCGGTGATGACCCGCCTGCTGCAGGATCTGGGCGTCCCGCTGGACGACATCCTGACCGAGCCGACGGGGACGGACACGCTCTCCTCCGCCCGCGCCGTGGCACGGCTGCTGCGCGGCTGGCCGGGGCCGGTGCTGGTCGCCTCCTCCGGCTATCACATCCCGCGCTGCGTGCTGCTGCTGCGGCTGCTCGGCCTGCCCGCCCGGCCCGGTCCGGCGGCGCGGTCGGAGGCAGGCTTCCGGGAGTGGCGCTGGCGGGTGCGGGAGGCTCCGGCCCTGCCCTATGACGCGCTGCTAGCCGCCTGGCACCGGTTGCGGGGCGGCTGATCCCGACGGCGGGGCTGACCTGCCCTGTCATGCTGTGGTGTTCCGGCGTCGGCACCGGGAGGGGACGCCGTCCCCTCCCAGACCCTCCCCTGCCGGGGCCACAAGCGGGCCCCGGTCCCCGCTGGGAGTGGCTCGGGGCGGTGGGTGTCAGCCTCCGGGCTGAACCCTGACGGTGCGCGGACAGGCGGGACCCTGAATAACTCGTCAAAGGCGTCAGCGAGTGCGGAGGCCGTACCCGCCGAGGAGCGTGGCTCCTCGGCGCCTCGACCCCGTCGCAGGCTGTCCCGCGGTAGCACTCCCCGGGTCCAGGGTCCGCAGGATCCTGGCGGAGTGGGGGTACGGGGGCGAGGCAGCGCCTTGCCCCCGGGCCACGGGCGCACCCCGCGCCGGCACAGATCAGCGCATCGCACCGACCGGATGAGGCTGGGCGGGCGCTCTGCCTCCATTGTTACCCTGCCCACCAGCGCCACGGGCCGAACCGAGGGGAGGCAGGCGGGCGATCCGGCTCGAGGCGTGCTCCGCCCGCCGCCGCCAACCTCTCCCCACTTGCGTCGTTGACCCCATGGAAAGGCCGCTGCGGTTCCGCCACGGGTTTGGCGGGGTGGCGACGTGCCGGAGGAGGAGCCCGCGAAGATGGCCGTCGAGCCGAACGTCACCCAACACCACCCCAATGCCGGCGCCACGCCGAACCGCGCCAGCCAGGAGGCGTCGCTGGACAGCTTTCCCGCCAGCGATGCCCCGGCTCAGCGGGGCGAGACGGGGGCCCGAGCCGTGCCGCCCGCCGAGATGATGGGCGACGATGAAGTGGTGCAGGCCCCGCACGATTCGCAGCCGCTGACCTTCCACTTCGCCGAAAAGGCGAAAGCGAAGCTGGCGCTGGAAGCGGTGGTACGGGATGCACCGTTGGACCGCCGCCTTGCCACGCTAGAGGAACGCGGCGAAGGGGCCACGCTGAGCATCGACGCCCCGCCCGCCGATGCCGCGCGCGTGGCCGAACTCCTGGAGCGCGCGGGCGGCGAGAAGGGCTGACCGCCGCCTCTTCCGCGTGAGGTGAGGCCGCTTCCCCTCGGCCGCGCATCCGGTAGGCTGCCGGGAAGACCCCGGAACCGGTCGGGAGGGAAGGAAAGCATGGCCTCACGTCGCATCCTGCTGGCGGGCGGGTTGGCCTCGGCGCTCGCGGCGCCGGCGGTACGGGCCCAGGGGAGTGCGACGGCCGACTGGCCGAACCGGCCGATCCGGCTGGTTGTGCCCTTCGCGCCCGGCGGCCAGTCCGACACGGTGGCGCGCCTGCTGCAGCCTCTGGTGTCGGAACGGCTGGGCCAGACGCTGGTGATCGAGAACCGTACCGGTGCCGGCGGCGCGATCGGCGCCGGGCTGGTGGCCCAGGCGCCGGCCGATGGCTACACGCTGATGTTCGACGCGGCGTCCTTCCTGATCGTGCCCTTCGCGGTGCGGGGGCTGTCCTTCGACTACGCCACCGCCTTCACGCCGGTGGGGATGGTGGCCGAGCAGCCCTACGTCCTCGCCGTCACGCAGGACTTCCCGGCCCGGGACGTGGCGGGCTTCGTCGCCGCGGCGAAGGCGGGGCGGGAGATCAGCTACGGCTCGCCCGGCGTGGGCAGCGTCGGCCACCTGGCCGGGGCGCTGCTGGCCAGCCGTGCCGGCATCCGCCTGGAGCATGTGCCCTATCGCGGCGGCGCGGATGCGGCGCGGGACCTGGCCGCCGGGACGCTCCAGGCGGGGATCATGAGCACCAACTCCCTGGACCCGCTGTTCCAGGGCGGGCGCGCCCGGCCCCTGGCCCTGACCAGCGGCCAGCGGCGCGGCGGGCCGCCGGGCGTGCCGACCCTCGCCGAATCCGGCTATCCCGGCTTCGACATGACCAGCTGGAACGCCGTCTTCGCGCGCACCGGCACGCCGGCCCCGATCATCGCCAGGGTGGCGGAGGCGTTGAACCACGCCACCACGGACGCCGGCGTCCAGGCCGCCCTGCGCAGGATCGGCAGCGAGGCGCAGCCGGCCGATCCGGCCGCCTTCGCCGCCCGCCTGGACCGCGAGCGCGGGACCATCCGGACGATCATCGCCGAGACGGGGATCACCTTCGGATAGGCGCCCGGCCGCCGCGGACGGCGGCCGGGCGAGATCGCCGTCGGGATCAGGCCAGCAGGCTGTAGAACATCCGGACGGCGGTGATGCCCAGGAACAGCGCGAAGGCGCGCTTGAGCATCAGGGGCGGGATGGTGTGGGCCAGGTGGACGCCCCAGGGCGTGGCGAGCATCGAGCTGGGCACGATCAGCACGAAGCCGATCAGGTTGACGTAGCCCAGCGAGAGCGGCGGCAGCAGCGGGTTCCCCCAGCCGGCCCAGATGAAGCCGATGGTCGCGGGGATGGAGATGATGATCCCGAAGGCCGAGGCGGTGGCGACCGCGCTGCGGATCGGGGTGCCGAACATGTTCATCAGCGGCACGCCGACGGTGCCGCCGCCGATTCCCATCATGGCGCTGATCGCCCCGATGAAGGTGCCGATGAGCTGACGCAGGAAGCCGGTGGGGAAGGTCTCGCGCAGGCGCGAATCGACCCCGGTGAAGCCCATGTTCAGCGCCACCAGCACGGCGATGGTGGCGAAGACCGCGGTCAGCGTCGTGCCGCGCACCCAGATCGCCAGCAGCGTGCCGATCAGCACGCCGAAGGTGATGGAGGGGATCATCGCCTTGAGCAGCGGCACGTCCATCGCCCCGCGCGCATGGTGCTTGCGCGCCGACTGGATGGAGGTGGGGATGATGGTGGCCAGGCTGGTGCCCACGGCCAGCTTCATCTGCACCGCCTCGGGGATGCCGAGGGCGGGGAAGATGTTGAACAGCACCGGCACGATGACGATGCCGCCGCCGACCCCGAGCAGCCCGGCCAGGGTGCCCGAGACGAGGCCGGTCACGACCATCGCCAGGGCCAGCGCCCCCAGCCAGAGGGGGTCGTTCATGTGCTGCATGGGCGGGATGCCTCGGCCGGGTGCGGGATGTGACGCCGGGCAGTTCCCGGCGGCAGGGTCGGCGTCCTAGATTGCACGCTGCGCGGGCAGCGTCACCCCGTCCCGCCCCGGATGCCGCCGTGTCCCTGATCGCCGACCCCTGGTTCTATGCCCTGGCCGTGCCGGGTTTCCTCATCAACGGCATCAGCAAGGGCGGCTTCGCCTCGGGGGCGGGCAACGTCGCGGTGCCGCTGATGTCCATGGCGGTGCCGGCCCCCCAGGCGGCGGGAATCGCCCTGCCCGTCCTCTGCGCCATGGACGTCTCCGGCCTGCGCGCCTGGTGGGGGCAGTGGAGCCTGCGGGAGATGCGGGTCCTGCTGCCGGGCGGCGTGCTGGGCATCGTGCTGGGCACGGCGGCCTTCAACCTGCTGACGGCCAGGGGCGTCAGCCTCGCGCTGGGGGTGATCACCCTGCTCTTCCTCGGGCGCAGCCTCTGGCTGGCGATGCGGCGGGACACGCCGCCGCCGGCCCCGCCCGACCCGGCGAAGGGCTTCCTCTGGGCCACGGCCAGCGGGCTGACCAGCACCGTCGCCCATGCCGGGGGGCCGCCGCTGGCGGTGTACCTCTACCCGCTGCGGCTGGACCGGCGGATGCTGGCCGCCACCACCACCGTCTTCTTCGGGGTGATGAACTACCTGAAGCTGATCCCCTATGCGGGGATGGGGCTGCTGGACGGCACGAACCTGCTGACCAGCCTGGTGCTGCTGCCCCTGGCCCCGATCGGCGTGCAGATCGGCATCCGCCTGCACCACCGGATCAGCGACCGGGTCTTCTACAACGCGATCTACGCCTTGCTGCTGGTGACGGGGATCAAGCTGGTATGGGACGGTCTGGCATGAGGCGGGACGACGGGGTCCTGGGCATCCTGGGCGGGATGGGGCCGCTGGCCGGGGCGCAGTTCCTGGCGCGCCTCACCCTGCTCAACCCGGCGGGGCGGGACCAGGACCATGTCCCGGCCGTGCTGTGGTCCGATCCCCGCGTGCCCGACCGTACCGCCGCCCGCCTGTCCGGCGGCGAGGACCCGCTGCCCTGGCTGCTGCGCGGCCTGCGCGGGCTGGAGGCGGCGGGCTGCAGCGCCATCGCCATCCCCTGCAACACCGCCCATGGCTGGTACGCGGAGATGCAGGCCGCCACCCGCCTGCCGATCCTGCACATCATCGACGCCGCGGAGGAGGATCTGCTGCGCCAGGGCCTGGGCGGCCGGCGGGTGGGCGTGATGGGCACGGCCGGAACGCTGGCCATGCGGCTCTACCAGGATCGCCTGGGGGCGCTGGGCCACGAATGCCTGGTGCCGGAGCCGGAGGAGATGGAGCGGCTGGTCAGCCCGGGCATCGCGCTGGTCAAGGCCAATCGCGTCGCCGAGGCCCATGCCCCCCTGGCCGAGGCGGCCCGCGCCCTGGCCGCGCGCGGGGCGGAGGCGGTGGTGCTGGGCTGCACCGAGATCCCGCTGGGGATCGCCGCCGGGCCGGGGCTGCCCTTCCCCGTGGTGGACACGATCGACGCGCTGGCCCGGGCGGCGCTGCGCTGGGCGGGACGGGGCTGAGGGCATTCCGCCAGGGCGGCGGACGGGCGGGCAATGTCGTGCCGGGGGCGATCCCGGCGGAAACGGGATGGCTGGATCGTGCCCGCCCTCAGGGGGGCGGCGAGGCAGGGGCTGCCAGGGCCTATGAATCCCTGGCTTGCGGATTCCGGGCGGGCGGAGACGGAAGGAAGGCGGCGGGCCGCGCCGTCAGTCGCACTCGCAGCCGTTGGTCGGGCCGGTATCGGCGCGGATGACGTGATGGTCCACCCACTCCGCCACCAGCCGCTGCGCCTCGCTCACCGAGGCTTCGGGATGGTGGATGCGGTACAGGGCGGTGCAGGCGCGGAAGGAGGACAGGTCGTCGTTCCCCCCCTCGCGCAGCTCGCGATAGGCCGTGACGACGGCGCGCTCGCAGCGCCGTGCGATGTAGCTGAAGTCGTGGCCCATTCCCATCTCCGCATGCGATCCAATTGAGAATCGCTCGCAATGTGTGGCCCATACTAGGGTCACATGAATGGCCGTTCAAGTATCGAAGTGCCCCGTTACCGACCCTGCCGACCGGTGGATGCCGCGGCGCCCCGGCACCGGGGGAAGCCCGCCGCGCCACGCGGATGGGGCGGCCGGCGATCCGGTCAGCCCGCCGCGACGGCCTCGGCCAGGGCCCGGCCCAGATCGGCGGTGCCCGCCTGGCCGCCCAGGTCGCGGGTGCGCGGCCCGCCCTCGCCCAGCAGCTTCTCGATGGCGGCCAGGATGGCGGCCGCGGCCTCCGCCTCGCCCAGGTGCTCCAGCATCATCGCACCCGACCAGATCTGGCCGATCGGGTTGCAGATGCCCTTGCCGGCGATGTCGGGGGCGGAGCCGTGCACCGGCTCGAACATCGAGGGGTGCTTCTTCTCCGGGTTGATGTTGGCGCTGGGCGCGATGCCGATGGAGCCCGCCACCGCCGGGCCGAGGTCGGAGAGGATGTCGCCGAACAGGTTCGACCCCACCACCACGTCGAACCAGTCCGGATGCTGCACGAACTGCGCGCAGAGGATGTCGATGTGGAACTGGTCCGTCGTCACCTCCGGGTACTGCGCCTTCATCGCCGCGAAGCGCTCGTCCCAGAAGGGCATGGTGAAGGTGATGCCGTTGGACTTGGTGGCGCTGGTCACCTTCTTCCGGGGACGCTTCATCGCCAGCTCGAAGGCATAGCGCATCACCCGGTCCACGCCGTGGCGGGTGAAGACGCTCTCCTGGGTCACGAACTCCCGCTCCGTGCCCGCGAACATGCGGCCGCCGGAGGAGCTGTACTCGCCCTCGGTGTTCTCGCGCACCACGACGAAGTCGATCTCGGCCGGGGTGCGGCCGGCCAGCGGCGTGCGCACCCCCGGCATCAGCCGGCAGGGGCGCAACGAGATGTACTGGTCGAACTCCCGCCGCATCGGGATCAGCAGGCCCCAGAGCGAGACGTGGTCCGGCACGTCCGGCCAGCCCACCGCGCCCAGGAAGACGCTGTCCGCCTCGCGCAGCCGGTCCAGCCCGTCCGCCGGCATCATCGCGCCGGTGGTGCGGTAGCGGTCGCAGGACCAGTCGTATTCCGTGCAGTCCAGCGTGAAGCCGAAGCGCCTCCCGGCGGCCTCCAGCACGCGCAGCCCCTCCGGCACGGTCTCCTTGCCGATGCCGTCCCCGGGGATGACGGCGATGCGGTGGGTGCGGGTCATGGGCACGTCCTGGGGCTTCCTCGGAAGGGGCGCAGGGTGGCCGGGGGGCCGCGGCCCGGCAAGCCCACCCGGCAGCCCATTTGGGCCGTTCGGTTGCGGCGCCCCACCGGGCTCGCTAGAGCGGACGGGCCCCGGGCAGCCCCGCCCGAAGCGCCGCGGGCCGGGCGCGCCCGCGCCGGAGGACCCGTCCCGGGCCGGCGGCCCAATTTTGTCGGAGGCACCCCGATGCCGGACCTTCCCCCGCCACGCCGCTATGACGAGGCCAGCCTGGCCCGGCCCCGCCCCCGGCGCCGCGGGCCGGCCGCGATGGCGCTGAAGGGCGTCCGCATCCTGGTCTTCGGCGTGCTGACCTTCGTCCTGACCCTGGCCGAGGAGGTCGCGGACATCCTGGCGCCCGTGGTCCTGCTGCTCGGGCTGGCCTGGTGGGCGGCGCTGCACCTGCTCGGCGGCCTGATCACCGAGCCGGCGCTGCAGCCCATCCTGCGCGAGCTGCCGGACCGGCTGCAGGCCGCCGGGTATGAGTTCACCCCCTCCGGCATGATCCGCGACGGCCTCCTGCTGGTCGCGGTGGTGGCCGCCTGCCGCACCCTGAACGGCATCATCGCCAAGGAGACCTGAACCGGGACCTGCCAGCCGGCCGGCGTCTCCGCCAGCGGCGGAACCGGAGCCCTCAGCCCCGTCCTTCCCGCGGCAGCGGGGCGAAGCACAGGCCGCGCTCCTGCAAGCCGGCCAGCAGCGGCTCCAGGATACCGGCGAAGGGTTCGCGGCGGGATCGCACGCCCCAGTGCATCAGCAGCACCTCGCCGTCGCGGATGGCGGAGAGGTTCCTCGCCAGCAGGGCACGGTTGGGGGAGCGGTCGCTGTCCAGCTCGTCGCCCAGGAAGCCGTTCGCCGTCCAGCCCTGGTGCCGCAGGCCGCAGGCCCGGGCCAGGGCGAGCGCGTTGGGCGTGGTCCGGCCGCCGGGCGCCCGCCAGAGCGGCAGCACCACCGCCTCCGGCACCATGGCCTTCAGCCGCTCGACCGGCCGGCGCAGCTCCGCGCAGAGCGCGGCCCCGTCCAGCACCTCCGCCCCCTCCCCCGCGCGGCGGGAGGCGTAGCGGACCCGGCCCGGCCCCGGATCGCCGGAGAAGTACCAGTGCCGCCAGGTATGGCTGGCGAAGACGTGGCCCTCCGCCGCCCGCGCCCGCCAGAAGGGGGCCCAGGAATCATCCAGGGTGCGATCGCCGCGGAAGGTCGGCTCGTCGGCGACGAAGAGGGTGGCGCGGACCTGCCGACGGCGCAGGATCGCTGCGATCTCCTCCGCCTCGCGCGACCAGCCGGTGTCGATGGTGAGGTAGATGGTGCCACGGCAGGCGAGAAGCTGGGCGAGAGCCGGGGTGGAGAGGGCCGGGACGGCGAGGGGCGCCGCCAGCGCCGCGAGCAGGGCGCGCCGGCCGCAACCGGCGGCGCCCTTCGGGAAGGCGTCTGCGCCGCCCATGCTGCCCCGGCCGTGCCGGTGACGTTCAGCGGGCGGAACGCTGCGCGTCGGCCACGGCGGCGGCGCCGACCTGGTACAGGATGCCATGCGGGGAGCGGCCGACCGGAATCTGCGTCAGCTCGCCCGTGGCGGGGTCCAGGACGCCCACCTTGCGGATGAAGCGCAGCGTCGCCCAGAGCTTGCCGTCCGGACCGAAGGTGATGTCGTCCGGCCCGCCCGGCACCTCGTAGACGCGGCGGATGGCCAGGGTCCTGGGGTCCAGCGCGGTGATGCGGCTGTCCACCCGGCTGGTCACGTAGATCGTGTCGCCGTTCGGCGAGGGGAAGACCTGATGGGTCCCGCGCCCCAGCACGATCCGGCGCTCCACCACCCGCGCCTCGGGATCGACGACGGCCAGATTGTCCGAGCCCATGATGCCGACCAGCAGCCTGCCCTCGTGCCAGAGGATGCCCGCCGGATCACGGCCGACCTCCAGCTTCCACAGCACCTCCCGCGTGTCCAGGGCGATCGCGGCGATCTCCCTGTCGCCCTGCAGGGTGACGTAGGCCACCTTGCTGTCCGGGCTGAAGGCGACGTGGCTCGGCATGTCGCCGGAGCGGACCCGCCCCTGCAGGGTCAGCGCCTGCCCGTCCCAGCCGTAGACGTCCACCTGATCGCGGCGGAGGCTGGTGACCACCAGCCTCTTGCCGTCCGGGGTGAAGGCCAGGTGGTAGGGGTTGCTGATCCGCTCCCGCCGCTTCACCTCGCCCGTGGCGGGGTCGAGGAAGACCATCTCGTTGCCGCCGGAATCCCCGACCAGGATCTGGGTTCCGTCCGGGGTCAGGGTCAGGTGGTGGACCTCGCGCAGGGCGGGGATGCGCCGCACCTCCTGCTGGGTCCTGCCGTCCAGCAGCTGGATGCTGGGGTCGGTCGAGTTCAGCACGAAGACCAGGTCGGCCCGTGCCGCCGCGGGCGCCAGCAGCGTCGCCGCGGCGAACAGGACAGCGCGGACGGTGGCGCAGGGGGAGAGCCGCATGGAACCTCGCAGGGTCCTGTCGGGGGGGGAGGACCTTGAACGCGTCAGCCTAGCGCGTCGTTCCCGTCTCTTCCACCGCGGGCCGGAAGTCGAGGGCAGCGCCGTTCATGCAGTAGCGCAGCCCGGTGGGCGGCGGACCGTCCGGGAAGACATGGCCGAGATGCCCGTTGCAATGGGCGCAGTGGACCTCCGTCCGCACCATGCCGAAGGTGCGGTCGGTGGTGGTCGCCACCTGCCCCTCCACCGGGTGGAAGAAGGAGGGCCAGCCGGTGCCGCTCTCGAACTTCGTCACCGAATCGAAGAGCGGCTGGCCGCAGCCGGCGCAGTGATACGTCCCGGCGCGCTTCTCCCCGTTCAGCGGGCTGCTGCCCGGCCGCTCCGTGCCGTGCTCGCGCAGGACCCGGTAGGCCTGGGGGGTCAGGCAGTGCTGCCACTCCGCCTCGGTGCGGGCGGCCTCGGCACGGGTCTTCTCGTCGCTCATGCCGCGCGCTCCCGCAGGCGGTGGGCGAAGGTCTTGCGGAACTTCGCGACCTTCGGGGCGATCACGGCCCGGCAGTAGCCGGACCAGGGGGTCCGCTCGAAGTAGTCCTGGTGCTCCGCCTCGGCGGGCCAGAACTCCCCGGCCGGGACCAGCTCGGTCGTCAGGGGCGCGGGGTAGAGCGCCGCCGCCTCCGCCATCACCGCCTCCGCCGTCGCCGCCTGCTCCGGCGAGGTGGTCAGGACGATGCTGCGGTACTGCGGGCCGACATCGGCGCCCTGGCGGTCCTTCGTGGTGGGGTCATGGATGGTGAAGAAGACCCGCAGGATGTCGGCATAGGAGATCACGGCGGGGTCGAAGACGACCTTCACCACCTCGGCATGGCCGGTCTTCTTGCCACAGACCTGCTCATAGGTCGGATTGGGGACCTGGCCCCCGGCATAGCCGGAGACGACCTCGGCCACCCCCTCCAGCTTGCGGTAGACGGCATCGAGGCACCAGAAGCAGCCGCCGCCGAGGATGGCGGTCTCCCGGGATGGGTTCGCGGTTTCGCTCATGGGCCGGATGTGGTGCCTCCCCCTCGCCTCGCCAATCTCCCCGCCCCCAACGCCGCGCGGGACCGCCCCGTTGCGCGCGGGGGCCTTCGCACCCGCCCCCGCCGGGTGCAGTTTGCCGCCCGCGATGATCTTCCCCGCCCCCTCCCCCGCCCCTTTCCCCGAGGCCGATGCCGACACCCTGGGCTTCGACGCGGCCCGCCTGTCCGAGGCCGTCGCCTGGGCCCAGGGGCATGAGAGCCCCTTCCCGCGCGACCTGCCGGCCTTCCTGGAATCCGGCCATTTCGAGCCGCCGCCGCACAACGCGGTGCTGGGCCCGGTCGAGCCGCGCGGCGCGCCCAACGGTCTGATCCTGCGCCACGGCCGGGTGGCCGCGCGCTGGGGGGATACGCGGCAGGCGGACCGCACCTTCTCCGTGGCGAAGTCCTGCCTCTCCCTCCTCACCGGGATCGCGGTGCTGGACGGGCTGATCGCCGATCTGGACGCGCCGATCTCGGCCACCGTCCCCGATCCCGCCTTCGTCGGCCCGCGCAACGGCGCCGTCACCTGGCGGATGCTGCTCTCCCAGACCAGCGAGTGGGAGGGCACGCTGCACGGCAAGTCGGATGCGATCGACCGGGGCCGGCAGCTCCAGCGCGAGGGCGCGGCGGCCAAGCAGCACGACCGCCCGCTGAAGCAGCCCGGCACGCACTGGGAATACAACGACGTGCGGGTGAACGCGCTGTCGCTGGCGCTGATGCACCGCTTCGGCCGGGCGCTGCCGGAGGTCTGGGCGGAGCGGGTCGTCGCCCCCATCGGCGGCAGCGCCGACTGGTCCTGGGACGGCTACCGCACCGCCTGGGTGGATCTGCCCAATGGCGTGCGGGCGCTCTCCGTCCCGGGCGGCACGCATTGGGGCGGGGGGATGCGGACCCATGCCGAGGACCAGGCGCGGCTCGGCCTGCTCATGCTGGCCGGCGGCATCTGGGAGGGCCGGCGCCTCCTGCCCCCCGGCTGGGTGGCGGCGAGCGGCACGCCCTGTCCGCTGAACCGCGACTACGGGCTGCTGTGGTGGCTGAACGCGACAGGGCGCTACCCCTCGGCCGACCGGGAGAGCCTGTTCGCCCAGGGGGCCGGCGGCAACACCATCTGGATCGAGCCCGCCACCCGCATCGTCGCCGTCTTCCGCTGGCTCGACCCCGCCGCCCTGCCCGGCATGATCGAGCGCGTCACCGCCGCCCGAACCATCTGACGACGAGCCCGACCCGACCATGGACACCGAGAGCCCGCCCCTGCCCGCCGAGGCCCCCATGGCCGAGGTCTTGGCGCTCCACGCCCGCCTGCCCACCCTCGACACCCATGTGGACATCCCCTGGCCCGCCACGCCCGACCCGCGCGGCGAGACCGTCCGGCAGGTGGACTTCCCGAAGATGGCGGCGGGCGGGCTGAAGGCCGTCGTCTTCATCGCCTATACCCCCCAGGGCCCGCGCACGCCCGAGGGCCATGCCGCCGCCGGCCAGCGCGCCGAGGCGATGCTGCGCACCATCCGCGGGACCGTGCCCGGTTCCGGGAACCGCCGCCTCGTCGCCACGGCGGAGGCGCTGGAGCGCGCCCATGCGGAGGGCGCCTTCGCCGTGCTGCTGGGGGTGGAGAACGGCAACGCCATGGGGCACGACCTCTCCCGCCTCGCGCTGTGGAAGGGGCTGGGCGCCTGCTACCTGACCATCACCCATGACGGGCACAACGACCTGGCCGACGCCGCCCGTCCGAAGCCCGAGCTGGGCGACGGCCCCGCGCTGCATGGCGGGCTGAGCGCGCTGGGCCGGCAGGCGGTGGGCGAGATGAACCGGCTGGGGCTGATGGTGGACGTCTCGCACATCGCGCGCACCTCCTTCTTCCACGCCGTCGAGGCCTCCCGCGCCCCGGTGGTCGCCACCCACGCCTGCTGCGCCGCGCTGCGGCCGCATCCGCGCAACCTCGACGACGAGCAGCTCGACGCGCTGCGCGACACCAAGGGGCTGATCCAGGTCACCGCCGTGCCCGCCTTCCTCCGCGCGCCCGACGCGGACGGGAAGTACCGCGCCTCGGTCGCCGACATGGCCGACCACGTGGAGCACGCGGTGAAGCGCATCGGGCTGGAGCATGTCGGCCTGTCCAGCGACTTCGACGGCGGCGGCGGGGTGGAGGGCTGGCGCCATGCCGGCGAGACGGCCGGGCTGACCGCCGAGCTGGTGCGGCGCGGCTTCGACGAGGCGGCGCTGGAGCTGCTCTGGTCCGGCAACTTCCGCCGCGTCTGGCGCGCGGCCGAGGCAGTGGCCGCCGAAGGGGGCTGACGGGGCCGGGCCGGCAGCCTGCGGCCGGCCCCGGCGCCGTCCCGCGGGTTGGGGGCCACCCGTTTGAGGGGTGCGGGGCCGCGGCCGGGACGGCATTCCGGCCGCGGAACGTCGTGCCGACGTCCGCAAGACCGTCGGAGACCCGCGATGCCGCCCCGTCCCCTCATCCTGCTTCCGCTCGCCGGCTGGCTGGCCGGCTGCGCGACGGGCGTCCTGCCGCCGGAGGATGCGGTCGCCGCGGCCCGGGGCGCGCCGGCCTCCCCTCCCCTTCCAGTGGAAGCGGCCCTTCCCGCCGCAACTCCGCCCGATTCCTGTGCGGCCATCGAGGCCGAGATGAGCGATCCTGCCTTCGCCGCCGAGATGATGCGCGCCATGCGCGAGAACATGCAGGCGATGCGTGGCCTGGGCCTCGGCGGCCAGGTCGCGCGCACCGCGCTGGGCCTGGTGCCCTATGCCGGCGCGGTGGCGGGGATGGTGCTGGACGGGGTCGAGAGCGCCGGCCGTGCCGCGGCGCAGGAGCGGATGCACGCCAGCCTCGACGGGATGCTGGCGCGGCAGGAGGCGCTGCTGACCCGCTACGGCGCGGCCGGCTGCCACCGCGCCCAGGGCACCGGGCCGTCCAACCGCGCCATGCCGCCCGCCGCCCCGCCGGGGGAGGCGGAAGGTTGACCGCTCCCCCCATCCTCTGGACCGTGCTGCTGACCCGCTGGCTGGGCGGGGCCGCCGTGGCCGCTCAGCCCGGGGTCAGCAACCCTACCACCGCGCCGACCATGCCGCAGGCGATCACCGCCGAGAGCAGCGAGGGCAGCCCCAGCCGTACGATCTCCGGCCGGCGTTCCGGGCACATGACGGTCATGCCCCCGACCATGATCCCCACCGAGGCGAAGTTGGTGAAGCCGCAGAGCGCCCAGGTCAGCACCAGCCGCGAGCGTTCCGACAGCCCGGCGCCTCCGGAGGCGGCGAGCTCCAGGTAGGAGACGAACTCGTTCACCGCGACCTTCACGCCCAGCGAGGCGGCGACGGTCCCGGCCTCGGCCACCGGCACGCCCATGGCCAGCGCGATGGGCCACATCAGCCAGCCCATCACCGCCCGCACCGTCAGCCCGGTGGGCGAGAGGATCATGTCCGCCAGCGCCACCAGCGCCACGAAGACGATCAGCGTCGCCATGATGCCGAGCAGCAGCTGCAGCCCGTCCGCCGTGCCGCGCACCACCGCCTCCATGCCGCTGTCGTAGAGCGGCGGCATCTCCGGCTCCGCCGCCTCCACGGCGCCGGGGGCGGGGGGGATCATCAGCAGCGCGGCGAGGATCGAGGCGGGCGCGCTGACCAGGCTGGCGGCGAGGAGCTGCCCCGCCGCATCCGGCACCACCGGCGCCAGCATGGTCGCATAGACCACCAGCATGTTGCCCGAGATGGTGGCGAGCCCCGCGACCATCACCGCGAAGAGCTCCGCCGTGGACAGGCGCGCGAGCCAGGCGCGGATCAGCAGCGGCGCCTCCACCATGCCGACGAAGACATTCGCCGCCACGGAGAAACCGCAGGCCCCCGACAGCCCGAAGGCCCGGCGCAGCGCCCGCGACAGCAGCCCGACCACGAAGGGCAGCACCCGCCAGTGGTAGAGCAGCGCCGAGAGCGCGCCGACCACCAGCACCAGCGGCAGGGCCTGGAAGAACAGGATGAAGGAGGCGCCCGGCCGCAGCTCGGCATAGGGCAGCGGCGCGCCGCCGAGATAGCCGAAGACCAGCGCCGTGCCCTCCCGCGTCGCCCGCGCCAGCGCGTCCACCGCATCGCCCAGCCAGGCGAAGGCGCGGCGCACCGGCGGGACGTGGAGCAGCAGCGCCCCGGCCGCCACCTGCCCGGCCAGCCCGGCGACGACGGTGCGCCAGGGGATGGGCCGGCGGCAGCCGCCGCAGAGCCAGGCGAAGGCGGCCAGCGCCAGCAGGCCGAGGCCGGATTGCAGTTGCAGCGCGCTCATGCGCGGAAGGCGGGGGACAGGGCGGGGTCTCCTGGATGAATGGCGAATCCGGGGCGGATCGGCGGGTGACCGGGGCGGGGGGTGCTTCTAGGATCGCCCCGACCCTCCGACGACCCGGGAATCGCTTGCCAGCATGACGCGTGCCGCCCCGCCCCCCCTGTCCGCCACCCGGGGCGAGGCCGCCCGGGCCGGAGCGGCCCATCCGGCGCCGGCCGGCAGCGCGCTCGGGCGGCTGCGGCCGCTCTGGCCGGGGCTGCTGCTCTGCGCCGGGGTGTCGGTGGCGGCCTATGCCCTGGCGGCGCTGGAGGCGGCGCTGTTCGGCCGCGCCTGGATCGAACCGCTGGTGCTGGCGATCCTGCTCGGCGTCGGCCTCCGCACCGCCTGGACGCCGGGCGGGGCCTGGCAGCCGGGGATCCACTTCGCGGGCAAGACGCTGCTGGAGGTGGCGGTGGTGCTGCTGGGCACCGCCCTGTCCGCCCACACGCTCTGGGCGGTCGGGCCGGTGCTGGTGGCGGGCATCCTGGTGGTGGTCGCGCTGGCGGTGGCCGGGGGCTACGCGCTCGGCCGGCAGGTCGGGCTGCCGAAGCGCATGGCGATGCTGGTCGCCTGCGGCAATGCCATCTGCGGCAATTCCGCCATCGCCGCCGTGGCGCCGGTGATCGGGGCGCAGGCGCGCGACGTGGCCTCGGCCATCGCCTTCACCGCCGTCCTCGGCGTGGTGGTGGTGCTGGCCCTGCCGATCCTGGTGCCGCTGCTGGGCCTGACGGAGGCGCAGTTCGGCGTGGTGGCGGGGCTGACCGTCTATGCCGTGCCGCAGGTGCTGGCCGCGACGGCGCCGGTGGGGGCGACGGCGGTGCAGGTGGGCACGCTGGTGAAGCTGGTGCGGGTGCTGATGCTGGGCCCGGTGGTGGTGGCGCTGTCCCTGCTGGCGCCGCGCTTCCGGGAGGCGGGGGAGGCCGTGCCCGGCGCCGTGCGGCTGCGGCTGACCCGCGTGGTGCCGTGGTTCATCCTGGGGTTCCTGGCGGCGGCGGCGCTGCGCTCGCTGGGGCTGGTGCCGCCCGCGGCGCTGGGGCCGATCGCGACGGTGGCGACGGGGCTGACCGTGCTGTCCATGGCCGCGCTGGGGTTGGGGGTCGACGTGCGTTCGGTGCTGCGGGCGGGGCCGAAGGTGGTGCTGACGGTGGTGGGGTCGCTGCTGGTGCTGGGGGTGGTCAGCCTGGGGCTGGTGGCGCTGCACGGCCCGGCGCCGTGAGGACGCCGGGCGCCCCGCGGGGCGGTCAGTAGCGTTCGGGCACGTAGAGCTCGGGCGGCAGGGTGCGGCGTTCGTAGTGCGGGTCGAAGACGCGCTCCGGCAGGGTGACCGGCTCGCTCGGCACCTCCTGGTACGGGACCAGGGAGAGGAGGTGCGCGATGACGTTCAGGCGGGCGCGCTTCTTGTCGTTGCCCTCCACGATGTACCAGGGCGCCTCGGGGATGTTGGTGCGGGCGAACATCTCCTCCTTCGCCTTGGTGTACTGCTCCCACCGCACGCGGGATTGCAGGTCCATCGGCGAGAGCTTCCACTGCTTCAGCGGGTCGTGGATGCGCATGAGGAAGCGGAGCTGCTGCTCCTCGTCCGTGATGGAGAACCAGTACTTCACGACGAGGATGCCGGAGCGGACCAGCATGCGCTCGAATTCCGGCACGTCGCGGAAGAAGTCCTCCACCTGGTGCTCGCTGGCGAAGCCCATCACGCGCTCGACGCCCGCGCGGTTGTACCAGGAGCGGTCGAACAGCACGATCTCGCCCGCCGCCGGCAGGTGCGCGACGTAGCGCTGGAAGTACCACTGCGTCCGCTCGCGGTCCGACGGCGCGGGAAGGGCAACGACGCGGCAGGTGCGCGGGTTCACGCGCTGGGTGATGCGCTTGATCGCGCCACCCTTGCCGGCGCTGTCGCGGCCCTCGAACAGGACGACGAGCTTGAGGCCGTTCTTCACGACCCAGTCCTGGAGCTTCACCAGCTCGCCTTGCAGGCGGAGGAGTTCGCGGAAGTAGAGGGCGCGGTCGATGGAGTCGCGCTTGTGCGCGGCCTTGAGGGCGAGGAGTTCGGGTGGAAGGCGGTTGTCGTCGAGTTCGAGTTCCAGCTCCTCGTCGAGGTCGTCCTGGAGTTCGAGTTCGGCCCAGGAGGGGGTGGGAGTGGAGGGGCTTCGGGCCGGCATCAGACTTCCTTAAGGTCGGGATAGTTATGGGGCGAGTTATAGGCTGGAAGCCGTGACGGTTTTGTGATGTGAAATATCTTTTTGGTGCTAAGACAAAATCGAAAAAGTGACAGCACTTTTAATTATTGCTACCATCAAAATTTGAAAAAAACTATCATTATTTAACCTATATTTGTATTTTTGCCGCACTTACTAATGAACTCTCTTATGAATTTCTCCTCATTAAGCGATGTCTTTACGTTATCCAAGAACCATTCGAGATCTAGTCTCGCCTCTTCTTTATCTTCCCCACCTCCTAGCGGATTTTCTAGCAAATCGAATACATCGGCGAGTGGAGGATCGGAACTGGACAGCCACCAGATCATTCGAAGTTCTACATAAGCATTCTCCTTCAAGACCGTGTTTCCGAATAACAGTGCAGATTTTGCCTCTGGTCCCCTAAGGCCACCAATGATCCTTTCCAATGGACCGCCAAGAGGTGGACGGTAACCAGGATTCGCTTCGAGAAAGCTTCCATTATCAAGTATCGTTTCTACGCATTCGCCAGAGAAAGGATCCTTCCCTGAAAGATTTTCTGTCAATGGCAGGCACCATCGACGGGCGGAGCAAACCATTTGATCAACGCGAATAAGATCATCTATGTAAACATGGTAGCCGTACATCATATAACGATTGCCGGCACTTCCATAAGAACTTAATTGTTTTATATAAGTGTCGACATGCTCATATTTCGAATTCCAAGAATTAAAATTCTTTGGTGGGGCATCAAATTTCTCTAGCAAAATTCTGTGGTCAATGCTGCGTAGAGTTTCCCGAAGTTTCACGAGATCATGGCCAAATTTTTTTGTTGACCGACCGTTAAACAAGAGAATTGCCTTATAGTATTTCTCGATGGCGTGTAAGCTTAACCATAGAAAATCCAGCGGAAGACGATTTATAAAAGCGAG
The DNA here is from genome assembly GCF_020991085.1 of Roseomonas sp. OT10. Classification (NCBI taxonomy): domain Bacteria; kingdom Pseudomonadati; phylum Pseudomonadota; class Alphaproteobacteria; order Acetobacterales; family Roseomonadaceae; genus Roseomonas; species Roseomonas cutis. The sequence continues at coordinate 3,913,405 of NZ_CP087719.1, forward strand.
TCGCGCCAACAGGTAGTTTTCGTCTGCGGTGTAAACAAACATTCTGCGAATAATTTCTTGCCGAAATATCATTTGTTCTCCGGCCTCTCCGGCCAATCATGCCGCGGATACCGCCCCCGCATCTCCTTCCTAACCTCGCTCCACGCCCCCGCCCAAAACGCCCCGAGGTCCCCCGTCACCGCCACCGGCCGCCCGGCCGGTGACAGCAGCGCCACCTGCAACCCCACCCGCCCGCCGAGCAGCCTCGGCACATCCGCCATCCCGAACAGATGCTGCGCCCGCGCCTCCAGCGTCGGCGGGTCGCGGTCGTAGTCGATCGCCGCCGAGCGCCCGTTCGGCAGCGCCACCCGGTCCGGCAGCGCCTCGTCCAGCCGCTTGCGCATCGCCCAGGGCAGCAGCGCCCCCAGCGCCTCCATCACCCCCACGCCGCGCAGCTCGGACAGCTTGCTCATCCCGTGCAGGTGCGGCGCCAGCCACTCCCCCGCCGTCGCGGCCAGCGCGGCATCGGACACGTCCGGCCATTCCTCCCCCTCCACGCGCCGCGCCCAGCCCAGCCGCGCGCGGAACCGCTTCGCCGCCTCCGTCCAGTTCAGGTCCCGGAACCCCCGCTCCGCCGCGGCCGCCGCCAGCGCGCCTGCCACCGCCGCCGGGTCCGCCGCCGGGATCGTCGCCTCCTCCAGCACCAGCGGCCCGAAGCGCAGCCGCCGCCGCGACAGCACCGCCCCGGCGCGCGCGTCGAACGCCGCCCCCTCCTCCCGCACGAAGCGTTCCGGAAACCGCGCCTCCAGCACGGCACGGGACAGCGGCGCGGCCATCCGGATTCGCGCCTCCGTCCCCTGAAGCTGGAGGTCCGCCACCGCCAGCAGCGGCGCCTTGCCCAGCGGGTCCGTCGCCGGCAGCCGCGCCCCCTGGCCGGAGGCGAGGCGGAACGCCCCGTCCATCGTCCCGCGCTTCGCCGCGATCCGGTCCGGGAAGCCCGCCGCCAGCAGCGCCGCCGGATCGCCGCTCGCCGCCACGCCGCCCGGGACGCGCAGCCGCCGCCGGTGCAGCCCGGCCGCCCGGCGGATGCGCGCGACGGTGCCCCGATCGGCCCCCGGATGGTCGCCCCCCGCCAGAAGGTCCAGCCGCAGCCCGATCTCCGACGGCGCCTCGCGGTCGCGGATCGGGTCGCGCTCCTCCAGCAGCGCGGCGAGGTCGGCGGCCAGCGCCCGTTCCTCCGGCGCCTCGGCCGCCTCCATCATCCGGGCCAGGCGCGGATGCGTCCCCAGCCGCGCCATGCGCCGCCCCATCGGCGTGATGCGCCCGTCCCCGTCCAGCGCGTCGAGGTCGCGCAGCAGCGCCCGCGCGGCGGCGAGCGTCCCCTCCGGCGGCGGGTCGAGGAAGGCCAGCTCGCGCGGCTCCGCCCCCCAGGCGGCGCAGTCGAGCGCGAGGCCGGACAGCTCCGCCTCCAGCATCTCCGGCCGGTCGGCCAGCGGCAGGCCGCGGTGCAGCGCCTCCGTCCACAGCCGGATCGCCACCCCCGGCGCGGTGCGCCCGGCGCGCCCCGCCCGCTGCTCCGCCGTCGCGCGGCCGATCCGCACGGTGGCGAGCTTGGAGAGGCCCGAGGCCGCATCCAGCTTCGGCACCCGCCGGAAGCCGCCATCCACCACGATCCGCACCCCGGGCACGGTCAGCGAGGTCTCGGCAATGGAGGTGGAGAGCACCACCTTCCGCCGCGCGGACGGCGCCAGCGCCCGGTCCTGCTCGGCCGGCGGCAGCTCGCCATGCAGGGCGATCACCTCCGCATCCACGCCCCCCAGCCGCTCGGCGGTGCGAGCGATCTCCCCCCAGCCGGGGAGGAAGGCCAGCACGTCGCCCGGATGCTCGCGCAGCGCCCCCCGGATGGCCCCGGCCATCGCCTCCGGCAGGTCGCGCGGGGTGGCGAGGTCGCGCGGCCGGTGCTCGATGGCCACGGGGAACATCCGCCCGGCGCTCTCGACCAGCGGCGCCTCCCCCAGCAGCGCCGCGAAGCCCGCGGCGTCCAGCGTCGCGGACATCGCCACCAGCCGCAGCTCCGGCCGCAGCGCCCGTTGCAGGTCGAGGCAGAGCGCGAGGCCGAGGTCCGTGTCCAGGTGCCGCTCGTGCGCCTCGTCGAACAGCACCGCCGCGACGCCCTCCAGCCCCGGGTCGGATTGCAGCCGCCGCACCAGCAGCCCCTCCGTCACCACCTCGACCCGCGTGGCGTCTGAGACGGCGCGGTCCAGCCGGGTGGTCAGGCCGACCCGCTGCCCGACCGGCTCGCCGAGGAGGTCGGCCATTCGCCGCGCGGCCGCCCGGGCGGCGAGGCGGCGGGGCTCCAGCACCAGGATCTTCCCCCCCGCCGCCCAGGGCTCGGTCATGAGGGCCAGCGGGACGAGGGTGGTCTTGCCCGCCCCGGGTGGCGCGACGAGGACGGCGTTGGACCCGGCGCGCAGCGCCTCGGCCAGTCGGGGAAGGGCCTCGGTGACGGGAAGATCGGGGAGTTCCATGCGGGACCGAGGGTAGAGCAGGGGCGGCAGCCGGCAGCAACGGCCGAGCGGCTGGGCGGCTGGGCGGCTGGGCGGGCCGCACGGTCGTGCCCGTCGCATGGCCGGCCCGGCGCAGGCGGGGATTGCCAGCGCGGGCGGGTCAAGGAATGTTATGGTATAACATACTTACTTGAGGATGCGATGCCCCTCCCCCGCCGCCCCTTCCTCCTGGCCGCCCTCGCGGCCCTGCCCACCGCCCGGGCCCTGGCGCAGGCCGGCACGCCGCTGCCGGTGGTCGCCTCCTTCTCCATCCTGGGGGACATGGTGCGCCAGATCGGCGGGGACCGCGTCGCGGTGCGCGTGCTGGTCGGGCCGGGCCAGGACGCGCACGCGTTCCAGCCCCGCCCTTCCGACGCGGCCGCGTTGCGCGACGCGGCCGTGGTGGTCCGCAACGGGCTGGGCTTCGAACCCTGGCTGGACCGGCTGTTCCGCTCCTCCGGCAGCACGGCGCGGCTGGTGACCGCTACGGAGGGCGTAACGGCGCGCAAGGCGGCGGCTGACGGGCACGGCCACAGCCATGGCGCGGGCGCCCCGGACCCGCATGCCTGGCAGGACCTGCGGAACGCCCAGACCTATCTGCGCACCATCGCCGCCGGCCTGGCCGCGGCCGATCCGGCGGGGGCCGAGAGCTATGCCCGCAACGCCGCCGCCTATGCCGGGCGGCTGGCGGCGCTGGACGCCTGGGTGCGGGAGCAGATCGCCACGGTGCCGGAGGCGAAGCGCAAGGTGGTCACCAGCCATGACGCCTTCGGCTATTTCGGCGCCGCCTATGGCGTCACCTTCCTGGCGCCGCAGGGCATCAGCACGGAGGGCGAGCCCTCCGCCGCACAGGTCGCGGCGCTGATCCGCAGCGTGAAGGCGCAGGGGATCACCGCCGTCTTCGTCGAGACCATGACCAACCCCGCCCTGCTCGACCGGTTGGCGAAGGATGCCGGCGTCCGCGTGCGGGGCTCGCTCTTCTCGGACGCCCTCTCGCCCCCGGACGGACCGGCGCCGACCTACGAGGCAATGTTCCGGCACAACCTGTCCCTGCTGGTTCCCGCCATGCGCGGGGATGTCTAGCGCGTGTACCCGGGGGGGGTTGTCGGGTTCGGCGTGATCTCTTGCCCCCCGGGGTGAGGCTCCGCCTCCCCCCGATGCCCCCCTCCGCCGGGGCCACGAGCGGGCCCCGGACCCCGCTGGGAGTCCGGCTCGCTTGGTGGGCGTCAGCCTGCGGGCGGCATCCGGGGAGCGCGCGGACAGGCGGGGCACCGAAGAAGAATAATAGGCCGCGCGTGCTGCGACCGCCGTCGCCGGGGAGCGATGCTCCCCGGCGTGCCGACGCGTCTGTGAAAGGGGGTCCAGGGGCTCTGCTCCTGGCGGATAGGGGGGTCCGGGGGGAGAAGGCGGAGCCTTTCCCCCCGGCGGCCAACCACCGGAGCGCCCGGGTCCACCAGCGGGCGCCCCATACCGGACGCGGTCAGGCGAGAGGCCAAACGAAAACACCGCGCAGCGGCCGGGCCGTGCGCGGGTTTCGTGTCCCGATCGGAAGGTCTCAGCGACCCGGCGACACCCCATCCGCGGGGCAGCACCGGCAAGACGCCTCGGGCCGCCAGCCAGCCGGCCGGCAGCCGTTCCGTCAGCCCTGACGGGCCTTCATGCGGGGGTTCTTCTTGTTCAGGACGTAGAGGCGGCCACGGCGGCGCACCACCACGCAGTTCTTGTCGCGGACCTTGGCGGACTTGAGGCTGTTGCGGATCTTCATGACAGGGTTCTTCCGATCGAGCGGGCGCGTATAGGGGGGTAGGCCCGGGTGGTCAACCGCGGCCGGGCGATGGCTGCCACCCCGGATCTCAGGCCAGCGCGCGCGCCGGCTGCCGCAGCAGGGCATCGAAGGCCTGCGGGGCCATCGGCGCCCCGAAGAGGTAGCCCTGCGCCTCCTGCACGCCCTCGGCGCGCAGCAGGGCGAACTGGCTCTCCTCCTCCACGCCCTCCGCATTGGTGATCACGCCCAGCGCGCTTCCCATGCCGACCAGGGCACGCAGCAGCGCCAGCGCCCGCTCGTCATGGCCCAGGTCGCCGATGAAGGCGCGGTCCACCTTGATCTTGTCGAAGCGGAAGCGCTGCAGCGTGGCGAACGAGGAGTAGCCGGTGCCGAAATCATCCATCGCCAGCCGCACGCCCAGCGCGCGCAGCCGCGACAGGGTGCCCAGCGTCTCCGCCGTATGGGCCAGCATCACGGCCTCGGTGATCTCCAGCTCCAGCCGCTCGGGCGGCAGGCCGGACCGCGCCAGCGCCTGCTCGACCGTCGCGACGAAGCCCGCCTGGCGCACCTGGATCGGAGAGACGTTCACCGCTACCGAGAGGTCCGGCCAGCCGGCCGCGACGCGGCAGGCTTCCGCCAGCACCCAGGCGCCGAGCGGCACGATCAGCCCGCTCTCCTCCGCCACGGGGATGAAGCTGTCCGGCGGGATCGGGCCATGGACGGGATGCGTCCAGCGCAGCAGCGCCTCCGCCCCCATCACCCGGCCGCTGGCCACGCAGACCTGCGGCTGGAAGGCCAGCCGGAACTCGCCCCGGGCGATGGCGGCGCGCATGTCCTGCACCATGGCGCGCCGCCGCCGCAGCCGCTCGTCCATGTCGGGCGCGAAGACCCGCAGCCGGCCGCGGCCATCCATCTTCGCCTGGTGCAGCGCCAGCTCGGCACCGCGCAGCAGCTCCGCCACCATCTCCTCCGCCATGGCGGGGGTCAGCGCCGGCAGGCTCCCCGCCCCCCGGATCGCGGCGCCGAGGGAGACGCCCAGCAGGCAGGCCTCGCCCGACACCTCGAAGGGCTGGGCCAGGATGGCCAGGATGCGATCCGCCAGCGCCGACAGCCCGGCGGGCTCGCCCAGCCCGTGCGCCACCAGCACGAAGGAGTCGCCCCCGCTCCGCGCCAGCGTGTCGGAGCCGCGGAGGCAACCGCGCAGCCGCTCCGCGACCTGGCACAGCAGCGCATCCCCGGCGGCCGAGCCCAGCGTGTCGTTCACCGCCTGGAAGCGGTCGAGGTCGAGGGACAGGACGGCGAGGGCCTGGCCGGTCCGCTCCGCCAGCCCCACCGCGACCTGCAGCCGGTCGCGCAGCAGCGCGCGGTTGGGCAGGCCCGTCAGCGAATCGTACTGCGCGATGTGGCGCAGCCGCTCCTCCAGCCTGTCCCGCTCGGCGGCGGCCGCATGCAGCGGGGCGCTGGCGGCGGCCAGGGCGACGAGCTCGGGCGGGGCCTCGCCGCCGAGCAGCGGCGGCGCCTCCCCCCCCGGGGGCTGCCGCAGCCGCTGCGCCAGGCGCTGCAGCGGTCGCGTCAGCCGAAGGGCCGCCCGGTGCCCGGCGAGCAGGGTGGCCGCGAGGCTCGCCAGCACCAGCGCGGCCACGGCCGGGCCCGGATCCAGGAGGAAGGCCAGATCCGCCGTCATGCCGGCCGAATGGGCGCCGCACCACAGCATAGCCGCGAGCGAGCCGGCCAGCAGCCCCGCCGCCCAGCCGGGCAGCAGCGCCGTCAGGATCAACCGGCCTGCCACCCCGGAGCAGGTCCGGCGCAGGCTTGGCCACCACCGCTGCATCATCGGGCCGCTGTCCCTGGCTGCATGGGGCGACAGTGACGGGCCGGGGTTAATGCGCCCTGAAGCGGCCGCACCCGTGCGCCACCCGTTGCCCGGATGCCGCAGCGGCGGCAGAGACGCACGGATGCAGACCTGGCTCGACGCCTTCGTCCCCGCCTTCGGGCTGATGCTGCTGGGCGCGGCGCTGCGTCGGCGCCTGCTGCCCGATCCGGCGGTCTGGGCGGGGATCGAGCGGCTGGTCTTCTGGGTGCTGCTGCCCTGCCTGCTCGCCGGCTCGATCTCCGCCGTCGACCTGTCGCGCCTGCCGCTGGGCGGACTCGGCGCGGCGATCTGGATGGCCCTGGCGCTCGGCACCCTGGCGAGCTGGCTCTACGCGCGCGGCGCAAGGCTGGGCCACGCGACCGGCACCACGGTCCTGCAGGGCGGCATCCGCTTCAACAACCTGATGGCCTTCGCCATCGTCGGCCCGGTCCTGGGGGCGCCCGGCCTCGCGCTGGGCGGGGTGACCACGGGGCTGATCGTGCCGGGGGTCCAGCTCATCCTGACCCTCGCCTTCGCCATGGGCGGGCACGGCGCCCGCCCCTCGCCAGGGCGGCTGCTGCGCCAACTGGCGACCAACCCGCTGATCCTGGGCTGCCTCGCCGGCTTCCTGCTGGCGGCGCTGGGCGGGCTGCCCCCGGGGCTGGGGGCGCTGACCCGCGCGCTCGGCTCCGCCTCCGTCGCCCTGGGGATGCTGGCGGTGGGCGCCGCCCTCACCCGCGCCGGGCTGCGCCACCGCCCGGTCACGCAGGCGCTGGTCACCGCCTGGAAGCTGCTGGCCATGCCGGCCCTGACCTGGTCGCTCTGCGCGCTGCTCGGCCTGCCGCCCCTGGCCACGGCGGTGGCCACGCTGTTCATGGCCATGCCCACCGCCACCACCGCCTATGTGATGGCCCGCATCATGGGCGGCGACGCCCCGCTGATGGCCGCCATGACCACCAACCAGCACGTCGCCGCCGTGGTCACCCTGCCGCTCTGGGTCGCGCTGCTGCTGGGCTGACCATGCCGCGCCGGCCGGCCGACCCTCGCCATGGCGGGTGGTTATGATAATGCGTCGCAAGCGAAGGCCGCCCCGGCCAGGACCGGGCTGCGCCGCCGCAGAAGGAGAGCCGCAGGGGATGACCGCCATGACCAGGGGCGCCGCGACGTCACCGGACCCTGGCAGCGCCAGGACAGCGGCGGCCGCCCCGGCGCCGCGGCCTTGACCGCCGCCACGCCCGGCGCGGCCAGGCCGGAATCCCGCGCGCCGGTGCGCGACGGCGTCGTGACGACGCTGATGGCCGCCACCTTCTGCGGCAGCCTCGCCATGATGAGCTTCGTGGCGCTGATCGGGCCCATCGCCCGCGTCGCCGGGCTCGCGCCCTGGCAGGCCGGGCTGGCCGTCACCGCCTCGGGCGTCATGTGGATGCTGGGCGCGCGCCCCTGGGGGCTGGCGAGCGACCGGTACGGGCGCCGGGCCGTGCTCCTCCTCGGGGGCACCGGATTCGCCCTGTCCTACTGGGCGCTCTGCCTCTTCGTCGACGCGGTGCTGCGCTGGCAGCTGCCGGCGGCGCTCGCCTTCGCCGGCCTCGTCCTGGGGCGGGCGCTGGTGGGCGGCACCTACGCGGCCATCCCGGCCGCCAGCGGCGCCCTCATCGCGGACCGGACGCCGCCCGACCGGCGGGCCGCCGCCATGGCCCTGCTGGGCACGGGCAGCGGGGCGGGGCTGGTGCTCGGCCCCGCCCTGGCGGCGCTGCTGGTGCCCTATGGCCTGAGCGCGCCGCTCCTGGCCACCGCCGCCCTGCCGCTGGCGGCGCTGCTGGCGCTCTGGTGGAAGGTGCCGGCCCCGCCGCCACAGGCGCGGCCGCCGCGGACGCCGCTCCGCCTGCTCGACCCCCGGCTGCGCCATCCGCTCCTCGCGGGCTTCGCCGCGATGTTCAGCGTCTCCATCGCCCAGGTCACGATCGGCTTCTTCGCCCTGGACCGGCTGGGCCTGCCGCCGGAGGCCGCGGCGCAGGCGGCCGGCACCGCGCTGATGATGGTGGGCGTCGCCCTGGTGATCTCCCAGGCCATCGCCGCGCGGCTGCGCCTGGCCCCGGAGCGGATGATCGGGCTGGGCACGCTGGTCGCCGGGCTGGGCTTCGGCTCCGTCGCGCTGGCGGAGCAAGGCTGGATGCTGGCGGCCGCCTACTTCGTCGCCGCCTCCGGGATGGGCTGGGTGTTCCCCGGCTTCTCCGCCATGGCGGCCAACAGCGTCGGCCCGGCGGAGCAGGGCGGGGCGGCCGGGGCGGCGGGCACAGCGCAGGGGCTCGGGATGCTGGTCGGGCCGGTCGCGGGCAGCCTGCTCTACATGCTGGACCCCGCCCTGCCCTACCTGCTGGTCGGCGTTCTGCTCCTCGGCGTCTCCCTGTCCATGGCGCTGCGCGCCCGCCCGGCCCGGGATGCGGGCCTGGCGGGATGAGCCGCCCCGCCCCGACCGGCGAAGCCCATCACCCACCGCGGAGGCAGAACTGATGACAGGCGTGCGGCGCAGGACCTTCCTGGGGGCGGGCGGCGCGCTCGCCGTCGCGGCCTCCGGCGCCCGGGCCCAAGGCGGAGGCCCAGTGGGAAGCCCAAGGGAAGGCCCAGTGGGAGGCGAGGGCGGCTGGCCCAGCCGGCCGGTGCGGCTGCTGGTCGGCTTCGCACCGGGCGGGGCGGTGGACATCGTGGCACGGCTGATCGCCCCCGCCCTGTCCGCCCGCCTGGGCCAGCCGGTGGTGGTGGAGAACCGCGCCGGTGCCGGCGCCAACATCGCCGCCGAGGCCGTGGCCAACGCGCCGCCGGACGGGCACGTGCTGCTGCTGGCCACGCCGGGCCCGCTGACCATCAACCCCGCCATCTACGAGCGGCTGCCCTTCGACGCGGAGCGCGGCTTCGCCCCGGTGGCACGGCTGGGCAAGGTGATGGACGTGCTGGCGGTCCCGGCCGACCGGCCGTGGCGCAGCGTGGCGGAGGTGCTGGAGGCCGCGCGGGCGAAGCCGGGCGGGCTGGTCCTCTCCTCCTCCGGCGTCGGCTCCGGCAGCCATCTCGGCATCATCCTGCTGGAGCACCTGGCGAAGGTCTCGGTGCTGCACGTGCCCTACCGCGGCGGCGGGCCGATGATGGGCGACTTCCTCTCGGGCAAGCTGGACGCCACGATCGGCACGGGGCCGGTGCTGGTGCCGCTGGGCCAGGCCGGCCGCATCCGGCTGCTGGGCGTGGCCTCGGAACAGCGATCCCGGCTGCTGCCCGACCTGCCCAGCATCGCCGAGACGGTGCCGGGCTACGAGATGGACAACTGGTTCGGCCTCGCCGCGCCCGCGGGCACGCCGCCGGGGGTGGTCGCGCGCCTGCATGCGGCGGCGGCGGCGGCCCTGGCCGAGCCCGCCCTGGCCGCCCGCTTCTCGGAGCAGGCGACGGAGCCGGCCCTGCTCGGCCCGGCGGAATTCGGCGCCTTCCTGGCGGCGGAGCGAGCGCGCTGGACGCCGCTGCTGCAGGCGGCCGGGGTGAAGGTGGATTGAGCCCCCACCCCTCCCGCCGGGCGTTGCTGGGCGCCGCCTCCGGCCTCGCCCTCGCCGCCCGCGCCAGGGCGGCGGGGACGGCGCCGACGGAGGCGGTGGAGAGCTTCGACCTCGGCAGCGGCGAGGGGCCGGCCTGGCGCATCACGCTGGCCCCGCCGGCCGGCGCGGCGCCGCCCGGCGGGCACCCCTCCCTCTGGCTGCTGGACGGCAACGCCACCTTCCCGCTGGCGCTGCAAGCGCGCTCGGCCGCCGGCGCCGACGGCGTCGCGCTGGTGGGGGTCGGCCATCCCGGGGGAGACCGGCCGGACGTCGCGCGCCGCTTCCACGAGCTGACGCCGCCGACCGTGGCGGACAACTTCGGCGAGCGGCGCGGCAACCCGCCGGAGACCGGCGGGCGCGGCGCCTTCCTGCACTTCCTCGAGGCCGTGCTGCGCCCCGGCCTGGACGGCCGGCTGCCGCTGGACCCCGCGCGGCGGACCCTGTTCGGCCACTCCCTCGGCGCGTTGTTCGGGCTGCACGTGCTGTTCACCCGGACGGAGCTGTTCGAGGCCTATGCCCTGGCCGACCCCTCCATCTGGTGGAACCGGCGCTCCATCCTGGACGAGCAGGCGGCCTTCCTGGCAGGGCTGCGCCTCGGCGGCGGGCGCGCGGCGCGGCCGGTCCGCATCCTGCTCTCCACCTCCGGCCGGGCGGGTTCGCCCGAGAGCGCGCGGCGGATGCAGTCGCCGAACGGGGGCGACACGGCGGCCGCCCTGGCCGGGGTGGCGGGGCTGCGGGTCGGCTTCCGGCACATGGCGGAGGAGGATCATGGTTCCATGCGCTCCCCGGCCGTGGCCGATGCCCTGGCGCTGGCAGCCGGAGGGGCGCCCGAGGCGATCGCGTCACGGTAGCCAGGGAGCGTCGCCCGCGACCTTGTGTCGCGCGGATGGGCAGCCTATCGAGAATGCCTATCAAGAACAGTCCGGCCCGGCCCGGGGGCGCATCATCCCCGCGGCCGGTCCCGGCCCATGCCAGGACCCACCCGCGTTGATCCCGCTGCGACAGGAATGGCCCCCCGAATTCGCGGCGCGTTACCGGGAGGCGGGGTACTGGCGCGGCGAAACCTTCCCCGGCTTCCTGCGCGCGCGGGCGGCGGAGCGCCCCGATGCCCTGGCCATCATCGGCGGCACGCAGCGCTGGACCTATGCGGAGCTGCACGCGCGCGCCGAGGCCGCGGCGGCGGGCTTCCTCGCCCTCGGGCTGCGGCCGGGGGAGCGCGTCGTCGTCCAGCTCGGCAACATCCCGGAATTCTTCAGCGCCGTCTTCGGCCTGTTCCGCGCCGGGCTGGTCCCCGTCTACGCCCTGCCGGCGCACCGGCTGACGGAGATCGCCCACTTCGCCGCCAAGGCCGAGGCCGCCGCCTATATCGGGGCCGAGCGCGGCCCTGACGGCTTCGACGGCCGCCCCCTGGCCCGGGCGCTGCGCGAGGCGCAGCCTTCCGTGCGCCATGTCGTCATCGTCGGCGATGCGGCGGAGTTCACCCCCTTCGCCGGGCTGGACGGCAACCGGGCCGCGCTGCCGGGCGACCCGGACCCGGCCAGCGTCGCCTTCCTGCAGATCTCGGGCGGGACCACGGGCCTGTCCAAGCTGATCCCGCGCACGCATGACGACTACATCTACAGCTTCCGGGCCAGCAACGGGATCTGCGGCGTGACGCCGGAGAGCGTCTTCCTCGTCGCCCTGCCCGCCGCGCACAACTTCCCGATGAGCTCGCCCGGCCACATGGGCGCGCTCTACGCCGGCGCCCGCGTCGTCCTCGCCCCCTCGCCGAGCCCCGACGCCGCCTTCCCGCTGATCGCGCGGGAGCGCGTGACGATCACCGGGCTGGTGCCGCCGCTGGCCCTGCTCTGGGCCCAGGCGGCGGCCGGCACCCCGCACGACCTGTCGAGCCTGGCGGTCCTGCTGGTCGGCGGCGCCAAGCTGACGCCCGAGGCGGCGCGCCGCGTGGCCGATGCGCTGCCCGCCCGGCTGCAGCAGGTCTTCGGCATGGCGGAGGGGCTGGTGAACTACACCCGCCTCGACGACCCGGACGGGATCGTGCTGGAGACCCAGGGCCGCCCGATCAGCCCCGACGACGAGGTGCTGATCGTGGACGACCTGGGCGAGCCCGTGCCGGAGGGCGAGGCAGGGCACCTGCTCGCGCGCGGCCCCTACACCATCCGCGCCTACCACAACGACGACACGGCGAACGCCCGCTCCTTCACCGCGGACGGCTTCTACCGCACGGGCGACATCGTGCGCCGCACGCCGCAGGGCTACCTCGTCGTGCAGGGCCGCGCGGGCGACCACATCAACCGCGCGGGCGAGAAGATCTCCGCCGAGGAGGTGGAGGACCACCTGCTCGCCCACCCCAACGTCTTCGACGCGGCCGTGGTCTCCGTACCCGACGAGTTCCTGGGCGAGCGGAGCTGCGCCTTCGTCATCCCGCGCGGCGAGCGGCCCCGCGCCGTCGCGCTGAAGGCGTGGATGCGGACCCGCGGCATCGCGGACTTCAAGGTGCCGGACCAGATCGTGCTCGTGGATTCCTTCGAGACGACGGCGGCCGGCAAGATCAGCCGCAAGGAGCTGCGCGCCCGCCTGCGCGCGCAGCTTCTCGCCGGCGAGGACACGACAAGGGCATGAGCATGGAGATCGGCCGGACCGGCGCGACGGAGCCGCTGACGCGGGAGCGGATGCGGGCCGACATCGCGCGCACCCTCCGCCTGCCGCCGGACGAGATCGGCGACGACGACGACCTGAACGACCTCGGCCTGGACTCCATGCGGGCCATGGGCCTCGTCCTCTACTGGACGGAAGGCGGGCTGCAGCTGGATTTCGGCGAGCTGGCGGAGCGGCCCACCCTCGACGCGTGGTGGGGCGTGGCGGAACGGGCCCTGGCCAAGCAGACCCGTGGCTGACGGCGGGGCCGCGCCCGGCCTGCCGCTGACCGAGGCGCAGGAAGGACTCTGGTACGCGCAGCGGCTGGACGCGGGCAACCCGGTCTTCAACACGGGGCAGTACATCGCCTTCCGTGGCCCGCTGGAGGTGGAGGCGTTCCGCGCCGCCGTGGACGGCATGGTGGCGGAGGCGGATTCGCTCGCCCTGCGCATCCTGGACGCGCCCGGCGGCCCGCGGCAGGTCCCCGACCCCGCGCTGCGCCCCTGGCTGGAGGTGGTGGACCTCTCCGACGCGGCGGACCCGCTGGCGGCGGCGCGGGAGGCGATGGCGCGCGACATGGGCCGGCCGGTGGACCTCGCCCGCGGCGGCCTGGCGGCCGAGCGCCTCTATCGCCTCGCCCCCGACCACCACCTCTGGTACCAGCGCGCCCACCATCTGGTGCTGGACGGCTTCGGCACGGAGCTGCTGGTCCGCCGCACCGCCGCGCTCTACGCCGCGCGCCTGACGGGCAGCGACCCCGGCCAGCCCCTCGCCCCCTTCGCCGCGACGGTGTCGGAGGATGCCGCCTACCGCGCCTCGCCCCGCCGCGCCGCCGATGCCGCCTACTGGCGGGAGGCCATGGCGGGCGCGCCCGAGATCGGCGGCTCCCCTGGCGGCTCCCCCGGCGGCTCCCCTGGCAGCCTCCCGGGCGCGGCCCCGGGCGGCAGCCTGCGCACCGCGCGCTCCGTCCACCGTGCCCATGCGGTGCTGGACGACGCGGCCGGCGAGGCGCTGCGCCGCACCGCCGCCGCCCACGACCTCGCCTGGCCCGACCTGCTGACCGCCCTGCTCGGCGCCTATTGCCGCCGGATGACCGGGGAGGCGGAGGCGATCGTCGGCGTCACCTTCATGAACCGCTTCGGCAGCGCCGCCGCGCGCGTGCCGGCGACGCTGATGAACGTGCTGCCGCTGCGCATCCGCGCGGACGAGGCCGCGCCGCTGCACGAGGCGGTGGAGGAGGTGGTGGTCCAGCTCGCCCGTCTGCGGCGGCACGGGCGCTACCGCGGCGAGCAGCTGCGACGCGACCTGGGCCGTGTCGGCGGCGGGCGGCGGCTGCACGGCGCCATCGTCAACATCCAGCCCTTCCACGGCATCCCGCCCTTCCCCGGCCTGACGGCCGCGCTGCACCTGCTGGGCACCGGCCCGGTGGACGACATCACCTTCGACCTGCGCACCGATCCCGGGGCGGGCACGCTGCGGCTGGACGTGGAGGCCAATCCGGTGCGGCACACGGCGGCGCAGACCGCCGCCCATGCCGCCCGCGCGGCGCAGTTCGTCGCGGCCGCGCTCGCCGCGGGCCGGCTCGACGCGGTGCCCACCGCCACCCCCGCCGAGGCCCGGCACTTCGTCGAGGCGGTGAACGACACGGCGCACCCCGTGCCCGACACCACCCTGGCGGCGCTGATCGCGGCGGCCATGGAAGCGCGGCCGGAGGCCACGGCGCTGGTGCTCGACGGGCAGGCGCTCAGCTACCGCGCGCTGGACGCGCGCAGCGCCGCCCTGGCCGGCGCGCTGGCGGCGCGGGGGATCGGCCCCGGGGACCTGGTGGCGGTCTCGCTCGACCGTTCCTTCGAGCTGGTCGTGGCCCTGCTGGGCGTGCTCCGCGCCGGCGCCGCCTACCTGCCGCTCGACCCGGCGCACCCGCCGGAGCGGCTGGCGCGCATCCTGGCCTCCGCCCGGCCCCGCCTCGCCCTCGCCATGGCGGCGCTGCCCGGGGAGGTCCCGGTGCTGCCCCCGGCGGATTGGCCGCGGGAGGGCCGCGCGCCGCGGGGGCCGGGGCCGGAGGACGCGGCCTATGCCATCTACACCTCCGGCTCCACCGGCGAGCCGAAGGGCGCCGTCATCCAGCACCGCGCCATCGTGAACCGGCTGGAATGGATGCGCGCGCAATACGGCTTCACCGCGCGGGACCGCATCCTGCAGAAGACGCCGGCCACCTTCGACGTCTCCGTCTGGGAGTTCTTCCTCCCCCTGCTCTGCGGCGCCACGCTGGTCCTCGCCCCCCCGGGTGCGCATCGCGACCCAGCCGCCATCGCCCGGCTGATCCGGGCGGAGGGCGTCACCACCGCGCATTTCGTCCCCTCGATGCTCGCCGCCTTCCTCGCCCATCCCGCGGCGCGCGGCCTCTCCCTGGCCCGCGTCTTCTGCTCGGGCGAGGCGCTGACGGCGGAGCTGCGGGACCGCTTCCACGCCACCATGCAGGCGGAGCTGCACAACCTCTACGGCCCCACCGAGGCGGCGGTGGACGTCTCCTTCTGGGACGCCTCGGCGGGGGATGACAGCCGCCCCGTGCCGATCGGCCGGCCGGTCTGGAACACGCGCCTCTACGTGCTGGACGAGGCGCTGCGGCCCCTGCCGGCCGGCGTGCCCGGCCACCTCTTCATCGCGGGCCGGCAGCTCGCGCGCGAATACCTCGGCCGCCCGGACCTCACCGGCCGCGCCTTCATCTCCGACCCCTTCCGGCCGGGCGAGCGGATGTACCGCACCGGCGACCTCGCCTGCTTCCGCGACGACGGCGCCATCCTCTACCTCGGCCGCTCCGACGGGCAGGTGAAGCTGCGCGGCTTCCGCATCGAGACGGGGGAGATCGAGGCCGCCATCGCCGGGTCCGGCCTGGTGCGCCAGGCCCGCGTGATCGCGCGCGAGGACCGGCAGCGGGGCCCGATGGCGGACCGCCGCCTCGTCGCCTACCTCGTCCCCGCGCCGGGCTACGACGCCGCCGCGCTGCGGGCCCACCTGGCCGCCCGCCTGCCGGACTACATGCTGCCCGCCGCCTTCGTCGCGCTCGACGCGCTGCCGGTGAACGCCAGCGGCAAGCTGGACCATGCCGCGCTGCCCGCGCCCCCCGCCGGCCCGGAGGAGGGCACCGACCGGGGCCGCGCGCCCGAGGGCGACACGGAGCGCCGCCTCGCAGCCCTCTTCGCCGAGGCGCTGGGTATCCCCCGGATCGGGGCGGAGGAGGATTTCTTCGCCCTCGGCGGCCACTCCCTCCTCGCCGTGGACCTGATGCTGCGCGTGCAGGAGGCGTTCGGCCGCGACCCCGGGCTGGGCGCGCTGTTCGAGCATCCGACGGTGGCCCGCCTCGCCGCCCTGCTCGACTCCGCCAACCTGCCGCCCGGCGACGACGGCCTCGGCCCGCTCATCCGCCTCGGCCGCGGCGAGGCGGGTCGGCCGCCGCTGATCGTCGTGCATCCGGCGGGCGGCATCGCCTGGAGCTATGGCCCGCTCGCCCGCGCGCTGGCGCCGGAGATCGCCACGCTGGGCCTGCAGGCGCCCTCGCTCGCCGCCGAGGTGCCGCCCCCCGCCAGCCTGGAGGCGCTGGCCGCCGACTACGTGGACCGCCTGCTGGCCGCCGGCCTGTCCGGGCCCTTCCACCTCGCGGGCTGGTCGGTCGGCGGCATCATCGCCCAGGCCATGGCCGTGCTCCTGCGCGAGCGGGGCCATGCGGTCGGGGTGCTGGCGCTGCTGGATGCCTACCCGGCCGATGCCTGGCGCGCCGAGCCGGAGCCCGACGCCGCCGCGGTCTACCGCGCCCTGCTGGCCATCGCCGGGCACGACCCGGCCGCGCACCCGGACCTGCCGATGCGGCGCGACGCGGTGATGGACTTCCTCCGCCGCGGCGGCACGCCGCTGGGCCGGTTGCCGGAGGCGGCGCTGGACGGGGTGATCCGCGTGGTGGAGGGCAACAACCGCCTCGTCCGCGGCCACCGGCACCGCCGCTACGACGGCACCATCACGCATTTCCGCGCCGCGCTGGACCACGCGGGCCGCGCCCTCTCGCCCGCCCTGTGGGAACCCTACGCGGAGGCGGTGGAGGTGATCGACCTCCCGGCCCTGCACAAGGACATGGTCGGCCGCGCGGCCACGGCCCTCGTCGCCCCCGCCCTGCGCGAGCGGATGGAGCGCTGATACGCACGGCGGGATGCGCCTTGATCCGTGCCGGCGTGGCTGGCGCCCGTGGCCCGGGGGCAAGGCGCTGCCTCGCCCCCGTACCCCCACTCCGCCAGGACCCTGCGGGCCCTGGACCCGATCAGCGCTGCCGCGCGGTGGTGGTAACGGGGTCGAGGCGCCGAGGAGCCATGCTCCTCGGCGGGTACGTCCTCTGCCCTCACTGACGCCTACGAAGTTCTTATGGCGTCCCGCCTGTCCGTGTTCCGTCAGGGTTCAGCCCGCGGGCGGACATCTACCGGAAGCACCAAACTCCCAGCGGGGACCGGGGCCCGCTTGTGGCCCCGGCAGGGGAGGGTCTGGGACGGGGATCGACGCACGGCGTCGATGCCGCAGGCCGGCCTCCCCTCCGGTCCCACGCCCGAACACCACAGCACGACAGGTAGGTCCCCCCGGGGAAGCAGGGGAAAGTCGTGAAATATCACAATATGCTTTACACCGCCCCCCGTGCGGGGCTGCATGGCCATACTCTGCCCGGCCAGGAGGAGGACGCCCATGCCCGGTAAGCCCGGACGCAAGCCGCGGCTGGTGACGGCAGAGGAGCCGCAGCCCCGGCGCAACCGCGACAACCTGGCCAACCAGGCCTACGAACGGCTGGAGGAACTGGTCGTCACCTGCGCCCTGCGGCCCGGCCAGGCGCTCTCCATCCAGGATCTCCAGGCGCTCACCGGCTTCGGCCGCACGCCGACGCACCAGGCGGTGAGCCGGCTGGCCGCCGACACGCTCATCATCATCCGCCCGCGCCACGGGCTGCGGATCGCGCCCGTCGATCTCGCGCGCGAACGCACGCTGCTGCTGCTGCGGCGGGACATGGAGCGCTTCGTGATCCGCCTCGCGGCCGAGCGGTCCGGCCCGACCCAGCGCAACCAGCTCCTGCACCTCATCCGCCTGTTGCGCGACCAGCAGGCGCGGCTGACCGTCGACGCCTTCAACCAGATCGACCGGCGCATCGACCGGCTGCTGCTGGCCGCCACGGCGGAGCCCTTCCTGGAGCACACGCTGCGGCCACTTCACACCATCTTCCGCCGGGTCGGCTGGATCTACCACACCGCCGTCGCGCCGGATCAGGGCCTCGCCGGCACCCTCGTCCCGCATCTGGAGATCCTGGAGGCGGTGGCCGCACGCCAGGCCGAGGCCGCCGTCGCCGCCTCCGACCGCCTCATCGGCTTCGCCGAGCACATGCTGGGCGTGATGGAGCGCGAGGTGGACCCCACGCTGCTGGATTGCAGCATCGACCTCGTCACGCCGGAACTCCGCTGATGCGCATCGTCTTCCACGGCGCCAACGCCGCCTCCTTCGCCCCGGGCTTCGCGGCTCTGCTCGATCCGGGGGCGGAGGTGGAGACCCTCTCCGACGCGCTGGACGCGCCCGGCGAGCGTGACGCCTATGCGGCGGCAGAGGCGGTGATCGGCGTCCGCTTCGACACCGACCTGCCCTCCCCCGGACGGCTGCGCCTGTTCCAGGTGCCCGGCGCCGGCACCGATGCGGTGCGCTTCGACGCCCTGCCGCCCCAGGCCGCAGTCTGCAACTGCTTCGGGCATGAGGCCGCCATCGCCGAGTACGTGATGGCCGCGCTGCTGCAATGGCAGATTCCGATGGCGGAGGCCGACCGTCGCCTGCGCCGGGGCGAGTGGGCCTATTGGGCAGGGGACCCGGCACGGGCGCATGGCGAGCTGGCGGGACGCACCCTCGGCCTGCTGGGCTTCGGCCATATCGCCAGGGCGGTGGCGCGCCGCGCGAGGGCCTTCGACATGCGGGTGCACGTCGCCAACCGCAGTCCGCTTCCCGCGGGGGCCGAGGTGGACCGGGCCCAGGGCCTCGACGACCTGCCGGGCTTCTGCCGGGACGTGGAGGCGCTGGTGGTCACCGTGCCGCTGTCGTCGGAGACCCGCGGGCTGGTCGGCGAGGCGGCCCTGGCGGCGCTGCCCCATGGGGCGCTGGTGGTCAACGTGGCGCGCGGGCCGGTGATCGACGAGCAGGCGCTGTACGACGCGCTCGCCGCCGGCCGGGTCCAGGCCGCGATCGACACCTGGTACCGCTACCCAAGCGCGCCCGAACCCGCGCCGCTGCCTGCGGCCCTGCCCTTCCACACCCTGCCGAACCTGGTGATGACGCCGCACATGTCCGGCTGGACCGACGGCACCATCCGCCGCCGGCAGCGGGCCATGGCGGACAACGTCAACCGCCTGCGCCGCGGCGAGCCCTTGGTGAACCGACTCCGTTGACCGGGCCGGGGGCGCTTCGCGCTTCCGGACGGTGCCGCCCTTCGGCGGGCGGTTCTATCGCGGCCCGCCCATCCGCGACGGGGGCCCGCAGCCGCAATCCGTTCCCGGCGGCGGTGCGGGCGGGGCGGCCTCCCGGCCATCGGCGGGCGTGGCCGGCGTCTCCGCCACCTGCCGGGTCGCGCCGCCGGGCGCCCCCGACAGCGCGGCCGCCAGCAGCAGGGGAAGGAGGGACAGGTGCGGCATGTTGGCTTCTGGATATCGGTTGCGCGGGCGCGAAGGCCTGGATGATGCCAGCGCGGACCCGGCGGCGTGAAGGTGCCGCCTGGGACAGAAGCTGTGGAAGGCACGATGTGCGAGGGGCGGGCGTACCGGGGTTAACGACGTCGCACCGGTCCATTCCCGGGCGTTCGAGCCGACAGCCCCGACCGAGGATGCCAGCCGCATCGCGCACCACAACGGGCGCGACGTCGTCCCCTCTGTTTCCACCCTAAACCCGGCCCGTCTTCCGGTCACCGATGACGAGGTTTCTAGCGGGGTCCGGTAACTTATACAAGAATATCGTAAACGTGAAATTGCATGGCACCCATTCACTGAGGCCAGGACAGGGACGCCGGATCGCTTCCTAAGTGTATATAGGGGACATGCCTCGTCGCGGGACCGGATCCTCCGTCCGGTCCCTGCGGCATCGGCGTCCTGCGACAATACCGGGAGACTCCGTGAGCGACCGCTCATTCCAAGCCGCCGCGCCGACTGGCCTCCGGCCCGATTCGCGCCCGCTCTATGCCCAGGTCGAGACCATCCTGACCAACCGGATCGCGGAAGGCGAGTGGCCGCCCGGCCATGCCTTGCCCGCCGAGCCCGAACTGGCCGCCGAGCTGGGCGTCAGCCACGGCACGGTGCGCAAGGCCCTGGACGCGCTGGAGCGGCGCCACCTGATCGAGCGGCGCCAGGGCAAGGGCACCTTCGTCGCCCGTCAGACCAGCGAGCGCGCCCGGCACCACTTCTTCCCGGTCCGGGCCCTGGAGCCCGGGCTGCCGCCCCCCATCTCCCGCGCCCTGTCGCTGGAGACGGGTGAGGCCGACACCGCCGAGGCGAAGGCGCTCCATCTGGCGGAAGGTGCGCCCGTCCACCGGCTACGCCGACTGCGCTTGCAAGGCGGCCGCCCCTTCATGCTGGAGGAGAACGTCCTTCCGGCCACCCTGTTCGAGGACTTCTCGGTCCCGATGGAGCGGGAGATGCCGGACGAGCTCTACGTCCACTACCAGAAGCGCCACGGCGTCACGGTGGTGCGGACAGAGGAGGCGCTCAGCGCCCGCGCCGCCACCGCCGCGGTCGCGGCAGAGTTGGGTCTGGAAGAAGGCGCGCCGGTGCTGGTGGCGGAGCGCCACACCTGGGACGCCGCCGGCCGCGTGGTCGAACACCGCCTGTCCTGGCTGAACACGGCACGGCATCGCTACGTGCTGGTCCTGGACTGATCCGCGCGGCGTGATGCGCTGACGTCTGCCGGACTGGCGCCCATGCCCCGGGGGCAAGGCTCTGCCTCGCCCCCGTACCCCCACTCCGCCAAGACCCTGCGGGCCCTGGACCCAGTGGGCGCTGCCGCGGGACAGCCTGACACGGGGTCACAGCGCCGAGGAGCCATGCTCCTCGGCGGGTACGGCCACCGCACTCGCGGACACCTTCTGAAGCTTTTTCGGAGTCCCGCCTGTCCGTGTTCCGCCAGGGTTCAGCCCGCAGGCTGACGGCAACCGCACAGCGCCAAACGCCCAGCGGGGTCCGGGGCCCGCTTGTGGCCCCGGCAGGGGAGGGTTTGGGAGGGGACGGCGTCCCCTCCCGGTCTGCCGCCGGAACACGGCAGCACGATCGGTCAGGTCATCCCGCCGCCGGGATCAGATCCCCACCGGCCGCCCGGCTGCGACCACGCCCAGGGCATCCGGCTTCAGCACCCGGGCGGACGCCTTCGCCACCGCCTCGCGGGTCAGGGCGGAGAGGCGCTCGCTGCGTCGGGCCAGCCAGTCCAGTGGTCGTCCGTTGCGGCGCAGGCCGAGCAGGATCGAGGCGGTGCGGCGGCTGTCGGTGAACTGGAGCGGCAAGCTGCCGGTCAGGTAGGCGACCGCATCCTCCAGCTCCTGCTGCGTGGGCCCGGTCTCGGCCATGCGGGCCCATTCCTGGCGCAGGACCGACAGCGTCTCCGCGACGCGGGCATTCTCCGTCGCGACCGATCCGACCAGCAGCCCCTGCCCGGCGATCGATTCGAAGCCCGCATAGATGCCGTAGGACAGGCCGCGCTCCACCCGCACCGACTGCATCAGGCGGGAGGAGAAGCCGCCCCCGCCCAGGACGCGCAGCATCACCTGGGCCGCCTCCCAGTCCGGGTCGCGCACGGGGATGCCGGGCTGGCCGAAGAGCATCTGGGACTGCGGCGCATCCACCTCCACCACCTGCACACCCTGCAGGGCGAAGGGCGGCAGGGCGGGCAGCGGCGGCGGCGGCGCCTCCGGCAGCTCGCCGAACAGCGTGCCGAGCAGGGTGGCGAGGTCGGCCTCGTTGATCGCCCCGGCAGCGGCGACCAGCAGCCCGCCGCGGCGCAGGTGGCGGGCGGCGGCGGCGCGCATCGCCTCCACCGGCAGCGCGGCGAGGCTTTCGGCCGTGCCGTTGGGCGGGCGGCCATAGGAGCTTTCCGGGAAGGCCTTCGCCCAGAAGGCGCGGCTGGCCTGGCCGCGCGGGCCTTCCAGGGACTGCCGGGCGCTGGCGATGGCGCGGGCCCGGGTGCGGGCCACGGCGTCCTCGTCGAAGCGTGGGGCCGTCATGGCCAGGCGGGCCAGGCGCACCGCCTCCGGCAGCGCATCGGTGAGCGCCCGGAAGCCGCCCTCGAAGCCGTCGCGGTCGGCGCCGAAGTTCAACCCGATGGCGGCATCGCGCAGCGCGTCCTGGAAGGCGGCCGCATCCAGGTCGCCCGCGCCCTCGGTCAGCAGGGCGGCGGCCATGGCCGCGGCGCCCTCCTGCCCCTCGGGGTCGAGGGCAGCGCCGCCGTCCCAGCCCCAGGAGAGGGAGACGACGGGCACGGAGTGATCCTCGGCCAGCCAGGCGGTCACGCCATGGCCGGCGACCTCGCGGATCGGGACGGAGAAGGAGGCGGCGGTCACGACGCGCTGACTCCCTCGGGCAGCAGCCATCCGGTGGTGGATGGGTGGGTGAAGACCGTCCGCGCCGCCGCCTCCACCTGCTCCCGCGTCACGGCGCGGATGCGGGCGGGCCAGTACTCCACCACCTCGGGGCCGAGGCCGATGGACAGCGCATGGCCGAACAACCTGGGCGCGGTACCCAGCCCGTCCAGCGCCAGCAGCGCGCCGGCGGTCACCTGGCGGCGGGAGCGCGCCACCTCCGCCTCGGTCACGCCGCCATCGAGGAGGCGGGCGACCTCCGCCTCCATCGCCGCCTCCAGCTTCGCCGGCGCCACGTCGCGGCGGGGCGTGCCGTAGAGCACGACGTTGCCGACGCCGAGATCGTCGGAATCGTAATAGCCGCCGGCCTGCACGGCGAGGCCGGTCTCCACCAGCGCCTTGTGCAGGCGGGAGCCCGGGCCGCCGCCGAGGAGGTGCAGCAGCACCTCCAGCGGATCGGCATGCTCGCTCGCGCCCCAGGTCAGGGTCGGGGCGATCCAGCTCCGCAGATACTGCGCCTCCTGCACCTGGGGGTCGTTGCGGACCAGGCGGGCCTCCAGCGGGGCCTCGGGCGGCGGGGCACGGTGGCGGGTGGCGGCCTCGCGGGCCGGTATGCCGCCGTACTCCGCCTCGACCACCCGGCGCAGCTCGGCCTCGCCGACGGCACCGCAGACCACCAGCACGGCATTGCCCGGGGCGTACCAGCGGCTGTGGAAGTCGAAGAGATCCTGGCGGGAGATGGCGCGGATTTCGTCCTGCCAGCCGATGATGGGGCGGCCACGCCAGTGCTGGGCGCCCCACATGGCGGCGTCGTAGGCCTCGCGGAAGCGGGCGCGGGGATTGGCGTCGGTGCGCTGGCGGCGCTCCTCCAGGATGACGCTGCGCTCGGGCTCGACCTCCGCCTCGGGCAGCAGCGCGCCCTCCAGCCGGTCCGCCTCCATCATCGCCATCAGCGGCAGGCGGGAGGCCTCGACCGTCTGGTGATAGGCGGTCACGTCGCGGGAGGTGTAGGCGTTGTCCTGCCCACCCTCCCGCGCCACGCGCAGGTTGAACTCGCCGGAGGCCACGCGCCGGCTGCCCTTGAACATCATGTGCTCCAGGAAGTGCGCGGTGCCGGACTTCCCAGACGGGTCCTCGCCGGAGCCGGCGGCGTAATAGAGGTAGTGCGCCACCACGGGGGCGCGGTGGTTCTCCACATGGACGACACGCAGCCCGTTGGGCAGGCGCCAGAGCCCGGCATCGAAGAGCCGGCGCTCGCCCGCCGGCAGGCCCGCCGGGAGCTGGGCACGGGCCGCGGGCGGGAGGAGAGGAAGGCTGGCGGCGGCCGCCAGGGCCGCCCGTCGGGTCAGGGACATCGTATAACCCAGAATGGGGCGTCGGCAGGCTTTATGCCAGCGGGGATGGCCTCGGGGGCGGGTTGCGGGCGACGCGGGCGTCGGCCGGACGGTCCGGGGGCACCCGCCCCGTCCGGGCCAGCAGCACCACGGCAACGCGCTTCGTGGCCTGCTCGTCGTTGCGTTGCGCCCCTGGCGCCGGGCCGGACCACCGTGCAGCAGACGCGCCGCACGGGCCGATGCCGGGCGCCTTCCCGCCGCATACGCGCGACATGATGCGTTGACGTCTGGCGGACTGGTGCCCGTGGCCCGGGGGCAAGGCTCCACCTCGCCCCCGTACCCCCACTCCGCCAGGACCCTGCGGGCCCTGGACCCGATCAGCGCTGCCGCGCGGCTGTCTGTGACGGGGTCACAGCGCCGAGGAGCCATGCTCCTCGGCGGGTACGGCCGCAGCACTCGCTGACGCCTTTGACGCTTTTCCAGAGTCCCGCCTGTCCGAGCTCCGTCAGGGTTCAGCCCGCAGGCTGACACCCACCGGAAGCACCAAACTCCCAGCGGGGGCCGGGGCCCGCTTGTGGCCCCGGCAGGGGAGGGTCTGGGAGGGGACGGCGTCCCCTCCCGGTCCCACGCCGGAACACCACAGCACAACGGGTCAGGTCGTCCTGCCGTCCGGATCAGTCCGGCGAGATCCCCGCATCCCGCACCACGGTGGCCCAGCGTTGCAGTTCCGTCCCGACGAAGCGGCGGAAGGTCTCAGCCTCGCCGCCGACCGGAAAGAGTGCCTGCGCCCGAAGCATCTCCTGGGTCGCGGGCTCCCGGAGCCAAGCATTGGCGGCGGCGGCGAAGCGGGCGGTCAGCTCCGGGGTCATGGCGGGCGGTCCGAACAGCCCGTACCACAGGGTCACGCTCGCATCCGGCACGCCCGCCTCGTCCAGGGTCGGGACCTCGGGCGCCTCGGTCGAGCGGCGGTCGGCGCCGATCGCCAGCGCCCGCACCTGTCCCTCGCGCATCAGCGGCAGCGCCACCGGGACGGGCAGCATCATCGCCGCCACGCGCCGGCCGATCAGGTCCTGCACCGCCGGGGCGGTGCCGCGATAGGGGATGTGGGTCAGGTCGACCCCGGCCCGCAGCTTGAACAGCTCCATCGTCATGTGCTGCGCCGTGCCGTTCCCGGGCGAGGCATAGTCCAGCGCCCCCGGCCGCGCCCGGGCCAGCGCGACCAGCTCCGCCACGCTGCGGGCGGGCACGTCCGGCTGCACCACCAGCAGGACGTGGCCCTCGGCCAGGCGCAGGATCGGCGTGAAGCTGCTGCCGGGGTCGTAGGGCAGCGACTTCATCAGCGGCGGGCTCATCACGAAGGGCACGCCCTGGATCATCAGCATGCGCCCGTCTGGCGCCGCCCGCGCCACGGCGCCCGAGCCGATCACGCCGCTGGCGCCGGCGCGGTTGTCCACCACCACGGGCTGGCCCAGACGTGCCTGGAGGAAGGGCGCCAGCAGCCGCGCGAGCAGGTCCTGCGTCGTCCCCGGGGTGAAGGGGACGACGAAGGTAACCGGCCCGTCGGGCTGAATCCCCTGGGCCTGCGCCACCTGGGCCTGCGCCCCAACCAGCGCGAGGCCGCCAAGGCCGGCGACCGCACCCAGGGCCTGTCTGCGTCGCAGCATGCTCGGAACCTCCTCCCTCCTGTCGCGGGCGGATCGTCAGTCCGCCTTGATGTTCCCCTCGCGGATCACGCGGCCCCACAGCGCGATGTCGGACACGATCTGTGCCCGGAACGCCTCCGGCGTGCCGCCATCGGGCGTCATGCCCTGCGAGCGCAGCCGTTCCCGCGTTTCCGGCAATGCCAGCCAGGCGTTGACCTCCGCGTTCAGCCGCGCGATCAGCTCGGGCGGCATGCCGGGCGGGCCGAAGAGCCCGTACCACAGCGTCACGTTCTGCATGGGGAAGCCCGCCTCGGCGAAGGTCGGCACCTCCGGCGCCTCCTCGGCGCGCCGCTCGCTGCCGACCGCGAGGATGCGGATCTGCCCGTCCTTCGCCAGCGGCAGGGCGACGTGGATCGGCAGCATCATCGCATCCACCCGCCGCCCGATCAGGTCCTGCACGGCCTGGGCGGAGCCGCGATAGGGGACGTGCAGCAGGTCCAGCCGGTTGGTGAGCTTGAACAGCTCCATGATCATGTGGTGCGGCGTGCCGCTGCCCGGCGAGGCGTAGCTCAGCGCGCCCGGCTGCGCCCGGGCCAGCTCCACGAAGCCGCGCAGGTCGCGCGCCGGGGAGTCCGGCTTCACCGCGAGCACGACCAGCCCGCTGGCCAGGCGCACGATGAAGCTGAAGCCGGCCACGGGATCGTAGGGCAGGTTCGGCGTCAGCCCCGGGCTGGTGACGAAGGGATCGCCGAGGACCAGCAGGGTGCGCCCGTCCGGCGCCGCGCGGTTCACCGCCTGGGCGGCGATCATGCCGCTGGCCCCGGTGCGGTTGTCCACCACCACGGGCTGACCCAGCCGCGCCTGGAGGAAGGGCGACATCAGCCGAGCCAGGATGTCGTTGCCGGTGCCGGGGGTCGAGCCGACGATCAGGGCCACCGGCCCGTCCGGCTGGCGCGCCGGCTGCGCGCGCAGGGTCAGGGGGGCGAAGGCGGCCAGGCCCAGGGAGGCGACGGCGGCGGCGCGGCGTCGGGTCAGCATGCTTCGGACGATCCTCGTTCTTGCTTGCTTGGTGCCGGCCTCCCCCTGTCGGGAGGCCGGGGAAGTCGGCCGCACGGCCGGGCAGGCGGTCCCGCCGCCGCGCCCGGCCCCGCGGTCAGCGCGGCGTCAGGCCGAAGAAGGCCTCGGCGTTGCGGTAGTTGATCTTCTGCCGGTCCGCGTCGGACATCTCGATGCTCTCCAGCACCTTGATCGTCTCGCGGATGTAGCCGGGGCCGCGCTCCGGATCGAAGGGGCAGTCGGAGGCGAAGAGCACCTTGTCCGCGCCGTAGAACTCCAGTCCGCAGACGGTGGCGGCGCGCGAGCCGAAGACGGCGCTGTCCGCCCAGAAGTCCTTGAAGTACTCCAGCGGCCGCCGCTTCAGCCCGGCGAGGACGTGGCTCAGATCCTCGTCCGTGGTGCGCTTGCCGAGCTGGTCCCAGCCCGGGCCGACGCGGCCCTCGAAGTACGGCACCATCGCGCCCAGGTGGTGCGCCAGGAGCTTGAGGTTCGGCAGCTTGTCCATCACCCCGCCGAAGACCAGCCGGGCCATGGCGGCGCTGGTCTCGTAGGGCCAGCCGAAGGTCCACCAGATCTCGTACTTCGACTTGCTCTCGGTGATGTAGTCGGGCAGCTCGTTGCCGCGCGACGGGTGCAGCGCGATCGGCCGGTCGTACTTCGCCGCGACCTCGAAGATTGGCAGGAAGCGTTCGTCGTCCAGCGGCACGCCGTTGATGTTGCTGTGGATCTGCAACCCGTTCATGCCCAGGTCGCGGAAGGCGCGCTCCGCCTCCCGCACCGCGGCGTCCGGGTCGTTCATGGGCAGCGAGCCGACGAAGCCCGCGAAGCGGTCGGGGTGCCTGCGCACCAGCTCCGCCAGCCCGTCATTGGCCAGGCGCGCCAGCTCCACGGAGACCGCCGGCTCGCCCAGCTGCTCCAGCGGCGGCATGCCGAGCGAGATGACCTGGGTGTAGTCGTGGTGGCGGAACTGGTCCATGACCCGGAACCGCTCCTCCAGGTCGTAGATCGCGGGGATGCCGCGCATGCGGGAGCCGATGTTGCGCGCCGACCCTTCGAGGGTCTGCATGCGGTCCCAGAGCGGCTTGGGGAAGAAGTGGCAGAAGGCGTCGACGTAGCGCACGGCGTTCCTCGGCTGTTGTGGGCGGGCAGGATGCGCGACCCGGCCCCGGCAGGCCATGCGGATCGCTGGGTTCCGTCACGGATGCCGCCGCCCCCATGGCAGCGGTCCCGGTGGCGTGCCAGGGGGCGTGTCGGGGCGGCGTGTCAGGGCGCGGCGCGGTCCGGCACCCCGGCGCGACGGCACCAGTAGTCCCAGGCACGCCCGAAGCCCTCGCCGGGCAGGCCGTGCAGCAGGCGGGCGTTGATCTTCTCCACCTCGCCGGGGGAGAGGAAGGTCACCTCGCCCAGGCGGCCCGCGCGCTCCTGGAGCGAGGCGTTCACCTCCAGGTAGACGGCGGTATAGACCGCCTCGCGCACCGAGCGGCCGATGGTGGTGGAGCCATGGCCGCGCATCAGCACGGCGTTGCCGTCGCCCAGCCCGGCGGCGAGGTCGCGGCCCATGGGCATGTCGCAGACCAGCAGGGTGGTGTCGCCGAAGCGCCGGCGCGAATCCCAGACCGGCACCTCCGCGCCGATGGTGGCGCAGCTGTGCATGACGGGCCGCAGCCTCTCCTGCACGACGCTGTAGGCGACGACGGTGCGGCTGTGGCTGTGCACCACGGACATGACGTCCGGCCGCGCCTCGTAGAGGGCGCCGTGGATGGAGCGCTCCAGGAAGGGCTTGCGCGCGCCGGGCGACAGCGGCGTGCCGTCCAGCGCGTACTCCTCGATATCCTCGAACTCCACCAGCTCGGGCGAGCGGGCGCGCGCCAGCAGGTAGCGGGCGGGGTCGTCCGGATGCCGGGCGCTGACATGGCCGAAGGCGTCGCAGACGCCCTCGTTCGCCAGGATCCGGCTGGCGGCGACAAGATCCCGGGCAAGTTCATCGCGTTGCGACATCAGGGCCTCCCTCCATGGCCCGTGGCGGTATCGGCCAGGGCGGCGGCATCGGCGGGCGGCGCGTTGCCGCGCCAGACGACGTGCAGGTCGGGGCGCAGCAGCAACAGGTCGTGGCCATAGACCGCGCGCGCCGCCTCCTCGGCGATGTCCAGCACCGCCAGCGGCGCGCCGCGGGCGCGGAAGGCGGCCTCCAGCGCGTCGGTCTCCGCCCGGGTGCCGCCCAGGCGCAGCAGGGCGTAGCCGCTGTCGGGGATGTGGTCCTGGATGGCCGAGCCGTCGCGCATCCAGACATGCGGCAGCCGCGCGCCTGGCCAGGTGGTCGGGTGGTACTCGCGGAACAGGTGCTCCGGCCCGCCCGGGACGTTGTCGATGATCGGGCTGTCGACGTAGCGGTAGCCCAGCTCCGCCCCGATCATCTCGTTGGTCTTGCGCTGCTCCACCTCCGCGACATGGGCGAGGTTGTCGCGCGCGGCCTGTCCCGCAGGGGTCTCGTCGCGGATTTCCGGCCGCCACTGCGAGCGCCACTTGCGCCGGCCGAGCGAGGCATAGCGCGAGGCGCCGACATTGCGCTCGCCCACCTGGCGCCGCTCGAC
Organism: Roseomonas sp. OT10; assembly: GCF_020991085.1. Classification (NCBI taxonomy): domain Bacteria; kingdom Pseudomonadati; phylum Pseudomonadota; class Alphaproteobacteria; order Acetobacterales; family Roseomonadaceae; genus Roseomonas; species Roseomonas cutis. The sequence goes on from NZ_CP087719.1 coordinate 3,941,999, forward strand.
CTCGTACGAGCGGAGCAGGTTCGGCCCGCCCCAGCCGCGCAGCGTCGCCGCCAGCTTCCAGGACAGGTCGAAGGCGTCGCCCACGCCCGTGTTCATGCCCAGCCCCCCGGTCGGGATCACCAGATGCGCGGAATCCCCGGCCAGGAAGACGCGTCCCTCGCCGTAGCGGTCGGCCAGCAGCAGGTTCTGCCGCCATTCGCCGCAATAGAGCATCTCGTAGCGGACGGGCGTGCCGACGACGCTCTCGAACTGCGCCTGCATCGCCGCGTCGCTCTCGACGACGGCGTGCAGCGTCCAGTGGCGGGTGGAATCCTGCATGATCAGGAAGCTCGCCCGGTCGTCGGCCACGTGGTAGTGCCGGCCGCGCCCGGGGCCGTCACCGAGCGGCAGGCGGTCGAACAGCTCGTCGCAGCGGTACAGCGCCTGGCGGAGCTGCAGCAGGTTGCCCTCGCCGCGCAGGCGGATGCCGAGCTGGCGGCGGACCTGGCTCGCGCCGCCGTCGCAGCCGACGAGGTAGTCCGCGCGCAGGGTGCGGGTGTCGCCGTCGGGCGCGCGCAGCATGGCCGAGACGCCTTCGGCATCCTGGGCGAATTCCAGGAACTGGTGGCCATAGAGCAGGGTGACGCCGGGCAGCCCCTCCGCCACGGACTTCAGCAGCGGCTCCAGCGTGTACTGGGAGATGAGCTGGTAGGGCTCGGCCGGCTGGGTGCCGTCATGCGTGGCGGCCAGGGTGGCGCGCGCCTCCTCCACCGAGGGGTAGGGCAGGCGCAGCAGCGGCGGCTCCACCATGGAGAGGATGACGAAGACATCCATCGGCACGTCGGCGCGCAGCCCGGCGGCGCGGATGCGCTCCGACAGGCCGATGCGCCGGTACAGCTCCATGGTGCGGGCGTTGCACCGCTCCATCTTGGGCAGGAACTCGGGATGCGGCTTCTGCTCGACCAGGGTGCAGCGGATGCCGCGGCGCCCGAGGTCCACGGCCAGGGTCAGGCCGACCGGGCCGCCGCCGATGATGAGGACCTCGCTGTCCGGCATGGCGTTCCCTTCGCTTTCGGGGAACAAAGCTCCATCCTTGAACGGGGTCAAGTCCCAATATTCAGGATTAAAGCAAGGAGCGGTTGATGACCCCCGCCGCGAAGACGACGCGCTCCGCGATCCGCGCGGCCTCCTCCGGCGCCAGGTCCGGCTTGCCCAGGGTGATGCTAAGGCTGCCCAGGACCTGGTCGCCGCGCTCCAGGATGGGGGCGGCGATGCCGGTGACGCCCGGCGTCACCTGGCCATGGCTGCAGTCCCAGCCCTGCGCCCGCATCCGGCGCAGCGTCTCCCGCACCTCCGCCAGGGTGGCGCCGAGCCTCCCCGCCTCGAACTCCGCCGCATGCTCCGCATGGAGCCGCGCCAGGGCGGGCGGGGGGAGGTGCGCCAGGATGATGCGGGAGGCGGCACCCCGGAACATCGGCCTCCCCAGGCCGCGGGAATAGCGGCTGCGGAAGCGGGCATCCCCCTGTTCCTGATGGATGCACAGGACCCGGTCCCGGTAGCGGCGGCAGAGCAGCGCGATCCCGCCGATGGAGCCCGCCAGCTCCGCCATCACCGGCCGCGCCGCCGCGATCAGCGGGTCCCGGTCCCGCATGCTGCGGTCCAGCTCCATGATCCGCGGCCCCAGGGTGAAGCCGCGATCGGGCAGGGAGGCGACCAGCCCGGCATCCGTCAGGGTCTTGAGGTGGCGGTACAGGGTGGAGCGGGTGTAGCCGAGGGCCTCGTGTAGCGCCTCGAAGCTCAGCAGCCCCTCGGGCGCCGCCTCGATCTGGTCCAGGACGCGCAGCATGCGCTCAGGGCTGGATTGCGCCGTCAATCGGAGTTTGTCCTGACATATGGGATTGACCGATGTCCTTCCGCGCCACCCGATTGGCGCGGAGACGGATCGGCTTTAGCACCGGCGGGTCCCCGGCAGCCATATGCGCGGAACCCCGACCGGGCCCCCGAGGCTGATCCGGTCCGGTTGCCGGTGGCACGCCGGGGTCAGGCCCCGTCCCGGCTCCGGTATCGCGCGGGACGGCATCGCGCGGGAGGACACCGGCGCCCGGCACGATCCGACATGGCCCGCATCCCACCGCGGGACCGGCACGATGGCGGGCGATCGGGTCACGACGGACGCAGCCTCACGTCCGCCGCCGCGATGACGCCGCTCCGGGAGGCGGGGGGCGAGCCGCGAGGTCGCGATACAGCCCGTCGCGTGCCTGCCGCATGGCGGCCAGGAAGCGCCCGACCAGGGCGGGGCGCGGCCGGCCCTCCGGATACAGGGCGGAGATGGTGAAGGCGATCTGCGGCATGAAGGGCCGCACGACGAGCCCCCGGTCGCGGTAGCTCTGCGCCGTGAAGGGATCGACGATGGTCACCCCGGCCCCGCTCGCCACCAGCTCGCAGGCGATCGCGGTGATCGGCGTCTCCACGGTGATGTCCGGCTGCACGCCCTGCTCCGCGAGGAGCAGGCCGAGGGCGCGCTGCACCACGCTGTTCGGCCCGCTCCCGACGAGCTGGAGCCCGGCGAGGTCCTGCACCTCCACGGTCCTGCGCGCTGCCAGCGGATGATCCGGCGGCATGATGCAGACACTGGGCGAGGGATCGAACAGCTCCGTTTCCAGCCCGGGCCGCTCGGCGGCCAGCATGGCGAAGCCGATGTCGAACTGCTGCGTCGTCATCCAGCCCGGGATGGCGTCCGACCGTTGCACCTGCAACGACGCCGACACGCCGGGATGGTCCCGCAGGAAGCCCGCCAGCACGCGCGGGAGGAAGGCCTGCGCCAGGGCGGGCATGCTGAGGATGTTCAGATGGCCGACGCGGTGCGTGCGGATGCGCTCCGCATGCTGGAGGATCTTGTCCACGCCGGTGAAGGAGCGCTCCACCTCCTGGTGGAAGACCAGCGCCTCGGCCGTCGGCACGGTCCGCCCCTGCACGCGCGAGAAGAGTGGGAAGGCCAGGCTGTCCTGCAACTCGGCGATCAGCCGGCTGATCGAGGGCTGCGAGGTGCGCAGCAGCTTCGCCGCTCGCGTGAAGCCCCCGGACTGTATCACGGCGTGGAACGCTTCCAGATGCCGGTGGGTGACGGCCATTCGCCCTCCATTCCCCTGCGCCATATCAGATCCGGATGAGCACATCCAGAATCAGCGAATTGACAGATCGCCTGCCGCGCCGAGACTGCCCGCAAGAGCAAGACGATCCGGGACGCCGACAGGCCGGCAAGGCAAGTTCAAGGGGCTGCACGATGCAGATGGACCGACCGACGCTTCTTCCCATCCTCGGCCTGGCTTTGGGTGCCGCCCTCCTCCTGGGGAAGCCGGCCCAGGCGCAGCAGACGCTCTACGTGGCGGGCTACGGCGGTTCCTTCGAGCGCATGATGCGCGAGCGGATCATCCCGCCCTTCGAGCAGGCCAACAACCTCCGCGTGGAATACGTCGCCGGCCAGTCCACCGCGACGCTGGCCAAGCTTCAGGCGCAGCGCGGGCAGCAGGAGCTGGACATCGCCATCGTCGATGACGGGCCGATGTACCAGGCGGTGCAGTTCGGCTTCTGCGCGCCGATCGAGGCGTCGCCCGTGCTGAACGACCTCTACCCGCTGGCGCGGCTGGACGAGAAGGCGGTGGCCTTCGGCGTCGGCGCCACCGTGCCCGTCTACAACGAGCGCGTCTTCGCCGAGAAGGGCTGGGCCCCGCCCGCCTCCTGGGCCGATCTCGGCAACCCCGCCTTCCGCGGCCAGCTCGCCCTGCTCGGCGCGGCCAGCACCACGGGTCTGCACGGGCTGATCATGGTCGCCCGCGCCAAGGGCGGCGGCGAGGCCAACATCGATCCGGGCTTCGCCGCCTTCCGCAGCGAGATCCGGCCCAACGTCGTGACCTTCGCGCCCTCCGCCCCGAAGATCGAGGAGCTGCTGCAGAGCGGCGAGATCTCGCTCTCCGTCCTCTCCCGCTCCCGCGTCACCGCGCTGCGCGCCATGGGCCTGCCGATCGCCGCCGCCACGCCGAAGGAAGGGCCGGTCGCGCTGATGACGACGATCTGCCCCGTGGCGAAGAGCACCGTCTCGCCGGCGGCGCAGGCCTTCATCCGCCACATGCTCTCGCCGGAGATGCAGCGCATCTTCGCCTCCGGCGGCTACGGCCCGGTGAACCGCACGACGCAGCTCACCGAGAAGGAGGCCGAGGCGGTCCCCTTCGGCGCAGAGGCGGTGAACAGCCTGGTGACGCTGGACTGGCCGACGATCAACCGCCAGCGCGCCGCCTGGACGCAGCGCTGGAACCGCGAGATCGAGCGCTGAGCGCGCGGCGGCCGGCCCGGCAGCGGGCCGGCCGCCAGGACGGACACAGGACATGGCCAAGATCGCCGTCGAGGCGCTGACCAAGCGCTTCGCCCATTTTGTCGCCCTGCACGGCATCGACCTCGCCGTGGAGCCGGGCGAGTTCATCGCGCTCCTCGGCCCCTCGGGCTGCGGCAAGACGACGACGTTGAACATCATCGCGGGCTTCGAGGCACCGAGCGGCGGCCGCGTGCTGCTGGACGGGCGCGACCTCGCGGGGGTGCCCGCCAACCGCCGCGGCATGGGCATCGTTTTCCAGAGCTACGCCCTCTTCCCGCACATGACGGTGGCGGAGAACGTCGCCTTCGGGCTGGAGATGCGGCGTGTGCCGAAGGCGGAGCGCGACGCGCGGGTGCGCCGCACGCTGGATCTGGTGGGGCTTTCCGCCATGGCGGACCGCTACCCGCGCCAGCTCTCCGGCGGGCAGCAGCAGCGCGTGGCCCTGGCCCGCGCCATGGCGATCGAGCCCGAGCTGCTGCTGCTGGACGAGCCGCTCTCCAACCTCGACGCCAAGCTGCGCGAGGGGATGCAGGTGGAGCTGCGCGCCATCCAGCGCCGCGTCGGCACCACCACCCTGATGGTCACCCACGACCAGGCGGAGGCGCTCGCCACCTGCGACCGCATCGCCGTGATGGAGGCGGGGCGCATCGTGCAGTACGCCGATCCGCAGAGCCTCTACGACGCCCCGCGCAGCGCCTTCGCCGCCGGCTTCGTCGGCCGCTCCTCGCAGCTGCGCGGGCAGGTGGTGGCGGGGCCGGACGGCCCGGCGCTGCGGCTGGAGGGCTGTGAGGCGCCGCTACCCGGTGTGCTGGGCGGCTGGTCGCCCGGAGAGGCCGTGCTGCTCGCGCTCCGCCCGGAACGCGTCGCCATCGGCCCGGTGGGCGAGGGCATGCTGCAAGGGCAGGTGACGGCGCGCGTCTTCCAGGGCAGCGCCTGGCTGTTCGAGGTGACGACGCCGGCCGGGCGGGTCACGGCGGCGCAGTTGCACCGCGGCACCCCCGCCTTCCGCGAGGGGGATGCGGTCTCGCTCGGCTGGTCCTGGTCCGACGCGGTGCTGCTGCCGGCGGAGCCCGCCCGTGGCTGAGGTCGCGCGGCGGCCCGGCCCGCCCATCCTGCTCAGCCTGCCGGCGCTGCTCTTCTTCGCCGCGCTGCTGGTGACGCCGCTGGTGATGACGGTGGCGCTCAGCCTCCAGGCCTTCGACCTGAACACGGGCGCCACGGGCGGCTTCACCTGGCAGAACTACGCCGACGTGCTGACCGATCCCTACTACCACACCATCTTCGGCCGCACCCTGGGCATCGCGGTGGCCACCACCCTCGCCTGCATCCTGCTGGGCGCGCCGGAGGCCTATATCCTCTCGCGCATGCGCTCGCCCTGGCGTTCGGTCTTCCTGATCGTCTGCCTCAGCCCGCTGCTCATCTCCGTGGTGGTGCGGACGCTGGGCTGGGCGCTGCTCTTCGGCCGCAACGGGGTGATCAATCAGGCGCTGGGCGCGCTGGGGCTGGGCGGCGGGCCGATCCCGCTGCTCTACACCACCCACGGCGTCGTCATCGCCCTGGTGCATGTGGCGCTGCCCTTCATGGTGATCTCCGTCTGGACCTCGCTGCAACGGCTGGACCCACGCGTCTCCCACGCCGCCGTCTCGCTCGGGGCCGGGCCCTTCACCATGTTCCGCCGCGTCATCCTGCCGCAGATCATCCCCGGCATCCTGTCCGGCTCGCTGATCGTCTTCGCCATGGCCGCCAGCGCCTTCGCGACGCCCGCGATCATCGGTGGGCGGCAGCTCAAGGTGGTGGCGACGGCGACCTATGACGAGTTCCTGGGCACGCTGAACTGGCCGCTGGGCGCCGCCCTCGCGATCGCCCTGCTGGTCGTCAACGCCGCCATCATGCTGACCTACAACCGGGTGCTGGAGCGCCGCTACGCGAGGTTCGCCGCATGACCCGCAACGGCCCGCTCAGCCTGATCTTCCACGCCGTCTTCGTGCTGTTCATGCTGGCGCCGCTGCTCGTCATCGTCTGGATGGCCTTCACGCCGGAGAGCCTGCTGGTGCTGCCGACCACGCGCTTCTCCCTGCGCTGGTTCGCGGCGATCCTGAACAGCCGGCAGTTCCTGGACGCCTTCGGCTTCAGCATCCTGCTCGGCCTGCTCGCCGCGACCTGCGCCATGCTGCTGGCGGTGCCCGCGGCGCTGGCCGTGGCGCGGCACCGCTTCCCGGGACGGGACGGCGTGATCGCGCTGTTCCTCTCGCCGCTGATCATCCCGCACGTCGTCCTCGGCGTCGCCTTCCTGCGCTTCTTCACCGGGATAGGCGTGCAGGGCAGCTTCGCGGCCGTGCTCGCCAGCCACGTGCTGGTGATCTTCCCCTATGGGCTGCGCCTCGTCCTCGCCGCGCTGGTCAGCGCCGATCCCGCGCTGGAACGGGCGGCGCTCTCGCTCGGCGCCTCGCGCTGGACGCTGTTCCGCCGGCTCACCCTGCCGCTGATGCTGCCGGGGGTGGCGGGCGGCTGGGTGGTGTCCTTCATCCAGAGCTTCGACGAGGTGACGATGACCGCCTTTATCGCCACGCCCTCCTCGATGACGCTGCCGGTGCGGATGTACCACTACATCGAGGAATCCATCGATCCGCTGGTCGCCTCCGTCTCCACCGTCGTCATCCTCGGCACCTTCGTCCTGATGCTGGTGATCGACCGCATCTACGGGCTCGACCGCATGCTCGTCGGCAAGGGGCGCTGACGCCCCCGCCCTTCCCTTCCGTCCGGATCAAGAGGTCCTTCGTATGAAAGCCATCGTCGTGGGGGCCGGCATCGTCGGCGCCTCGGTTGCCTATCGCCTCGCGCAGGCCGGCGCCGCCGTCACCCTGGTCGAGGAGCGCCGCATCGGCGGCGGCACCTCCGGCGTCACCTATGCCTGGGTGAACGCCTGCGAGAAGCTCGCTTCCCGCCCCTATTTTGAGCTGAACATGGCCGGCCGCCGCGCCCACGCGGCGCTGGCCGAGGAGCTGGACGGCGCGAAGTGGTGGTACCATCGCCCGGGCGTGCTGCAATGGCAGCATGCCGAGGCGGAGGCGGGCGGGCGCGACGGCGCCGAGCCGACGGACAAGCTGAAGCGCCTCCAGGAATGGGGCTATCCCGCCGAGCCGCTGGACCAGGCCGAGTTGCTGAAGCTGGAGCCGGAGATCAGCCCGGCGGTGGTCGGCAACGCGCCGGTCATCCACTACCCCGGCGACGGCTGGGCCGATGCGCCGCTCTGCGCCGCGGCGCAGGTGGGGGCGGGGATGGAGCGGCACGACCTCACCCTGCGGATCGGCAAGGTCGCCGGGCTGGAGGTGCGGGCCGGGCGCTGCGAGGGCGTGCGGCTGGCGGATGGCAGCGTGCTGGGCGCCGACCTGGTGGTGAACTGCGCCGGGCGCTGGTCCAACGAGGTCGCGGGGGAGGCGGGCATCCCCCTGGCGCCGACCTACGGCATCGTCGCCTATACCCCCGCCGTGGGGCTGCGGCTGCGGCGCGGGCTGCGCACGCCGCTGATCAACCTGCGCCCCGATGGCGGCGGGCGGCTGCTGCTGCGCTCCAACGAGCTGGACCGGCTGGTCACCTCGCTCGACGGCGCCGTGCCCTCCCACCCGCAGGCGCAGGAGCTGCTGCGCCGGGCGAAGCTGACCCTGCCGGCCCTCGGCCCGGCCGAGGTGGAGGCGGTGCGCATCGGCATCCGTCCGGTGCCGGGCGACAGCTACTCCGCCGTCGGGCCGGTGCCGGGCCTGTCCGGCTACTACCTGGCGGTGACGCACAGTGGCGTGACGCTCGGCCCCTTCCTCGGCCAGGCCATCGCGCAGGAGGCGATCGAGGGGCGCGAGGCGCCGGAGCTGGCCGAGTTCCGCCCGGCGCGGTTCTTCCGCTGATGCGCGTCGGCATCCTCGGCGCCGGCGCCGTCGCCTATGGCAGCGCCGCCTTCCTCTGCGCCAACGGGCACGAGGCGCGGCTCTGGTCGCCCTCCGGTCGCCGCACGGAGGCGCTGGCGGCCGGCGCGCCGCTGGTGAGCGAGGGCGTGGTGGCGGGAGAGTTCCATCCCGTCATCGCCGGCAGTTGCGCCGCCGCGCTGGACGGCGCCGATGTCGCGCTGGTCGCCCTGCCCGCCAATGGCTACCGCATGGTGCTGGAGGCGATGGCGCCGCATCTGCGCCCCGGGCAGGTGGTGATCGTCAGCGCCCATGCCTCCTTCGGCGCGCTCTACCTCTCGCGGCTGCTGGCCGCGCGCGGGCTGGAACTGCCGATCGTGGCGCTGAGCACCACGGTGCTGCGGGCGCGGCAGACCTCGCCGACGCGCGTGCGGGTGGCCACGCTGCGCGGCAAGGTGGACATGGCGACGGTCCCCGCCGCCGCGGCGGCGGAGGGGCTCGCCGCCTGCAACGCGCTGTTCGGCGAGCGCTTCCTCCCGCGTGCCGACCTGCTCGCCGTGGCGCTGAGCAACGTCAACCCGCAGAGCCACCTGGCACTCGCGCTGTGCAACTTCACCCGCATGGAGAAGGGCGAGGCCTGGGGGCAGAGCGAGCACATGACGGAGTCCGTCGGGCGCCTGCTGGAGGCGGTGGATGCGGAGCGCCTCGCCATCGCCGCCGCCTTCGGGCGCGAGGTGCGCAGCATGCGCCAGCACTACAGCCTGACCTACGGCCTGCCCGACGCGCCGGTGGCGGAGAGCGCCCGCATCCTGGCCGCGCGCGACGCGCCGACCCTGGGGCCGGCCACGATCCAGACGCGCTACACGCTGGAGGACGTGCCCTTCGGGCTGGTGCCTCTGGCCTGGCTGGGGCGGCTGGCGGGGGTTCCCGTGCCGCTGCACGAGGCGGGGATCGCGCTGTTCTCCGCTCTCTACGGACGTGACCTCGCGGCGGAGAACGACCTGCTGCCGGCGCTGGAAGCGCAGGGATTGGCCGAGGAGATCCTGGCCGAACGGGGCATCGGCCGCAGCCCGGCAGCGGCAGGAAACTGACATTGCCGTGTCGATCGCCATTCCGCGGCGCCGAGCAGAACCGTTTGATCTGTTTGAGGGTGATGCGTGCGATGGCGAGGGGGGGAAGGCTTGGCCGTTATCGGCGCGGCGCTCGTCGCGGATGGCCAGACGGCGGTCGTGGCTGAACAGGCATAGGCGCCCTCTCCAAGCCGGCACGCTGCTTCTTCCAGCGCCAGCGGGCCTGCTCCGAGATGCCGAAGCTTGCGGATCAGGTCGGCCACCGGCAGGTCCATCTCGGCCTGCCTCAGCGCCGCCACGGTCTGCTCCACGGAGAATCTCTCCGTCATGGCCGATCTCTCCATCCATCATGGGGAAATCTGCCGAAGAACCATCACCAGATCCGGGCCCCCTCCGCTGGTTCGCCTCATACCGTGCACCGCACCGGGAGGCGCCGCTGTCGAATCCAGGATAAAAGAAGGCACAGGCTGCAGCGGTCGTGGCGAATGGTGTTGTTGCCCTGACCTTGCTCCGGCATCGTGACCGAGGCAGCGACTGAAAATGATGTCATGCTCCGCGGTGGTCCTTCGACCATCGTGGCGGCCATGGATAAAGCAGTAAATTTATTGCATCAGGCAAAGGACCGGAAATTCGCCGAAAGGCATGATTTTTCCACCACCATGCTCAATGAATCCCAATCAAACCCAGCTTTACGGGACTTGTCTTTGAAATAGACGACACCGAAACGGGTTTGTTTTCGCAAACAAGCGAAATAGTCTACGTTCGGGCTGCGCAACCGGGGGCCCGATCTGAATGCCTGTGTATGCTCATTCGGTCAAAGGCCAGTCGCCAGAAAGCTGGGAACAGCTTTCCGACCATCTCGAGGAGGTCGCCGATCTCGCTGCATGCTTTGCGGCGCCATTCGGCTGGTCCCCTATGGGCCGCGTGGCGGGCCTGTTGCACGACATCGGTAAGGTCTCCGCCGCCTATCAAACCTACATCGCGGCCCCGCCCCGCTCCGGGCGCAAAGGACCGGACCATTCGACGGCCGGGGCGAGGGAGGCCTTGGCCGCCTATCCGAAGGCAGGTGGCCCGCTGCTTGCGGGGATCATCGCAGGGCACCATGCCGGCCTCCAGGATGGCAGGACGCTACGGGAGGGGCGGCTGAGCCCCGACCATTCCCTGGAGGCCTATGATGGATGGCAGGCGCATGCCGGTCCCTTGCCGCCTGCCCGGGACATGGCGCCGCCGGCCGGCTTCCGGCCCTCCCGGCATCCCGGCTTCTCCCAGGCATTCCTGACGCGGATGCTGTTCTCGTGCCTGGTGGATGCCGATTTCCTGGCGACGGAAGCCTTTTTTGCCCGGACCAGGGGCGAGGCCCCGCACCGCGGCGGCCATACCCCGCTGGACACGCTCCGCCAGCGCCTCGACGCGTCCCTGGCGGCCCTGCCGCCGACGGGAGCGCCCGAGGTCATCGCGTTGCGGCAACGGGTGCTGGAGCATGCGCGGGAGAAGGCCGCACTGGCACCGGGCCTCTTCACCCTCACCGTGCCCACCGGCGGCGGCAAGACGCTGACCTCGCTCGCCTTCGCTCTGGAGCATGCGCGGCGGCACGGGCTGCGGCGCGTGGTCTATGTGGTGCCGTTCACCGCCATCATCGAACAGACCGTCGACGTGTTCCGCAACGCCCTGGACACGCAGGACGACGTGCTGGAGCACCATTCCGGCGTCGACTGGTCGGGCGCGGAATCGGAGGAGGGAACGGAGCCGGACAGCCTCACCCGGCTGCGGCGCGCGGCGGAGAACTGGGATGCGCCGATCGTCGTCACCACCGCGGTGCAGTTCTTTGAGAGCCTCTTCGCCAGCCGCACCGCCCGCTGTCGCAAGCTGCACAACCTGACCAGGGCGGTGATCGTGCTGGACGAGGCGCAGACCCTGCCGCTGCCGGTGCTGCGCCCCTGCATGGCGGCACTGGAGGAGCTGGCGTGCAACTATGGCAGCAGCGTCGTGCTCTGCACCGCCACCCAGCCCGCGCTGCGGCGGACAGACGGCTTCGAGGATGGATTCTGTCTCGATGACACGCGCGAGCTGGCCCCGGACCCCCGCGCCCTCTACGCCGCGCTGAAGCGCGTTCGGGTGGAGGTGGCGCCGCAGCCCGTCCCCGACGCCGCGATCGCCGCACGCTTCGCGGGCCAGCCGCAGATGCTGTGCATCGTCAACAGCCGGGCGCATGCCGCGGCGCTGTACGGGACCATCCGCGGACTGCCCGGGGCGATGCATCTCAGCACGCTGATGTGCGCGAAACACCGGCGCCAGGTGCTCGCCGAGGCACGGGAGCGGCTGCGTGGTGGGGAGCCGGTGCGGCTGGTCTCCACCAGCCTGATCGAGGCGGGGGTGGACATCTCGCTGCCCGAGGTCTGGCGCGCCGCGGCGGGGCTGGATTCCATCGCCCAGGCGGCAGGCCGCTGCAACCGGCACGGAGAGCTGGCGGCCGGTCGGGTGGTGGTGTTCACGCCGCAGGAGGACAAGGTGCCGCACAGCCTGAAACAGTTCCGGCAGGCAGCGCAGGGCGTTCTGGGACACACGGAGGATCCACTGGGGCTGGAAGCCATCCAGGCCTATTTCCAGGCGCTGTACTGGACGCAGGGTCGCGAAGCACTGGATGCGACTGTGGTGGACGGGCATCGCGGCGTGCTGCCGGCCCTGGCCGAAACGCGCAGGACCGGCGAGTTCCCGTTCCGCAGCCTGTCCGAAGCCTTCCGGATGATCGACGAGACGATGCTGCCGGTCGTTGTCGCCTGGGATGACGAGGCTGCGGCTCTGCTGCGCAAGATCGAGGCGATGGAGCGGCCACTCTCCGCTGACCTGCGGAAGCTGCAGCCCTACACCGTGTCCGTGCCGCGGCAGGCGCGGGCACAGTGGCTTGCATCGGCGGCGTTGCGTCCGGTGCATGTCGGGCTGGGCGATACGCTGCTGACCTTCGTGGCTGAGGCGCCTTACGACCCGCAGACGGGGTTACGGCTCGGCGATAGCGCACTGCTCCGACGAGCAGAGGAAAACATATGGTGAGACTTTGTCCAGGGCCATAATTCAGCACTTAGGCGGTACCATCTTATTTTAGAAGTATCGTCTGCCGAACATCTTCAACCTGACGCAAGAAGCTTTACCATTATCTGCGGAAACTGACGCGAATCGACCCAACGCCTTCGCATTTCGGACGCACAGCAGGTCGGGAGGAAGATATGTTGCTTTCTTTGCACTCGGCGTGAGCTTCGGCGTCCGGCTGCACGTCTGGGGCGACCGCGCCTGCTTCTCCCGTCCGGAGATGAAGGTCGAGCGTGTTTCCTACGATGTCATCACCCCTTCCGCCGCACGCGGCATCCTGGAGGCGATCCACTGGAAGCCGGCCATCCGCTGGGTGGTGGATCGGCTCCACGTCCTGCGCCCGATCCGCTTCCAGTCCTTCCGCCGCAACGAGGTGTCCAGCAAGATCCCCGGCCCCACTGCGGAACGCGCCATGCGGGCGGGTTCCGTCGCCGGGCTGGGGATGGTGATGGAGGAGGTGCGGCAGCAGCGCGCCGCCACCCTGCTCGTCGACGTCGCTTATGTCATCGAGGCGCATTTCGTCATGACGCCGCGCGCGGGCGCCGAGGACACGCCGGCCAAGCACCTGTCGATGTTCAACCGGCGCGCCGAGGCCGGCCAGTGCTTCCATCGTCCCTGCCTCGGCACGCGGGAGTTCGCCGCAGAGTTCGCGTTGCTCCCGCCCGGGGCCCCGCTGCCGGCGAGCACCCTGCCGCCGGACCAGCGCGACCGCGACCTGGGCTGGATGCTGCACGACATCGATCACGGGGCGGACGCGGTCTCGCGCTTCTTCCGGGCGCGGATGCAGGACGGGGTGGTGAATGTGCGTGCCTGCCTGGAGGAGGGCAGCGCGACGTGACCATCCTCCAGTCGCTCGACCGCTACTACGACCGCATGGCTGCGCGGGGAGAGGCGGAAGCGCCCGGCTACTCCCGCGAGAAGATCGGCTTTGCCATCGTGCTGTCCCCGGAGGGCAAGCCAGCGGCGCGGCTGGACCTGCGCCAGCAGGCCGGCAGAAAGCTGCTGCCCCGCCTGATGGAGGTGCCGGCCGCCGTCAAGCGGACGGCGGGCATCTTGCCCAACCTGCTCTGGGACAAGAGCGCCTATGTGCTTGGCCGGACCGCCGGCGAGGGACGCCGCACGGCCGAGGAGCATGCGGCCTTCCGCAAGCTGCATCTGGACCTGCTGGCGGACACGAAGGATCCGGGTCTGCTGGCGCTGCGCCGCTTCCTGGAGGCCTGGCAGTCGGAACACTTCGACGCCCCGCCTTTCGAGGCGGAGATGCTGGACGCCAACCTGGTTTTCGCGCTGGAGGGCGAGCACCGCTACCTGCATGAACGGGTGGCCGCGCGCGCCCTGGTCGCGGCGCGCGCGGGCGGCGAGGGAAAGCGCGCCTTTTGTCTGGTCTCCGGCGTGGAGGCGCCGATCACGCGGCTGCATCCGACCATCAAGGGGGTGGAAGGCGCGCAGAGTTCCGGCGCGGCGCTGGTCTCCTTCAACCTCGAAGCCTTCAGCTCCTACGGCCAGGAGCAGGGCGCGAATGCTCCGACCTCGCAGGTCATCGCCTTCCGCTACGGCGCTGCGCTGAACCGCATGCTGGATCGGGGCAGCCGCAACCGCCTGCCGCGCCCGATCGGCGACACCACCGTGGTGTTCTGGGCCGATGCCTCGGGCGTCGGCGAGGTGGCGGCGGAGGCCGCCGAGAGCGCCTTCGATACGCTGTTCAACCCGCCCGCCCCGGAAGGCGACACGGCGCGCGACGGCGAGGAGGCCGCGAAGCTGCGTGCCCTTCTCGCCGCGCTGCATGAGGGCCGCCCGCTGCGCGACGCCGACCCGAAGCTTGCCGAGGGCGTGCGCTTCCACATCCTGGGCCTCGCACCCAATGCCGCGCGGCTTTCCGTGCGCTTCTGGCTGTCGGACGACTTCGCCATCTTCGCCCGCCGGCTGGCCGACCACTACGCGGCGCTGACGATCGAGCCGCCGCCCTGGCGAGCGCTGCCGCCCTCGGTGAACCGGTTGCTGGTGAAGACCGTCGCCTTGCAGGAGAAGTTCGACAACATCCCGCCCCTGCTCGCCGGGGAGGTGACGCGCGCCATCCTCGCCGGCACGCCCTATCCGCGCAGCCTGCTCGCCGCCGCCATCATGCGTCTGCGCGCGGGCGACGATGCCGGCACCGGCTGGCACGCCGCCGCGATCCGCGCCGTGCTCGCCTCGCACCACCGAAAGGAACCGCCGCCCGTGAGCCTCGACCGGGAGAATGCCAGTCCGGCCTATCAGCTCGGCCGACTCTTCGCGATGGCCGAGATCGCCCAGCGTGTCTCGCTGGGCACGGTGAACGCCACCATCCGCGACCGCTACTTCGGCGCCGCCTCCGCCACGCCGGCCAGCGTCTTCCCGCTGCTGCTGCGCGGAGTGCAGAACCATCTCGGCCGGCTGCGCAAGGAGGGCAAGGGCGGCTGGATCGAGAAGGAGATCGACCAGATCTTCGCGCAGCTCCCGCCCTCGCTGCCGCGCTCGCTCGCGCTGGAGAAGCAGGGGGAGTTTGCCATCGGCTACTACCACCAGCGCAGCGCGCGCATCGGCAGCAGGTCCGCCGTGCAGACCGCGGACGAGGATGAGAGCAAGAAAGGCCATACCGATGAGTGAGACGGCCGCGCTGACCCGCCGGCACGAGTTTGTGCTGTTCTTCGACGTCACCAACGGCAACCCGAACGGCGACCCGGATGCGGGCAACCTGCCGCGCCTCGATCCCGAGACCAACCGCGGCCTGGTGTCGGACGTCGCGCTGAAGCGCAAGCTGCGCAACTATGTGGCACTCGCCCGGGGCGACCGTCCGGGGCACGAGATCTACATGCGCGACGGCGCCACGCTGAACCTCGAGCACAAGCGCGCCTGGGCCGCCGTGATGCCGGAGGTGACCAAGGCCGACGAGCAGAAGAAGCTGCCGAAGGACGAGGCCAGGGCCCAGGCCCTGACGCGATGGATGTGCGCGAATTTCTGGGACATCCGCAGCTTCGGCGCGGTGATGACCACGGGGGTCAATGCCGGGCAGGTGCGCGGGCCCGTGCAGCTCACCTTCGCCACCTCGGTCGAGCCGGTGCTGCCGCTGGAGATTTCCATCACCCGCCTCGCCGCCACCACCGAGAAGGATGCGGAGGAGAAGGGCGGCCGCACCATGGGCCGCAAGCACATCATCCCCTATGGCCTCTACCGCGCGCACGGCTTCGTCTCCGCGCCGCTCGCCTCGCATCCGGTCAAGGGCACGGGCTTCTCCGAAGCCGATCTCGACCTGCTGTTCGAGGGTCTGACGCAGATGTTCGAGCATGACCGCTCCGCCGCCCGTGGCGAGATGGCCATGCGCCGGCTGGTGGTGTTCCGGCACGCCACGGCGCTGGGCAATGCGCGGGCCAGCGAACTCTTCGACCGGGTGCGCTGCTGGCGCCGCAAGGGGGACAGCCGCCACCCCGTGGGCGCGGAGGCGATCGACAACTGGCCTGCCGCTCGCAGCTTCGCCGACTACGACATCACCGTCGATCGCGATGGGCTGCCGGAAGGGGTGGAAGTGATCGAACGTTGAGTTCGGCTCCGTGCTCGCGCCCAGCCCGGAGGCCGAGGATGGGCTGATCCCGCTCTCGGCCTTGCAGCACCAGCTTTTCTGCCCGCGGCAATGCGCGCTGATCCATGTGGAGCAGCTATGGGCGGAGGATGCTGCCACCGCCGAGGGCAGGCTGCTGCACGACCGCGTGGACGCCGGCAGGGGCGAGACCCGCCCCGGCCTTCGGATCGCGCGCGGCATCGCCCTGCGCTCCCTGGCGCTGGGCGTGGTGGGCAAGGCGGATACGGTGGAGTTCCGCGGCCGTCCGCCGCAGCCCTACCCGGTCGAGTACAAGCGCGGCCGCCCCAAGGCGCATCGCGCCGACGAGGTGCAGCTTTGCGCCCAGGCACTTTGCCTGGAGGAGATGTTCGGCACCGCCGTTCCCGAGGGTGCGCTGTTCTACGGCCAGACCCGACGCCGGGTGGTGGTGCGCTTCGACGAAGCGCTGCGGGCGCTGACCGCCGCCACGGCGGAGACGGCGCGGGCGAACATCCTGGCGGGCGTGACGCCGCCGCCCGTGCTGCAACCCGGTTGCCAGCGTTGCTCGATGATCGACCTGTGCCAGCCCGGCCGCCTGGAGAAGCCGCCGAAGGTGGCCAGCTGGCTCGCGCAGCAACTGGTGGCGGAGGAATGATCCGATGCGACGCATGCTGAACACGATCTACGTGACGCGCGATGCTGCCTGGCTGCGCAAGGACGGTGCCAACCTGGTGGTCGAGGTGGAGGGCCAGGAGGTCGGCCGCGCGCCGCTCCACATGCTGGAGGGGCTGGTCACCTTCGGACGCCCCGGCCTCTCCCCCGCGCTGATGGCGGCCTGTGCGGAAGGCGGCATCGCCATGTCCTGCCTTGATCCGAACGGGCGGTTCCTGGCTCGGATCGAGGGCTCGCGCAGCGGCAACGTGCTGCTCCGTCGCACGCAGTACCGGCTGGCCGACGATGTGGTGCGGGCCGTGCCGGTGGTACGCGGGATGGTCGCCGCCAAGGTGGCGAACCAGCGCACCGTGCTGCTACGGGCGCTGCGCGACCATGGCGCGGGCATGGACGCGCCGGCGCGGGGGGCCCTGGAGCTTTGCGCCGCACGGCTTCTGGACCAGGCACGGCGTATCCTGCTGGCGGCGGAGATCGACCTGCTGCGCGGATTGGAGGGCGAGGCAGCGGCCCTCTACTTCGGTGTCTTCGGGCATCTCGTCCGGGCGGCTGATCCCGTCATGGGCTTCACCACGCGCTCGCGGCGGCCGCCGCTGGACCGGATGAACGCGCTGCTCTCCTTCCTCTATGCGATGCTGGGGCATGACTGTCGCGCCGCGTTGGAGGCGCATGGGCTGGACCCGCAGGTCGGCTTCCTTCACCGCGACCGGCCGGGCCGCGCCGGGCTGGCCCTGGACCTGATGGAGGAGCTGCGGCCGGTGCTGGCGGATCGGCTGGCGCTGAGTCTGGTCAACCGCGGGCAGATGCGGGGCGGCGATTTCATCATCGAGGAGGCTGGTGGTGTGCGTCTGACCGACGAAGCCCGGAAGCAGGTGCTGGTCGCCTGGCAGGAACGCAAGCGCGACACGCTGCGGCACGGCTTTCTGGGGGAGATCGTGCCGCTGGGGCTGGTTCCATACCTGCAGGCCCAGCTCCTGGCGCGGCATCTGCGCGGGGATCTGGATGGTTATCCTGGCTTCTTCTGGAAGTAGGGGCATGCCATGCTGATGCTGGTCACCTATGACGTCAGCACCGTCACGCCGGAAGGCCGGCGGCGGCTAAGGCGCGTGGCGCGCGCCTGTCTCGATCGTGGCCAACGGGTGCAGAATTCCGTGTTCGAATGTGACGTCGACCCAGCACAATGGGCGACACTGCGCGCACGGCTGATCGCCGAGGCGGACCTGGAGCAGGATAGCCTCCGGTTCTACAAGCTGGGTGCATCAGGTAAAGCACGGGTGGAGCATCTGGGCGCCAAGCCCATCCTGGACCTGGACGGGCCGTTGATCTTTTAGGGCCTTCGGCGTGGCGCGAACCACAAGCGGTCACGAAAGTGCTGTGAGGATCGCGCGCGGCCGAGGCTGCTGAATACGCCAAGGAAAACCGGCTGGCTGGGATTGCGTGTTGCGTCCAGGAGCCAGCCTTGAAGCAGGTTCGCATCCGCTTTTCTCCATCCGTTTGATATGTCAGTGCTTTTTGTGCAAGGCGTCGCTCCCCGCGCGGGGGCGTGGATCGAAACAAGGGCTTCGTGCGCCGGGCTGGACGCGGAGTCGTCGCTCCCCGCGCGGGGGCGTGGATCGAAACCAGGCCGAGAACGCGGCGCTGAAGGCGAAGCTGGAGTCGCTCCCCGCGCGGGGGCGTGGATCGAAACGGCGGGTGCCCGCTGCTGCCGTCGCGGAGTCCCTGTCGCTCCCCGCGCGGGGGCGTGGATCGAAACCGGGGATTGTCGAGGAACCACTCGCGAAAGTCTTGTCGCTCCCCGCGCGGGGGCGTGGATCGAAACTACGGCACCTTCACCGGCACGCCCGATACGGGGGCGTCGCTCCCCGCGCGGGGGCGTGGATCGAAACGGTAGCCCCCGGTGGCACATAGACCAGATCGGGGAGTCGCTCCCCGCGCGGGGGCGTGGATCGAAACCTGTGCCGCCGCATCACTGGCGCAGCCACAAGCGGTCGCTCCCCGCGCGGGGGCGTGGATCGAAACCTGGGTCAACGGCTCCGATGCGCGCGTGAAGGACGTCGCTCCCCGCGCGGGGGCGTGGATCGAAACGACTATGAGGACGAGCTGGGCGTCTCGGTCAACGGTCGCTCCCCGCGCGGGGGCGTGGATCGAAACGTCATGATCGAGAACAGCCGCATCCAGTCGGACGTCGCTCCCCGCGCGGGGGCGTGGATCGAAACCCCGTGGTACGGCGCGAAGGCGGGCTTCCAGGTGTCGCTCCCCGCGCGGGGGCGTGGATCGAAACGGACGGTCAACACCCTGAACCGCGTCGTCTCCCGTCGCTCCCCGCGCGGGGGCGTGGATCGAAACTGCCGCACCTGACGCATGCCGCGCCGCCGTGCCGGTCGCTCCCCGCGCGGGGGCGTGGATCGAAACTGCTCGTCGCTGTCGTCCTCGACGTTGTAGGTCGTCGCTCCCCGCGCGGGGGCGTGGATCGAAACGCCAAGGCCGAGGAGCAGGAGGCGCTACGCTCCCGTCGCTCCCCGCGCGGGGGCGTGGATCGAAACCAGCACGCGCGCGAGGTCGCGGCCGCACTGCGGAGGTCGCTCCCCGCGCGGGGGCGTGGATCGAAACGTGGACGTGCTGCTCCCGGGCGGGAACCCGTAGGTCGCTCCCCGCGCGGGGGCGTGGATCGAAACCTCGACACCGGCCTGGGGAAGACCCTGTGCGAGCGTCGCTCCCCGCGCGGGGGCGTGGATCGAAACGCGTCCGTCAGGGCGACGCCGCGCTTGCGGATGGGTCGCTCCCCGCGCGGGGGCGTGGATCGAAACATCCACGCAGCCCACTGCTCGTCGGTCTGCTCGGCCGTCGCTCCCCGCGCGGGGGCGTGGATCGAAACGCGGCCCAAGTGGAGACCCGCACCGAGGCGGACATGTCGCTCCCCGCGCGGGGGCGTGGATCGAAACTTGCGTCAATCCCGATCACCTCTTCGCAGGTACCGTCGCTCCCCGCGCGGGGGCGTGGATCGAAACAGCCACCCGGGTGGGTCCGGCGCCCGCAGCAGCAGTCGCTCCCCGCGCGGGGGCGTGGATCGAAACTTCAGCCGCAGGTAGAGGTCGTTGATGATCGCCTGGTCGCTCCCCGCGCGGGGGCGTGGATCGAAACCTGCAGCACGCCCGGCACGCGCCAGACCTCCGCGAGTCGCTCCCCGCGCGGGGGCGTGGATCGAAACTTCAAGCAGGTGGGCGAGTCCCACGCTGGCTGGGACGTCGCTCCCCGCGCGGGGGCGTGGATCGAAACACTTCTCGTAGTAGAAATTGGCCGGCGTGATGCCCTGGTCGCTCCCCGCGCGGGGGCGTGGATCGAAACACCTTGCCCTACAGCGGCCAGTCGAAGCCGATTGTCGCTCCCCGCGCGGGGGCGTGGATCGAAACCTTGCGGCATCCGGCGGTCTGCTCGCCGTACCACCGCAGCGTCGCTCCCCGCGCGGGGGCGTGGATCGAAACTCGCAGGGCAACCGCGACGCGGCCGAGCAGGCGGTCGCTCCCCGCGCGGGGGCGTGGATCGAAACCAATTTCAGGCGGTCAGAGGCGTGCTGGGCACAAGGTCGCTCCCCGCGCGGGGGCGTGGATCGAAACCCCGGCTACATCGGCCGCCTGGCCGAGATCAAGAGTCGCTCCCCGCGCGGGGGCGTGGATCGAAACCTGGCGGTGTGCCGGGCGCTGCTGCCGCCGCGCCGGTCGCTCCCCGCGCGGGGGCGTGGATCGAAACTCCGAGGTGTGGGGCATCGCGCAGGCCAACCCGAGTCGCTCCCCGCGCGGGGGCGTGGATCGAAACATGGTGCGCGAAGCGCCGGAGGCCACCAGCTCGCGTCGCTCCCCGCGCGGGGGCGTGGATCGAAACTGTCCGATTTTGTCCAGCCCGGCACCCACCCACCGTCGCTCCCCGCGCGGGGGCGTGGATCGAAACCAGCAGTCCCCGGTGCCAGCGAGCGCGGTGCAGGTCGCTCCCCGCGCGGGGGCGTGGATCGAAACCTCCCGGGTCCGGGCGACGGCACGGAACTCCTGGTCGCTCCCCGCGCGGGGGCGTGGATCGAAACATCTGGTCGGTCGCCTGCTCGGCCGCGTCGCGGTGTCGCTCCCCGCGCGGGGGCGTGGATCGAAACAGCGCACGATCTGCGAAGCCGATGCCGGTGTTGTAGTCGCTCCCCGCGCGGGGGCGTGGATCGAAACATCCGCGAGGCCGTGGATGCGGAACTGGATCGCGTCGCTCCCCGCGCGGGGGCGTGGATCGAAACAAGGACATGCCACTTCCCCCGGCTGGGCGGCGCCGTCGCTCCCCGCGCGGGGGCGTGGATCGAAACAGGGGTGATGCAGGGGTGACGGCCGCTCAGGCGGGTCGCTCCCCGCGCGGGGGCGTGGATCGAAACGGTCATCTGCTGCTGCGACCGCTGCCGGCGTCCCGTCGCTCCCCGCGCGGGGGCGTGGATCGAAACAAAATCCTGAGCCCAGGCGGCATGACGATCGGCTGTCGCTCCCCGCGCGGGGGCGTGGATCGAAACCATGAGCGGGTGACCCCATGACCCCCCGCGCCACGTCGCTCCCCGCGCGGGGGCGTGGATCGAAACTCCCACTCGCACGTGATCCGATGCGAGCGATGCAGTCGCTCCCCGCGCGGGGGCGTGGATCGAAACCGCCATTTGGGTAACGCTCATTGATCTGCCAGTCGTCGCTCCCCGCGCGGGGGCGTGGATCGAAACAGCACGGAGGTGATCGTCCCGAAGTTCGGCGGCGGTCGCTCCCCGCGCGGGGGCGTGGATCGAAACCTGCTTGCTCGCCTGCGCGAGCCGGGCACCCTGCGGTCGCTCCCCGCGCGGGGGCGTGGATCGAAACCGGCTAGGACAGGCGTCACCCTGGCCCAGATGCGGTCGCTCCCCGCGCGGGGGCGTGGATCGAAACTCATAGCCGCCCCACCAGCACTCCCCGGCCGAGTGTCGCTCCCCGCGCGGGGGCGTGGATCGAAACCTGGACGTGCAGCTCGCGCCCGTGGCGATCGGCGGTCGCTCCCCGCGCGGGGGCGTGGATCGAAACACGACGGACAACCGGTTCGGCCGGCGCGTCGCGGGTCGCTCCCCGCGCGGGGGCGTGGATCGAAACCAGATGGCATGGCTGTCCTGGTGGAAGGCGAACTCGTCGCTCCCCGCGCGGGGGCGTGTATCGAAACGGGGTGGGGGCGCAGCAGGCCTGGGCCCGGCTGCCCGTCGCTCCCCGCGCGGGGGCGTGGATCGAAACTCGTAGGTGTGCAGCACCCGCACCAGGGCCCGAAGGTCGCTCCCCGCGTGGGGGGCGTGGATCGAAACCTGATCGAAGAGCGACTGGCCCGTCGGTTGGAGGGGCGTCGCTCCCCGCGCGGGGGCGTGGATCGAAACTTCGGCGCGTAGACCATCCCGTCGAGCGCCTTGGTCACCCCCCGCGCGTGCCGGGCATCGAGGCAAACCACCGGGATCCCGAGTGCCTTGAGCGAGTGGTACAGCCAGGGCGTCAGCCGCCCTGTCTCCGGTCCCACCCGCCGCCACTCAGGGGCATGCCGGCGGAGCACCATGGCCAGCACTTCCGGCTCGCTCGCCCGCGCGCCCTTTCACACCAGCCTGCCGGGCCAGGCTCCACCCACCCATCGGGGGCGTCGGGCACGAATCCCCATCCGGGGAAGCGCCAGCAACCCAAGGCCGTCCACACCTTTTATTGGTCTGACCGGTTGACAGGCCAATCCAGTGGCGCTCATCTCCGCCCGGGAGGCCCTCATGTCTCAGCAGGCGGTGAGCCGGCTCAAGCTGATCCGGCCCAAGCGAATCTACGAACAGATTGCCGAACAAGTGGAAGCGCTCATCCGCAAGGGCGTCTTCGCGCCCGGTGCGCGTCTTCCCGGCGAGCGGGAGCTGGCCGACCGGCTCGGCGTCAGCCGTCCCTCGCTACGCGAGGCCCTCATCGCCCTG
Organism: Roseomonas sp. OT10; assembly: GCF_020991085.1. Lineage (NCBI taxonomy): Bacteria > Pseudomonadati > Pseudomonadota > Alphaproteobacteria > Acetobacterales > Roseomonadaceae > Roseomonas > Roseomonas cutis. The sequence goes on from NZ_CP087719.1 coordinate 3,964,587, forward strand.
GAGACCACCGGCCTCATCGAGACGCGCATCGGCGACGGCACCTATGTCCGCGCCGAGATCCCGCCTGTCTTCGTCTTTCCCCTCGGCCCGGCGGCCGACCTGGGACCGGGCACCCTGGAACAGTTCGAGGCGCGACAGGCCCTGGAATGCGCCTGCGCCGAACTGGCCGCCGCACGCGCCGACGAAGCCGATTTCGGCGCCCTGGACGCGAGCCTCGACCGCATGCGGACCCTTGCGGCCTCCGGTCAGAGTCCGTCCGAGGAGCATCGCGTCTTCCATGTCCGCCTGGCGGACAGCGCCCGCAACCCGATCCTTGCCGGCGCCGTGCGCGAGCTCTGGCGCCTGAGGGGCGAGGAGATGTGGGAGATCCTGCGGCGCAAGGTCGAGAACAGCCAGAGCTGGGCCGCGGGAATCCGGTTTCGCGAGCGCCTGATGGCCGCGCTTCGCGACCGTGACGGCACCGCCGCCCGTGCCGCCATGCGGGCACACTTCCGAAGAGTCGGCCGGATGTATTTCGATCCGAAGGAGTAGGCGCGGGACCAGCGCCCCGAGGGAGGACGAAGATGACCAGACGAATCACGCGCCGGGCCACGCTCGGTGCGGCCGGCGCCCTCATGACGCCCGCCCTGCTCCGCCAGGGAGCCGCGCAGACGCCGACGACCGTCACGATGTGGACCTTCCTCGACCCCAGCCGCCCCGGCGGGCGGGAGACCGCGTTGAAGCGGTCGATCGAGAGCTTCGAGGCCGCCCATCCTTCCATCCGGATCCGGGTCGAGCCGCAGGTCTGGACGACGCTCGGCGAGAAATTCGTCCTCGGCCACAATTCCCGCAACGCCCCCGATATCGGCTGGGTCAACGCGGAGAACATGGGCCTCATCCTGAACACGGATGCGGCCGCCGACCTCAAGCCGCTCATCGTGGATCATTGGCCCGCGGGCCACCGGGCCGACCTCCTGCTTCCCGCCTGGCTGGACAGCCTGACCGTCGAGGGGCGGCTCCTCGCCATGCCCATCATGGCCTCGACCTGGGTCCTGATGGTGCGACGCGACCTGATGAAGGCCGCGGGAGTCGGCGACGCCGATCTGCGGACCTGGGACGGGGTGACAGAGGCCGCCCGGAAGATGACCCGGGACACGAACGGGGATGGCCAGCCGGACGTCTGGGGACTCGGCATCGGCCTCGCGACGGAGCGCTTTTCCGTGACACCCGCCGTCCTGGCCGCGATCGGCGCGCAAGGCGGGCTCTTCGGCGACGCCTGCCGCGCCCAGTTCGCCAATCCGGCCGGCGCACGTGCCCTCGCCTGGCAGGCCGATCTCATCACCCGGCACCGGGTCGTCCCGCGCGAGGCGGTGGCCATGACCTCGGACGACGCCATCGACCAGTTCGCAGCCGGCCGCTACGCGATGCAGATCGTCGCCAACAGCCGTTTCGAGCAGATCCAGCGCACGGCCGCCGGCTGGAATCGCGAGGATCTCGGGATGCTCCCGATCCCCAACTGGACGACGGAACGCCCCGGCCCCACGCTGATCAGCGGCTGGTCCGCCGTCGTCTGGCGGAACTCGCCCCGGCTGCGCGAGGCCACGCGTTTCGTCGAGCACATGACGAGCCCCGCCACCATGGCCCTGTGGACCGATCCCGGGGCGCAGGTGCCGATGCTGCGGTCGCTCCTGGATACGCCGGCGATGGCCGAGCCGCGGAATGCCCCTCAGCGGCAGGTGGCCGAGATGTTTGGCGCCTCCGGGCTGGCCATGCCGGGGCAATGCAACTGGGCCCGCACCCTCGCGGACTTCAACCTGGCCACCCAGCAGGTCGTCCTGGGGCAGCGCTCGGTCGAGGATGCGCTGAAACGGGCCGAACGCGCCACCCAGGACCGGCAATGAGCGCGACCAGGGTCGCGGCCGGGATGCCCGGGCATGCGGCCGCCCGACCCATCCGCCGGCGCCGCCATCTCGTCTGGACACCCTATCGGCTCGTCCTGCCGGCCGTGCTGCTGGAGGCGGCGCTGGTCCTCGGTCCGCTCGTGATCGGGTTCTGGTACAGCATGCACAACGTCCGCTTCTTCCAGATCCGCAGCTTCGTGGGCCTCGAGAATTACGGGCGCGTGCTCGGCTCCCCGGAGGTCCTCAACAGCCTCTGGGTGACGGCCGTCTTCTCGCTGTTCTCGCTCGTCTTCACCTTCGTGCTGGGCTTCGCCCTCGCCCTCTGGCTCGAGCGCGACGGCCGGGCGGCCACCGCGATGCGGGCCGTGGTCCTCGTCCCCTACATGATCGCGATGCTGGTCGGCTCCATGCTGCTGAAATGGGTCTTCTCGCAGGAATCCGGCCTCTCGGCCCTGCTGCTCGGCCCGCTGGGCCTCGGGCAGGCCTCCATCCTGGCGGAACCCGGCACGGCCATGGCCGCCCTCGTGTTCAACGCCATGTGGCGCGACAGCGGATTCGCGATGATCATGCTGCTCGCGGGCCTCAAGAGCATCCCGCCCGAGCTGCACCTCGCCGCGCGGGTGGATGGCGCCTCGGCCTGGATGCGGTTCCGGCGGATCACCCTGCCGCTTCTCCATGTGGCGATCCTCATCACGCTCGTGCGGATGCTGATCCACTTCGTCAACATCCTCACCTTCCCCTTGATCCTCACGGGCGGCGGTCCGGGCGATGCGACGGAGGCGGTCGTCCTGAAGACCTTCCGCCTCGGCTTCCAGGACCACATCCTCGGCATGGCGAACGCGCTCGCCCTCCTCGTCTTCGCCGCGAACCTCGTCCTGGTCGGGGTCCTGCTCCTCCTCTTCCGCCGGATGGGACGGATCTGACATGAGCGCCGCCCTGCATCGTTCCGTGCGCCGTCGCCGGCTGCACCGGCTCGCGGTCAACGCGCTGATCTGCGCCTTCGCGCTCTTCCCGATCCTCTGGGGCCTTTCCGCCTCCCTCAAATCCGCGGATCGCATCCTCGAATTCCCGCCGCAGCTGATCCCCGACGCTCCCACCCTGCAGCACTACGTCCGGCTGTTCGGGGAAGGGGCGGCCTACTACATCCTGAACTCGGTGCTCGTTTCGGCGCTCACCGTCCTCGTGACGCTCGGCCTCGGCGCCCTCGCGGCCTATGCCCTGGCGCGCTACGAGTTCCGCGGTCGCGCCGGCCTCATGGGCGCCACCGTCGCGATCATGAGCATCCCGATCGCCTCCCTCCTGGTTCCCACCTTCACCCTGCTCAGCGCGACGGGCCTGACGGACACGCGGACGGGGCTGGTGCTCCTCTACGCCGCCTACCAGCTCCCGGTCGTCGTCTGGATGCTCTACGGCTACTTCCGTTCCCTGCCGGTGGAGATCGAGAACGCGGCCCGCCTGGACGGCTGCTCGCCCCTGCGGACGCTCGTGAAGGTGGTGCTGCCGCTCTCGAAGCCGGGCCTCATCGCGGCGGGCCTCTTCGTCCTCGTCTTCGCCTGGAACGACTTCGTGGTGGCGGTCACCATGACCTCGACCGAGGCCGTCCGCACCTTCCCGGTCGCGATCTACTTCTACCTCGGCTTCTACGGGCGCGAATGGGGTCCGCTCCTCGCCGCGTCGATGGTCTCGATCGTCCCGATCCTCCTCGTCTTCGTGCTGCTCCAGCGGCACTTCATGTCCGGCCTGACCGGCGGCGGCGTAAAGGGCTGAGCCATGGCGAACGTTTCCTTCCGCGGGGTCTCGAAGCACTACGCCGAGGTGGTGGCGCTGGAGGCGCTGCAGCTCGACATCGAGGACGGGGAGTTCGTCTCCCTCCTCGGGCCCTCGGGGTCCGGGAAGTCCACGACGCTGAACCTCCTCGCCGGCCTGCTGGAGGCCGATTCCGGCTCGATCTACATCGGCAGCCGGGACGTCACGCACCTGCCGCCGGAGCGGCGCGACCTGGCGATGGTCTTCCAGAACTATGCCCTCTACCCGCACCTCACGGTGGCGGAGAACCTCGCCTTCCCCCTGGAGGCGCGGCGGCCCCGCCCGGCGGCGGCGGAGATCCGCGCGAAGGTCGACCTGGTGGCGGAGACGCTCGGTATCGGCGCGTTGCTGGACCGCTACCCGAAGGAGATCTCGGGCGGGCAGCAGCAGCGCGTGGCGCTCGGCCGCGCCATGGTCCGGGACCCGCGCGTCTTCCTCCTGGACGAGCCGCTCTCCAACCTGGACGCCCGCCTGCGCATCCGGATGCGCCGGGATCTGAAGAGCCTGCACGCGGCGATCCGGTCGACCATCATCTACGTCACCCACGACCAGTCCGAGGCCATGACCCTCTCATCCCGGATCGCGGTCTTCGACCGGGGGCGGCTGCAGCAGTTCGGCCCGCCGGAGGAGATCTATGGCCGGCCGGTCAACACCTTCGTCGCGAACTTCGTGGGGGAGCGGGAGACGGGCTTCCTGCCGGGCGAGGCGTTCGACGAGGGCGGCGGGCTGCGCTTCAGGACCTCGTTCGGGGCAATCGACCTGGCCCGTCCTGCCGGTTCGCTTCGTGCAACCGGACCGCTTCTGGTGGGGGTTCGCCCGGAGGCGATCGCCATCGTGCCGCCCGAGGGGCCGGTGCGCGCGACGGTCGTCCTGACGGAACTGTCGGGGGCCGACATGCATGTCACCCTGCGCTCCGCATCGGGCGGGGAGCTGGTGGCCCGGCACGACCCCCGTACCGGCCTGCCCCTGCCGGGCGAGACGGTCGGGCTGCGCTTCGATCCGGCGCAGCTCCACCTGTTCGACCAGGATTCCGGGCAGGCCGTCAGCCACGGCGTGCTTTCGAACTGCAACGGGAAGGGAGAGGGATGATGGCGCAGCGCCTGCGGCATGAAGAGTACGATGTGGTCGTCGTCGGGGGTGGATGCGCCGGGGTCGCCGCCGCGATCAGCGCGGCGAAGAGCGGGGCGAAGACCCTCCTGATCGAGGCAGGCTCCATGATCGGGGGCGAGCTGATCACCGGCCTGCCGGTCGACGGCGCGCTGAACGCCCGCGGGGAATGGATCGTGGGCGGCTCCATGAAGGAGATCCTCGACGAGCACGAACGCCTCGGCGGCTATATCGGCCCGATCAAGGACTGGCGGCTGATCTGGTACGTCTGCATCGACCCGGAGATCATGAAGATCGCCGTGTCCAACGTCGTCCGCCGGCACGGGGTGGATGTCTGGATGTACAGCTTCGCCGAGGACGTCGTGACCAATCGCGGCGAGGTCACGGGGGTCGTGGTGCTCAACAAGCGGCAGCGCACCCTCGTCAGCGCCAAGGTCTTCATCGACTGCTCCGGCGATGGCGACGTCGCGATGATGGCCGGGGCCGAGACGATGGTCTCCAACGAGATGGGGGAGTTCCAGCCCCTGACGATGCTCTTCCGGATCTCCGGCGTGAGGACGGAGCCGTTGCTGCGCTTCTGCGTCGAGCACCCGGAGAACCTGGCCGTCGGCGAGAGCGAGTGGATGGGGGCGGAGCTTTCGCCAAGGGAATGCGCGGAACGTCTCTATGAGCAGGGGCAGCCGGCCGTCTTCATCAAGGGGCAGGGACCGCTGATCCAGGACGGCGTCCGCTCGGGCGCCTTGAAGTACGAGACCGCCCTGATCGGGATCATTCCCGTCTCCAAGGAACGGGGCGAGGTGTCCGTCAACACCACGCGCATCGCGAACATCGATGCGACGGACACGGTCAAGCTGTCCGAAGCCTTCGGATCGCTCGTGGACCAAGCGTGGAGCTGCATCTCCTTCATGCGCGGCCACATTCCCGGATTCGAGGAGGCGCATTTCTCCGGCCTCGCCCACCGCGTCGGCATCCGGGAAACCCGCCGTGTCCGCGGGGAGTACGTGTTGACGGGCGACGATGTGCTGCATGCCCGCAAGCGGCCGGAGGACGGGATCGGGAAGGGATCGCATCACATCGACATCCACCAGGACGGCTTCAAGCAGGTCCGCATCCCGGTCCGGGGCGGCGGTTCCTACGACATGCCCTACGAGATGCTGATCCCGGTCGGCGTGAAGAACGTGTTCGCCGCGGGCCGCTGCATGTCGGCGGATCGGGAGGGACATGGCTCGGCGCGCGTCATGGGCCCGTGCATGGCGCAGGGCGATGCGGCCGGCCTCGCCGCCTCCATGAGCCTGCACCTGAACGATCCGGGGAATGTCCGGGGCGTCCCCGTGGGGCGGTTGCGGGACGGTCTCCGCCGCCAGGGAGCCATCCTCGAAGGCACCCATTGAGCCGCGCCCCGATGACCCTCTCGGCTCCCCTCGCGCTGACCCGTGGCGAGGCCCGCACGCTGGCCACCCTGCTGCGGCGGATCTGGCCGGAGCGGGGGGCGATGCCGGATGCCGTGGGCCTCGGGGCGCTCGACTTCCTCGACAGGACGCTCGCCGGGGCGGAACGCGCAGCCCTCGACCTCTATCGCGAGGGCGTGCCCGCGCTGAACCGGGCCGCCCGCGCGCTCTACGGCAGCCCGGTCGAGGGGTTGGAGGACCGGCAGGTCGACGACCTGCTGGGCCGCCTCGCCGCCGGCGACGTTCCGGGGATGCGCCTGCCTTCGGCGGCGGAGTTCTGGGCGACCCTGCGCCGGCACGCGATCGAGGGATTGTTCTCCGACCCTGCCCATGGCGGGAACCGGGCCGCCGCGACCTGGCGATTCCTCGGCCATCCGGGCGTTCGCCTTGCCGACATGCCGGCTCCGGGCACCTCTCCGCTGACCCTGGCCGATCTCGACGACGGGCCGGACGAGGACGAGATCGCCGGCTTCGACCCGGCGAGGGGGCTCGATGCGCCGAACCCGCGCGCGGACGTCGTGGTCGTCGGGCTCGGCGGAGTCGGATCGCTCGCCGCCGCGCGCCTGGCGCTCCTCGGCATGGAGGTGGTCGGCCTGGAGGCCGGTGGCTGGCGCCCGCTGGCCTCGTACCGCCCGGACGAGCTGACCGGCGCGGTCTATGCCCGCGCCAGCCTCGGCCCGAAGTTCAACGCCGAGGTGCCGCGCTGGCGCGAGACGCCGCAGCAGGCGACGCGACCGATGCCCTTCTCGCTCGGGCGCATGGGCAATGGCGTCGGCGGCACGATCGCGCATTACGGCGCGCGCCTGCGCCGCCATCATCCCCATCATTTCCGGATGCGCAGCCTGGTGCGCGAGATGGGCCTGGAACGCAGGCTCGAGGAGGACTGCACTCTTGCCGACTGGCCGCTCTCCTACGACGCGCTGGAGCCGTGGTACGAGGAGATGGAGCAGCTGGTGGGCGTGGCCGGGCCGGACAGCCACCCGTTCATTCCGCGCCGCACGGGGCTGCCCATGCCGGCGACACGCGCGCCGAAGGTCGGCCTGGCCTTTGCCCAGGCCGCCACGACCCTCGGCTATCATCCCACCGCCGTCCCGGTGGGACAGAACACCCTGCCGTGGGGTGGGCGTCCGCCGATGGCCTACTCCCCCTGGGGGGAAGGGCTGGGCAGCCGGACCCGCGATCGCTGGATGCCCACCTTCGACCTTCTCCCGCGCGCGCTCGCGACGGGTCGGCTGGACCTGCGGACACGCTGCCGCGTCCTGCGGGTCCTGACCGGTGCCGATGGCCGGGCCGCCGGCGTCTCCTATGTCGGCCCGGACGGGAGGGAGCGCGAGCAGCGCGCCCCCACCGTCATCCTCGCGGCCTATACCTTCGAGACGGTCCGGCTGCTGTTCCTCTCGGGCGATACCCATCGGGCGGATGGGCTGGGGAACACGTCGGCACAGCTCGGGCGTCACTTCATGACGAAGCAGTTCCCCAGCGTGCTCGGCCATGTCCCGGGTGCGGCGTTCGACCGGCACGCCGGCCCGGGCGCGCAGGGCATCATCGTCGAGGATCTGCTGCGCCCCGAGGCATTCGCTGCCGAGGATGGCCTGGTCGGCGGCGCGACGCTTGGCGTCGAGAACCAGATGCTGCCGATCCAGATCGCGCGCGAGGCCCTTCCGCCGGGCCTGCCCTCCTTCGGCCCGGCGTGGCAGGACCATATGGCCCGCTGGAACGAACGGGCCGTGATCCGCATCCAGACCGACACCCTCTCCTACCATGGCAACGTTCTTGACCTCGATCCCCTTCATCGCGACCGCGGCGGCTACGGGTTGCCCCTGGTCAGGGTGACCTTCGCGGTGCGCCGGAACGAGGAGCGCCTCGCCGACTGGGCGATGCGCCGTTCCCGGGACATGCTCAGGCGCATGGGCGCGGCGACAAGCTGGGACGGGCCGCGCTTTACCGGCATCGGAAGTTGCCACGATTTCGGGGGGGCGCGGATGGGGCTGGACCCCAGGACCTCCGTGGTGAGCGATGACATGCAGGTGCATGATACGCCCGGGCTCTATGTGATGGGCGGTGCGACCTTTCCTTCGTGCCACGGCGTGAACCCGACCTTGACGATGTGGGCGTTGGCAGCGCGCGCTTGCGACCGCTTGGCTGGGCTGCACCGCCCTGGGCTCCCTGGAGGCTCCTGTTCCTGAGACGATGGCGCCCTGACGACGAAGCCGCCGACCCGGCCTTTGCCTGAAGCCCGGGAGCGGGCGGCGCGGATGGTCCTGGAGCACGGGGGCAACTGGCCTGCCTCCTTAGAAGCGATCCGCCGGACTGTTCCCGCACCGGACTGCCTGCGACACGCGACTGGGCACCATCGCGCCGGGCTACACCGCGTTCCGGAACGTCCAGTGGCAGCTGGATGAGGTCGTCCTCAAGATCAACGCCACAGGATCTTCAACGCCGGCACAGCCCTACAGCTCAGGTGGGATCAAGGTGCTCAGAAAAGCGGCGATGAGCGCCTCCCGGGGGCCGCGCTGACCCAGCAGCCCCGTCTCACGCACAAAGGCGCTGTCATCCACGATGATCCGCCGCAGCCGTGATTCCTGATACTGGCCAAGACTCCAATCCGGCATCAACGTCACCCCCATATCGCGCTCGACCAGCCTCAGGATTACCTCCAGCCCGTCCATCAGGCTCCGCATCTCATTTGGCCCGGAAGGGTTGGAGGCGGCCCTGGGCGTCCATCGCTTTCCGTTGCTACCGGCAACGGAAGACCTGTTTGCCGCTGTCCTCGATCCGAGCCTGCCTCCGGAACCCATGGCCATCCGGCAGGGGAGGTCGGGTTGGCACGTGACCTGGCGAGACACGACGTTCGTCCGGTCGTGAACTGAACCACCCCAGGCTTGCCGGAGACCCTGAACGGTGGCTCATGCCGACAGGGTTGTGGCCTCCGGGTGCGCAGGGTGACGCGCCTCGGCCGGGGGGATGATGGCACGCGGCCTGGCCGAGGGAGACGGCGCGCGGTGGTGCGGGCGCGGCAGGCGGGCGACGGCAGCCCCCACGCCCCGGCGGAAGAGCCGGTGCGCCGGGGCGCCATGGCGCAGCGACGAGGTCGGCAGATGCAGCGCCTCCGGTCAGCGGGCCAGGCGCCGGTCACTCAGCCTGCTCGCTCCGGGGCGGGCACGTTGGCGGTGCCTTCACGGTGTCGTCTTCCAGCATCTGGGCGCGCGCCACCGCCAGCAGCTTGCGGATCACCCGGTCGATGACGTCCTTCTCCTCGCCGTCCAGCGCGCCCAGGAAGGCGTCGTCGCGCTCGCAGGCCGCCCGGATGAGCCCCCGGAACACCTTGCGGCCGGGTGCCGTCAGGCTCAGGGCGAGCTCCCGGGCGTCATGGCGGCTGGTGCCGCGCCGGACCAGGCCGCGCTCGACCAGGCCGCTGACCGCGCGGCTGGCGAGGCCCTTGTCCAGCCCTCCCTGCCGGGCGAGGTCGGTCAGGGTCAGCGGCGCGAAGTCGCCCAGCAGGGCCAGGATGCGCCATTCCATCAGGCTGACGTCGAATTCCTGCCGGTAGCGCAGCGCGGCGCCGCGGCTCAGCGCATTGGCGAGCTGATGGATGCGATAGGAGAGCAGGTCGCGGATGGTCCGCGGATCGGTCGGGCCGTCATCGGCATCAGGGTCGGATCGAGCCATGCTGTGCCATCCTACGGGTGACCGCCCGCCGGACAAAGCAGGCCATCCGCCGGAAGGTTGACGCCATCAACGGATGCCGGGCCTCCTCCCCCGACACAGCGGGAGAGGCGGCGATGGCACGGCATGAGCAGGCGCACCGGATCGCCGCGCCCAACGGCGCCCGGATCGCGGTGACGGTGGCCGGGGAGGGCCCGGCCCTGGTCCTGCTGCCCTCCCTCGGCCGGGGCGCGGAGGATTTCGACGCCCTGGTCCCGCCCCTGGCGGCGGCGGGGCACCGGGTGATCCGGCCACAGCCGCGCTGGGTCGGCGACAGCACGGGGCCGGTGGAGGGGGTGACCCTGCACGACCTGGCGGCCGATGTCGCGGCGGTGATCGTCGCGCTGGCGGCCGCCCCGGCCGTGGTCGCCGGGCACGCCTTCGGCAACTACGTCGCGCGCAGCCTGGCGGCGGACCGGCCGGAGCTGGTCCGCGGCGTGGCGCTGCTGGCGGCCTCCCCGGGCAAGGCGCCGCCGGGAGAGGTCACGATCGGCCCGGCGATGCGGGCGGCGATCATGGGCTCCGGCGACGAGGCCCTGCCGGCCGAGGAGCGGCTGGCCCATCTGCGCACGGCCTTCTTCGCGCCGGGTCACGATCCCTCGCCCTGGCTCGCCGGCTGGCATGCCGCGGCCAAGCGGGCCCAGCGCGCCGCGATCGAGCGGACCCCGGTGGATGATTTCTTCGCCGCCGGGCGGGCGCCGCTGCTGGACCTCCAGGCGGAGGAGGATGCGGTGGCGCCCCCGGCCCAAGGCGGCTTCCTGAAGGCCTGCCTGGGCGAGCGCGTGACCATCGCCACCATCCCCCGCGCCGGCCATGCCCTGCTGCCGGAGCAGCCGGAGGCGGTGGTGCGGGCGCTGCTGCGCTGGATGGCCGGGCTGCCGCTATATAGTTGACATTATCAACCATAATCTGCGACAACCCCCGCAACGACAGCACGGGGGGGGAAGGCATGCGTCTGACCGAGATGGAGGCGAAGGCGCTGCTGCGCCGGCACGGGATTCCCGTCCCGCGCGGCCTGGCCATCCCGCCTGGCGCCCCCCTGCCGGCGGCGCTGCCCGACTGGCCCGGCCTCGTGCTGAAGGCGCAGCTCCTCGAAGGCGGCCGCGGCAAGCGCGGCCTGGTGCGCCGCGTGACGGCCGGTGAATTGGACGGGGCCCGCGCGGCCATGGAGGCCATCGCCGGCCCGGTCGGCTTCCTGGTGGAGGAGGCGGTCGCCATCGAGCGCGAGCTGTACGTCGCCCTGCGCGTCGACGGCACGGCGCAGCGGATGGAGGCGCTGGTCTCCGCCGAGGGCGGCATGGCCGTGGAGGAGGGCGCGCCCCTGCTCCGCCTGCCGCTCGACCCCGGCGCGCCGGATGCGGCCGAGCGCCTCTACCCCGCGCTGCGCGACGCCCTGCCCCCTGCCCTGGCCGCGCGCCTGGCGCGGGAGGTGGTGCGGCTGGCCCGCCTCGCGGTGACGGAGGATCTGACGCTGCTGGAGATCAACCCGCTGGCGGTCACCCCGACCGGGCTGCTGGCCTGCGACGCCAAGCTGGTGCGTGACGATGCGGCGCTGGACCGCCAGGACGCGGCGGCCACGGCCGGCAGCGCGGCGCTGGAGGATGCCGCGCTGACGCCGCTGGAGCGCCGTGCCCGCGACCGCGGCTTCGCCTTCGTGGAAATGCCCGGCAACGTGGCGGTGGTCTCCGCCGGCGCCGGGCTGGGCATGCTGCTGATGGACCTGCTGGCAGATCACGGGCTGCGCGCCGCCTGCTTCATGGACAACCTGCGCGGCGGCCCGGCCGAGACCACCGAGGCGCGGCTGGAGGCGGCCTTCGACCTCGCGGAGCGGGACGGGGTGCGGGCGATCCTGTTCTACACCACCCTCGCCTCCCGCCCGCTGGCGGAGCGGGTGGAGGCGCTGCTCGGCTTCCTCGCCCGCCGCCCGCCGCCGAAGCCGGTCTTCGCGGGCTTCGCCGCCGCCCATGCCGCCACGCGCGGCTTCGACGCCGCCGCCGCGCGGGAGCGGCTGCGCGCGGCGGGCGTCGTGCTGCTGGAGGAGGACCCGCTGGCGCTGATCCGCCGCATGGCCGCGCGGCTGGAAGGGGGTGCCGCGTGATGCCGCCCTTCCTGCGCGCCTTCCCGCAACGGGTCATCGTCCTCAACCCCGCCGGCCGCTACGCCGCCCGGCAGGTCGCCGGCATGCGCGAGGCGGGGACGCGGATCGTCGCCGGCATCGCCCTCGGCCGCGGCGGCACCGCGCTGGATGGGCTGCCGCTGCTCGACAGCCTAGCGGATCTGGAGGCGCCGGCCGATGCCGCCATCCTCTACACCCCGCCCGAGGGCACGGCCGACGCCATCCGGCAATGCGCCGCCGCCGGCATCCCCACCATCGTCGCGGCGGCGGAATACGTCCCGCTGCATGACGGGCTGCGGGCGGCCCGGGCGGCGCGCGAGGCGGGAAGCTGGCTGGTGGGGCCGAACACGCTCGGCCTCTGCGTCCCCGGCGAGGGGCTGCTGGGCTCCATCGCCCCCTCCTTCTGCATGCCCGGCGGCGTGGCGCTGCTGGGACGCAGCGGCACGCTGACCCTGACCGTCGCGCGGCTGCTGACGGCGGCCGGGATCGGCCAGCGGCTCGCCTTGCACCTGGGCGGGGATTCGGTGATCGGCCGCAACCCGCACGAATACCTCGACGGGCTGGCCGCCGATCCGGGCACGCGCGCCGTGCTCTATTGCGGCGAGGTCGGCGGCGACAAGGAATACGCCCTGGCCGAGGCCCTGGCGCGCTTCCCCAAGCCGCTGGTCGCCACCGTGGTCGGGCGGCACGCCCCGGCGGACCGGCAGCTCGGCCATGCCGGCGCGCTGATCGGCAGCGCGCGCGAGGGGGCGGCGGCCAAGCTCGCGGCGCTGGGCGCGGCGGGCGCGATCACCGCCGCCACCCCCTACGACGCCATCGCCCGGCTGAAGGAGCTGCTGCCCGCATGAGCCAGAACCCCGAGGTCGTCCTCTGCGAGTGCTTCGCCCGCGACGGGCTGCAGCACGAGCCGGAGGTGGTGCCCGCCGCGGCCAAGGCGGCGATGCTGGCGCGCATCGCCGATTGCGGCTTCCGGCGCATCGAGATCACCTCCTTCTCGCACCCGAAGTACATCCCGCAATTCGCCGATGCGGAGGCGGTGCTGGCCGCCGTGCCGCCGCGCCCGGGCGTGCTGTTCAAGGCCACCTGCCCCAACCCCGCCGCCGTCCGCCGCGCCCTGGCCGCGCGCGAGGCCGGCCGCGGCCCGGAGGAGATCAGCTTCCTCGTCTCCGCCTCGGAGGGGCACACGCAGAAGAACCTGCGCCGCTCCCGCGCCGAGCAATGGACCCAGGTGGAGGAGATGGCGGCGCTGGCCGGCGGCGCCTTCACCACGGTCGGCACCATCTCCGTCGCCTTCGACTGCCCCTTCGACGGCCCGACGCCGGAGGAACGCGTGGTGGAGGATGCGCAGCACTTCCTCGCACTCGGCGTCACCCGCATCGCCATCGGCGACACCATCGGCAGCGCCACGCCGCCGCGCGTGCGTGCCCTGATGCGACGCCTGCGCGACGCCCTGCCGGAGGACACCGTCCTCATCGCGCATTTCCACGACAGCCGCGGCACGGGCATCGCGAACTGCGTCGCCGCGCTGGAGGCGGGGGTGACGCATTTCGACACCGCCCTGGGCGGCACGGGCGGGCACCCCGCCGGCATCGCCTATGGCGAGGGCTTCACCGGCAATGTCTGCACCGAGGACCTCGCCACCCTGTTCGAGGCAATGGGTATCCGCACCGGGCTGGACATCGCGGCGGTGCGCGAGGCCGGGCGGGCCGCCGAGACCCTGCTCGGCCGCCGCCTGCACGCCCGCACCACCCGGCTGGGAGAGCATGCATGAGCCAGGGGGAGATGGACCGGGAGGAGAACCCGCTGCTGCTGCGCCGGGAGGGCCCGGTGCTGCACGCCACGCTGAACCGCCCGGCGCGCCGCAACGCGCTCAGCGCCGCCCTTGCCGCCGCGCTGGACGACATGATCGCCGGGCTGCGCGAGGACCGCGAGACGCGCGTGCTGGTGATCGGCGGCGCGGGCGGGCATTTCTGCGCCGGGCTCGACCTGGCCGAGGCGGGCACGCCCCAGGCGCCCGAGGAGAAGCGTGCCGCGCAACTGGAGCGCAACCGCCGCACCGCCGCGCGCCTCGCCGCCCTGGCCGCGCTGCCGCAGGTGGTGATCGCCCGCATCGAGGGCTCCGCCTATGCCGGCGGGCTTGGCCTGGTCTGCGCCGCCGATCTCGCCCTGGCCGACGCCACCGCGCGCTTCGCCGCGCCCGAGGTGCGGCGCGGCCTGGTGCCGGCGCAGATCCTGCCCTGGCTGGTCCGCCGCATGGGCCGCAGCGACGCCACCCGGCTGGTGCTGCAGGGCGACGCCTGGGACGCGCCCACCGCCCTGCGCGCCGGGCTGGTGCACGAGGTGCTGCCCGACGCCGCCGCGCTCGATGCACGGCTGGCGACCGTGCTCGCCGACCTGCGCCAGGGCGCGCCCGGCGCGCTGGCGGCCACGAAGGAGCTGCTGGCCGCGCTCGGCCCCGTGGCGCCGGAGGGCTATGCCGAGGCGGGCGCCCGCGCCTTTGCCCAGGCCGCGGCCGGCGAGGCCGCCGAAGGCATCGCCGCCTTCCGCGAGAAGCGGGCGCCAGCCTGGGCTGTGCGCTGAGGCGTCGGTTCGCGTGGTGTCCCCCGGGCGAGGCGCTGCCTCTCCCGGACCCTCTCCGCCGGGGGCGGGCCGGCCCCCGGACCCCGGCGGGAGTCTGGCGAGGTGTTGTCGGCGTCAGCCTGCGGGCGGAACCCTGACGCAACGCGGACAGGCGGGACTCCGAAAAGCTTCAGCAAGCGTCCGCGAACGCGGAGGCCGTGCCCGCCGAGGAGCGTGGCTCCTCGGCGCCTCGACCCCGTTACAGGCTGTCCCGCGGCAGCGCCCTTCGGGTCCAGGGCCCGCAGGGTCCTGGCGGAGTGGGGGTACGGGGGCGAGGCAGCGCCTTGCCCCCGGGGAGCGGGCGCCACGGGCCACGGCACCGCGCTGGGCGTATCACTCCAGCCGGATGCCCGCCTGCGCCACCACCTGCTTCCACAACGGTACTTCGCGCTGGAGGCGTTCGGCGAGCGGGGCGGGGCCGTCGAGCAGGAGGCGTGCGCCGGAGGCTTCCAGGCGCTGGGCCAGGACGGAGCCCTCGCGGAGGGGCGCCATCTCCTGCACCAGGCGCTCCACCACGGCGGGCGGGGTGCCGCGCGGGCCGAGCATGGCGTACCAGATGGGCATGTCGTAGCCGGGCACGGCCTCGGCGATCGCGGGCACGTCGGGCAGGGCCTTGTTGCGCTGGGGCGAGGTGACGGCCAGGGCGCGCAGCCGGCCCTCGCGCACATGGGTCATCGTCTCGATCAGCCCGGTGATGAGCAGGTCGGTGTCGCCGGCGTAGAGGGCGTTCACCGCCTGTCCGGCGCCGCGATAGGGGACGTGCAGCAGGTCGATGCCGGCGCGGACCTTCAGCAGCTCGCCGCCGAGATGGGTGGTGGAGCCGGCGCCGGAGGAGGCGAAGCTGATCCTCCCCGGCTGCGCGCGGGCGCGGGCGAGCAGATCGTCCAGGCTGCGGCCCGGCCAGTCCGGGCGCACCAGGATGGCCATGGGCATCTCCACCACCATGCTGATCGGCACCAGGTCGCGGAACGGGTCGTAGCCGGGGTCGTGCAGCAGCGCCGGCAGGATCGACACGGAGGAGGTGGTGAAGAGCAGCGTGTGCGGGTCGCCCGCCTGCACCACGTACTGGATGCCCAGCGCCCCGCCGGCGCCGGGCTTGGTCTCGACGATGGTGCTCTGGCCCAGGCGCTGGGTCAGGTGCTCGGCGATGAAGCGCGCCGGCACCTCCACCGGCCCGCCCGGCGCGAAGGGGACGATGAAGCGCAGCGTGCGCTCCGGCCAGCCGGCGGCACGGGCGGGGCCGGCGGCAAGCCAGGGCATGGCACCGGACAGCGCCGCGCCGGCCAGCAGGCGACGGCGCGCGATGGAATGGGACATTCGGTTCCTCCCCGATCTTCTGCGCACAGGCTAGGAGAAATTGGTTGATAAGATCAACTAAAACCTCTAGCCCTGCTGGCAAGAGCTTCGCCGCGATGCGGAAGACCGAGGAAATGCCATGCTCCGACGCACCCTGCTTGCCGCCGCCTGCTGCCTGCCCGCGCTGCGCCCCGCCCTGGCCGCGGGCTGGTCGCCGGACCGGCCGCTGCGCCTGATCGTCCCCTTCGCCGCGGGCGGCCCCGCCGACATCTTCGGCCGCCTCTTCGCCGAGGCGCTGTCGCGCCAGCTCGGCCAGCCGGTGGTGATCGAGAACCGCACCGGGGCCGGCGGGCTGGTGGGGACGGAGGCGGTGGCGCGGGCGGCGCCGGACGGGCTGACGCTGGGCTTCACCGGCCCTGGCGCGCTCTCCATCGCGCCCGCCATGCCGCAGCAGCGCATGCCCTTCGACGTGGAGCGCGACCTGGCGCACCTGACGCTGGTGGTGCGCGTGCCGGAGGTGCTGGTGGTCAACGCCGCCTCCGGCCCCGCCAACCTGAAGGCGCTGATCGCCAAGGCAAAGGCCAGGCCGGGCGAGATGTCCTACGGCTCGGCCGGGGCCGGGTCGCTGACGCACCTGGCCAGCGCGCTCTTCGCCTCGGCCGCGGGGATCGAGGCGCTGCACGTCCCCTATCGCGGCGCCGCCCCGGCGGCGACGGACCTGCTGGCCGGACGCTTCGACTTCATGACCGCCGACGTTCCCGTGCTGCGCCCGCATATCGAGGCCGGCGCGCTGCGGCCGCTCGCCGTCACCACGGCGCAGCGCGTGGCCGCCCTGCCGGAGGTGCCGACCACGGCGGAGCTGGGCCTGCCGCAGGTGAACTCGGACAACTGGTACGGGCTGGCCCTGCCGGCGGCGACGCCCGCGCCGATCCGCGAGGCACTGCGGGCGGCGGCGCTGAAGGCCCTGCGCGATCCGGCGCTGGTGCAGGAATTCGCCAAGCAGGGCGGCGAGTCCTCGCCGATGGAGCCGGAGGCCTATCTCGACTTCCTGCGCCGGGAAGCGGCCAAGTGGGGCCCGATCGTGCGCAGCACCGGGGCGGAGGCGCTGTGACGATGACGGAGTTCGGCTTTCCCTCGCGCCTGCCGGCGCTGCTCGGCATCCGCTATCCGATCGTGCAGGGGGGGATGAGCTGGGCCTCCTCCTCCGCCGCCCTGGCGCTGGCCGTGGCGCGGGCCGGGGGGCTCGGCACCATCGCCGCCGGGCCGATGCGGCCCGAGGCGCTGGTCGAGGCGATCCGCGCGGTGCGGGCCGGCACGGACGCCCCCTTCGCCGTCAACGTGCCGCTCTACAACAAGCGTTCCGCCGAGTTCCTCGACATCGTCGAGGCGGAGCGCGTGCCCATCCTGATCTGCTCCCAGGGCGGGTCGAAGGCGCATCTGCCGCGCTTCCGGGCCTATGGCGCCAAATGGCTGCACGTCGTCGCCTCCCCCCTGCACGCCGCCAAGGCCGAGGCGGCCGGGGTGGACGGGCTGATCGTCGTCGGCGGCGATGCCGGCGGGCACCCGGCGCCGGACGAGGTCTCCGCCATGGTGATGGTGCGCGCGGTGGCGCGCGCGGCGCGGGTGCCGGTGATCGGCGCGGGCGGCGTGGCGGACGGCGCCGGCATCGCGGCGATGTTCGCCCTGGGCGCGGAGGGGGCGCAGCTCGGCACGCGCTTCCTGATGACGGAGGAGGCGACGGTCCACGCCGCCTACAAGGACAGCGTCCTGCGCGCCGGGCTGGCGGACACCACGCTGGTCGGGCGCGGCGGGCTGCCGGTGCGGCAGGTGCGCAACCGCTTCACGGAGGAGGTCGATGCGGCCGAGCGCGCCGGGCAGGACAAGGCGGCGCTCGATGCCCTCTATGCCAGCCGCAGCCTGAAGCTCGCCGCGCTCGACGGCGATGTGGAATGGGGCAAGGTCGAGGCCGGCCAGACCGCCGGGCTGATCGACGACATCCTGCCCGCCGCGGAGGTGATGCGCCGGCTGGTGACGGAAGCGGAGGCGGTGCGCCGCCGCCTCGCCGGCCAGCCGGAGGCGCGGGCCGCCGCATGATCCGCATCGGGGACCATGACGGCATCCGTACGCTTGCCCTGGCCCGCCCGGAGAAGCGCAACGCCCTCGACACGGCGCTGGGGGAGGCGCTGATCGCCGCGCTGCGCGAGGCGGAGGCGGCGCCGGAGGTGGCGGCCATCGTGCTGGCCGCCGAGGGGCCTGGCTTCTGCGCCGGCGCCGATCTGGGCGAGCTGCGCGCCCTGGCGGACGACCCCGTGGCGAAGGCCGCGCGCGCGGCGCTGAGCGAGGCGATCCTGCTGGCGCCCGGGGATACGGGAAAGCCGGTGGTCGCCGCCGTGCACAGCGCGGCGCTGGGCGCCGGGGCGGCGCTGGCGCTGTGCTGCGACCGGCTGGTGCTGGCCGAGGACGCCACGCTGGGCTTCCCCGAGGCCCGGCACGGCATGCTGCCGGCGCTGATGGCCCCCGTGCTGCGGCAGCACCTGCCGCCGCGGCAGGTCTTCCGCCTGCTCGCGACGGGGCAGCCGCTGCCGGCCGCCGAGGCGCTGGCGCTCGGGCTGGCGGAGGCGGTCGTCCCGGCGGAGGCGTTGCTCGCGGAGGCGGGGCGCCTGGCGCGGGAGGCGGCCAGCCTGCCGGTGCCGCGGATGCGCGCGCTGAAGCGGCTCTGCGCCGCCGCCCCGCCCTCGCTGACCGAGGGCTTCGCCCGGGCCCGTGCCGAACGGGAGGCGCTGGCATGACGCGGCCGCTGGACGGTCTGGTGGTGCTGGACCTCTCCCGGGTCCTCGCCTGCCCCTTCGCCACCATGCTGCTGGCCGAGATGGGGGCCGAGGTCATCAAGGTGGAGCAGCCCGGCTCGGGCGACGAGACCCGCTCCTTCGAGCCCTTCGCCGAGGGGCCGGGCGGCTCCGTCAGCGGCTACTACATGGCGGTGAACCGGGCGAAGCGCTCGATCACCGTGAACCTGCGGCATGCGGAGGGGCGGCAGGTGATCCGCGACCTCGCCGCCCAGGCGGACGTGCTGGTGGAGAACTTCCCCGTCGGCACGCTGGCGCGGCGCGGGCTGGACTGGCCGGCGCTGGCGGCGGTGAACCCGCGCCTCGTCTACGTCTCCTGCACCGGCTTCGGCCAGAGCGGCCCCTATGCCGGACGCAAGGGCTACGACACCGTCTTCCAGGCGATGGGCGGGCTGATGGGCCTGACCGGCGAGCGCGGCGGCGGGCCGGTCAAGCCCGGCCTGCCGGTGGCCGACATCTCCTCCGGCCTCTGGGTCGCCATCGCCATCCTCGCCGCGCTGCAGGGGCGGGAGCGGACGGGCAAGGGCGGGCATGTGGACGTCTCCATGCTCGACGCGCAGGTGGCCCAGCTCACCATCGCCGCCGCCCGGGTCTTCGCCCTGGGGGAGGTGCCGCCGCGCCTGGGCACGGAGCATCCCGGCCGGGTGCCGAGCGCCAGCTTCCGCTGCGCCGACGGCCGCTGGCTGCACATCACCGCCAGCGACCAGCACTGGGCGCCGCTCTGTGCCGCGCTGGAGCTGGGCGAGCTGGCGGCCGACCCGGCGCTGGGGAGCAATGCCGGGCGCGTGGCGCAGCGCGAGCGGGTGATGGCGGCGCTGTCGGCCGCCATGGCCCGCCTGCCGCGCGGCGAGGCCTTCGCCCGGCTGGATGCGGCCGGCGTGCCGGCGGGGCCGGTGCTGGAGCTGGACGAGGTGCTGGCCGACGAGCACGTGCAGGCGCGCGGCATGGTCCGGCGCTTCGAGCACCCGACGCTCGGCAGCTTCCCTGCCCTGCCGGTGCCGCTGCGCTTCGCGGGCTGGGACGACCCGGCGCTCGGCCGCCCGCCGCTGCTGGGCGAGCATACGGACGTGGTGCTGCGGGAGCGGCTGGGGATGGATGCGGCGCGGATCGAGGCGCTGCGGGAGGACGGTGCGCTGTGACGGAACCCCTGCTCTACGCGATGGCGGAAGGCGGCGTCGCCACCCTGACGCTGAACCGGCCGGAGGCGCGCAACGCCCTGAACACCGCGCTGGCCGAGGCGCTGCTCGCCGCCGCGCGGCGCGCGGTCGCGGAGCAGGCGCGGCTGGTGCTGGTGCGGGCCGCGGGGCCGGTCTTCTGCGCCGGCGCCGACCTGAAGGAACGCAAGGGGATGAGCGAGGACCAGGTCCGCGCCCGCCGCCTGAAGGGCTTCGCCGCCTATGACGCGCTGGAGCGGCTGCCGATGCCTTCCGTCGCCGTGGTGACGGGGCCGGCGGTGGGCTCGGGGGTGGAGATCGCGGCCGCCTGCGACTTCGTGGTGGCGACGCCCGCCGCCTCCTTCCGCACGCCCGAGGCGCTGTGGGGCACGGTGGGGGCGACGCAGCGCCTGCCGCGCATCCTGGGCAAGCGGCTGGCCAAGGATATGATGTTCACCGGCCGCACGCTGTCGGCCGGTGAGGCGCGCGAGGCGGGGCTGGTGGCGCGGCTGGTGGCGCCCGAGGCGCTGGAGGAGGAGTTGGCCGGCATCGTCCGCGCCGTGACCGGGGCGCCGCCGACCGCGATGCGCCTGGCCAAGCGCTGCGTGGACGAGGGGCTGGAGCGCGACCCGCGCGGCGCCCTGGCGACGGAGCTGCTGGCGATCGAGGAGAACCTCGCCGGCGGCGAATGGCGCCAGGGGATCGCGGGCTTCGGGAAGGCGGCGGAATGAGCCTCGACCTCGATGCCGTCTGCCCGCTGACGACGCAGCGGGCGCTGGACCGCGCCGCCGCCATCGCGCCGGAGGTGGAGGCCGTCGTCGTCCCCTCCGGCCGCATCACCTATGCCGGGCTGGCGGCGGAGGTGCCCCGCATCCGCGCGGCGCTGGCGGCGGCCGGGATCGGGCACGGCGACCATGTCGGGCTCTGCCTGGGCAACGGTCCACGCTGGGTGGCGATCTTCCTCGCGCTGGGCTCGCTCGGCGCGGTGACGGTGCCGGTGAACACGCGCTTCCGCGGCGAGGAGATGGCCTATGCCCTGCGCCAGTCGCGGGTGCGGCTGCTGCTCACCGCCGACCGCTTCCTGCGCGTGGACTTCGTCGCGATGCTGCGCGGCATCTGCCCGGGCATCGACACGGGCCTGCCGGACGCGGCCCTGCCCGATCTCGCGCAGGTCGTGGTGCTGGGCGAGGACGTCCCGGCCGGGGCGCGGCGCTGGGAGGAGTTCCTGGCGGCGGGCGAGGGGCGCGACGTCCCCGCCGCCTGCACGCCGGACGACGTGCTGCTGATCCAGTACACCTCCGGCACCACCGCCTTCCCCAAGGGCGTGCTGCTGACCCATCGCAGCATGTGCGCGGACGCCTTCTTCTCCGGCGGGCGCATGGGGCTGCGCGTGGCCGACCGCTTCCACAGCGCGCGTCCCTTCTTCCATGTCGCCGGGACCACCCTCTCCATCCTCTCCTGCCTGCAGCACGTGGCGACCCTGGTCTCCATGGACCGCTTCGAGCCGGCCGAGGCGCTGCGGCTGATGGAGGAGGAGCGCTGCACCCACTTCTCCGGCAACGACACCATGGCGCTGATGCTGCTGAACCACCCGGACCGGGCGGGCCGGCGGCTGGCGTTGCGCGGCGCCTGGGCCGCCGCCTCGCCCAGCATCGTGCGGCGCATCATCGACGAGCTGGGCGCGCGGGAATGCGTCGTCGGCTACGGCCTGTCGGAAGCCTCGCCCAACGTCTCGCAATCCGCCTGGTGGGAGCCGGAGGCGGTGCGCGTCGCCGGCCGCATGCTGCCCGAGCCGGGGGTGGAGGTCCGCATCCGCGCCCTGGATGGCGGCGGGGACTGCGCGCCGGGCGAGCCGGGCGAGATCCTGGTGCGCGGCTGGAACGTGATGCAGGGCTATTTCGACAAGCCGGAGGAGACGGCGAAGGCGCTCTCGCCCGAGGGCTGGCTCGCCACCGGCGATCTGGGCCGGCTGGGCGAGGACGGACGGCTGGAGTTCACCGGCCGCGCCAAGGACATCGTGCGCGTGGGCGGCGAGAACGTCTCGCCCGCGGAGGTGGAGGACATCCTGCACCGCCATCCGGCGATCCGGCAGGCGGTGGTGGTGGGCGTGCCCGACCCGCGGCTGGTCGAGGTGGTGTGCGCCTTCGTCATCCCGAACGAGGGCCAGTCCTGCGACCCGGAGGCGCTGATCGCCTGGAGCCGGGAGAACATGGCCGGCTTCAAGGTGCCGCGCCACGTGCTGGTGGTGGAGAGCTTCGAGGCCATCGGCATGACCGCCAGCTCCAAGATCCAGAAGCGGCACCTGGCGGAGCATGCGGTCAGAATCCTCGGCCGCAACGGCCCTCCTGATCGGTCGTCGGTGTAACGCCGTGGAGTGCCCCCTCATTTCGACCGGACAGGTGGCTTAACCTGAGGGCCTAGGCTTGAGCCCAGGCATACGCCTATATCCAAGCCCGTTGAGCGCGTCGACATCATCACCGGCTGCGAGCGCCGCAGGCGCTACAGTGCCCCGAGAAGGTTCGGCTGGTCGAGACTGTGAAGCAATGCCTCACAGTCTCGACCAGCCCAGCATGACGGTCCCGGCCGTCGCCCGGCTGTACGGCATCTCGCCCAGCCTGCTGTTCGGGTGGAGGCGTCGCATGGCTGAGGGCGGCCTGGAGGCGGTTCGGGCAGACGACGACGTGGTGGCCGCCAGCCGTGTCCGCGAGCTCGAGGCCACGGTCCGGGATTTTGAGCGCCTGCTCGGTCGCAAGACCATGGAGGTCGAGATCCTGCGGGAGGCATGGGACGCCACCCGGGGAAAAAGCCCGGCTTCCGGCTGCCGTCGCCGCCTCCAACCGGTTCCCAGTGAAAGCGGTGACCGACACCCTGGGCGTGGCCCGCTCCAACCTGGTCGAGCAGTTGCAGGGTCCGGGACGCCGCCGCGACTCCTACCAGCGCGAGGGCGACGACGTGCTCCTAGCCGAAATCCGCGCCGTCACCGATGCCCGGCCCACCTATGGCTACCGCCGGATCACCGCCCTGCTGAACCGCGCCCGCCGGGCCGCTGCAGGGCCGCCGGTCAACCGCAAGCGCGTGCTGCGCCTCATGCGCCGTTCCTCGCTCACGCTGCAGCCCAGCACCACGATGCGTGTCATCCGAACGCATGAGAGCAAGGTCGTCGCGCCCGGCTGGCGAGCACACGTGCCGCGACGCTGACCCATGGGGCGGGGGCCCTCACCCCCGGCCATGGCAGTGCTTGTACTTCTTGCCCGAACCGCAGGGACAGGGCGCGTTGCGCGGCGTCGCCCCCCAGGTGGCCGGGTCGTTCGGGTCCACCTCGGGCGACACCCGCGGCGCCGCCTCAGTCGCGGCGTTGCCATAGTCGCTCACGGCGAAGCCGACCGGCCCAGCCCCGTCCTCCATCCCCGGCTCGGGGTGGCGGGCATCCAGCACCCGGATCGGCTCGGGGCTCGGCAGCGGCGCCTCGGGCGCCAGGTCCACATGCATCAGCCAGCGCGTCACATCCAGGCGCAGGTCGGCCAGCATGCCGTTGAACAGGCTGAACGCCTCGGACTTGTACTCGTTCAGCGGGTCGCGCTGGCCATAGGCGCGCAGCCCGATGCCCTGGCGCAGGTGGTCCAGCGAGAGAAGGTGGTCCTTCCACACCTTGTCGAAGACCATGAGGAGGAGGGACTTCTCCACCTCCCGCATCCGCTCCGGGCCCATGTTGGCGGCCCGGGCGGCGAAGGCCTGGTCCGCCGCCTCCTGCAGCCGCTCGCGCACGGCCGTCTCGTCGATCCCCTCCTCGCGCGCCCAGTCGGCGACCGGCAGGTCGAGCCCGAGGACGAGGAGCACCTGCTCCTGCAGCCCGGCCAGATCCCACTGCTCGGGATAGGCGTTCTCCGGGATGGCGCGGGCGACCATGTCCGCCACCACCTCGCGCCGCATCTCGGCGACGGTCTCGGAGACGTCTCCGGCCTGCATGAAGAACTTCCGCTGCGCATAGACCTCCTTGCGCTGGTCGTTCATCACGTCGTCGTACTTCAGCAGGTTCTTGCGCGTGTCGAAGTTGCGCGCCTCGACCTTCTTCTGCGCCTTCTCCAGCGCCCGGTTGATCCAGGGGTGGATGATCGCCTCCCCCTCCTTCAGCCCGAGCTTCTGCAGCATCCCGCCCATCCGGTCGGAGCCGAAGATGCGCATCAGGTCGTCTTCCAGGGAGAGGAAGAAGCGGCTTGCCCCCGGGTCGCCCTGACGGCCCGAACGGCCGCGGAGCTGGTTGTCGATGCGCCGGCTCTCGTGGCGCTCCGTGCCGATCACGGCGAGGCCGCCGGCCTGCTTCACCTGGGCCGCGGCCGCCTCGACCTCGCGACGCATCTCCGCCATGCGGGCCTCGAACTCCGGCCCCTCCGGCTCCCCGGCGAAGGAGGCGCGGGCGAGCATCTCCGCATTGCCGCCCAGCTTGATGTCCGTGCCGCGCCCGGCCATGTTCGTCGCGATCGTCACCGCGCCCGGCCGGCCGGCCTGGGCGATGATCGCCGCCTCCTGCTCGTGGTAGCGGGCGTTGAGCACCTTGTGCGGCACGCCCTTCTTGTTCAGCAGGCTGCTCAGCAGCTCCGACTTCTCGATGCTGGTGGTGCCGACCAGGGCCGGCTGGCCGCGCTCGCGGCACTCGGCGATCAGGTTGGCGACGGCCTCGTACTTCTCGGCGGCCGAACGGTAGACCTCGTCGTCGGCATCGATGCGCGCGACGGGGACATTGGTCGGGATCGCCACCACCTCCAGCTTGTAGATCTCGGCGAACTCGTCCGCCTCGGTCGCGGCGGTGCCGGTCATGCCGGCCAGCTTGGGGAAGAGGCGGAAGTAGTTCTGGAAGGTGATCGAGGCGAGGGTCTGGTTCTCCGGCTGGACCGCCACCTCCTCCTTGGCCTCCAGCGCCTGGTGCAGCCCGTCGGAGTAGCGCCGGCCCTCCATGGCGCGGCCGGTGAACTCGTCGATGATGACCACCTTGCCCTGGCGGACCATGTAGTCGACGTCGCGCGTGAACAGCACATGCGCACGCAGGCTCTGGTTCACGTGATGCACCAGGGTGACGTTCTGGCTGTCGTAGAGGTCGCCCTCCGTCAGAAGCCCCGCCGCGGCCAGGGCCTGGGCGATGACCTCCGTTCCCGCCTCGGTGAGGACGGCGGTGCGCATCTTCTCGTCCTTCTCGAAGGTCTCCTTGTCGCGCACCACCTCGCGCACGACGGCGTTGACCTGGACGTAGAGGTCCGAGCTCTCGTCGGAGGGACCGGAGATGATCAGCGGCGTGCGCGCCTCGTCCACCAGGATCGAGTCCACCTCGTCCACGATGGCGTAGCTGAAGTCGCGCTGGACCATGTCCTCCAGCCGGTACTTCATGTTGTCGCGCAGGTAGTCGAAGCCGAACTCGTTGTTCGTGCCGTAGGTGATGTCGCAGTGGTAGGCTGCCCGACGCTCGTCGTCGTTCAGCCCGTAGACGATCACCCCGGTGGAGAGGCCCAGGAAGCCGTAGAGCCGGCCCATCTCCTGGGAGTCGCGGGTGGCGAGGTAGTCGTTCACGGTGACGACATGCACGCCCTTGCCGGTCAGGGCGTTGAGGTAGACGGCAAGCGTCGCGACCAGGGTCTTGCCCTCGCCGGTCTTCATCTCGGCGATCCGGCCATCATGCAGGACCATGCCGCCGATCAGCTGGACGTCGAAGTGGCGCATGCCCAGGACACGCTTGGACGCCTCCCGGCAGACCGCGAAGGCCTCCGGCAGCAGGTCGTCCAGGGCCTCGCCCCGGGCGAGCCGGGCCTTGAACTCGTCCGTCTTGCCGCGCAGCGCGGCGTCGTCCAGCGCCGCGATCCGGGGCTCAAGCGCGTTGATCGCCGGCACGCGCGCCTGGTAGCGCTTGAGCGCGCGGTCGTTCGAGGTGCCGAGGATGGCGCGGGCGAGGCGGGCGAACATGCTCTTGCTATTCTCTCCGAGGCGCCGGGCCCGCGGATATCCTTGGGGACATCCCCGGGGCGCCGGATCAGGCGCGGGACCGAGGCGTCCCGGAGCCCCCGGATGGCCCGAGGCGGCCGGGGGACGCCCCGTCACGCGCGTGCGGACAGATAGGGGGCGGGCGGGGTGGGGTCAACGAAGCCCTGGGCCGCCCGGCCATGCACCGTAACACCGCGGCGCCATCCGGAACTTTCCGCGCCGGCATCGCCAGGCCCTGCCCCCGGGGGGAAAGGCTCCGCCTTGTCCCCCCGGCCCCCCTATCCGCCAGGAGCAGAGCCCCTGGCCCCCCTTTCACGGACGCGCCAGCACGCCGGGGGAGCATCGCTCCCCGGCGACTGCGGTGTCCGCACGCGCGGCCTTTGATTCTTCTTCGGTTCCCCGCCTGTCCGCGCTCTCTCCAGGTTCAGCCCGCAGGCTGCCCCCTGCCGCGCAGAGCCAACTCCCAGCGGGGCCCGGGGCCCGCTCGTGGCCCCGGCGGAGGGGGGCATGGGGGGAGGCAGCGCCTCCCCCCGGTCCGCCGCCGGCCAAAGCCCGCGACCGGCCGACTTCACTCCTCGCGGCGGATCCGGTCCTCCAGCGGGGCCTTGCGCCGGCTCAGGATGCCGGCCAGGGGGTCGCTCTCGCCCAGCCCGACCAGGGTCGCGCCGGACATGTAGGCGGCGCGGCCGAGCAGCTGGGCAGAGACGGGCAGGGTCACCAGCATCAGCAGGATGGTCAGGCCGCCGCTGACCGCCGTGCCCCCCGAACCCTCGGCCAGCATGACGCCGAGAAGGAGCAGGGTGCTGCCCAGCGTGCCGGCCTTGGTGGCCGCGTGCATGCGCTGGAAGGCATCGGGCAGGCGCACGACCCCCAGGGCGGCGATGGCAAGGAACGCCACCCCGGCCAGCACCAGGGCGATCCCGAGCAGGTCGCGGATCACGGCTCCCCTCCCTCCGGCTCGTCGCCCTTGCGCTCCAGGAAGCTGGCGAAGGCGCAGGTCGCGACGAAGTTGATCAGCACCAGCCCCAGGGCCACGTCCAGGAAGGCGGCCAGGCCGGTCAGCACCACCACCACCCCGGCGAAGCCGACCGCCACGGCGGTCAGCATGTCCAGCGCCACGAACCGGTCGGCGATGCCCGGGCCGGTCAGCATGCGATAGGCGGCGAGGCCCAGCGGCACGAGCAGCGCCAGCAGCAGCAATGCCGCGGCGCCCGGCAGCAGCCCGGTCATGTCTCGTCCTCCTCCGCCCGGCGCGGCCCGGGCCCTTCCACCATGCGGATCCAGCGCTCGTACATCCGTTTGAAGCGCTCCGCCTCGCGATCCGGATTGTCGGTGTGCAGCAGGTGGACGTAGAGCTTCCGGCGATCCTCGCTGACGTGCAGGCAGGTGGAGCCCGGGGTCAGCGACAGGAAGTTGGCGAAGATCACCGTCCCCCAGGCGGTGCGCAGCTCCGACGGCACCACGACGATCGCGGGCAGGGTGGCCGGGCGGCGCAGCACGATCCGCGCCACCGCCAGCGAGGCCACCACCAGGTCGGCCACGAAGATCGCCAGCAGCGCGACGACCCCGACGATCCGGCCGGGCCAGGCGAGCGGGTTCATGGCGCGCCCCCCAGGATCAGCGCGCCGGCGCGGGCGGGGGCCACCAGGTGGGCGGCGGCGTCGCGGGAGAGCAGGGTCATCGGCTCGGCGAAGAGCCCCATCAGCAGCGTCAGGGCGGAGAGGAAGCCGATCGCCGCCAGCATCGTCCCCGGCAGCGGCTGCGGCGCCGCGCGCGGGCCGGGCAGGTCCTTCCAGAAGGCCTCCATCCAGACTCGTGCCATGGAGAGCAGGGTCAGCAGCCCCACCCAGAGCACGACGCCCGCCAGCAGGACATGCCCCTGGCGCAGCGCGGCATCCACCACCAGCAGCTTGGCCCAGAATCCCGAGAAGGGCGGCAGCCCGGCCAGGGAGAGCGCCAGCGGGGCGAAGATCAGGGCGAAGGCCGGCCGGCCGTACATCAGCCCGCCGCAGCGCTGCAGGTCGAAGCTGCCGCAGCCGCGGCAGATCGCCCCGGCCGCCAGGAACAGCCCGGCCATGACCACGATGTGGTGCAGCATGTAGAAGACGGCGCCGGACAGCCCCGCCTCCGTCCCCAGCGCCAGGCCCACCAGCATGGTGCCGACGCCGCCCACGATGTTGAAGGCCAGCAGCCGGCGCAGGTCCCATTGCGCCACGGCGGCCAGCAGCCCGGTCACCATCGTTGCCACCGCGAGCAGCAGCAGCAGCAGCGTCCCCATCCAGCCCTCGCCCGGCGGCAGGATCAGGGTGAAGACCCGCAGCGCGGCGTAGAACCCCACCTTGGTCAGCAGCCCCGCCATCGCCGCGACGGCGGTGATGCCGGCCGTGGGATAGGAGGCGGGCAGCCAGGCGAAGAGCGGGAAGAACCCCGCCTTGATGCCGAAGCCGGCCAGGAACAGGCAGGCCGCCACCGCCAGGGCGGCCGAGGGCGGCAGCCCGGGCACGACGCGCCCCAGGTCGGCCATGGTCAGCGTGCCCGTCACGCCGAAGAGCAGGGCGATGCCGATGAGGAACAGCACCGTGCCGAGGATGTTCATGGCGGCGTAGCGCAGCGCGCCCTCGACCTGGGCGGGGCGCCGGTCGAGCAGCAGCAGGCCCATCGCCGCCACCAGCATCATCTCGAACCAGACATAGAGGTTGAACAGGTCCGCCGTCAGGAAGGCGCCGTTCACCCCGGCCAGCATGCCGAGGAAGAGCGGATGGAAGCCGGCCCGCTCCTGCCGCGGCCGCAGCTCGGCGCGGCCGTAGAGCAGCACTGCCGCGGCCACCAGCCCGGTCGTCACGGTCAGGGCGGCACTGAGCGGATCGGCCAGGAAGGCGATGCCGAAGGGCGGGCGCCAGCCGCCGAAGCCGATGGCGATCGGCCCCTGCCCCAGCACGCCGACCAGCAGCGCCACCCCGCCCAGCGCCATCAGCCCGACCGCCAGGCCGCACAGCAGCCGCTGTGCCCCGAGCCGGCCCCAGGCCAGCGCCGTGGCGCCGGCGCCCAGCAGCGGGGCGAGGACGGGGGTCGTGACCAGCAGCGTGGCCCAGACCCCCAGCAGGGCATCCGCCTGCACCGGAGCGTCACCCACGCGGCGGGCCCTCCCCGCCATCCGTCCGGTCCCTCGGGGGCAGGGCGGCCTCCATGACCCGCGTATCGACCGCGCCGAAGATGCCCCGCGCGCGCAGCACCAGCGCCGCCAGGAAGGCGGTGAGGGCGAAGCCGATCACGATGGCGGTCAGCACCAGCGCCTGCGGCAGCGCCGCGGCGGCACCGGGTGGCAGGGTGGTCGCGCCCTCGGCGATCAGCGGCGGGGCGGTGGTGCCGGGCCGCGCCGTCTGGAACAGGATCAGGTTCGTCGCGGTGGAGAGCAGGGACAGGCCCAGCACGATCCGCACCGCGTTGCGCGAGAGCAGCAGGTACAGGCCGCAGCCGGAGAAGACCGCGGCGGCGAGGCTGAGGAGCCAGCTCATCGCGGCGCCTCCCCCGGCACCGGTTCGCCGTAGAGGCGGAAGAGGAAGGCCAGCAGCCCGCCCAGCACCACGAGATAGACCCCCAGGTCGAACAGCACGGTGGTGCCCAGCTTGAGCGACAGCCCGCCCAGCGCCGGCTCCACCCAGAGATGGGAGAGGAAATCGCCCCCGGCGAGCAGGCCGGGGAGGCCGCTCAGCACCACCGCCAGCATGCCGGCGCCCACCAGGACCAGCGGATGCAGGCGCAGGCGCCGCCGCCCGGCCTCCACCCCGTCCGAGAGGGTGACCACGGCGAAGGCCAGCGCGCCCATCAGCCCGCCCACGAAGCCGCCCCCCGGCTCGTTGTGCCCGCGCAGCAGCACCACGACCGAGAGGCCGAGCAGGGCCCAGAAGAACAGCTGGCCCATCCGCGAGAAGACGATGGAGGAGCTGCCGCCCTCCCGCTGCGCCCCGGCGGCGGGGGCGGCGCGGCGCAGCAGCGCCCAGACCACCACGGCGGCCAGGCCGACCACGCTGGTCTCGCCCATCGTGTCCAGTGCCCGGAAGTCCACCAGGATCACGTTGACCACGTTCCGCCCGAAGGCCAGGGGATAGGAGGCGGCGGCGTAGAAGTCCGACAGGCGCTGATCGGCGGGCTGCGCCAGCATGGATTGCAGCGCCAGGAAGACCACCGCGCCGAAGCCCGCCGAGAGCAGCAGGTCGCGCCGGCGCGCCGCCGCGTCCCGCGTGGCGGGCGACGCCAGGGGCAGGCGCAGCAACACCGCGGCCAGCAGCACGACCAGCAGCGCCTCCACGGCGAACTGGGTGAGGGCCAGGTCCGGCGCCCCGTCCAGCAGGAAGACCAGCGCCGAGGCGAAGCCGACCAGCCCCACGGCGATCAGCGCGCCCAGCAGGCTGCGCGACCGGGTGGCCATGACCGCCCCCGCCATGCCGATCGCCAGCACCCCGGCCACCTCCGGCCGGAAGCCGGCGAAGGGGGCGAGCTGGATGCCCCCGGCCGCGACCCCCGCGGCCAGCAGCGCCAGCACCGACCAGAGCAGCACGGAGAGGTCGCCGCGCAGGTCGGCGCGCCGCACCGCCCGCGCCGTGCCCTCCGCCATGGCTTGCAGCAGCGCCATCCCCTGCTCGTAGCCACGCTCGCCGGCGAAGCGGTCCAGCGGGCGGAAGCGCGCCATCAGCCGGTGCAGCGGCGTCCAGAAGGCCAGGATCAGGGCGCCGACCAGCACCACCACGCCGGAGAGCGCCAGCATCGGCGTCAGCCCGTGCCAGAGGGAGATGTCCACCGGCGTCCAGCGCCCCTGCAGCGCCAGCACCGCGGGCTCCAGCACGATGCTGCTCAGCCATTCGGGGGAGAGGGCGAAGAGCAGGCCGAGCAACGAAAGCAACAGCGGGCCGAGCAGCAGCCCGGCCGTCTCGCCGTGGTGCACCTCCGTGGTGCGGCTTCGGGCCATGAAGAAGGGGCGCAGGGAGACCACCCCGGCCACGCCCACCATCACCGCGTTCACCAGCACCGCGATGGCGAGCGGCAGCGCGTCCCAGGAGCTTTCCAGCTGCGCCTCGAACAGGAACTCCTTGGAGATGAAGCCGAGGAAGGGCGGCAGCCCGGCCATGGAGAGAGAGGCGAGCGTGGCGGCCGCGGCGGTCAGCGGCAGGAAGCGGGCGAGCCCGCCCATGGCGCGCAGGTCGCCGTGGCCGGTGGCGTGGATCACCGTGCCGGCACAGAAGAACAGCGCCGCCTTGTACAGCGCATGCGCCACGATGAAGCCGACCATGGCGACCAGCGTGGTCTCGCCGTCCAGGCCGACCAGCATCACCAGGATGCCCAGCGAGGCGATGGTGGAATAGGCCAGCACCGCCTTGAAGGAGAAGGCGCGCAGCACCTGCACCCCCGCCACGATCATGGTGATGGCGCCCACCGTCACCAGGGCGGTGCGGAAGTACGGCGCCTCGCCCAGCACCGGCTCGAAGCGGGCGAGGAGGTAGATGCCGAGCTTCACCATGGTGGCGGAGTGCAGGTAGGCGGAGGCCGGGGTCGGCGCCTGCATCGCGTTGGGCAGCCAGAAGTAGAAGGGGTACTGCGCCGACTTGGTGAAGGCGCCGAGCAGAACGAAGAGCACGACCCAGCCGCTGATCCCCCCCGGTGCCAGGTCCCCGGCATGGGTGGTGATCTCGGCGAGGGAATAGGTGCCGAACTGCGCCCCCAGCATCAGGATGCCCGCCAGCAGCGCCAGCCCGCCCCCCGCGGTGACCAGCAGCGATTGGGAGGCGGAGCGGCGCGCGGTGGGGCTGCCGCCCTCGAAGCCGATCAGCAGGAAGGAGAGGAGGCTCGTCAGCTCCCAGAAGACGAACAGGGCGATGAGGTTGTCCGACAGCACGGCCCCCAGCATCGCCCCCATGAAGAGCAGGATCAGGGTGTAGAAGCGGGCGCGGGTGCGCCAGGGCTTCTCCTTCAGGTAGGCGCCGGCATAGACGACCACGAGCGCGCCGATGCCGGTGATCAGCAGCGCGAAGAGCATCGAGAAGCCGTCCAGCCGCAGGTCCAGCCCCACCCCCAGCGAGGGCACCCAGGGGATCCGGCGCTCCACCACCTCGCCCGCCGCGGTGTAGCGCGACAGGTTCAGCAGGTTCAGGAACAGGATGGCGGGCAGGAGGGCCAGGGCCCAGCCCGCCTTGCGGTTCACCACGCGGGTGACCGGCCAGGCCACGAGCGCGGCCAGGACCGGAAGAATCAGGAATGCTTCCAAACCGTTGCTGCCCCCAGCCCTGCGCCCGCCCTCTATCTCTGACCAACCGGGCCGGGGAGCAATGGTTGAGGCAGGCTTCATCGTCGCCACGCCGTGCTGAAATGCGGCTGGCCGGAGTTTATAGGAATATTTTCTTGACACAACGCTCCGCCGGCTGCTAGCAGGCCAGGGCCACCGGGCGAGCCGCGCCCGGCGCTCCCCCCACCCTGCCCCGCCGCACATGCCCTCCCCTCCCCGGGGCCGGGCCCGCCTGCCCTCGCCTAGTCGGGGGACGGGCCGCGGCGTCGCGCGCCGCCGGAGGCCCCGCCCATGCCCTTTCCCCTCATCGCCCTCGCCACCACCCTCCTGCCCGAGCTGGTCCGCCTGGTGGCAGGAGACCGGGCAGGAAGCCTGGCCGGAACCGTCGCCGGCGCGGTGCGCGAGCTGACCGGGACCGACGAGCCCGAGGCCGCCCGGGCCGCGATCGAACGCGACCCGGCCCTGGCCACCCAGCTGCGGCTTCGCCTGGCCGAGATCGCGCTGGAGCAGGAGCGGCTGCAGCGCGCGGCGGCGGAGCAGGAGCGCCGGGCGGAGCTGGAGACGCTGCAGGCGCGGATGGCCGACCTCGCCTCCGCCCGCGGCACGATGCTGGAGATGGCGCGCGGGCACAGCCCGCTGGCCTGGGGCCCCGCCCTGGTGTCGAGCCTGGTGGTCGTCGCCTTCTTCGCGGTGCTGACGCTGCTGATGGTGCTGGACCGCAGCTTCGCGGCCGAAACCGCCGCGCTGGTGAACATCACCATCGGCACGCTCGGCGCGGCCTTCGCCTCGGTGGTGAACTTCTGGATCGGTTCCTCGCAATCCTCCCGCGACAAGGACCGGATGGTGCAGTCGATGCAGGCGGCGAGCACGGCGCAGATGCAGCACGCCTTCGGCGCGCTGCGGGACATGGCCGGGACCCTGCCGGCGCCGGAGGAACCGGAGGCACCCCCGGCCGAGGAGCGGTTCGACCGCTGCCTGGAGGTCGTGCTGGCGAAGGAGGGTGGCTTCGTCGACGACCCGCGCGACCCCGGCGGCGCCACCAACATGGGCATCACCCTGGCGACGCTGCGCGCCTTCCGCGAGGCGGAGGTGAGCGCCCAGGACGTGCGCGACCTGACCCGGTCCGAGGCGCGCGAGATCTACCGAGCCCGCTACTGGACGCCGATGCGCTGCGCCGATCTGCCGGCCGGGGTGGATCTGACGGTCTTCGATTTCGGGGTGAATGCCGGGCCGTCCCGTGCCGTGCGGCTGCTGCAGCGCGCGGTGGGGGTGACGGCGGACGGCTCGGTCGGGCCGATCACCCTGGCGGCGGCGCGGGCCCTGCCGCCCGCCGGACTGGTCGATTCGCTGGCCGAGGCGCGGCTGGCCTACTACCGCGGCCTGGACGGCTACGCGGCCTTCGGGCGCGGCTGGACCGCCCGGGTGGAGGCGGTGCGGCGCGCGGGCCGGGAGATGGCGCGGAAGAGCGCCACAGAGCCCATGCGGGGGTGATCCGGCGCGGATGGCTGGGGGGCTTCCCCCTTGTGGCCACCTGCGCTAGAGGGAGGACGGGGACCCGTAGCTCAGCTGGATAGAGCGTTGCCCTCCGAAGGCAAAGGTCGTACGTTCGAATCGTATCGGGTCCGCCAATTTTTCAAAGACTTAGGTGTATTCCTAGTTGCTCTACCTTGGCGCAAGGTACCACCAAGGTAGCAGTAGAGCAGCAGATGGCGGATGCCTCCGTCTCCATTAAGGGCTCCGCAGCCAGGACAGCGCGCTCGGCTCCGCTAGCTCTGCCGGGACAGACAACAGCCGCTCCGCTACCGCGTCGAGGATCGCCACGGCCTTGGCGTTGGTCAGGACCCCTGCCTTCTGACCGATCTTCACAGCTTCCAGGGCTGCCATCACTCCCTCCCCATACTTAAGAGAGAGGTCCGTTACCCTGGCCCCGCCCCTGGCGACTCGTGGGCTCTGCTTCTGCTTCGGCTTCCGCATCACTCAGCCCTTCCAGCTTTGAGGGTGAGGACAGGCGGTGCAGCTTCCGGGGCGATCAGGCAAAGGTTATCCGCCAGAACCCGGTTCAACCCGTCCGCATGGGCGTCCGTCAGGTTCCCCGCTTCGGCCGCGTCGGCACATTCGATCAGGACAAGGCGGATATTCTCGGCGGCCTGTTGAGCGGGTCCGCCCCCTTCTGACATCGGCGGAAAGGTGCGTACGAGCCGCAGGGTCCAGGCATCCCGATCAACGGTCAGGGTGTGAGGGCCGAGGGAGAAGGTGGCCTCCCTTGGCTGCGCCTTCCACAGCCGCTCCCGAATCCTGGCCAACATCAAGCCTCCCCCGCATCAACAAGGGTGATGGGTGGCTTGGCTCCCGGCGCGATGATGGAGAGCCGGGCGGCCAGGACCCGATGCAGCTTGCCTACGTCTGCCGAAGTGACGCCTCCTGACCTGTAGGCAGCGATCACCCGACCGGACGCGGACTTGATATCCTCCACGGTTTCCAGGGGGCCAAGGATGAGATCGGGTTCCGGCTCCGGGCACCAGTCCTTGGCCGGGAAGATGCGCTCCAAGAGCAAGCGCAGGGTCGCGGCGTCCCGGTCGAGACACATGCCGTAGGCGATGGCGAGAAGCCCCTCTCCATTCGTCAGAGCGAAGTCTTCCGCCATCCGGTTCAAGCGACTCCGGGCGCCCTTGGGCCTCCCGCCAGGGTTGCCGGAATGACCCGGCAGGAATCGTCCATCGGGCTTCCGTCCGGGCACGCCTTCGGCCTGTTCCCCTGTATTCAACAGGGGATTCGCGGGCTTGGAGGTCTTCGCCATGGATCAGTCCTCCCAGTCCCGATCCCCGGCCTTCGGGTAGGACGGGGTACAGCCGACCGCGCGGCGGGCCGACTCCCCGGCGTGATCCGCCGCTTTCTTCAGGGCCTCGGGGCTGGTGTCGGTCTTGGCCTGTTCCGCCAAGCCTTCGGCCTTCGCGAGCTTCGCGAGCCGGTTCATGGTCCCGAAGCGGGTCATAAAGGTCATGCTGTCCTCCTTGTGCTGCCGCATTTTGCGGGACCTGAGGACGGGCTGAGGCTGGGCTGAGGCCGCGCGGTGTCAGCCTTACCCCACTGAAATTGGGTTCAACTGGCCGCCCGTCCGCATCTGATCCGCGATGATCTGATTCATTTTGGCTTCCAGGGCACGGACAACTTCCGCACCGATGCGCTGGCTGTCAGCGGCGTTCGTAGGGCTGCCGCCGCCCAAACCCTGGTTGCCGCCACCGCCGCCCGCGTTCACGGTGACGTTGAAGTTATTCGTGAGGTTCGGCGCGCTTACGATGGCGGACGGAGCAACGGGCGGCGCGGAGAGCGCAACGGGAATGCGGTTGCCATCCGGCAGGGGCACGAAGGCTTCCGGCATGCGCCCCTCCCCGAAGAGCGCAAGCTGTGGCGAGCGGGCGATGCCGCCGCTGGCATACTGCCGCAGCGGTACAGGACCCTTCGGCGTCATGATCCCGCCGTTGGCGAAGCCGAAGAGGCCGCTAAAGGCCCCGATCAGCGATCCGACCATGGAGGCGCCGGAATCCTTGCTGGCCCCCCTGCCCAAGGACGAAATCCACGATGCGATAGGGCCGGTGACCTGAGAACGGAGAAGGTCCCTCCCGAGGTCCATCGCAACAGCGCGGGCAATGCCTTCCAGGCTTTCGCCCAGCTTGTCCCCCGCGATGGCGACGCCAAGGAAGCCATCCTCGGCCGACTCCAAGGCACCCGTCACGGTTCGTTCCCACCGTTCCCAACTCTGCATCCCATCCTGGCTGACAAAGCGGGAGAGAGGCCCCGCCGCGCGATCGGCGCGATCCTGGGCCGCTGTCACGGCGTCGAGGGCCGCAACGCGCTGGCGATACTCTTCGCTGTCTATCCCCAGGCCGATGCGGGCAAGCTCGTTTCGGGCTTCCGCAAGGCGGACGGCCCGTTCCCTCTCCTGATTGGATGCGCCGTAGAGGTCCCGCTGCGCTTCCAGGGTTTGCGTTTCCTCCCGAAGCTGGGCAGTCTGGCGAGAGAAGTCCAAGGCCCCCGCCGCATCGTTCCTCTCACGAATGAGGCGAAGCTCTTCCGACAGGCGCTCGCGAAACTCCTTTGAGTCGGGCGTTGCCACGGCGGAGGACCGGGCTGCCCGGAAAGCATCCTGAAAGGCCGCAAGGTCCGCCACGCCACCGCCCTGCCGTGCCGTAGCCCGCAGGGTGCGGGCCTCTTCCTCTAGCTGGGCACGACGCGCGGTGGTCGCAGAATCCTGGCGCTGGGTGATGGCGGCAATATCCGTCTGCAAGGCCCGGCGCGATGCAAGAACACCATCCGGCAGACTGGCCGAGGGAGCGGCGTTGTCATGAATAGCACCCGAATGCACAGGGGCGCCCGCGCGAGCGGCGGACAGGCCAGAAGCCCATTCCGGGGTCCTTCCTCCCACGGCGTTGGGGGACATGCCGTTCTGTGCCGCTGCCCGGTTCAGGCTGATTTCCCGCAGCCTCCGCGTTGTCTCTTCGTCGCTGAGGCTTGCTGCGAAGACTTCCTCCCGCATCCTGGCGGCGGTGGCGTTGTTGGCGCGGATCGTGGCCGGCGAGGCTCCCGCGAGGAAGGTGCCGGGGGGAAGGGCCGCCACCGCTCCGCGCTGAGCGTCGATCCGGCGCTGATCCTGGCGGGCAAGCTCTTCCTCGGCTGCGCGCCGTGCCCTGGCCTGGGCTGCTTCGGCGGCGGCGGTGTTGGACGGGTTGCGGGCGATGGCGCGGTCATAGGCAGCCTGTGCCGCCCGCTCCGTCACGGCGCCACGCTCCGCGATTTCGGTTTCGCTGAGGCGCTGTGCGTTCCGCCTCTCCGCGATGGCTGCGGCACCCGTCTCCGGGTTAAGGCCCTGGCGGATGGCTTCCTGCCGATCCTGTGCTGACTGAAGGGCGCCGGCTCCTTCTCTGGCTGCGGCGGCCAGCTCCCGGAAGGCGCGGGTCTCCGTCTGAATCGCCACGATCCCGGCCACTGTGAACCGCGCCGGGTTTGGCGGAGGCTGTTTGGCGTGAGTCAGGCCGCCAGGGCTATGGCCTCCTGGGCGGCATAGTAGCGCGCCTCCGCCTCGGCGGGCGGGATGTTTCCGATCGGCTCGAGGAGGCGGCGGTTGTTGAACCAGTCCACCCATTCGAGGGTGGCGAACTCGACGCCCTCCAGGCTGCGCCACGGGCCGCGGCGCCGAATGACCTCGGTCTTGAACAGGCCGATGACGCTCTCGGCCAGCGCGTTGTCGTAGCTGTCGCCGACGCTG
Source organism: Roseomonas sp. OT10 (assembly GCF_020991085.1). Lineage (NCBI taxonomy): Bacteria > Pseudomonadati > Pseudomonadota > Alphaproteobacteria > Acetobacterales > Roseomonadaceae > Roseomonas > Roseomonas cutis. The sequence goes on from NZ_CP087719.1 coordinate 4,002,071, forward strand.
CCGACCGACGGCTCGATGCCCGCTTCCGCCAGGCGCTCGGTGTAGCGGATAGACACGTATTGGACCCCGCGATCGCTGTGATGGATCAGCCCCATGCCCTGGACAGGCCGCCGGTCATGCAGCGCCTGCTCCAGGGCATCCAGGACGAAGCCAGCATGGGAGGTGCGCGACACCCGCCAGCCGACGATCCGCCGCGCGAAGGTGTCGATGACGAAGGCGACGTAGACGAAGCCCTGCCAGGTCGCGACGTAGGTGAAGTCCGACACCCAGAGCAGGTTCGGCCGCGGCGCCAGGAACTGCCGGTTTACCCGGTCGGCCGGGCATGGCGCGCCCTTGTCGGGCACCGTCGTCCTGGTCTCCTTGCCACGCACCACGCCGCGCAGGCCCATCTGGCGCATCAGCCGCGCCACCGTGCAGCGGGCGACCGACGTCCCCTCGCGGCCGAGCTGGCGCCAGACCTTCCGCACGCCGTAGACGCCGAAGTTCTCGGCGTGGACCCGCCGCACCTCCGCCCGCAGCATGCTGTCCCGCTGCGACCTGGCCGAGCCCAGAGTGGGATCGGCGCGGCGCGCGGCATGGGCGTGGTAGGTGGACGGGGCGATCGGCAGAACCCGGCAGATCGACTCGACCCCGTACACGCCCCGATGATCGTCGATGAAGGCGATCATGGCTTCGACCGGCGGTCGAGCTCCGCCAGGGCAAAATACGCTGATGCCTTGCGCAGGATCTCGTTCGCCTGGCGCAGCTCGCGGTTCTCCCGCTCCAGCGCCTTGATGCGATCCCGATCCTCGCTCGTGGGCCCGGCACGCTTGCCGCGGTCACGCTCGGCCTGCCGGACCCAGCGACGCAGCGTCTCCGCCGTGCAGCCGATCTTCGCCGCGATCGAGCCAATCGCCGCCCATTGCGAGCCATGCTCCCCGGCGCCGTCCAGCACCAGCCGCACCGACCGCTCCCGAACCTCAGGCGAGTAGCTCGCCGCCGTCTTCTTCGCCGTCATCGCTCCATCCTCTCAACGGTTGGAGCCTCCGCCAAACCCGGCGCGGTTCACTGGGAAGGAGCCTTGGATGGCGAGGTACGATTTGAGCGAGGCGGAGTGGCGGTTGATTGAGGCGTTGCTGCCGAACAAGCCCCGCGGGGTGGCCCGGGTGGACGATCGTCGGGTGATCAACGGGACTTTCTATGTGCTGCGAACAGGCTCGCCATGGCGGGACCTGCCGAGCCGCTATGGTCCCTCCACCACGATCTACAATCGCTACAACCGGTGGGCGAAGGCCGGGGTCTGGCTGCGGGTCTTTGAGGCTCTGGCGGCAACATCGCCTCAATCCCTGCACCTGATCGACAGTTCCATCATCCGGGCCCACCAGCATGCCGCCGGTGGAAAAAAGGGGGCCCGGATCACGCCATCGGCCGTTCTCGTGGAGGACTGAGCACCAAGATCAACGTCCTGGTGAACCAGGATGGATTGCCGCTGCGGATCGTGCTCTCGGCTGGACAAGCCTCAGACAAGGCCGCCGTGGAGGCCCTGATCGACGGCCTGCCGCCCGCCCAAGCCCTTGTCGCTGACCGGGGCTATGACGCGCAGGCCATCCTCGATCTGGTTCGGGATCGCGGAGGCTGCGCCCATATCCCGACCCAGCGGGACCGGAAGATACAGCGCTCCGTCGATCCGACCCTCTACCGTCAACGCAATCAGGTCGAACGCTTCTTCTGCAAGCTCAAGCACTTCAGGCGCATCGCCACCCGCTTCGACAAGCTCGCGCGCAACTTCCTCGCCGCCATTCTCCTCGCCTCAACACGTCTGTGGCTCAAATCTTATGAGTCCACGACCTGGCGGATGTGCGCCACTCTGCGCCAACTCTCGATTCGCTCAAGCAGCGGTGAGACAGGCATTTCCCTACGGCAAACGTGAGCCGACAGGGAAGCGTGCCGGGTGTTGGCCAGAGCCACCACTGTAAGGCTGCCGACATCCATCGATTCGGAGCATCGCCGAGCATCGGCGTCACGTCATGGACCCAACCCATTGAAAAGGCTGGCGTCCCCTAGGGGATTCGAACCCCTGTTGCCGCCGTGAGAGGGCGGTGTCCTAGGCCTCTAGACGAAGGGGACGTGGCCTGCGGTGGCGGGCTTCTACCGAATGGCCCGGTGGGGATCAACCCACCGCCGCGATTTTCTGTACCGTGCCGGGCAAGGGGCTGGCCCGCGCCCTTGCCGTCACTCCCCCAGCCGGACCTCCCCGACGGTCCGGCCGCTGCGCGTATCCAGCAGCAGCAGCCGCTCGCCGTCCGGCCGGCCGATCCAGACGGCCACGCGACCCTCGGCGCCCCCGGCGATTCCCAGGATGCGGCTGCCGGCGGGCTGGCCGAGCGCGGCCTGCACCGGCGGCGCATTCGCGGCCAGCGAGGCGGAGGAGGGCATGGCCCCCGACATGCGCTGGACGATCAGCACCGCCAGCGTCACGGTGCCCCCGACGATCAGCACCCCCATCACCACGACGAGCACCTTGAGCGCGCGCAATCCCGACCCCGATTCCCTGGAGATCCTCGCCACGCCCGAACAGGCTGGCGGCAGGCTCGACCGCCTGCTGGCGACGGCGTCAGGGTCACTCTCGCGCTCGCGTGTCAAGGCGCTGATCGAGGCCGGCCAGCTCCGCCGCGACGGGCAGCCGGTGACGGAACCCGCCGAGGCGGTGCGCGCCGGCAGCCGCTACGTGCTGACCATCCCGCCGCCGGAGCCGGCGACGCCGCAGGCGCAGGACATCCCGCTGACGATCCTGTTCGAGGATGCGGACCTGATCGTGCTGGACAAGCCGGCGGGGCTGGTCGTCCACCCGGCGCCCGGGAACCTCGACGGCACGCTGGTCAACGCGCTGCTGGCGCATGCGGGCGACGACCTGCCGGGAATCGGGGGGGAGAAGCGGCCGGGGATCGTCCATCGCCTGGACAAGGACACCAGCGGGGTGATGGTCGTCGCCAAGTCCCAGGTGGCGCACCAGGCGCTGTCGGAAGCCTTCGCGACCCGTGACCTGGACCGGGAGTACTTGGCCCTGGCCTGGGGCCTCCCGTCGCCGGCGAAGGGAGAGGTCGAGGCGGCGATCGGCCGCCATGCCCTCGACCGCAAGCGCATGGCGGTGGTCGGGCGGCAGGGCGCCCGCGCGGGCAAGGCGGCGCTGACCCGCTATGCCACGGAGCGGGCCTGGGGAACGGCCTGCTCCCTCCTGCGCTGCCGGCTGGCCACGGGGCGGACGCACCAGATCCGGGTCCACCTGTCCCATATCGGCCATCCGCTGGTGGGCGACCCGGTCTACCTCCGCCGCACCCCCGCCGCGGCACGCCTGCTGCCGGCCGAGGCGCGCGACACCCTGCTCGCCTTCCCGCGCCAGGCCCTGCATGCCGCCACGCTGGGCTTCCGCCATCCGGTGACCGGGGCGCCCATGGCCTTCTCCTCGCCGCTTCCGGAGGACATGGCCAAACTCTTGATGTTGCTGGATACGACCGTGATGTAACCCGACTGTGACGGTCGGTTTTTCTTGCATTTTTTTCGCAGTGCGGCTAAAACCCGACTCAGCCGCCGCAGCCGAGTGCCGCTCAGAGGCGTTGATGCAGCAAGCCGTCCCGACGTGACCGGGGCGTCAGCAGCAGCGCAGGGCTCAGCCGCGGAAGGGTTTTCCAGGGACACCGGTCCCGGGCCCGCCGTCACGGGGGAACCAGGCCGGCACAGGAGGCAAGACCACCCATGGCTTCCAGTTCCATGATTCCGATCGCCCCCGAGGGCAACCTCTCCCGCTACCTGCAGGAGATCCGCAAGTTCCCCATGCTCTCCCCCGAGGAGGAGCTGTCCCTGTCCAAGCGCTGGAAGGATAATGGGGACGAAAAGGCCGCGCACAAGCTCGTCACCTCGCATCTGCGACTCGTGGCCAAGATCGCCATGGGCTATCGCGGCTACGGCCTGCCGGTCGGCGAGCTGATCAGCGAGGGCAATGTCGGCATGATGCAGGCGGTGAAGCGGTTCGACCCGGACCGCGGCTTCCGCCTCGCCACCTACGCCATGTGGTGGATCCGCGCCGCCATCCAGGAATACATCCTGCACTCCTGGTCGCTGGTGAAGATGGGCACCACCGCCGCGCAGAAGAAGCTGTTCTTCAACCTGCGCCGGCTGAAGGCCCAGATGTCCGCGCTCGAGGAGGGCGACCTCCAGTCCGAGCAGGTCGAGAAGATCGCCCGCGTGCTCCAGGTGCCGGAGCAGGACGTGGTGTCGATGAACCGGCGCCTCGCCTCGCCCGACCACAGCCTGAACGCCCCCGTCCGCGCCGACAGCGAGGGCGAGTGGCAGGACTGGCTGGTCGACGAGGACGAGAGCCAGGAGAGCGCGCTGGCCGAGCGGGAGGACATGTCCAACCGCCGCCACCTGCTCGACACCGCGCTGAAGACGCTGAACGAGCGCGAGCGGCACATCCTGATCGAGCGCCGCCTCAAGGACGAGCCGACCACGCTGGAGGAGCTGTCGCAGCAGTACAACATCTCGCGGGAGCGGGTCCGCCAGATCGAGGTCCGTGCCTTCGAGAAGCTGCAGAAGTCGATGAAGAACCAGATCGTCGAGCGCCGCCTCCAGGTGGCTTGACGGTCCGGGCTCCCGGGACGGGGCGGCGGGGCGACCCGCCGCCCTTTTTCTGTCCGCGCTCCGCAAGCCCTGCCTAGGCCGGGACCTCGTCGCGCGGCCGCCACAGGATCAGCGCCAGCGCCGCCAGGCTGACCAGCACGCCCGCCAGGAACATCGCCCGGTAGCCGGAGGCGGCGATCAGCAGCCCGGCCAGCGGCCCGGTCAGCCCGACCGAGACGTCGAAGCTGGCCATGAAGCCCCCCACCGCCACGCCGCGGCTCTCCGGCGGCACGCGCCGTATCGCCTCCACCCCCATGGCCGGGAACATCAGGGAGGACCCCAGCCCCGTCACCGCCGCCCCGGCCAGGGCCATCCAGGGTGCCGTCGCCAGCCACAGCAGCCCCTGCCCCAGCATCACCACCAGGCAGCACACCGCCCCCACCGAACGGCCGCCAAGCCGGTCCGGCAGGTGCGCCAGGAACAGCCGGACCAGGATAAAGCCGGCGGCGAAGGCCGTCAGCGCCAGCCCCGCCCCAGCCCAGCCCTCGGCGGCGTAGTGCAGGGTGATGAAGCCCGACAGCATGGCGAATGGCATGCTGGCGAGGGCCAGGGCGCCGCCGGGCCGGGCGATCAGGCCCAGCACCCGGCGCATCGGGACGCGCGGGCCATCATGGCGCGGCCGCGCCGGCGGTGCCGGCAGCAGGGCGGCCAGGGCCATGGCCAGCAGGGGCAGCAGCAGCGTCGCCCAGCCCACCGCGGCGAAGCCGAAGCGCTCCAGCAGCCAGAGCCCGGCCGGGGCGCCGAGCCCCAGGGCGCTGAACATGGCGATGCCCTGCCAAGCCATGACCATACCGGTGCGGGCGGCCCCCAGCCGGGCGATGCCCCAACTCATGGTGCCGGTCAGGAACAGGCTCTCGCCCAGGCCCAGCAACAGGCGTCCGGCCAGCAGCAGCGCCAACTGGGCCCCCGCCGCGTCCGGCAGGGTGGAGAGGAGATAGGCGCCGCCGGCCAGGGCCAGCAGCGGCGCCCCCGTCAGCACCGCCAGGGGCGGCCCGCGCCGGTCGACCAGCGCGCCGGCATGCGGCCGCGTCACCACCGCCGCCAGGGATTGCAGCCCGATCACCAGTCCGACCACGAAGGGGCCGAAGCCCAGCGTCTCATGCAGATGGACCGGCAGCACCGGCAGGGGCAGCCCGACGCAGAGCATCGCGCTGAACACCATGGCGACGATGGGCAGCAGACACGCGAAGGCGTTCGGCACGGCTGCGGCGGGTGGGGATGGATTCACGACAGGCGTCCCGGCTGGGCCACGGAACCGGGACACGGGTCCCTGGCCGGACGCGTTGCTTGACGTGAGCGCCTACGGCCGGCGGGGCGAATCCCCGTGGGCGGACCGCTTATCCGGGCGCCGGACCCAGGCGGTCAAGACCGGGCCGCCCCCTCTCCGCGGGCCGTTGCGGCACCTGCGCGGCGGCAGCGGCCGTCCCTCCTAGCCTTCCGCCGGTTCCGGCCCCCGCGTCCGCCGCTCCGGACTCGGCACCTCGACCGGCCGGCCCTCCGTCGCGGCGCGGTAGAGGGCCGCCATCAGCCGCTGGTCCTGCAGCCCCTCCTCGCCCGGCGTGTGCGGCGCCTCGCCGGCGCGCAGCCGTTCGGAGAAGTGGTCGATCTCCGTGGCGAACTGGTTCTTCCGGGCGATCACCCGCTCCTGCCGCTCGATGATCTCCCCCGCCTTGCGGGAGACGAACAGCCGCTGGCCGCGATAGGCGAAGGCGTCCGGGATTTCCGCCAGCCCGTTCTCGAAGAGCAGCCGCAGCGTCTTGTCCTGGAAGGCGCCGTAGGAGGTGACGCATTGCGCCACGATGCCGGACGGGAAGCGCAGGCGGAAATCCATGCTTTCCTCTACCTCCGCGAAGCGGGGATCGCCCGCCGGGCTCTGCATCTGGGCCGAGACCTCCACGGGTTCCTCGCCGGTCAGGTAGCGCGTGGCATTCAGGCAGTAGAGCCCGATGTCCGGCAGCGCCCCGCCGCCCGCGAGGGCCTTCGCGTAGCGCCACTGCGGGCCGGGACCGTTGGACTGCACGTTGGTGGCATGGATGAAGCGCAGCTTCCCCAGCTCGCCGAAGCGGACCAGGCGGATCGCGGCGCGGCTGTGCGGCTCGTACTGGCAGCGATAGGCCACCATCAGCTTCACCCCGGCCCGGGCGCAGGCCTCGACCATCGCCTGCGCCTCCTCGGGGGTATTCGCCATCGGCTTCTCGCACAGCACGTGCTTGCCGATCGCCGCCGCGCGCTCGGTGTACTCGCGGTGCATGCCGTTGGGCAGGACGATGTAGACGGCGCGCACCTCGCGCAGCTGGCGCAGATCCTCGAAGTTGTCGTAGCCGAGCACGGAGGAATCGGGAATGCCGTACTGCCGGGCCACGACCGCCGCCTTCTCCGGGCTGCCGCTGACCAGCGCGACGGGGCGCGACTGCCTGCACGCCCCGAAGGCCGGCAGGATCTCCTCCAGGCTCAGCCGGCCGAGTCCGACGATGGCATAGCCCACGCGCTCCCCCGGTGGCAGCGGCGCGGGCGGCGGCGGCGGCTCCGGCTCCGCCTGGCCGCGCCAGTTGGGGAAGGTGACGCGCCCGCCCTCGACGCCCCCGGTGTCCATCCGGCTCGGCGCGGGATAACCGGGCGCCCCGGCCCCACCCAGCGCCACGCCCAGGGCCGAGAGACCCGACGCCTGCATCAGCCCGCGACGGGAGGCACGCGGCATGGTCTTGGCGTCGTCGGGCATGGCCGGGCATCCGTTCTGCGGGAGAGCCCGTCCAACGCCCGCATGCGCGGCGGCGTTGCGGCGCGGCCGGGGGATGACGGCCATTCGCCGAACGGATTGGCGCCGCAACATCCCCCACCCCATCCTCTCCGCATGATCGAGCACACCACCACCACCCCGGCCCCCCATCCGGGGGCCAACCAGGGCCCGGCGCCGGCCGGGCTTCGCATCGGCCACGTCCACCTGAAGGTCGCCGAGCTGGAGCGCGGCCTGCGCTTCTGGCGCGACGTGATCGGGCTGCAGGAGACGCAGCGCTACGGCCGCCACGCCGTCTTCCTCTCGGCGGGCGGCTACCACCACCACATCGCCCTCAACACCTGGGAGAGCGCCGGGGGGCCGCCGCCCGCCCCGGGCACCACCGGGCTCTACCACGTCGCCCTGCTCTACCCGGACCGCGCCACGCTGGGCACGGCGCTGCGCCGGGTGCTGGAGGCCGGCATCCCGCTGGAGGGCGCCTCCGACCACGGCGTGTCGGAGGCGATCTACCTGCGCGACCCGGACGGCAACGGCGTGGAGCTGTACCGCGACCGCGCCCGGGAGGAATGGCCCCGCGACGAGGCCGGCGGGCTGGCCATGGTCACCCGCCCGCTCGACCTGCGCGCCCTGCTGGCCGAGGCGGGCTGATCGGCGCGGCGGCCCTCGCCGGCCGGGCGGCGCCGCGGTGAGGAAGCGGCCGCCGGACAGCAGGCCGCCCTCGGACCGGCATGCTGCGCCGCCGCACAGCGTAACAACAACGTCAACGACGACGTCACGCCGGAACGCGCCGCGGGGCTCGCGGGGCGGGAACCGGTCATGCCAGTCAGGAGGGGCACGACGCGCCGGGACTTGACCCGCATCAAGGCCTTGTCACCAACGGGGCAGCATGGTCCCGTCGCGCAACACGGAGGCCGTGCGATCGATGTCCTTCTCCTTCATCTCGCCTGCCGAACCGCAGTCGAACCGCAAGCTCGCCTACCTCATCCTCGCGCTCGCCCTCTATGTCGGCGTGCTGCTGCTGCCCACGCCGGCCGGGCTGTCCGCCTCCGGCCAGGTGGCGCTGGGCCTGCTGGTGCTGGTCATCGTGCTGTGGATCAGCGAGTGCGTCTCCCCCGCCAACAGCGCCATCATCCTGGTCGGCATGGCCGTGCTCGGCCTGATGGGCAAGCCGCTGCGCGAGGGTGGGCCGCCGCTCAGCTCCACCGGCGCGCTGAACGCCATGCTCACCGGCTTCTCCTCCACCGCGGTGCTGCTGGTCGCGGCCGCCCTCTTCCTTGCCGTCGCGCTGAAGCTCACCGGGCTGGACCGGCGCGTCGCCCTGCTGGTGATGAGCAAGGTCGGCATCTCCGCCTCGCGACTCATCCTCGGCGCCATGCTGGTGGGCTTCGTGCTGGCGCTGTTCATCCCCTCGGCCACCGCCCGCGTCGGCGCGGTCATCCCGATCATGGTCGGCATCATCACCGCCCTGGGCCTGCCGGTCTCCAGCAGCCTGGGCGCGACCCTGATGATCGTCACCGCCTCGGCCTGCTCCATCTTCAACATGGGCATCAAGACCGGCGCGGCGCAGAACCTGATCAGCCTGAACTTCATGCAGCAGGCCTTCGGCCACACCATCACCTGGGGCGGCTGGTTCGTCACCGCGCTGCCCTTCACCATCGGCATGTGCGTCGTGCTCTACCTCGCCGCCATGTTCATCCTGCGCCCGGAGGTGCCGGCGAAGGAGGAGGCGGAGCGGCGCCTGGCCGAGGAGCTGGCCAGCCTCGGCCCCGTCACCCCCGCGGAGATGCGGCTGATGTTCGTCGCCGCCCTGCTGCTGGTGCTGTGGTCCACCGAGGGGGTGCTGCACCCGCTCGACACCACCACCACCACCCAGCTCGGCATCGCCCTGCTGCTCATGCCGCGCTTCGGGGTGATGCACTGGGCCCAGGCGGAGAAGCTGGTGCCCTGGGGCACCGTGATCCTCTTCGCCGCGGGCATCTCCCTCGGCACCCTGATGTCCACCACCGGCGCCGCCGCCTGGCTGGCGCAGGTCACCCTGGGCCAGCTCGGCCTCGCGGCGCTGCCGGTCTTCCTGGTGGTGGGCGCGCTGTCGCTGTTCAGCATCGTGCTGCACCTGGGCTTCGCCTCGGCGACCGGGCTGGCCAGCACCCTGATCCCCATCATGATCGCCTTCGCCCAGACCCTGCCCTACGGCAAGGAGACCGCCTTCGGGATCGTGCTGATCCAGAGCATGGTCGTGTCCTTCGGCTTCATCCTGCCGACCAATGCGCCGCAGAACATGCTCTGCTACGGCACCGGCGCCTTCACCATCAACCAGTTCGCCAAGGTGGGCGTGGTCGTCACCGTCGCGGGCCTGGCGCTGATCGTGCTGCTCTCCGCCACCCTGTGGCCCCTGATGGGAGTGCTGTGACATGGCCGGCAAGGTCGGGATCGTCGGCGCCGGGCTGGTCGGCGCCGCGGCGGGCTATCTCCTCTCGCAGACCCCGGGCGTGCGGGAGGTGGTGCTGGTCGACCTCGACACCGCCCGCGCGGCGAGCGAGGCGGCGGACATCGCCCATGCCGCCTCCTTCGGCAGCACCGCCCTGGTGCGCGCGGGCGACTATGCCGAGCTGGCGGGGGCGGACGTCATCGTCATCACCGCCGGCGTCAGCCTCAAGCCGGGCCAGACCCGGCTGGACCTGCTGGCGCGCAACGCCGCCATCGTCGGCGGCATCATCGGGGAGGTGCTGAAGGTCGCGCCCGAGACGGTGCTGCTCTTCGCCACCAACCCGGTGGACGTGATGCCGGCGCTGGCGGTGCGCCGCTTCGGCGTGCCGCCGGGCCGCGCCATCGGCACCGGCTGCGCGCTCGATTCCGCCCGCTTCCGCGACCGGCTGGCACAGGAGTTCGGCGTCTCCCCCACCTCCATGCACGCCTACGTCCTGGGCGAGCACGGGGATTCCGAGGTGCTGCACTGGAGCGGCGCGCATGTCGCCGCCATGCCGCTGGCCCGCTTCGCCGAGCTGCGCGGCGACCCGCTGACGCCGGAGCGCCAGGCGGCGATCGCCCAGGAGGTCCGCACCTCCGCCTACCGCATCAAGGAGGGCAAGGGCGTCTCCAACTTCGGCATCGGCGGCTGCATCGCGCGCCTCACCCAGGCGCTGGTGAACGACGAGCACACCGTCTTCACCGTCTCCACCGTCATGGACGAGGCGCTGGGCGTGGCGGATACCTGCATCTCCCTGCCGCACGTCCTCGGCGCGCGCGGCGCCTCCGCGCCGATGCTGCCGCCGCTCGACGCGGAGGAGACGGAGGCGCTGCGCCACAGCGCGGAGGTGATCCGCGAGGCCATCGGGCACGCCCTGGCGGCGCGGGCCTGAGCCGCCGGCCGGCCCAGGGGCCCTCCCCCCTCCCCGGCTGGCACGCCGCTTGAAGGGGCGGCCCCGATCTTCGGGAGCCTGCCCATGCCGCGCCGCGCATCCCCTGCCTCCCCCGGACGCACGCGGCCAGGCGTGGGGCGCCCCCCGGCCGCCCGTCGCGTCCCGGCCGGGGGATAGCGCGATGCTGCGGACCGTCCTCGCCCGGCTGGGCACCGCCATCCCGAGCATCGTCGGGGTGGTGATCGTCACCTTCCTGCTCACCCGCGTGCTGCCGGGCGACACCGCCGCCTATTTCGCAGGCCCCGCCGCCACGCCGCAGGCCATCGCGGAGATCCGCGGCAAGCTCGGGCTCGACCGGCCGCTGCCGGAGCAGTTCGTGCGCTATGTCTCCGACCTCGCCCGCGGCGAGCTCGGCACCTCGCTCACCACCGGCCAGCCCGTGGCGGCGGAGATCGCCGCGCGGCTGCCCGCCTCGGCCGAGCTGACCCTGCTCGGCCTGCTGCTGGCCATGGCCATCGCCATCCCGCTGGGCATCCTCGCGGCGCTGAAGCAGGGCTCCTGGATCGACCACCTCTGCCGCATCGTCACCACGGCGGGGGTCTCCCTGCCGGTCTTCTTCACCGGGCTGCTGGCCGTCTACGTCTTCTACTTCGTGCTCGGCTGGGCCCCGGCGCCGCTGGGCCGGCTGGACGCCTTCGCCAGCGAGCCGGCCCGGATCACCGGCTTCTTCCTCATCGACAGCGCCCTGGCCGGCGATGCGGAGACCTTCCTCGCCGCCCTGTCGCAGCTCGCCCTGCCGGCCGCCACCCTCGCCGTCTTCGCGCTCGCCCCGCTGGCCCGCATCACCCGCGCCTCGATGCTGGCGGTGCTCGCCTCCGACTTCGTGCGCACGGCGCGGGCCAGCGGGCTGACGGGGCGGACGGTGGTCCTCACCTACGCCTTCCGCAACGCGATGCTGCCGGTGCTGACCACGCTGGGCATGGTCTTCTCCTTCCTTCTGGGCGCCAACGTGCTGGTGGAGAAGGTCTTCGCCTGGCCCGGCATCGGCTCCTACGCGGTGGAGGCGCTGATCGCCTCCGACTACGCGCCCGTGCAGGGCTTCGTGCTGGTGATGGCGGTGCTCTACGTGCTGCTGAACCTCGCCATCGACCTGCTCTACGGCGTGATCGACCCGCGCATGGGGGTGGCATGACCGAGGTGATCCCCGTCCGGGCCGCCGCCGGGGCGGAGCCCGTCCCGGTGCCGCCGGGCAGCCCCCTGGCGGCCCTGTGGCGCCATGCCCGCTACGTCGCGGCCGAGAATCCGGTCACCGGCTTCTCCTTCCTGCTGTTCGCCCTGCTCGCCCTCTGCGCCATCCTCGGCCCCTGGATCGCGCCCTACGACCCGCTGGCCAGCGACACCGCCGTCGCGCTGCGGCCGCCCTCCGCCGCGCACTGGTTCGGGACCGACCAGCTCGGCCGCGACATCCTCAGCCGCGTGATCGTCGCCACCCGGCTGGACATGGGCATCGCCCTGTTCTCCGTGGCCCTCGTCTTCGTCTTCGGCGGCCTCGCCGGCGTCGCGGCCGGCTATTTCGGCGGCTGGACAGACCGGATCGTGGGGCGGCTGGCCGACACCATCATGGCCTTCCCCCTCTTCGTGCTGGCCATGGGCATCGTCGCGGCGCTGGGCAACACGGTGACCAACATCGTCATCGCGACCGCGATCGTGAACTTCCCGCTCTACGCCCGCCTCGCCCGCGCCGAGGCCAGCATCCGCCGCAACGCCGGCTACGTGCAGGCCGCGCGCCTGACCGGCAACAGCGAGGCCCGCGTGGTGCTGACCACCATCCTGCCCAACATCCTGCCCCTGATGGCGGTGCAGATGTCGCTGACCATGGGCTATGCCATCCTCAATGCCGCGGGCCTGTCCTTCATCGGCCTGGGCGTCCGCCCGCCCACCCCCGAATGGGGGATCATGGTGGCGGAGGGCGCGAGCTTCATCGTCTCCGGCGAATGGTGGATCGCGCTGTTCCCCGGCCTGGCCCTGATGCTCGCCGTCTTCTGCTTCAACCTCCTCGGCGACGGGCTGCGCGACATCGTCGATCCGCAGAGGCGGACGTGACGGCACCGGCGCAGCCCCCCGCGGGGCGGGCTCCGCCCCCGGCGGGAAGGGCCGGGCCTCCCCCGGGGGCCAGGCGCGGCGCCGCCTCAGCGGCGCGCGGACACGCTCGCCGCGTAGTTGTCGAAGGTCAGCTCCGCGACGCGGTGCCACAGGCGCATCTCGTCGCGGGCCTTGGACCAGCTCTCGTAGATCTTCGCGAAGTCCGGGTTGCGGCCGGCGATCTCCTTCTCCAGCTCGACCGCCTTGGCGTAGCAGCCGTCCATGATCTCGCGCGAGAAGGGGCGGAGCTGCGTGCCCTGGGCGACGAGGCGCCGCAGCGCGTCGGGCGAGCGGATGTCGTAGCGCGCCAGCATCCAGGTCGTCGCCTCCAGGCAGCCCTGGCGGATCGCCGCCTGATACGATTTGGGCAGGGCGTTGTACTGGTCGAGGTTGGCGTAGAAGTAGGTGGTCGCCGCGCCCTCCCACCAGGCGGGGTAGTAGTAGAAGGGCGCGACGCGGAAGAAGCCCAGCTTCTCGTCGTCATAGGGGCCCAGCCACTCCACCGCGTCGATCGTGCCGCGCTCCAGCGCCGGGTAGAGATCCCCGCCCGCGAGCTGCTGCGGCACGCCGCCGACCCGGCTCAGCACCGTGCCGCCCAGCCCGCCGATGCGCATCTTCAGGCCGTTGAGGTCGGCCAGCGTCCGCACCTCCTTGCGGAACCAGCCGCCCATCTGCGCGCCGGTGCTGCCCAGCGGCAGGCCGAAGCAGTTGAACTTGCGCGACACCTCGTTGAGCAGGTCGATGCCGCCGCCATCGTACAGCCAGGCGTGCTGCTGCCGCGTGTTGAGGCCGAAGGGCATGTTGGTGCCGAAGGCGAAGGCCTCGCTCTTGCCCGTGTAGAAGAAGCTGGCGGTGTGGCAGCACTCCACGCTGCCCTGCTGCACGGCATCCAGCGCCTGCAGCGCGGGCGCGATCTCGCCGGGGCCGAAGACGCTGATGCGGAAGCGGTCGTCCGTCAGCTCGGCCACGGTGCGGGCGAAGACCTCGGCCGCGCCGAAGATCACCTCCAGGTTCTTCGGATAGGAGGAGGTCAGACGCCAGCGCAGCGCCGGCTGGGCGGAGACCACGGCCGGGGCGGACACCGCCGCGGCGGCGGTGCCGGCCAGCCCGGCCTGGCGGAGCAGGGAGCGGCGATTCATCGGAAGCGGTTTCCTCCAACCCGCGGGCCCTTTGGCCCGGCATTTGCACAACCGGCGGCTGTACCGACGCGGATCGCCCGACGGCGGACTGGCCCGGGCCTTGCCAGGGCAGCCGCCGCCAGGGTCACCGTCGCCGGAACGATGCGCGCGCCATTGGCACAGCATGGGCTGCAGGACCAGGGGGAAGGCGTGCCGAGGCAGGGAGGCTGGCGATGACCCGTTCCGCACCGCTGCTGGAGGTCCGCGACCTGACGGTGGAGTTCGCCACCCGTCGGGGCATCGTGCGGGCGGTCGAGCAGGTGGACCTCTCGCTCGCCAAGGGCGAGACGATCGGGATCGTCGGCGAATCCGGCTCCGGCAAGTCCGTCACCTCCTATGCGGTCATGCGCATCCTCGACAGGGCCGGTCGGATCGCCCAGGGCAGCGTGACCTTCGGGGGGGTGTCGCTGCCCGCCCTGCCGGAGCCGGCGATGCAGGACATGCGGGGTCGGGAGATCTCCATGATCTTCCAGAATCCCCGCGCGGCGCTGAACCCGATCCGCAAGGTCGGCCGCCAGATCGAGGACGTGCTGCTGCGCCACGGCCAGGCGACCTCCGCCACCGCGAAGGCGCGGGCGATCGAGGCGCTGGAGCAGGTGCGCATCGCCCGGCCGGAGGAGCGCTACCACGCCTATCCCTTCGAGCTGTCGGGCGGCATGTGCCAGCGCATCGTCATCGCCCTCGCGCTCGCCTGCCGGCCGCAGCTGCTGATCGCGGACGAGCCGACCACGGGTCTGGACGTGACCACGCAGAAGGCGGTGATGGACCTCGTCGTGGAGCTGACCCGGGCGCGGGGCATGTCCACCCTGCTGATCACCCACGACCTCGGCCTTGCCGCCGCCTATTGCGACCGGGTGGTGGTGATGGAGAAGGGCCGGGTGGTGGAGGCGGCCGCGGCGGCCGAGATCTTCCGCCGCCCCAGCCATGCCTATACCCGGCGGCTGATGCGGGCCACGCCGCGGCCCGGCGCCGGGCTGCGCGACCTGCTGCCCGAGGGCACGGCGACGCCGCTGCCGCCGTCCGCGCCGGACGGCGCGCCGGATCGGGGCATGCCGCTGCTGGAGGTGCGCGACCTGGTGAAGGAGTTCCCGCGCCAGGGCGTCGGCGGCTTCCTGGCGAGGCTGACCGGCAAGGCCGGGGCGGGCGAGGACGCACCCTTCCGCGCCGTGGACGGCATCGGCTTCGAGGTGCGGCGCGGCGAGAGCGTCGGGCTGGTGGGCGAATCCGGCTGCGGCAAGTCCACCACCTCGATGATGGTGATGCGGCTGCTCGACCCGACCTCCGGCAGCATCCGCTTCGACGGCCGGGAGATCGGCGGCATCCCGTCGCGCGGCTTCGCCCGGCTGCCGCTGCGGCCGAGGATCCAGATGGTCTTCCAGGACCCGACGGACAGCCTGAACCCGCGCCACACCGCGCTGCGCGCCATCGCGGATCCGATCCTGCGAATGGGATCGGTCCGCCGCGACGCGCTGCGGGCGCGCTGCGAGGAGCTGGCGACGCTGGTCGGCCTGCCGCTGCCGCTGCTGGACCGCTTTCCGCACCAGCTCTCCGGCGGGCAGAAGGCGCGCGTGGGCATCGCCCGCGCCATCGCCCTGAACCCGGAGCTGGTGATCCTGGACGAGCCGACCGCGGCGCTGGACGTTTCGGTGCAGGCCGTGGTGCTGAACCTGCTGCAGGACCTGAAGGACCGGCTGGGGATGAGCTATCTTTTCGTCAGCCACGACCTGCACGTGGTCCGGCTGCTCTGCGACCGGGTGATCGTGATGCGCGCCGGACGCATCGTGGAGGAAGGCCCGGCCGCCCAGGTCCTGGAAGCGCCGCAGGCGGCCTATACGCGCGAGCTGCTGGCCGCGATCCCGCATCCGCCGGTCTGACGGCGCCCGACGCCGAACCCCCGACACCGACCAAACCTGCCCGAGGCGCCCGATGCCCCCCCTGCCCCCCGACGACGACGCGCTGCTGGCGCATCTCGATGCCTCCGCCGCGCTGCTGGGGATCGTGATCGACCCCGCCTGGCGGGCGGAGGCGCTGGCCAACCTGCGCACCCTGGCGCTCGCGGCGGGGGCGGTGCTGGACTTCCCGCTGCCCGACGAGGCGGAACCGGCCCCGGTGTTCCGCGCATGAGCGCGGCGCTGGAGGACGGTGCCCCCGCGGCCGCCATCGCCGCCGCGGTGCGGTCCGGCGAGGTGACGGCGCGGCAGGTGGTGGAGGCGGCGCTGGCCCGCATCTTCGCCCGCGACGGCCGCACCAACGCCTTCACTAATGTGCTGTCCGAGCGCGCCCTGGCGCGGGCGGCGGCGATGGATGCCGCGGGTGAGCGCGATGCCCCCCTGGCCGGCGTGCCCTTTGCCGTGAAGAACCTGTTCGACGTGGCGGGGCTGCCGACCCGGGCCGGCTCGAAGATCAACCGGGAGCGCCCGCCGGCGGAGGCGGACGGCCCGCTGATCGCCCGGCTGGAGGCACAGGGCGCCATCCTGGTGGGCGCGCTGAACATGGGCGAGTACGCCTACGATTTCACCGGCGAGAACGCCCATGACGGCCCCTCGCGCAACCCGCACGACCTGACGCGGATGACCGGCGGCTCCTCCGGCGGCTCGGGGGCGGCGGTGGCGGGCGGGCTGGTGCCGCTGGCGCTGGGTTCGGACACCAACGGCTCGATCCGCGTGCCCGCGGCGCTCTGTGGCATCTTCGGGCTGAAGCCGACGTACGGCCGGCTGAGCCGGGCGCGGACCTTCCCCTTCGTCGGCAGCTTCGACCACCTCGGCCCCTTCGCCCGCTCGGTGACCGATCTCGCCCTCGCCTACGACGCCATGCAGGGGCCCGACCCGGAGGACCCCGCCTGCGCCCGGCGCGATGCGGAGCCCGCCCTGCCCACGCTGGAGGATGGCATCGGCGGGCTGCGCATCGCCATGCTGGGCAGCCATTTCAGCCGCAACGGCGAGCCGGAGGTGTTCCAGGCCGTCGCCCTCGCCGCCCGGGCGCTGGGTGCCGCCGACGTGGTGGAGCTGCCCGAGGCCGCCCGCGCCCGCGCCGCCGCCTACACCATCACCGCCTCGGAGGGCGCGAACCTCCACCTCAACCGGCTGCGCGCCCGGGCCGGGGACTTCGACCCGGCGACCCGCGACCGCCTGATCGCCGGCGCCACCATCCCGGCCGCCTGGGTCGCCGGCGCCCAGCGCTTCCGCCGCTGGTACCGCGACCAGGTGCTGGCGCTGTTCGAGGAGGTGGACGTGCTGCTCGCCCCCTCCACCCCCTGCCGCGCCCCGAGGCTGGGGCAGTCCACCCTGGTGCTGGACGGCGTCACCCTGCCGCTGCGCCCCAACCTGGGCGTCTTCACCCAGCCAATCTCGTTCATCGGCCTGCCCGTGGCCGCCGTGCCCGTGCGCGTCGATGACGGCCTGCCGCTCGGCGTCCAGGTGATCGCCGCCCCCTGGCGCGAAGACCTCGCGCTGCGCGTCGCCCGCACCCTGGAAGCGGCCGGAGTGGCGACGGCGCCCGTGGCGGCGCTGTGATCCGTGGGGCCTCGTTGCGCCCGCCCGGAGGGAGGCTCCGCCTCGCCCCAGGCCCCCCTCTGCCGGGGCCACGAGCGGGCCCCGGACCCCGCTGGGAGTTGGCTCCACGCGGTGGGCGTCAGACTGCGGGCTGATCCCCGGGAGAGCGCGGACAGGCGGGGCACCGGGGAAGAATCAACGGCCGCTTGCGCCGAGGCCGCAGTCGCCCGGGGAGCCGGGCTCCCCGGCGCGCCCCGGCGTCCGTGAAAAGGGATCCAAGGGCTCTGCTCCTGGCGGATAGGAGGGGTCCGGGGGAAAGGCGGCGCCTTTCCCCCTGGCGGGCCCGCCAGGCATCGGAACAGCGCCAGACACGAGAGGAACGCGCGATGGAGTTGAACATTCCCGGGGTGGTGGCCGAGGTCGAGGCCGCCTTTGCCCGCTACGAGCGAGCGCTGGTCACCAATGACGTGCCGGTGCTGGAGGAGTTGTTCCGCGACGGGCCGGAGACGATCCGCTACGGCGCCATGGAGAACCTGTATGGCATGGAGGAGATCCGGGCCTTCCGCCGCGCCCGTCCCTCGGTGGGGCTGGAGCGGACGCTGGAGCGGACGGTGATCACCACCTATGGCCGCGACTTCGCCACGGCCAACACGATGTTCCGCCGCGACAGCGCCCCGGGGAAGGTCGGGCGGCAGAGCCAGAGCTGGGTCCGCTTCCCCGAAGGCTGGCGGGTGGTCGCGGCGCATGTGAGCCTCGTGGCGGAGTAGCGCCCGGCCGGGCTTCCCCTGGCACGGGGCCACCCCACAGCCCGCGCGCGGGATCAGCCCTCGACCTGTAGCCCGGTCAGCCCGGCGGACAGGGCCGCCAGCAGGTCGGGCAAGGCCAGGGCGACGCAGCCTTCGGTGGGGCCGTAGCCCGGCCGGGCGACGTGCAGGAAGATGGCGCTGCCGCGGTGGCGCACCACCGGCGCGTCGTTCCAGCCCAGGACGCCGATCACGTCGTAGACGCCGTCCTGCCGCCACAGCTCCTCGTGCCGGGCGGGATGGGGCAGCGCGACCGGGCGGTTGTAGTCGGGGTGGGACGGGTCGTCGCACCAGCCATCCTGCGGGCCGATCGGCTCCACCGGCACGAAGCAGGCCGGCGGAGGCAGGCGGTCGGCGCGATAGAGGATACGGCGCAGGGGCAGCGGGCCGGTCGGGGTGGCGCCGTCGCTCTCCGACTTGTCGGCCCGCACCCCGCCGCGGCCAAGGGCGCATCGCCAGGCCTCGCGGCCCAGGCGCAGGATGCCCTGGCTCCGCTCGGTGGGGCGGACCAGCCCGATCATCCCAGCAGATGACCGAAGCGGCGCGCCTTGGTGTCGAGGTAGTGGTCGTTCACCCCGTTGGCGGCGATGCGGTGCCCCACCCGCTCCGGCACGGCGATGCCGCAGGCGGCGAGCCCCGCCACCTTGTCCGGGTTGTTGGTCAGCAGCCGCACACGCGGGATGCCCAGGGCACGCAGCATCTCCGCCGCGACCAGGAAGTTCCGCTCGTCCGCGCCGTAGCCCAGGGCGCGGTTGGCATCCAGCGTATCCAGCCCCGCATCCTGGAGGCGGTAGGCGCGGAGCTTGTTCACCAGACCGATGCCTCTGCCCTCCTGCGCCAGGTAGAGCAGCACGCCCGCGCCCTCCTCGGCCATGCGCGCGATGGCGCCGCGCAACTGCGGCCCGCAGTCGCAGCGCAACGAGCCCAGCAGGTCGCCGGTGAAGCATTCCGAATGCACCCGCGCCAGGGGCGCCTCGCCGCGCGCGGCCAGGGCCTCGGGCGCGCCGACCAGGATCGCCAGGTGCTCGATGCCGCCATCCGCCGCGCGGAAGGCGACGATCCGGGCATCCGGGGCATCCTCCAGCGGCACCTGCGCCTCGGCGACGCGGGCCAGGGTGGTCGCCACGGTGTCCGGGTAGGACAGCACCGCCTCGACCGGGACGGAGAGCAGCGCGTCCCCGGTGGAGGACGCGGCCGGGGCCGCGACCAGGGCGGGCAGCAGCCGGCCCAGCTTGGCCAGGGCGATCGCCGCCGCGGCCAGGGGCGGGGCGGGCACCACCTGCGCGGCCTCCGGCAGCAGCGTCGCCGCCGTCGGGTCGGCAAGGCCGCGCAGCGCCTCGGGAGCCAGCAGGGCCGGCGGCAGGCGCAGGCCAACCGGGCCGGCCTCCGCCTCCAGCGGGCGGGCCAGCACGGCGGCGGCGCGGGTCGGGGCCAGCAACAGGACGGGCGTGGCCAGGGCGATGGCGGCGAGTTCCGCCAGGCTACGGGCAGAGACGGTCTCGGCCGCGGCGGCGACGAGCGTCTGCCCCTCGGGGCCGGCGATGCGGACCGGCGTGCCGCGGCGCAGTTCGCCCAGCGCCCGGTGGACCTGGCGCAGGGCGAGGACGGCCTCCCGCCCGGACAGGCCGGCCCCGGCGCCCGGGGAGGCCGGATCTGGCGCGAATCGCGTCAGGGGCCTCGCCTCAGCAGGGCCTCCCGCGTTCTGACTCATGGGCTGGTCTTTCATTCCTGCCGTTTGTTGCCTGCCAATGTGGTCCTCTTGCGACACTTCGCACCCCTGCTGCGTTGGATGTCCTGCGGCAGGGCCGCTTGACACAAGAGCGAGAGGCACGACCTTGCGAGTTGGACCCCGAATGGGCACAATCTGCGAACATCGCCGGCGGCCGTACTGCCTGCCGGCAAAGCAAGCACTGAGGATGGCATGACCGGCCCGCGGCCGATCCTGATTGTGGACGACGACGCCGCCCTTCGCGCCACCCTGGCCGAACAGCTCTCCCTGGAGGGCGAGTTCACGGCGCAAGAGGCGTCCTCCTCCGAGGAAGGCAGTCGTCTGCTGCTCGAGCCTGGGGCGCGCTTCGACGCGGTCCTGCTGGACATCGGCCTGCCCGATGGCGACGGCCGCGACCTCTGCGCCCAGTTGCGCCGGGAGGGCGTGCGCATTCCCGTCATCATGCTGACGGGCGCGGATGCCGAGACGGACGTCGTGCGCGGGCTCGACGCGGGGGCGAACGACTACATCGCCAAGCCCTTCCGCATCAACGAGCTGCTGGCCCGGCTGCGCGCCCAGTTGCGCGTCTTCGACAACAGCGAGGACGCGGTCTTCATCGTCGGTCCCTACACCTTCCGGCCGGCGGCCAAGGTGCTGCAGGACATGGCGAAGAACCGGCGGATCCGGCTGACCGAGAAGGAATGCTCGATCCTGAAGTTCCTCTACCGCGCCGGCGGACGCCCGGTGGCGCGGCAGGTCCTGCTGAACGAGGTCTGGGGCTACAACGCCGCCGTGACCACGCACACGCTGGAGACCCACATCTACCGGCTGCGGCAGAAGATCGAGCAGGACCCGACCAACGCCGCCCTGCTGCTGACCGAGGGCGGCGGCTACCGCCTCGATCCCGCCGCGGGCCGCGTCGCGGCCTGACCGCCGGGGCCGTTCACTCGGCCCCGGCGCCATGCCCGGGGGCGGCCGGCCCCGCCCCGATGGCGGTCCTGACAGCGGGATTGAGAGCACGCGGCCCCAGGGCGCACCCGCTGGGGCGCCGCGCCATGAGCTGATGCAGCCGGGTCACGGTGTTGCTTGGTTACCCGCGGTGGCATTGCCGCGACTGCCCCCAGACGGTAGGCAGAACGGCCACCGCCAGCCACCCCGCCCGTGATCTTCACCTCCGCCGTCTTCCTCACTCGCTTCCTGCCGGTTGTCCTGTTCCTCGACTGGGGGACGGAAGCGGGGGCCATGCGCCGGACGCGCTGGCTCCTGCTGCTGCTGGCTAGCCTGTTCTTCTACGCCTGGTGGCGGCTGGACCATCTGCCGGTGCTGATCGGGTCCATCGCCTTCAACTACTTCATGGGCGCTCGGATCGAGGGGGCGGCGCCGCACGGCAAGCGGGCGCTGCTGTTCCTCGGCGTGGCGGCGAACCTGCTGCTGCTGGGGGCCTTCAAGTACACGGCCTTCGTCTCCGGCAACGTCTTCTGGCTGCTGCGGCTGGACGGCTTCCAGATCCCGGAGATCGCCCTGCCGCTGGGCATCTCGTTCTTCACCTTCACCCAGATCGCCTACCTGACCGACTGCCTGAAGGGGAAGCGCGGGCGGCACGGGCCGGTGGAATACGCCCTCTTCGTCACCTTCTTCCCGCATCTGCTGGCCGGGCCGATCATCCACCATTCCGAGATGATCCCGCAGTTCCAGCGCGGCCGCCGCCCGCTAGACGAGGCGGCGTCCGACGCGGTGGAGGGCTTCGCCCTGCTCGCCATCGGCGCCGCCAAGAAGCTGGTGCTGGCGGACAACCTCTCCCCCATCGCGGACGCCGTCTTCGGCGCGGCGGCCCAGGGGCATGCGCCCGATCTCGGCCAGGCCTGGCTGGGGGCGCTGGCCTACACCTTCCAGCTCTACTTCGACTTCTCCGGCTATTCCGACATGGCCGTCGGGCTCGCGCGCATCTTCGGCGTGCGCTTCCCGGCCAATTTCGACAGCCCCTACAAGGCGACGAACCTCGTCGAGTTCTGGCGCCGCTGGCACATGACCCTGTCGCGCTGGCTGCGGGACTACCTCTACATCGCCCTCGGCGGGAACCGGGGCGGGCCGCTGCTGCGCTACCGCAACCTGTTCCTGACCATGGTGCTGGGCGGGCTGTGGCACGGCGCCGCCTGGACCTTCGTGATCTGGGGCACGCTGCACGGCCTGATGCTGGCGGCGACGCATCTGGTGCGTGGCCGCTTCGGCCGCCTGGCGCCGACCGGGCGCGTCGGGCGCGGCGCCTTCAGCCTCGCCACCTGGCTCGGCACCTTCGTCTTCGTGGTCTTCGCCTGGGTGTTCTTCCGGGCCACCACGCTGGATTCCGCCCTGCTGGTCCTGGGCGGCATGGTGGGCCTCGATCCGGCCGACGGCACGCCACGTGTCCCGCTCTCGGGCAATGCCGGCGACCTGATCGGGCTGGCCGCGGCGATCGCCTTCCTCGCCCCCAACAGCATCGCCATCGAGAAGGCGCTCGCCGGCCGTACCCGCGGCGCCTGGGCCGCCGCCGGGCTGGCCGGGGCGGCGGCCCTGGCGGCGCTGATGGCCGGGCTGACCGGGCCGGCGGAATCGCCCTTCCTGTACTTCAACTTCTGAGCCGTGCGCATGTCCGTGCGGCTTCGGGACAGCGTGGCACCCGCGGGGAGAGGCGCCGCCTCCCCCCCTCCCCCGGGACCACGATGGGGCCCCGGGGGAGCCGGGCCATGAGACGCGCCCTTGCCCTGCTGGGTGCCGCCCTGGCCGGCGCGGCGTTGCTGGCGGCCGCCTATGTCGCGCTGTTCAACGCGCTGGTGCCCCCGGCCCCCGGCTCGATCTACCGCGAGGTGCTGCTGGCCGACGCGCCGGGCCCACGGCTGATCGTCGACAGCGGCTCCAACGGCCTCTACGGCCTCGATGCGACGGAGCTGGGGCGCGGGTTGAACCGGGTGGGCATCACCGCCTCGGACAATGCCGGCTACAACCTCGTGCACAAGGCGTGGCGGCTGCTGGAATGGGCACGGCCGGGGGATGCGGTGATCCTGCCGCTGGAATGGCCGTACTACGACGCGCCGGACCGCATCACCGATTTCTACCTGGAGGCCTCGACCAGCTACTATCCGGGCTACTTCCAGGCCATTCCCTGGGACCAGCGGCTGCGCCTGCTTGCCGCCCTGCCGCTCTCGGGCGCCAGCGCCCGGCTCTGGTCCAATGCGGGGAGCTGGTGGCGCGGCTGGCAGCCGGCGCGGCGGGAAACCCGGCTGGAGCGCTTCGCCGTCCTGGCCGACCGCGGCGCCGACGGGCGGGAGGAGAATCCGCCGAAGCGCGGCCTGCGGCCCGAGATCGCGCATATGAGCTGCGGCAAGTTCATGTTCTACCTGCAGGAGGACGGTCACCGCCCCCCCGATGCGGCCGGGCTGCGGCGGCTGATGGAGCTGCTGGACAAGCTGCGCCGGCGTGGAGTCCAGGTCGCCTTCGTCCCCCCGGTGGTGGGCGGCGAGGACTGCTACGTGGAAGCGGCCACGCTGGACGCCTATCTGGCGCAGGTCCGCGCCATCCTCGCGGAACGGGGCTTCCAGCTCCTGGGCGATCCGCGGGATTTCTGGATGGGGCCGGAGACGATCCTCGACACCTACTACCACCTCGATGCGTCCGCCCGGGCCGAGGCGACGGCCCGGCTGCTGCCGCTGCTGCGCGAGGCGGGCTTCGCCGCGCCCCCCGCCCCCCTGCCCGACCTGGCCGAGACGGTGGTTCGGCGGGAACGGGAGGAACGCGGCGACCGCTGGCCCGAAGCCATGCCGGCCGGGCGCGAGACCCCGGGCACCGACACGGTGCGCCTGACCGCCCTGGCCGGCTGGTGGCCGGTGCGGCCCGAGGGGCGCTGGACCCGTGATGTCGGCGCCGTGCTGCGCCTGCGCCCGCCTTCCGGCACGCGCGCCCTCGCCCTGCGGCTGCGCGGCCCGGAGCCGGCGCGGCCGCTGGAGATCCTGCTGGACGGCATCGTGGTCGCCCAGGCCACGCCCGGGCCGGAGGAGGCCGTGGTCGAGGTGCCGCTGCCGCCTGGCCGCGACCGGGTCGAGCTGGTGCTCCGCCCGCCCGCCGGCGCACCGCCCCCGCCCCATCGCGGGGAGGAGGCGCCACCCCGGCTGGGGGTGCTGCTGCTGGGGGTGACGCCGCGCGCATGAGCCCCCGCGACGTCTCTCCGGCCCGCCCGCCCGAAGCGGCCGGCAGGCCCGCCGGTCCCCGCCATGCCGGGCTCCGCCGCAGCCTGCGCCTGCTGCTGGCCGGGCTGGCCGGCGCGGCGGTCGCGGCCGGGCTCTATGTCGGCAGCTTCGCCGCGCTGGTGCCCCACCCCTACGTGCCCAACCTGCGGGAGGCGCTGCTGCTGCACGCGCCGGGCCCGCGGCTGATCCTGGAGAGCGGATCGAGCGCGCTGCACGGACTGGATGCGACCGCGCTGGGCCATGGGCTGAACCGGACGGGGATCTCCATCGCCGACAACGGTGGCTACAACGGCGAGCACAAGGCGTGGCGGCTGCTGGCCTGGGCGCGGCCGGGGGATGCCGTGGTGCTACCCCTGGAGTGGATCTACTACGACCGCCCCGACGCGCTCTACGAGAGCTACCTGCGCGCCGCGACGACGCTGCTGCCGCATTACTTCCTGTCCCTGCCCTGGGCGGAGCGGCTGCGGGTCATCGCCGCCCTGCCGCTCTCCGAAGGCGTCGCCATCCTCTGGCGCAATGCCGGCGCGACGCTGCGCGGCGCCAAGCGCGACGACACGTCGCGCCTGCTGGAGATGCACCGCTGGCTGGCCGAGGAGCACCGCGACGGCGGCGCGACCGACCTCCCCCCTGCGGAGCTGCGCCCCGAGGCGCAGGCCCTGTCCTGCGATGGCTATCTCTTTCCCGACGGCATGCTGGAGCGCGGACCGGACCCGGCCCGGCTGGCGACGCTGCTGCGGCTGCTGGACCGGCTGCACGACCGCGGCGTATCGGTGGTGCTGGTGCCGCCGGTCGTGGCCGGCGAGGACTGCTATGCCGATCCGGCGGCGCTGGAGAGCTACCTGGCGCGGCTGCGGGGCGTCCTGGCCGGGGCAGGCCTCTTCTACCTGGGCGACCCGCGCGATTTCCGCTTCGGCCCGGAATCCCTGCGCGACACCTACTACCACGTGGACCACGCCGCCCGGGCGACGGCCACGGCGCGGCTGCTGACCCTGCTGCGCCAGGCGGGGCTTTCGGGGCCGGAGGGAGTACCGCCCCCCGGCCTCGCGGCGACCGTCGTGGCGCTGGAGCGGGCGCATCCCGCCCGCTCCGCCTGGCCCGGCGAGGCTCTGCCGGCCGGGGCCGAGGTCCCCGGCGGCTCGACCATGCAGATCGAGGCCGTGGCCGGCTGGTGGCCGCCGGAGGATGGGGCACGCTGGACCCGTGGCGGCACGGCGGTGCTGCGCCTGCGACTGCCCCCGAAGCACCCGTCCCTGGCCCTGCACCTGCAGGCCCAGGGCGCGCCGCGCGGCGTCGAGGCCTGGATCGCCAACCGCCTGGCCGCCAGCGGCGTGATCGGCCCCGATCCGCAATGGCTGACGGTGCCCCTGCCCGCGGATGCCGAACGGGTCGAACTGGTGCTGCGCCCCGCAGCGCCGCAGCCGCCCGCCGATGCCGCCGGACCGGATCGCGGTCTGCGGCTGCTGGGCGTCGCCGCACGGCCCTGATACCGACGGGATGACCCGTTGTTCTGCATGTTCGGGCGTGGGACCGGGAGGGGACGCCGTCCCCTCCCAGACCCTCCCCTGCCGGGGCCACAAGCGGGCCCCGGTCCCCGCTGGGAGTCTGGTGCTTCGTGGCTGCCGTCAGTCTCTCGGCTGAACCCAGGGAAAGCGCGGACAGGCGGGACTCTGAATAAAGCTTCAGAGCGCGTCAGCGAGTGCGGCGGCCGGCCCCGCCGAGGAGCATGGCTCCTCGGCGCCTCGACCCCGTATCAGGCTGTCCCGCGGCAGCGCCGATCGGGTCCAGGGCCCGCAGGGTCCTGGCGGAGTGGGGGTATCGGGGGCGAGGCAGAGCCTTGCCCCCGGGGAACGGGCGCACCCCACGCCGGCACGGATCAACGCATCCCGCCGTCCGTATGGGGCGGGATGGCGCCCATGGTGCCGCACGTGTCCGACGGAGGCTCTGCCTTCCCCGATGGGGCTATGAGCCGGCCCGGGGGCCCGCCGGGAGGGCCGACGCGCGCGGCGGCCGTGTCGGTTGTCGGTCAGGCCGTCGCGCTTACTGGCTGGCCCAGACGATGCGGTGCATCCAGGTGATCTCGACCAGGTCGAAGCTGTAGTTCGGGTGTGCCGGGTTCAGGCTGGCCAGTTCCACCTTGCGGGCGGACTGGCGCAGCAGTTCCTTGGCCATCACCTCGCCGCCGCGCGTCCGCACCACCACCCGGTCGCTGCGGCGGATCGGGGCGGAGGGCGAGACGATGATGGTGTCGCCGTCGCGGAACACCGGCTCCATGGATTCGCCCGAGATCTCCAGCGCGTAGGCGTTGGGATCGGGCACCTCGGGCACGCTGATCTCATCCCAGCCGGCGCCGGCCGGGTAGCCGCCATCGTCGAAGTAGCCGGCGCTGCCGGCCTGGGCGAGGCCGATCAGCGGGATGCGGCGCACCGGCCGGGCGCTGCCGCGGAAGTTGCCGGGAGAGCCGGTGATGAGGCTGGCGAAGGCTTCCATGCCGGTTCCCGTCGCGTCCAGCACCTTGGCCACGCTCTCGGTCGAGGGCCAGCGCGCGCGGCCATCCGGCCCTGTCCGCTTCGAGGGGTTGAAGGCGGTCGGATCCAGCCCGGCCTTGCGCGCGAGACCCGAGGGGGAGAGTCCGTTCTCCGCCGCCAGCGCGTCGATGGCGCGCCAGATGTCGTTGTGCTGCATGGGCGCATTATCCTAGGCTCTTTATCCACAAACAATAGGAACATGCTCTTAAGGAGGACTTGACGCCCAATCGAGTCGAAGCGCAATGTTCACGTATTGTTCAACCTAAAGGCGAGGACAGCCCCCGATGACCAACGCCTCCCCCCGACCTGCCGGACCCGGACGACTCTCCGCCATGTCCAAGTCGGAACCCTTCCGGACGGCCGAGGAGGCCTGGTTCTGGACCATGGCCGCGCTGGTGGCCCGGCGCGACGGTGCGCGCGTGCTGGCCGGGCGCGGACTGGTCGAGCGCCCCTGCGAGCCGGATGACGTGGTGAAGTGCCTCGACCGGCTCTATCGCCAGCGCCGGATCGACCTGGCCCATGCCCGCATCCTGCGCATCTGGGGCGAGCGGGGCGAGCGTCCGAACCCGCTCTCCCCGCGCGAGCGGCACGACCACCGTCTGTGGAGCGAGGCGCTGGACCGGCTGGAATGGCCGTTGCAGCTGAAGGGCATCGTCGCCGGCGACCCCTCCCTGCCACCCGCGCCCGAGGAGACGCGCGTGGTGTCGCTCGCCGCCCGGCAGCGCCCGTGATTTTCGATCCGGATCAACCGGTTGGCCTTGCCGCACCGGGCATGTCGCCCGCCGCGGCGACCGGGTCGGGGCGGCGGTCGCACCTCCGTCACGCCGAGGCGCAGGAGGTGTGGATCGGCTTCGGCGGTCGCGCCGACCAACTCTGGCTGCGCCTGCTGCGGCCGGGATTCCGCCACTGCTTCGCGGCGCTGCGCGACGGGTCCGGCTGGACGGTGCTGGACCCGCTGTCCGGGCGGCTGCTGGTCACCCGGCTGGACGCGCCGGGTGGTTTCGACCTGCCGGGCTTCTGGCGCCGGGCCGGGTGCACGGTGCTGGGTCCGTTCCGGCCTGCCGCTCCGCGCGCCCGCCGTCCCTGGCTCTCGCCCTTCTCCTGCGTCAGCCTGTGCCGGGCGCTGCTGGGCCCTGGGGCGCCACGGGCGGTGACGCCTTTCGGCCTGTTCCGCGGGCTGGATCGGCAGGAGAAAATTTCTAGGAAAATATTCTTGACTACCCTGCAGGCGAGGATGTAAGACCTCTCTCGTCAACGGGCGAGCTGCGCCCGCTGACCTCTCCTCCCGATCCCCACCTTCGCGGGCCCGGCTCCGGATCACTCCGGGCCGGGCCCGCGGCCTTTCGGGAGGCTCCTTCACCAACCAGGAGGTTCCGCGCGCATGGGTGGCCTGTTCCGCGCCCCGAAGCCGGTGACGCTTCCCGTCGCCCAGACCGCCACGACGGTCCCCGTGGCCACCGCGGCCAGCGCCGCCCCAGCCCCCGCCGAGGCCCCGCGGGAGCGGGCGCGGCGCGGCGTGGCGGGCACCATCGCCACCTCCGATCGGGGGGTGGTCACGCCGCTGTCCAGCCTGCCGCTGGCGGGCCGCAAGACCCTGCTCGGGGAGTGAGCCGCATGACGCCCGCCGAGATCCTCGCCCGCCACGCCGCCGCGCTGGAGGCCCGCCGCCCCTGGGAGGGGGTCTGGCGCGAATGCTACGACCACGTCCTCTCCGCCACCCCCGGCGCCGGCGGGCCGACGCTCTACGACGCCACCGCGGCGGATGCGGCGGAACAGCTGGCGGCCTCGCTACTGGCCGAGCTCTGCCCGCCCTGGTCGCGCTGGTTCGGCCTGACCCCCGGCCGCGAGCTGGCCGCGGGCCCGGACGGCCCGGCGGCGGCCGAGGTGCTGGAGCAGACGGTGGAGGCGCTTCAGGGCCATCTCGACCGCTCCGCCTTCGCGACCGAGCTGCACCAGGCCTTCCTCGACCTGGTGGTGGCCGGGACGGGCGTGGTGCTGGTGGAGGAGGCGCCGCCCGGCGAGCCCTCCGCGCTGCGCATCCAGGCGGTGCCGCTGCGCGAATGCGTGCTGGAGGAAGGGCCCTCCGGCCGGCTGGACATGGTGTTCCGCGCTGCCCGCCTCGATGCGCCGACACTCGCCGCGCGCTTCCCCGGCGCCCGCCTGCCGGCCGCGGAGGAGGGCGAGCGCTTCCAGGTGGTCGAGGCGGTCTGGCCCGACGCCGCCGGCTATGGCTTCGCCGCCGTGCTGGAGCGGGACGGGCGCGGCACCCTGCTGGCGCGCGGCCGCTTCGCCCAGCCGCCCTTCATCGCCTTCCGCTGGATGAAGGCGCCCGGCGAGACCTATGGCCGCGGCCCGGTGATGAAGGCACTGCCGGACATCCGCACCGCCAACAAGGTGGTGGAGCTGGTGCTGAAGAACGCCTCGATCGCCGCGACCGGCATCTGGCAGGCCGATGACGACGGGGTGCTGAACCCCGCCACGGTGCGGCTGGTGCCCGGGGCGATCATCCCCAAGGCGCCGGGCTCGGCCGGCCTCACGCCGCTGGCGGCGCCCGGCAACTTCGACATGTCGCAGATCGTGCTCGCCGACCTGCGCGGGCGCATCCGCACCGCGCTGCTCGCCGACCGGCTGGGCCGGCCGCAGGACGCGAAGATGACGGCGACGGAGGTGCTGGAGCGCAGCGCGGAGACCGCGCGCCTGCTCGGCGCCACCTATGGCCGCTTGCAGTCGGAGCTGCTGACGCCGCTGGTCGGGCGCTGCCTGTCCATCCTGCGCCGCCGCGGCGAGGTGCCGCCGGTGGTGCTGGACGGGCGCGAGGCGCAGCTCTCCTACCAGTCGCCGCTGGCGCGGGTGCAAGGGCGCGCCGACGCCGCGAACCTGATGCTGTTCCTGCAAGCCGTTGCCGCCATGGGGGCGGAAGCGGCCGCACAGGTCGACCTGCCCGCCGCTGCCCGCCATCTGGCCCGCACCCTCGCCGCCCCAGCCGAGGTGCTGCGGCCCGTCAACGCCATCACCGAGGAGTGATCCCGCGCATGTCCGAGAGCCTGCTGGACGCCGCCCAGGAGACGGGCGGAGAGGAGGCGCCGCCCGCCGGTGCCCGCCCCCCCGGGATCCCCGAGAAGTTCTGGGATGCCGAGACGGGCACGCTGCGGGTGGAGGCGCTGCTGAAGTCGTATCGCGAGCTGGAGCGCAAGCTGTCCCAGCGCGGCGGCTTCGCGCCGCCCGGCCCCGACAGCCCGGAGGAGGAGCGGATCGCCTTCCTCCGCGCCATGGGGGTGCCCGAGGCGCCGGAGGGCTATGAGATCGCCTCGAAGCATGCGCTCTGCGGCGCCGACCCCGAGGTGAACGCGAAGCTGCACGCGGCGGGCTTCACCCCCGCCCAGGCGCAGCTCGTCTACGACCTGGCGGCGGAGCGGCTGCTGCCGATCGTGGCCGAGGCCGCCGCGGGCTACGAGGCGCAGCGCCAGCTCGACCGCCTGCGCGAGCGGTTCGGCGGCGAGGAGCGCTTCGCCCGCGTCGCGCAGCAGATCGCCGCCTGGGGCAAGGCCAACCTGCCGGCCGAGGTCTTCGCCGCCCTCTCCACCACCGCCGAGGGGGTGATGGCCCTGCACGGCATGATGCAGAAGGCCGAGCCGTCCATGGCCCGCAGCGCGGAGGCGCCGGAGCCGGACGACGAAGCCGGGCTGCGCCGGATGATGCGCGACCCGCGCTACTGGCGGACGCGCGAGCCGGAATTCGTGAAGCGCGTGACCGAGGGATTCCGCCGCCTCACGGGCGGTTGATGCGACAAGTCGTGAGTCATGCGCCAACTCTTCCTTCATGAGTCGCGTTGCTGACTCAGATCGCTCCTCGACGGTCGCCGAGGTCCTGCCCGCGCATCCCCCCTGAGGCAGACCGAGACACCGTCGCGCCGGACCCGCCTCCCCCCCTCGGGCGGTCCGGCATGCGGGGGCGGGTGGCGTCTCACTATCCCCCCTGACGCCGCCCGCCCCCGTCCATTTCCACCTTTCCGATGAGCAGAACCCGGCCGCGCCCCAGGCGCCGCCGGGCGCTCGTCGTTCGCGCCGCGTGCCCGGCCCCCGCCTCGGGGGGAACCGGGCATGCGGCGCTTCCCCCCAGACCCACAGCGGAGAACGCGAGTGCCCGGACAGATCGACGTCGCCTTCATCAAGCAGTTCGAGGCCGAGGTGCATGAGGCCTACCAGCGCCAGGGCAGCAAGCTGCGCCCCACCGTGCGCTCCAAGACGGGCGTGAAGGGCTCCTCCACCGTCTTCCCGCGCATCGGCACCGGAGTGGCGGCGGCCAAGGTGCGCGCCGGCATGGTGCCGGTGATGAACCTGGACCATAGCAATGCCGAGTGCTTCCTGCAGGACTACTACGCCGGCGAGTGGATCGACCGGCTGGACGAGATCAAGGTCGCGATCGACGAGCGCGCCGTGGTCGCCAATGCCGGCGCCTATGCGCTGGGCCGCAAGACGGACGAGCTGATCATCGCCGCGCTGAACACCGCGACTCAGGAGGCGGTGGGCACGGGCACCGGCCAGACCGACAATGACGGGCTGACGCTGGCGAAGGTCCTCCTCGCCTTCGAGATGCTCGGCCTGGCGGACGTGCCGGATGACGGCCAGCGCTTCGCCATCGTCGGCTGGAAGCAGTGGTCGCAGCTGCTCCAGATCCAGGAGTTCGCCAACGCCAACTACGTCGGCGACGCCGACCTGCCCTGGAAGGGCACCCAGGCGAAGAAGTGGCTCGGCGCGACCTGGATGCCGCATTCCGGCCTGACCAAGACCGGCAGCCTGCGCGACTGCTACTTCTACCACCGCACCGCCATCGGCCACGCCGTGGCCCAGGAAGTCGCGACCGACATCACCTGGCACGGCGACCGCGCCGCCCACTTCGTGAACAACATGATGAGCCAGGGCGCCGTGCTGATCGACCCGAACGGCGTCGTGCGGATGCGCGCGAAGGAATAATCGGCGGATGCGCGCGAAGGAGTAGCCGGCGGATGCGCGTCGCGGTGCGGCGCGCGTCGGACACGCAGGGGGCTCTGCCCCCTGCACCCCCGCCAGGAGCAGAGCCCCTGGACCCATCTTCGTAAAAGAGTGGCGCCGGTGACCGCCGGCGCCTTTGTGAATGGGGGTCCAGGGGCTCTGCTCCTGGTGGGGGGTCCAGGGGGGCGAAGCCCTCCCTGGTTCCCACGCCGAACACAGCATACGCGCGGCGGCCCCCCGGCGCCGCGTGTTCCGGGCCGCCGGTGCGCCGCCTGTCCCGCCTTGCGCGGGGCGTTCGCGGCTGTGCCGGCGGCCCTTTCCGTCCCCACCCTTTCTGGAGCCGACCCGGATGGCGCTTTCCGCCCTCGTCCTCTGCTCGCGCGTCCTGCTGCGCATCGGCGCCCAGCCCGTCGCCTCCTTCGAGGAGGGCACCGCCGAGGCGGAGGTCGCCGCCAACCTCTATCCCGGCACGCGCGACGCGCTGCTGGCCGCCCATCCCTGGTCCTTCGCCACCGGGCAGATGGTGCTGCCGCGCCTGCTCGACGTGCCGGTGGATGGGACCGGCGCCGCCTTCCAGCTTCCGGCGAACTGCCTGCGCATCCTCTCCGCCGGCACGCTGCGTGGCCGGGGCCTGGACTACCGCATCCACGAGAAGCGGCTGCACGCCGACACCGACCGGGTGGTGCTGACCTACCTGTTCCGCCCGGACGAGAGCGCCTTCCCGCCGCACTTCGCCGCGGCGCTGGTGGCGCGCCTGGCCGCCGAGTTCTGCATTCCGCTGACCGACAGCACCGCGCGCGCCGAGATGCTCCAGCGCCTGGCCGGCAGCGAGTTCCGCGAGGCCCGCCTGACCGACAGCCAGCAGCACACGATCCAGGCGATCGAGGGCTTCCCGCTGATCGACGTGCGGGGCTGACGCGCCATGGCCGGAAGCCTTCGCGCCAAGACCTCCTTCACCGCCGGCGAACTGGCGCCCGAGATGCTGGGGCGCGGCGACACGCGCGCCTATGAGAACGGCGCGCGCCGGCTGCGCAACGTGCTGCTCCAGCCCACGGGCGGGGTGACGCGGCGCCCGGGCCTGCGCCACGTCGCCACGCTGCCGGCGGTGGCGCGGCTGGCGAGCTTCGAGTTCAACACGGAGCAGACCTACCTCCTCGCCTTCCTGCCGGGCGAGATGCGCGTCTTCATGGGCGACGCGCAGGTCGCCGGCGTGCCGGGCCCCTGGACGGCGGCGATGCTGCCGAACCTGGCCTGGACCCAGAACGCGGACACGCTGCTGCTCTTCCACCCGGAGATGCCGCCGCAGCGCATCACCCGCACGGGGCACGCGAGCTGGACGGTGCAGGGCTTCGCCTTCTCGCGCGCGCCTTTCTACCGCTTCGCGCCGGGCGAGGTGTCCCTGGCGTCCAGCGCGCTGACCGGCGCCACGACACTGACGACCAGCGCGGACGTCTTCCTGCCGGGCCATGTCGGCGCGCTGTTCCGCGTCAACGGCAGCCGCGTGCGGATCACCGGCGTCGTGAACGGCAACACCGCGACCGCGACGGTCGAGGAGACCCTGCCGGCCGGGAGCGCGACGCTGAACTGGGACGAGCACGCCTTCTCCGGCGCGCGCGGCTGGCCGGTCTGCGCCGGCTTCCACCAGGACCGGCTGGTGCTGGGCGGCTCGCGCGACCTGCCGAACCGGCTGTGGCTCTCGCGCTCCGGGGACCTCGCGGATTTCGACCTGGGCACGGGCCTGGACGACCAGGGGATCGAGTTCGGCCTCGTCTCCGACCAGGTGAACGCGATCCGCGCCGTCTTCTCCGGCCGCCATCTCCAGGTCTTCACCTCGGGGGCGGAGTGGATGGTGACGGGCGACCCGCTGACCCCGGCCTCGATCCAGCTCACCCGGCAGACCCGCATCGGCTCCCCGGTGGACCGCATGATCGCGCCGGTGGACGTGGACGGCAGCACCATCTTCGTCGCCCGCTCCGGCCAGTCCGTGGTGGAGTTCGCCTATACGGAGGTGTCGCAGGCCTATCAGGCGGGCGACCTCGCCATCACCGCGGGGCACCTGCTGAACACGCCCGTCGCCACCGCCTATGACCAGCGGCGCCGGCTGCTGCACGTCGCCATGGCGGATGGCAGCCTGGCGACGCTGACCCTCTACCGCGCCGAGGCGATCACCGCCTGGACCGCGCAGGAGACGGCCGGCACCTTCCGTTCGCTGGCCGAGATCGACGGCGTGGTCTGGGCCGTGGTGGAACGCTTCGGCACGCCGCGGCTGGAACGCTTCGACCCGGCACTCGCCACGGACGCCGCACTGACCGGCACGGCGGCGACGCCGCAGGACCGCTGGAAGGGGCTCTCGCACCTGAACGGCGCGACCGTCGCCATCTTGGCCGACGATGCGCCGGTCGCGCCGCAGCCGGTGGCGGGCGGCGCGGTGACGCTGGACGACGCCGCCTCGGCGGTCGAGGTCGGCCTGCCCTTCCGCCACGAGATCGAGCCGCTGCCGGCCGAGGCGGCGGGCGCGCCCGGCGTGACCGGCGGGCCGCGCCGGCTGGTCAGCGCGACCTTCCGCCTGCTGGAGACGCGGGCGCTGTCGGTCGATGTGGGACGCGGCGCGAGGCCCGTGCCGCTGCGCCGGCTGGACACGCCGATGCTCGACGCCACGCCGCCGCGCTTCACCGGCGACGTGACGCTGCGCGCGATCGGCTGGCGGCGCGACGCCATGCGCCCGCTCTGGCGCATCGAGGGCGAGGCGCCGCTCGCCTTCACCCTGCTCTCCGTCACCACCGACACGAGGATGACCGACTGATGGCACAGCTTGCCCCCGTGGCGGCGCTGGTGGGCACCGGCCTGTCCGTCTACTCCACCGCCCGCCAGGCGCAGGTGCAGAGCGCCAACGCCAAGGCCCAGGCGAAGGCGGCGCAGGAGCAGGAGACGGCCCGCCTCCAGGCCGCGGCGGTCCAGGCGAGCGCCGACGACCGGTCCCGCCAGGACACGCTGGAGCGCACCCTCGCCTCCGTCCGCGCCCGCGCCGGCGCCTCGGGCCTCTCTGCCGATGAGGGGTCGGCGGCCGCAGTGGCGGACGGGTTGCGCCAGGACGCGGCCGCCGATGCGGGCGAGGACGAGGCGCTGCGCGATGCCCGCCTCGCCGCCGGGCGCCGCTCGCTGCTCAACACCGACGGATCGCTGACGACCTGGCTGCGCGCCGGTTCCACCTTCGCCGGCGCCGCGCGCTCGCTGCTGGACTGAGCCTCCCCTTCCGCACACCTCTTTCCGGAGACCCCCATGGCCGAGCACATCCGCATCGGCGACGTCGCGCCGCGCGTGCACTACGTGGCCAGCGGCGGCCAGACCGTCTTCGTCTACCCCTTCCCGATCTTCGACATCGCCGATCTGGAGGTGCGGGTGGACGGGCTGCTGCTGGGCAGCGGCTTCGCCGTTGCCGGCGCGGGCGAGTCCGAGGGCGGCACCGTCGCCTTCGCGGTGCCGCCGGCCCCGGGGGCACAGGTGCTGCTCCGCCGCCGCCTGCGCATCGACCGCACCACCGACTTCCAGCCCAACGGCGTGCTGCGCGCCAACACGCTGAACGACGAGCTGGATCGCCAGACCGCCGCCTTGCAGGAGGTGTCGGAGGACCTGACCGGCACCATCCGGCTGGACCCGGGCGAGGCGGGCGGGCGGCTGGTCCTGCCGCTGAAGCCGGCGCGCGCGAACCGGCTGCTGGGCTTCGATTCCACCGGCGACCTCGCCGTCTTCTCGCGCGGCGAGACCACCCTCTCCGTCCCCTTCCCCGGCGGCATTCCCCGCACGGTGGAGGACAAGCTGGCCGAGATCCTCTCGGCGCGCGACTTCGGCGCCACGGGGGATTCCGTCACCGATGACGGCCCGGCGCTCCAGGCGGCGATGAACGCGGCGGCCGCGGCGGGCAAGGTGCTGGAGATCGGCGAGGGCACCTTCCGCACCACCATGCCGCTGGTGCTGCCGGGCGCGGCCGCCGGCCTGTCCATGCGCGGCGCCATCCTCTATGCCGGCCCGGACGGCAATGCCGCGCTGACGCTGGGCGAGGGCGGCAGCACGCGCAACCTGGCCAAGGCGTACCAGGGCATCCGCGTGCTGCGCGCGACGCTCGCCTCCTGGACGGACGAACGCGACATCGGCGTGCTGGCGCGCAACATGGATGCCGGCCTGCTGGACGTGCGTCAGGTCGAGGGCTTCACCATCGGCCTGCGCACCCTGGGCGACGCCATCGGCTTCGAGGACAGCACGGTGCAGCTCGGCCGGCTGGTGAACAACCGGATCGGGCTGGACGTGCGCACCGGCAGCGCGGCCGGCTGGAACAACAGCATCCGCTACCAGGGCGGGCATTTCGCCAATGCCTCCGGCACGCATCCCACGATGGACCGCTTCGGGGTGCGCTTCTCCTGCGAGCCGGGGGCCTATCCCCGGCACAACGCGCATCTCTTCATGGGCCCGGCCTTCGAGCTGCAGCGCCAGGGCACGCCCGGCACCGTGGCCGCCATCCCCTTCCTGCTGGAGGCGGGGGACGAGCGCGGCATCGTGGCGCGCGGCGTGCGCATGGAGGCGTGCAGTCCGCACGTCGCGCGCCATGCCGGGGGCGCCAGCGACTGCCTCTACGAGGTCAGCTACACGGGCACCTACGCCTTCACCGGCACCACCGTGGAATACACCTCCACCGCGACGCGCGCCGGCGGCACGGTGGTCCCGCTGCACCAGGCGACGGCGGCCCAGGGCGCGCCGCGCCTGATCGCGGCCGCCGAGAACGTGCGGGCCAGGGCGTTCCGGCAGACCGTCGATGCGGCGGACGGCATCGGCTTCGAGGAGATGGGCGTGCTCTCCGGCAATCCCAACGGGTCGCCGACCACGCTGAACGCCCTCGTCTTCGCGGGCCTGTCCTCGATCGGCCTGAACCCCGACCATGTCGGCCTGCCGACCAGCCGCGCCCTCGCCTTCGTCGTCGATGCCAGCGAGTGCAAGGAGTTCTTCCTGGCGGCCGAGGGCACGTCGCTGCGCCCGGTGGTGGTGCAGTTCGATGCCTCGGAGGCCGTACTGACGGACACCACGCCGGTGCTGTTCTCCAACATGAACGCCGTCTGGGCCGGCAGCCCCTCCTACTTCTGGGAAGGGAACGTCAATCTGGACAGCCTGGTGGGCGGCATCGCGATGAACCGCCTCCAGCGCGTCACCCTGCATGACAGTGCCAGGTTCGCAGCGATCGGCGTGCGCGGCGGCACCTCGGACGCGGTGCTGCGGGCGCTGCGCCTCTACTGCGCCCCTCTCTACGCGCCGACGCTGATCTACGGCGGCAGCCGGCGCTGGGGAACGCGCGAGTACACGGTGGTGGATACGGGCTGGAATCCGGGAACCCTTGCGGCCGGAGCCATCGCGCAACGGGAGGTCACGCTGCCGGGGGTGCGCCAGGGAGACTTCGTTCAGGCATCCTATGTCGGGGTCAATGCTGCCGGCGACCAGAACTACCAGAATGGCGGCGCGGTCCTGCATGCCGTCGTCGGGGGCAGCGCGAGCGCCAACCAGGTGAAGGTGACGGCGCAGAACATCAGCGGAGGCGCCATTGCGATGTCGCTCGGCAACGGCACCCTCCGCGTCCGTGCCGTCAAGCCGCGGCTCTGAGCATGGCGGGAAGTCCCACGCCCCCGGAACGGGACACCGGCGGGATCGTCTCGCCGGAGGACCTCCGCACCGCCATCCGCCGCGTCCTCGCCGATTACGAGGCCTTCGTCTCGCGCACCCCGATCGAGGGCGTGCACGAGGACCCGAAGGCCTTCGCCGCGCACCACGCCGCGGCGAAGACGGCGCTGGCGCATCTGGAGCACCTGCTGAAGCTGGCCCGCAGCGCGGCCGCCGGCCAGGCCGCGTCCGGCGACTGCCCGGACGCCCTGCTCACCCAGGCCCGCGCCGCCATCGCGGCCGATTGCACGGAGGAGGACGAGCCGGACGATGACACAGGCTGACTTCCTGGAATTCGTCTGGCTCTGGAACACCCGCCTCGGCCAGGACACGCCGGGCGTGCACCGGCGCATCGCGCGCTGGATGGACGCGCGGCACGCGGCCGGGGACCACCGGCTGCTGCTGCTCGCCTTCCGCGGCTGCGGCAAGTCCACCTTGGTCGGGCTGTGGTGCGCCTGGCGCCTGGCGCGCGACCCGCAGACGCGCATCCTGGTGCTGGCGGCCGACCACGCGCTGGCGACGAAGATGGTCGCGACGGTGCGGCGAATCCTCACCCGCCACCCGCTCTGCCGCCCGCTGCTGCCGGACGGTGCCGGTGCCCAGGGGTCGGGAAGTTGGGCGGCGGACCGCTTCACCGTCAAGCGCGAGGGGGCGTTGCGCGACCCGTCCATGCTCGCGGCCGGGATCGGCGGCAACATCACCGGCGCGCGGGCGGAGGTGATCGTCTGCGACGACGTGGAGGTGGCGGGCAACTGCGACACGCCTGCCAAGCGCGCCGAGCTGCGCGAGCGCCTGGCCGAGACGGAGTTCGTACTGACCCCTGGCGGCACGGTGCTCTATGTCGGCACGCCGCATTGCGCGGACACGCTCTACCGCCCGCCGGGCGAGGAGGGCGCCTTCCTCGCCGGCTACCGCCGCCTGCGCCTGCCGCTGCTCGACGCCGCCGGCCGCTCCGCCTGGCCCGAGCGCTTCCCGCTGCCGGTGATCGAGGCGCTGCGCACCCGCGTTGGGCCGCTGCACTTCGCCCGGCAGATGCTGCTGGACGCGGTCAGCGAGGCCGCGGCGCGGCTCGATCCCGCGCTGATCGTCCGCTACGCCGAGGACACGCACTACGCCGAGGCGCATGGCCGGCCCGTCCTGTCCCTGCTCGGCCGGCGGCTGGTCTCCGGCGGCGGCTTCTGGGACCCCGCCTATGGCCGCCCCGGCCAGGGCGACGCCAGCGTGCTGGCCGCCGTCTACGGCGATGCGGAGGGGCACCACTACCTCCACCGCCTCGCCTACCTCACCCACGACCCGGACGCCCAGCCCGACCCGGCCACGCAGCAATGCGCCCAGGTCGCGGCCATCGCCCGCGCGCTGCTGCTGCCCGTCATCCGGGTGGAGACCAACGGCCTCGGCCGCTTCCTCCCCGCCCTGCTGCGGCGGGAGCTGGCGCGCGCCGGGGCCGCCTGTGCCGTGGTGGAACACGCCAGCACCCGCCCCAAGCGGGAGCGCATCCTCTCCGCCCTGGACCCGGTGCTCGCCGCCCGCCGCCTGCATGCGCGGGAGGAGGTGTTCCGCACCCCTTTCCCGCAGGAGATGGCGGCCTGGCGCCCGGAGGCGGCCGGGGCGCGCGACGACGCGCTCGACGCGGTGGCGGGCTGCCTGCTGGCCGAGCCGGTGCGGCTGCCCGGCCTGCCGCCGGCGCCGCGTGGGGCGGGGTGGCATGGGGCGGGGTGAGGTCGGTTCCGGCCGCCGCCCCCGTGGCCGGGAGGGGACGCTGTCCCCTCCCGGGCCCTCCCCTGCCGGGGCCACAAGCGGGCCCCGGTCCCCGCTGGGAATTGGCTCTACGCGGCTGCCGTCAGCCTGCGGGCTGAACCCTGACAGAGCGCGGACAGGCGGGACTCCCAAAAAGCTTCAGAAGGCGTCAGTGAGGGCGGAGGCCGTACCCGCCGAGGAGCATGGCTCCTCGGCGCCTCGACCCCGTATCAGGCTGTCCCGCGGCAGCGCCAAATGGGTCCAGGGCCCGCAGGGTCCTGGCGGAGTGGGGGCATCGGGGGCGAGGCGGAGCCTTGCCCCCGGGCCACGGGCACCACGCTACGCCGCCGCCTTCCGCTTTAGGATCTCACTGTCGTGCCGGGCCACCCCGTCGGGGGTGATCTCGAAGCGGCCGGTGCCGTTCAGCCGGGCGAAGCCCATGCCGGACAGGCGTTCCAGGCAAGGCTGGTCCACCAGCCCGGCGGGTCGTCCGGCCGCGCCCATCTGCCGCAGCCGGTGCAGGGCGGAGCGGCAGCAGGTCTCCAGGTAGGGCTCGTTCCACATCGCTCCTGTGTGGCGCGGGCCCGGCACTCCTTCAACCCGTCATCATCAACCCCTGGCCCCGAGGAGGGTCGACCGATGCCCACGCCGTTCGAGCCGCAGTGGATCTCCACCGCGGTGGAGGCGCCGCTCATGGCCGCGCTCGCCTGGATGCTGCACGGCCTGCGCCGCGGCCTGTCCTCCCTGCCGGAGGCCTCCTGCGCCGATTCGGGCATGCTGGAGCGGACGCGCGACGACCTGTCCGCCTTCAAGCTGGAGGTGGCGCGGACCTACGTGCCGCTGTCGCTGATCCGCGACGTGGACCAGCGGCTGACGCAGCACCTGCTGCGCATCGAGCACAAGCTGGACGAGGCCACCCGCTCCGCCACCATCGCCGCCGCCCGGATCGAGGCGATGCAGGAGGACCGCTGATGCGCGCCACCCCGCATTCCGTCGCCATCCGGTCCCGCGAGGCCGCGGTGCTGTCCCTCACCCTCTATGCCGAGGCCGGGGGACGCCCGGTGCGCGCGATCGAGGCGCTGGCCGCGCTGGTGATGAACCGCCTCGCCGCCGGGCGGCCGGAATGGGGGGTGGGCGTGGAGGCGGTCTGCCGCGCGCCCTTCCACTTCCCCTGCTGGAACCCGCGCCATCCGCGCCATACGGTGCTGCGGGCCGTACCGCCGGCGGACCCGGCCATGGCGATCTGCCGCCGCATCGCCGCCCGCGCCATCGCCGGCGTGCTGCCCGACCCGACCGGAGGCGCCACCCACTACCACGAGGAGACGGTCCTGCCCGGTTGGGCCAGGGCGGAAGCGCCGCTCGCCGCCCTGGGCGGGCTGGTCTTCTACCGCCCGGTGCCGGGTGCGCCGCCTGTGCCGGCCTCCTGGCCGGCGCTGGCACTGGCCTGACCCTTGGGGGAGGCCGGACGGGCCGGGGGCCGCGCGCCACGTTGCCCGGCACCGGCCGGCATGGAACCTTCCGTCCCCCAGCGGCCGCAACGGCCGCACGCGGAGGAAACCATGCAAC
Organism: Roseomonas sp. OT10; assembly: GCF_020991085.1. NCBI lineage: Bacteria > Pseudomonadati > Pseudomonadota > Alphaproteobacteria > Acetobacterales > Roseomonadaceae > Roseomonas > Roseomonas cutis. Next base: position 4,042,881 of record NZ_CP087719.1, read on the forward strand.
GTCGCACCCTGGCCGGAGGGCTCCTGATGGCCGCAACCCTGGCCCCGCCGGCCGTCCGTGCCCAGGCCGTGGCCCCGCCGGGCGGCACCCCGCCGGGGGCGGGCGGCGCCGTGGGCTGGGCCACCGCCTGGGCGGGGTCGGCGCAGGGCCCCTACCCCGTCGGCAACCCCTCCGCCCAGCCGGACCAGCGCTTCGCCTTCCCCAGCGCCCCGGAAGGGGCGGAGGACCAGAGCTTCCGCCTGGTGCTGCGCCCCGACCGCTGGGGGCAGCAGGCCCGGCTGCGCTTCAGCAACGCCTTCGGCACCCGGCCGCTGACGCTGGACGGCGTGCATGCCGGGCTGCATCTGGGCGGTGCCGCGGTGGTGCCGGGCACCAACCGGCCGGTGCGCTTCGAGGGGCGGGATTCCGTGACCATCCCGCCCGGCGGCCAGGCCTGGTCCGATCCGGTCGAGCTGCCCTTCGCCGCCGATCCGGCTTCCCCGCTCCTGGCCGGGCGCAAGCTTGCCGTCTCCTTCCATGTCGCCGGCCGCAGCGGACCGATGACCTGGCACGCCAAGGCGCTGCAGACCTCCTACGTCACCCCGCCGCGCGCCGGCGCGAAGGGGGCGGAGGAAGGCGAGGCGGCCTTCCCCTTCTCGACCGCCTCCTGGTTCTTCCTCGATGCCGTGGACATGGCGGCGCCATCCGGCACGCCGGTGGTCGTCTGCTTCGGGGATTCCATCACGGACGGCACGGCCTCCACCATGAACGGCGACGACCGCTGGCCGGACGTGCTCTCGCGCCGCCTGCACGCCGCGCTGGGCAACGGCGTGGCTGTGGTGAACGCCGGCATCGGCGGCAACCAGGTGGTCGGCCCGAAGGAGTACGGGCCCGACAAGCCCTTCCCCGGCGGCCCCTCGGCGCTGGCACGGCTGGAGCGGGACGTGATCTCCCTCTCCGGCGTCACCACGGTGATCTGGCTGGAAGGCATCAACGACTTCAGCCGCAACGGCAACGCGCCGCGGGAGGCGGTGCAGGACGGGATGCGGGAGGGCGTGCGGCGCCTGCGCGCCGGCATCCCGGGCGTGCGCGTGGTTGCCGCCACGCTGGTCCCTGCCCTGGGCAGCAGCAGCGCCGCGCACGGCCATGCGGAGCAGGACCAGAAGCGCCGCGGCCTCAACGCCTTCCTGCGCGATTCCGGCCTCTTCGACGCGGTGGTGGACTTCGACAGCGCCACCATGGATGCAGCCACAGGCGGTCTGCGGCCGGAGATGGTCCCCGAAAGCACGACCGGCGGGCCGGGCGACAAGCTCCACCCGAACCGCGCCGGCTACCTGGCCATGGGCGGCACCATCGACCCGGCGGCGGTCCTGCCCCGGCGCTGAACGGTAGGCCCGGGATCGTCTCCGGCGCCCGGCCGGCGGCCTCATACGCGCGGCGTGATGCGCTGACGTCTGCCGGCGTGGTGCCCGTGGCCCGGGGGCAAGGCGCTGCCTCGCCCCCGTACCCCCACTCCGCCAGGAGCAGAGCCCCTGGACCCGAAGGGCGCTGCCGCGCGGATGACTGTGACGGGGTCAATGCGCCGAGGAGCTTGGCTCCTCGGCGGGTACGGCCGCAGCATTCGCTGAAGCCTATGAAGCTTCTCCAGAGTCCCGCCTGTCCGCGTACCGTCAGGGTTGAGCCCGCAGGCTGACGCTCACGCGAAGCACCAGACTCCCAGTGGGGTCCGGGGCCCGCTTGTGGCCCCGGCAGCGAAGGGTCCGGGACGGGGATCGACCCACGGCGTCGATGCCGCAGGCCGGCGTCCCCTCCCGGTCTGCCGCCCGAACACCACAGCACCACGGGTCCAGGTCATCCCGCCGTCGGGATCAAGCGGCGGCTGCCGGAACGGGGGGGACGCCGCCCGGCCGGAGGGCCTGGCGCCACCGCCGGGGCCCGTGTCAGATCGCCTGCGGGGCCTGGAAGCGGCCGTCCTTCGACAGGTCGGCGGCGCGCCACAGGTACCAGGCGGCGGCGGAGCGGTGCGGGGCCCAGGCCTCGCCGATGGCCGCCAGGTCGCGCGGCTTCGGCTGGGCGTCGAGCCCGGCGGCGATCCGGTAGCCCTCGCGCACGCCGAAATCATCCACCGGCAGCACGTCGCGCCGGCCCAGGGTGAAGATCAGCAGCATCTCCACCGTCCAGCGTCCCACGCCGCGCAGCGCGACCAGGCGCTCGATCAGCGCCGTGTCGGTCATGCGCGCGGCGGCGCGGCGGGTCGGCACCCAGCCGCCGGCGGATTTGTGCGCGATGTCCAGGATGGCGGCCTGCTTGGCGCCGGAGAAGCCGCAGGCGCGCAGCGCGCCCTCGGGCAGGGCCAGCACCGCCTCGGGCGGCGGGAAGGGGTGCGTGGGGGTGAGGGCGAGCAGGCGGTTCAGCATCGCCTCCGCCGCGCGGCCGTGCACCTGCTGGTGCGCGATGGCCCGCACCAGCGCCTCGTAGGGCTCGCGGGCGGTGACGGGCTTCAGGCGGCAGGCCCCGACCTGCTGCACCACCCGCCCCAGCACGGGATCGGCGGCCAGGTGGGCCCGCGCGGCACGGTTGCTCATCGGCGGCCCCGTGCGAAGGGCGGGGCAAAGGGCGGGCGGCCCTGCCGCGATGGCGGGGGGCGGATCGTGCGGAGCTTGGCGGGCATGGGGGCAGCGTCGTCGGGGGAAGACGCACCGATAGCGCATCGGAGGTCGCCTGAACACGCGCGGCCGGTGGCACGCCGCCTGCTGGCGGACCGGCGCATGCCCCTGGACCTTGCCCCCGAGATCGCCCTCGCCGCCACGCTGTTCGACCGGCTGCGCGCCGCCACCCTCGACGAGCCGGGCGTCACCCGCGCCTCCTTCGGGGCCGGCGAGCGGGCGGCGCATGCGCTGGTGGCCGGGGCCGGCCGGGAGGCGGGGCTGGAGGTCGCGGCCGATCCGCTCGGCACGCTGCGCCTCACCTGGCCGGGCCGGGACCGCACCCTGCCGGCGGTGACGGTGGGCTCGCATCTCGACAGTGTGCCGCATGGCGGGAACTTCGACGGCGCCGCCGGGGTGGTGATGGGACTGGCCGCCGCTGCCCACCTCGCGCGCAACGGCTGGCACGGTGCCCGCGACCTGACCGTGCTGGGTCTCCGGGCGGAGGAGATGTGCTGGTTCCCGGCGCACTACCTCGGCAGCCGGGCGGCCTTCGGCCTGCTGCCGCGGGACGCGCCCGACGCCCTGCGCCGCGCCGACAGCGGCCGGACCCTGGCCGAGCACATGCTGGAGGAGGGGCTCGATCCCGGGCTGATCCGCGCGGGCGAGGCCACCCTGGCGCCATCCCGGATCCACTGCTTCCTGGAGCCGCATATCGAGCAGGGCCCCGCCCTGGTGGCGGAGGGGCTGCCGGTCGCCGTCGTCACCGGCATCCGCGGCAGCCTGCGCTACCCCCGCGCCACCGTCCTGGGCGAGCACGCCCATGCCGGGGCCGTGCCGCGCGCGCACCGGCGCGACGCGGCCCTGGCCGCGGTGGCGCTGATCGCCGCGCTGGACGCGCGCTGGGCGCAGCTGGAGGCGGAAGGCGCCGACCTGGTCTGCACCGCCGGCATCCTGGCCACCGACCCCGCGCACCACGCGCCGACCAAGATCCCCGGGCTGCTGCGCTTCAGCCTGGACATCCGCAGCGAGGACGCGCCGCTGCTGGCGGCGCTGGACCGCTGGCTGCACGAGGAGGCCGCCCGGCTGGAGGCGGCGCGGGGCGTCCGCTTCGAGTTCGGCCCCGCGACCCACGCCGCGCCAGCCGCCATGGACCCCGGCCTGCGCGCGACGCTGCGCCGGGCGGCCGGGGCGGCCGGCGTGCCGTTCCGCGAGATGGCCTCCGGTGCCGGGCATGACTGCGCCACCTTCGCCGGCCTCGGCATCCCCTCTGCCATGCTGTTCCTGCGCAACGACCACGGCAGCCACAACCCGGCGGAGGCCATGGCCATCGAGGACTTCGCCGCCGGCCTGGCCGTGCTGGTCGGGGCGCTGCAGGAACTGCTGGCCTGACGCGGGCCGCCCGCGCCGTCGCGGGGCGGGTTGGGCGCGGAGCCGTGGCCCGGGGGAGGCCGATGACCTCCGGCGCCGCACCCCTCTGGATCAGCCGTGGCGGATGGCGACGGTCTTCAGCACGCCGAAGCCGCGCAGCGCCTCGAACCCCTTCTCGCGGCCGTGGCCGGAGCGCTTGACCCCGCCGAAGGGCAGCTCCACCCCGCCGCCGGCGCCGTAGTTGTTGACGAAGACCTGCCCGACCCGGATGCCGCGCGACAGGCGCATGGCGCGGCCGAGATCGGCGGTCCAGACGCCGGCGACCAGCCCGTAGTCGGTGCCGTTGGCGATGCGCAGCGCCTCCACCTCGTCACGGAAGCGGATGGCGGTCAGGACGGGGCCGAACACCTCCTCCTGCGCCAGCCGGTGCGTCGGGTCGACATCCGCGACCAGGGTCGGCTTCACGTAGTAGCCGCCTTCCGGCGCGTTGGAGGCGATGCGCCCCTGGCCGGCGATGCGCAGACCGTCCTGTTGGGCGAGGTCGATGTAGCCCTGCACCCGGGCCTGCTGGCTGGCGTTGACCAGCGGGCCGAGGTCGAGGTCGCGCTCGGCCGGCCCGGCCTCCAGCTTCGCGAAGCGGCCGGCGAGGTCCTCCACCACCCGGTCGAAGACGGGCGCCTCGACCAGCAGGCGCGAGCCGGCGGAGCAGGTCTGGCCGGCATTCTGCACGATGGCGGCCAGGGCGGTGGGCAGCAGCGCGTCCATCTCCGCATCGGCGAAGACGAGCTGCGGGCTCTTGCCGCCCAGTTCCAGCGTGACGGGGATGGTGTTCTTCGCCGCGGCCGCCTGGACCAGCGTGCCCACCTCCGGGCTGCCGGTGAAGGAGATGTGGGAGACGCCGCGATGCGCCGTCAGCGCCGCGCCCGCCTCCTCGCCCAGCCCGGTCACCACGTTCCAGGCACCGTCGGGGAAGCCCGCCTCCTGCGCCAGGTCGGCCAGGGCGAGGGAGGAGAGCGAGGCGTCCTCAGCCGGCTTCAGCACGGCGGCGTTGCCCATGGCCAGCGCCCCGCCCACCGAGCGGCCGACCATCTGCAACGGGTAGTTCCACGGCACGATGTGGCCGGTGACGCCGTGCGGCTCCCACAGCGTCAGGACCGTGTAGCCCTCGGCATAGGGGATGGTGTCGCCGTGAATCTTGTCGGCCGCGCCGCCGTAGAACTCGAAGTAGCGGGCGCAGGCCAGGGCGTCGGCACGGGCCTGGCGGATCGGCTTGCCGACATCGAGGGATTCGAGCTGCGCCAGCCGCTCCGCGTCGCGGCGGATCAGCTCCGACAGGCGGGTGAGGCAGCGACCCCGGTCGGCGGCGGCCATGCGGCCCCAGGCACCGTCCAGCGCGGCCTGGGCGGCACGCACCGCCGCGTCGATCTCGTCGGCGCCGCCACGGGCGATGCGCCCGACCTCGCCGCCATCGGAGGGGTTCAGGATGGGGAGCGTGTCGCGCGACTCCACCACCTTGCCGCCGATGCGGTGGCCGGTCGGCAGGCGTCCGACCGGATTGGGAACGGGCATATCCATGGGCCGGCATCTCCTCCGCGCGTGGCGGGGAGGGGATAGAGCAGATCGCGGCCCTCCGGAAACCCGGCGGGCACGGCGCCCCTGGCCGGCGGCCGGCGAATCCCCTAGGGATTCGCTTGGGCATTCCCGCGGCGGGCAATGCCGTATTCCACCACATGGCGCCGTCGAATAAGGCGGCGGCCGCAGGACGTGGCCCGATGGACGAGATCGACCGCAAGATCCTCGCCCTCCTGCAGGAGGATGCGACCCTGTCGATCGCGCAGATGGCGGACAGGGTCGGGCTCTCCCCCACCCCCTGCTGGAAGCGCATCCAGAAGCTGGAGGCGGCGGGCGTCGTCACCCGCCGCGTCGCGCTGCTGGCGCCGGAGAAGGTCGGCGTCGGCATGACGGTCTTCGTCGCCATCGAGGCGGGGGACCACACGCCGGACTGGCTGGACCGCTTCGCGGGCGCGGTGCGGTCTATGCCCGAGGTGATGGGCGCCTATCGCATGGCGGGCGAGGTCGACTACATGCTGCTGGTCGCGGTGGCGGACATGGCGGAGTACGACCGCTTCTACAAGCGGCTGATCGCGGCGGTGCCGATGCGCAACGTCACCTCCCGCTTCGCCATGGAGCGGATGAAGAGCACCACCGCCTTCCCGCTGCACCGCGGCGCCTTCCGCGACCGGGCGGGCGGGGGGGAGGAGTAGCCTTGATCTCCCGGAGGCCCGGACGGGAGGAAAAACCTCTCCGTTCGTGGGTTAATTCGATAATCACTATTCATTGACGTGAAATGGGACAGGACTAATCTAGTCCGCATGACACAGCCCCGCCTCCGCCGGACGCTGCGCCTCGCGCTCCGCCCCACCGGATCGGCCTGTCGCCGGATGTCCCGCCCCTGTTGACGGGCCCCTGTTGACGGCCTCCGGCTGACCGGCCCGCCCGGTCCCACCGCTTTTCCCCTCCGCGCCACCCGCCCCGCGGCCCGACGCCGCGAAGGAACCCGCATGTCCGATACGCAAGCCCTGGGCGGCCGCGCGCGCCCGATCTCCCTGCCGGGGGCGCGCCTTCCCGCCCTGCCGTCCCTCGGCCGGCTGCGCCGCTTCGCCTCGCCGCTGGCGATCCTGCTGCTGTGGCAGGCGGCGTCGATGGCCGGGCTGATCTCGCCCCGGACGCTCGCCGCGCCCTCCACCGTCATCGCCTCCGCCTGGGAGCTGCTGCTCTCGGGCGAGCTGCCGCGCCACCTGCTGGTCTCGCTGGGCCGCGTCGCCTCCGGCCTCGCCATCGGCGTCACCGCCGGCGCGGCGCTGGCGGTGGTGGCCGGCCTGTCGAAGCTGGGCGAGGAGATCGTGGACGCGCCGATGCAGATGCTGCGCACCCTGCCCTTCCTGGCGCTGGTACCGCTGTTCATCCTGTGGTTCGGCATCGGCGAGACGCCCAAGATCGCCCTCGTCACCCTCGGCGCCGCCTTCCCCGTCTACCTGACGCTGTTCGCGGGCATCCGCGGCGTGGACCCGAAGCTGGTCGAGGCGGGGAAGGTCTTCGGCCTCGACCGCGCCGGGCTGGTGCGCCACGTCATCCTGCCCGGCGCCCTGCCCTCCGGGCTGGTCGGGCTGCGCTACGCGCTGGGCAGCGCCTGGCTGTCCCTGGTGATCGCCGAGCAGATCAACGCGACCTCCGGCATCGGCTTCCTCATCAACGACGCGCGCGACTTCCTGCGCACGGACATCATCGTGGTCGGCCTCGTGGTCTACGCGCTGCTCGGCCTCGGCGCCGATGCGCTGGTCCGCGCGGTGGAGCGCCACGCCCTGGCCTGGCGGCCGCAGCTGGTGAAGGGCTGACCCCGATGACCGCTCCCGACAACCGCTCCGTGCGCGTCGCCGGCCTGACCCGGCGCTTCGGCCAGAACACCGTGCTGCACGGGCTGGACCTGGAGCTGGCGCCCGGCTCCTTCACCGCCCTGCTCGGCCGCAGCGGCTCGGGCAAGACGACGCTGCTGCGGACGCTCGCGGGGCTGGACCCGGCCCCGGCCGAGGCGCGGCTGGACCTGCCGGAATCGGTCGCCGCCGTCTTCCAGGAGCCGCGCCTGCTGCCCTGGAAGAAGGTCTGGCAGAACGTCGCCCTCGGGCTGGATGGCGCCGGCGTGAAGACCCGCGCCGAGGCCGCGCTGGCCGAGGTCGGGCTGGCGAAGCACCGCGACGCCTGGCCTGCGACCCTTTCGGGCGGCGAGGCCCAGCGCGTGGCGCTCGCCCGCGCCCTGGTGCGCGAGCCGCGGCTGCTGCTGCTCGACGAGCCCTTCGCCGCGCTGGACGCGCTGACCCGCATCCGCATGCACGCGCTGGTGCTGGAGCTGTGGCGCCACCACGGCCCGACGACGCTGATCGTCACCCATGACGTGGACGAGGCGGTGCTGCTGGCCGACCGGGTGCTGGTGCTCGATGCCGGGCGGATCGCCGCCGACATCGCGGTGGCGCTGCCGCGCCCGCGCAGCCATGCCGATGCGGGCTTCGTCGCCCTGCGCCGCCGCCTGCTCTCCGAGCTGGGCGTCGAGGCGGACGTGATCCGGGAGGCCGCGTGATGCACGCCCTGCCCCGCCGGACCGCGCTGCTCGGCGCGCTGGCCATGCCCTTCCTGGCGCGGGCCGCCGCCGCGCAGTCCCCGGTCACGCTGCGCCTCGCCAACTACAAGGCGGGCGACAACCTCCTGCTGCGCCTCGCGGGGCAGGCGGAGGGCGCGCCCTACCGCGCCGAATGGGCCGAGTTCGGCTCCGGCAACCTGATGGTCGAGGCGGTGAACGCCGGCTCGCTCGACCTCGCCTATGGCAGCGAGATCCCGCCCGCCTTCGCCGCCGCCTCCGGCGCGAAGATCAAGGTGGTGGCCGTCATCCGCGGCGACGTGAACGAGCAGGTGGTGCTGGTCCCGAAGGACTCGCCCATCCGCACCATCACCGACCTCAAGGGCAAGCGCGTCGGCTATGTCCGCGCCACGACGACGCACTACTACCTGAACCGCATGCTGGGCGAGGTCGGGCTCTCCTTCGCCGATATCCGCCCGGTGAACCTGACCCCCAGCGACGGGCTGGCCGCCTTCCGCAACGGCGCGCTCGATACCTGGGCGATCTACGGCTACTCCGTGCCCGTCGCGCGGCAGGAGGGGGCGCGGGTGCTGCGCAACGCCGCCGGCATCCTCTCCGGCAACTACCTGTTCTTCGCCGCCCCCGCCGCGCTGGAGAATCCGGGCAAGCGCGCCGCCATCGCGGAGCACCTGCGCCGGGTGAACCGCGCCTTCCGCTGGCAGGACACGCATGTCCCGGAGCTGGCGGCGGCGCAGTCCGCGCTCCTCGGCGTGCCGGAGCCGGTGATCCGCTCGGTGCTGGAGAATGTCAGCCAGCCGCGCCGCCTGACGCCGCCCGACGACGCGGCCGTCGCCTCGCACCAGGCGGTGGCCGACGAGTTCGTGCGCCTCGGCCTGCTGCCGGCCGGGGTGCAGGTCGCGCCGCTCTGGGACCGCTCCTTCGGCGGCACGCTGGAGCTGGGCGCATGATGGACGGGCTGGTCCTGCGCGCCGATCCGGTCCGCGACACGCTGGCGACGCTGGCCTACCGCTTCGCCCTGGGGGCGGCGGAGCACGACCGCGCGGGCAGCTTCCCGCACGAGAACTTCGCCGCCCTGCACGATGCGGGCCTCCTCGGCCTGACCGTGCCGCGCGGGCTGGGCTGCGAGGGCGCCCCGCTCGCCGAGGTGGCGGAGACGGTGGGCATCCTGGCCGAGGGCTGCCCCGCCACCGCCCTGGTGCTGGCGATGCAGGCGATCCACACCCGCCACGTCACCCAGGGCCCCGGCTGGTCCGCCCGGGTGCGCGAGCTGGTCGCCAGCGGCGCCGTCGATCGCGGCGAGCTGGTCAACGCGCTGCGCGTCGAGCCGGAGCTGGGCACCCCCGCGCGTGGCGGGCTGCCGGCCACGGTGGCGCGCCGCACGGCCGAAGGCTGGTCCCTCACCGGGCGCAAGATCTATTCGACCGGCGCGCCCGGCCTGTCCTGGGGGCTGGTCTTCGCCCGGACCGAGGAGGAGGCGCCGCGCACGGGGATGTTCCTCGTCCCGCTGCGCGCCCCCGGGGTGAGCATCGTCGAGACCTGGGACCAGGCGGGGCTGCGCGCCTCGGGCAGCCACGACGTGCTGTTCCAGGAGGTCGCCATCCCCGCCGACCAGGCCGGCGAGTTGCGCGTCCCCGCCGAGTGGGGCCGCCCGGATGTCGAGCAGGCGGCCTGGAACACGCTGCTGATCGCTGCCCTCTACACGGGCGTGGCACGGGCGGCGCGGGGCTGGCTGCTCGGCTTCCTGCGCGACCGCGTGCCGGCCAATCTCGGCAAGCCGCTCGCCACCCTGCCGCGCATGCAGGAGGCGGTGGGGCGGATCGAGGGGCTGATCCGTTGCAACGAGCGCCTGGTGCGCTCCGCCGCGCTCGACGGCGGCGGCGATGCGAACGAGCTGGCGCTGCTCAAGACCACCGCCGCCGAGAACGCCATCGAAGCCGTGCAGCAGGCCGTGGCGCTCTGCGGCAACCACGCCCTGTCGCGCTCCAACCCGCTGGAGCGGCACCTGCGCGACGTGCTCTGCGCCCGAATCCACACCCCCCAACCCGATGCCGCCCTGACCGCCGCCGGCCGCGCGGCGCTCGGCCAGTGATCCCAGGCCAGTGATCCCGGAGGAGAACGAACCCATGTCCTCGCACCTGAACCCCGTCGAGTTCATCGGCATGATCCAGCCGCGCGAGCAGTCGGAGATCCATCCGGCGCGCGGCCCCTCGGTCGATCCCGGCTACCTTGTCGCCTCCGCCCAGGCGCATGACGAGGCAGGCTTCGACCGCATCCTGATCGGCTGGCACAGCAACGGGCCGGACGGCTTCCAGCTCGCCGCCCATGCCGGCGCGCACACGAAGAAGGTCGGCTTCCTGGTCGCCCACCGCCCCGGCTTCCGCTCGCCCAGCGTGGCGGCGCGCGACTACGCGACGCTGGACCAGCTCACCGGCGGCCGCGCCGCGATCCACGTCATCTCCGGCGGCGACGACGTGGACCAGGCGCGCGACGGCGACTGGCTGGACAAGGACGCGCGCTACGCCCGCACGGACGAGTACGTGCAGATCCTGAAGTCCATCTGGACGGCGCAGCAGCCGGTGGATTTCGAGGGCGCGTACTACCGCATCAAGGGCGCCTCGCCCGAGGTGCGGACGGTGCAGCGGCCGCGCCTGCCGATCTACTTCGGCGGCGCCTCGGAGGCCGCGCTGCGCGTCGCCGGGAAGCACGCCGACGTCTACGCGCTGTGGGGCGAGACCCAGGCGCAGGTGCGCGAGATCGTCACCCGCGTCCGCGCCGAGGCGGCGAAGCACGGCCGCCAGAACGAGGTGCGCTTCTCCCTCTCCTTCCGCCCCATCCTGGCGGAGACGGAGGAGGCCGCCTGGGCCAAGGCGGAGCGCATCCTGGGCCGCATCCGCGAGATCCGCGGCAGCGCCATCCTGGGCGGCAACACCCACGCGCCGCAGAACGCGGGCTCGCAGCGCCTGCTCGCCGCCGCGGCACTGGGCGACCGGCCGGAGGGGCGGCTCTACACCGCCATCGCGCGCGAGACGGGGGCGCGCGGCAACACCACCGCCCTGGTCGGCACGCCGCAGCAGGTGGCGGAGGCGTTCCTGGAGTACCACGCCCTCGGCGTCACCACCTTCCTGATCCGCGGCTTCGACCCGCTGGAGGATGCGATCGACTACGGGCGCGCGCTGCTGCCCATCACGAAGCGCCTGGTGGCGGAGCGCGCGGCGCTGCGCGTGGCGGCCGAATAGGCCGCCCGCCGGGATCAGGACGGACAGGCCGGGCCGGGACGCCCTGCCGGAGACGAGGAGAGCGACGATGCTGGGACGCCGGGGAATTCTGCGCGTGGCGGGTCTGGCGGGGATGGCGCTGCCGGTGGGGGCCATGGCGCCCCTGCCAAGGCGAGCCGGCCTGCCGGAAGAGGTTCTGTTCGACGAATCCGCCATCTGCCGGACGAGCCTGGGCAGCAACGCCGCCTCGCTCGCCGCGCCGGGACCGCGCCGCAAGCTGAAGCTGTCCTTCAACGCCAACGCCATCTGCACCGTGGGCGTGCCGGTGGCGAAGGAGAAGGGGATCTTCGAGCGCCACAACCTCGACGTGGACGTGACTAACTTCGGCGGCTCCACCGACCAGCTCCTGGAAGCCATCGCCACCGGCAAGGCGGATGCGGGCGTGGGCATGGCGCTGCGCTGGCTGAAGCCGCTGGAGCAGGGCTTCGACGTGCGCATCACCGGCGCCACCCATGGCGGCTGCATGCGGCTCTTCGCGCTGAAGGACGGCAGCGTCCGGACGGTGGCGGACCTGAAGGGCAAGACGCTCGGCGTCACGGACATGGCCGCGCCGGACAAGAACTTCTTCGGCATCCTCGCCGCCAAGGCGGGCGTCGATCCGGAGAAGGACATCGCCTACCGCGTCTTCCCCGGCGACCTGCTGGCCGAGGCGCTGAAGCGCGGCGAGGTGCAGGCCTTCGCACTGGGCGATCCGCTCGCCTCCATCCTGCGCGACCGCGACGGGCTGCTGGAGGTCTCCAACAACCTCGTCGGCGAGTATGCCAGCCGCTCCTGCTGCGTCATCGGCATCCGCGGCAGCCTGATCCGCGACGACCGCCCGGCCGCCCGCGCCCTGACGGCCGCGCTGATCGAGGCGCAAGACTGGATCGTGGCGAACCCGGACGAGGCCGCGGCGATCTTCGCGGCCAACTCGCCCCTGCCGAAGGCGGCGCTGGCGGCCATGCTGCACAGCCACACCCACGGCCACCACCCCGCGAACCAGACGCTGCGCGACGAGCTGGTGGCCTATCTGGAGGAGCTGAAGCTGGTTCGGGTGATCCGCGCCAACACCAACACCCAGCGCCTGGCCGACCGCATCTTCACCGACGTGCTGAGCCCGGTGCCCGCATGAACAGCCTGACCGACACGGCCGCGCTCGCGCCGGAGGCGCCTGGCCTCTCCCGCCCCGTCCCCGCCACGCCGCCCTGGCGCAGCGGGCTGCTGGCCGCCGCCGCCTGGCTCGGCACGGCGGCCGTCATCCTGGCGTTGCCGGACGCGGACGACCTGGGCCGCACCGACCTGCTGGGCTGGATCGCCGCCGGCATCGGTATCCTGGCGCTGCTGGGGGTGGCGGCGCTGGGCCGCCGCCCGGCGCGGGCGGACAGCCCCGCCGGGCGGCTGCGCGCGGCCGGGCCCTGGCTGGTCGCCCTCGCCCTGGGCCTTGCCGCCTGGGAGCTGGCGACGGCGAAGCTCGCCTGGCTGCCGCGGCCCTTCTTCGCCGCGCCGCAGTCGATCCTGGAGGTCTTCACCGACGACTGGGAGAAGCTGGGCATCAGCGTGCTGCATTCGCTGGGCCTGCTGGCGCCGGGCTACCTGCTGGGGGCGGCCATCGGCTTCGTCACCGGCGTGGCGATGGGCTGGTCGCGCGCCGTCTCCTACTGGGTGCATCCGGCGCTGCGGCTGATCGGGCCGCTGCCGGCCACCGCCTGGCTGCCCATCGCCTTCTTCGCCTTCGCCACCACGCGGCAGGCGGGGACCTTCCTGATCGCGCTGGCCGCCTTCTTCCCCGTCGCCGTGCTCACCTGGTCGGGCGTCGCGGCGGTGGCGAGCAACTACTACGACGTCGCCCGCACCATGGGGGCGAGGCCCTGGTTCCTGATCCGCAGGGTGGCGGTGCCGGCGGCCATGCCCTCCGTCTTCGTCGGCCTGTTCATGGGGCTCGGCGCCTCCTTCTCCGTGCTCGTGGTGGCGGAGATGATGGGGGTGAAGGCGGGACTCGGCTTCTACATGCAGTGGTCCCAGGGCTGGGCGGCCTATGCCAACCTCTACGCCGCGCTGATCGTGATGGCGCTGATGTGCACCGGCCTCGTCACCCTGCTCTTCCGCCTCCGCGACTGGCGGCTGGCCTGGCAGAAGGGGGTGGTGCGGTGGTGAACCCGATCGGGCTGCGCCTGCGCGGCGTCAGCCACGCCTTCGACCTCAAGGGCCGCGACCTGCCGGTGCTGGACGAGGTGGACCTGGACCTGCCGCCGGGCGGCTCCGTCGCCCTGCTCGGCCCCTTCGGTTGCGGCAAGTCCACGCTGCTGCGCCTCGTCGCCGGGCTGGACACCCCGCGCGAGGGGATCGTGGAGGCGGACGGGCGGCCGATCGCCGGCCCCGACCCGTCGCGCGTGCTGATGTTCCAGGACCCGACCCTCTACCCCTGGCGCACCGTGCGCGGGAATGCGGGGCTGGGGCTGGAGGCGCGCGGCCTGCTGCGGCAGGAGGGGGCGCGGGTGGAGCAGGCGCTGCGCCTCGTCGGGCTGGACGAGTTCGGCGATGCCTACCCGCACCAGCTCTCCGGCGGCATGGCGCAGCGCACGGCCCTGGCCCGGGCGCTGGTCAACCGCCCCGGCCTGCTGCTGCTGGACGAGCCGCTGGGCAAGCTGGACAGCCTCACCCGGCTGCAGATGCAGACGGAGCTGGTCGCGCTGTGGCGGCGGGAGGGCTTCTCCATGCTGCTCGTCACCCACGACATCGAGGAGGCGCTGCTGATGGCGGACCGCGTCCTCGTCTTCTCGCCCCGGCCGGCGCGCGTCATCGCCGATCTGGCGGTGGACCTGCCCTATCCGCGCCACCGGGACGATCCCGCGCTGGTCGCGCAGCGCCGCGAGGTGCTGGAGATCCTCGGCCTGAAGGAGGCCGCCTGACACCATGAAGACCATCCTGCCGCGCCGCGCCCTGCTGGGCGCCGCGCTCTCCGTGCCGCTGCTGGCCGCGCCCCGTATCCTCCGGGCCCAGGGGGCGCCGCTGCGCGTGGGCGACCAGCGCGGCAATGCCCGCGCGGTGATGGAGGCCGCCGGCGTGCTGAAGGGCTTCGAGGGCCGCCTCGCCTGGAGCGAGTTCCCCGCCGCCGCCCCGCTGGTGGAGGCGCTGAACGCCAACGCCATCGACACCGGGCTGGTGGGCGACGCGCCCTTCACCTTCGGCGCCGCCGCCGGCGTGCCCGCCAAGGCCATCGCCGCGACGCGGGAGAACCGCGGCGGCCTCGCCATCCTGGTGCAGAAGGACAGCCCCATCCAGGACATCCGCGGGCTGGTCGGCAAGCGCGTCGCCACCGGGCGCGGCTCCATCGGCCACCAGATCGTGCTGGCCGCGCTGGAGGAGGCCGGGCTGCCGCTGGACGCCGTGACCTTCGTCTTCCTGCTGCCGGCCGATGCCAAGGCCGCCTGGACGCGCGGCTCGGTCGAGGCCTGGTCCACCTGGGAGCCCTATGTCAGCCAGGAGGAGGTGCTGAACGGCGCCCGCCGCATCGCGAACGGCGAGGGCATCACCCCCGGCCTCGGCTTCCAGGCGGCGCGCGAGGACGCCATCGCCAACCGCCGCCCGGAGCTGACGGAGTTCGTGAAGCGCCTCGCCATCGCGCGGGCCTGGGCGAACGGCAACGTCTCCGGCTATGCCCGCACCTGGTCGGAGCTGATGAACGTCCCCGCCCCGGTCGCCGAGCACTGGTTCGCCCGCGCCAACACCCGCGTCGTGCCGATCGACGCCAGCGTGGAGCGGGACGAGCAGCGCAACATCGACCTCTACACCCGCGCCGGGCTAGTGCGGCGGAAGGTCGTGGCGGCGGACCTGCTCGACGCCTCCTTCAACGAGGCGATCGCGGCCGGCAACCGGCCGGCCTGACGTCCCGGCGCCCCGGGGCGGCGGCCCCGCGGCGCCACGACGCACCCAACCCCCGGCCCCACCCGGCGTTGACCGCCCGGAGCGCCGAGGGAGGGACAGGCCGGGATGCCGATGGATGCGACGCCGCGCCGTGCCCTGCCCCTGGCGCCGGGTGAGTTGCGCGCCTGGCTCTTCGACCTTGACGGGGTGGTGACGCAGACCGGCGCGCTGCATGCCGAAGCGTGGAAGCGCCTGTTCGACCCCGTCCTGGAGCGGATGCAGGGGCCGGGCGACCATTCCCCCTTCCGCCTGCCGGAGGACTACACCGCCCATGTCGACGGCCGGCCGCGGCTGGAGGGCATCCGCACCTTCCTGGCCGCCCGTGGCCTCGACCTGCCCGAGGGCGGGCCGGAGGACCCGGCGGGGGCGCCGACCGTCCAGGGCCTCGCCCGCCGCAAGGACGCGCTGTTCCACGAGGCGCTGTCGGAGCAGGGGGTGGTCGTCTTCCCGGGCAGCCTGCGGCTGATGCACGCGCTGCGCGGCGCCGGGGCGCGGCTGGCCTGCGTCTCCGCCTCGCGCAACGCACGCCCGGTGCTGGAGCGCGCGGGGCTGACCGGGATGTTCGACGTGATCCTCGGCGGGGAGGAGCTGGCGCAGCAGGGGCTGGCCGGCAAGCCCGCGCCCGACAGCTTCCTCGCCGCTGCCCGGGCGCTCGGGACGCCGCCGGAACGCTGCGTGGTGATCGAGGATGCCCTGGCCGGGGTCGAGGCCGGGCGGGCGGGCGGCTTCGGCCTGGTGATCGGCGTCGATCGCGGCGCCGGCCATGCCGCGCTGCGCGAGGCGGGGGCGGATCTGGTGGTGGACGACCTGGGGGGCGCTGCTGCCGGAGCCGACGCCGTGACGGCCGGACTTGCCAAGCCGTCCCTCCGGCAGTCCGCTGCAGCCGGACACACGGGGCGAGAGCAGCGGGGATGAATCGTCGTGACATGGCAACGGGAGCCACGCTGGGCCTGGGCACGGCCCTCCTGGTGGGTGGCATGAGCCAGGCGCAGCCGGCGCCGGTCGCACGCGCCCCGGGATCACGCCTCCTGGGCGGCGCCATCACCGAGGTGCCGGGCATCCGGGTCGGCCACTTCACCGATTCCCGCCGGCCGACCGGCTGCACCGTGATCCTCACGGAGGAGGGCGCCACCGCCGGGGTGGACGTGCGCGGCGCCGCCCCCGGCACGCGGGAGACCGACCTGCTCGACCCTTCCAACCTGGTGGAGAAGGTGCACGCCGTCCTGCTCTCCGGCGGCTCCGCCTTCGGGCTGGAGGCGGCGACCGGGGTGGTGCGCTGGCTGGAGGAAAAGGGCATCGGCTACCCCGCCGGCCCGGCCCGGGTGCCGATCGTGCCGGCGGCGATCCTCTTCGACCTGGGGGTGGGCGACCACCGCATCCGCCCCGACGCCGCCGCCGGCCATGCGGCCTGCGCGGCCGCCACGGACAGGGCGCCGGAGGAAGGCTCGGTCGGCGCCGGGGCGGGCGCCACGGTCGGCAAGCTGTTCGGCATGGCGCGGGCGATGAAGGGCGGCATCGGCACCGCCTCGGTGAAGGTCGGCGGCATCACCGTGGGGGCCATCGTCGCGGTGAACGCCCTGGGCGACGTGATCGACCCGGCGACGGGGATCGTGCTGGCCGGGGCGCGCGGGCCGCAGGGGGAGCGGCCCACGGGCGTCACCGCCGGCATCCTGCGCGGCGAGCTGCCCGCCTCGATGCAGGCGGGGATGGCGACCACCATCGGCGTGGTGGCGACCGACGCGGCGCTGACCAAGGCGCAGTGCCACCGCCTGGCTGGGGCGGGGCATGACGGGCTCGCCCGCTGCATCGACCCGATCCACACCATGGCCGATGGCGACACGATCTTCGCCCTGGCCACGGGGAAGAGCGGCCTGCCCGGGAACATGATGGCGCTGGGCGCGATCGTGCCGCGGGTGATGGAGGCCGCGGTGCTGCGCGCCATCCGCGCCGCGCGCGGCCTCTCCGGCCCCGGCCTGCCCGCCGTGCCCGCCGCCTCCGAACTGGGATAGCGCCGCCCGATGCTCCGTGCCCGTTTCCGCCCGCCCGCCGACATCTTCCCCGTCGACCCCTGGCGCCTGGACTCCCGCGCCTTCGCGCAGGAGTTCACGGAGGAGGCGGAGACCATCTTCGCGCTGAGCAACGGCTATCTGGGCCTGCGCGGCAGCCACGAGGAAGGGCATCCGGTCCGCGAGCCGGGGACCTACCTCAACGGCTTCTTCGAGTACCGCAAGATCGTCTACGGCGAGACGGCCTACGGCTTCCCCGATCGCGGGCAGACCATGCTGGACTGCCCGGACGGGAAGATCCTGCAGCTCTTCGTCGATGGCGACCCGCTGGTGCTGGGCCGGCAGGAGACGCTGCGCTACCGCCGCTGCCTGGACATGCGGCGCGCGGTGCTGGAGCGCGACATCGTCTGGGCCACGCCCAACGGCAAGCACGTGCGGCTGACCACCAGGCGCCTGGTCTCGCTGACGCACCGCCACCTGGCCTGCATCCACATGGAGGTGGTGTCCGAGGACGCGGATGCGGACCTGATGATCGTCTCCGAACTGCGCAACGCCGGCCCGCCGGTGGAACGCGACGACGGCGTCGAGGACCCGCGCGCCGGCCATGCCTTCGAGGCGCATGTGCTGCGCCCGGCCGGGCAGCGCCCGCTGGAGACGGGCGGCATCCTGAGCTTCAGCACCGCCTGGTCGCGCCAGACCGTCGCCTGCGGCATCGACCACGTTCTGGACACGGAGTGCCACAACAGCGTCGAGGTGAGCGCCGACGAGGAGATGGTGCGGGTGGAGTACCGCATCCATGCCTGTCCCGGCCTGCCGATCCGGCTGACCAAGTACATGGGCTACCATTTCGACGACCGCCGCGCGCCGGAGGAGCTGCGCGACCAGGTGAGCTGGACGCTGCGCGACGCGAAGGAGGCGGGGTTCGAGGCGATCGCCGCCGGCCAGGCCGAGGCGGCAGCCGCCTTCTGGGCGACGAGCGACGTGGAGATCCGCGGCGATGCGCGCAAGCAGCAGGTGATCCGCTGGAACCTGTTCCAGCTCCTCCAGGCCTCCCGCCGCGTCGACGGGGCGGGGATCGCCGCGCGCGGGCTGACGGGGCGCGCCTATGAGGGGCACTACTTCTGGGACACGGAAATCTACATCCTGCCCTTCCTGACCTATACCGCGCCGCGCATCGCCCGCAGCCTGCTGCGGCGGCGCCACCAGCAGCTGCCGCAGGCGCGGGCACGCGCGAAGGAGCTGGGGCACCGCGGCGCGCTCTACCCCTGGCGCACCATCGACGGGAACGAGGCCTCCGCCTACTTCGCCGCCAGCACGGCGCAGTACCACATCAACGCCGACATCATCTACGCCATGCGGAAGTATGTGGAGGTCAGCGGCGACGAGGACTTCCTGCGCCGCTACGGCGCGGAGATGCTGGTCGAGACGGCGCGGCTCTGGGTGACGTTGGGCTGGTACAACCCGCGCCGCGGCGGCGCCTTCGTCATCAACGGCGTCACCGGACCGGACGAGTACGCCGCGCTGGTGGACAACAACTACTTCACCAACCTGATGGCGCGGGAGAACCTCGCCTACGCCGCCTCCGTGCTGCGCCGCTTCCAGGCCCAGGAGCCGGAGGCCTGGCGCACCGTGGTCCGCCGCACGGAGCTGCACGTCGCCGAGATCGAGGAATGGGAGCGGGCCGCCTCGGCCATGTGCCTGCCCTATGACGAGACGCTGCGCATCCACCCGCAGGACGACAGCTTCCTGGACAAGCAGCCCTGGGACTTCGCCCATACCCCGCGCGAGAAGTACCCGCTGCTGCTGCACTTCCACCCGCTGAACCTGTACCGGCACCAGGTGATCAAGCAGGCGGACGTGCTGCTGGCGATGTTCCTGCTGGGCCAGCAGTTCACGCGCGACCACAAGCGGCGCAACTTCGACTTCTACGACCCCCGGACCACGCACGATTCCTCGCTCTCCGTCTGCATCCAGAGCATCGTGGCCAGCGAGATCGGCTATGCCGAGCGGGCGATGGACTATTTCGACAACGCCGCGACCATGGATCTGTCCGACATCGGCGGCAACGTGAAGCACGGCGCGCACCTCGCCGCGATCGGCGGCACCTGGCTGGCGCTGGTCTATGGCTTCGGCGGGCTGACGGACCATGGCGGGCGTATCGCCTTCTCTCCCCGCCTCCCGGCCCGCTGGAAGGGCATGACCTTCCACCTCTGCATCCGTGGGACGCGGCTGCGCGCCGCCATGACGGCGGCGGAAACCTGCTACGAGCTGCTGGACGGCGGGCCGCTCGAGATCGAGCATGCCGGGGAGGCGCTGCGGCTGGAGCCGGAGGCCGGGCCCGTGACCCGCCCCAACCCGCCGCCGGCGGCGGAATAGGGCGACCGCGCCCGCCGGGGGAAAGGCCCCGCGGCCGCGGGTCAGCGCCCGGCGGCGATCAGCAGGAACATGGGCCGATCCATCTCCTCCGCCCATTCCGGATGGGCGGCGAGCTGGGCCTGATCGGGATGCCACTCCTCGACATGGCGCAGGGTGAAGCCGGCGACGATCAGGGTGTTCAGCGTCATGCCCAGGCTGCGGTGGTACTTCCGGACGCCCGGGGCGAGCCAGTCCGTCACGCGCGGCCCCTCGAGGCTGTAGCAATCCAGCGGCCAGACCCGCCGCCCGTCCTCCGCCGCCATCCAGCCCGGGCGGGAGGGCGCCATGTAGATCGGGTGCTCGATGGAGAAGACGAAGGCGGCGCCGGGCAGCAGCGCGTGGTGGATGGTCCGGGCCAGCCGGGCGAAGTCCTCGACGTAGTGGAAGGCGAGGGAGCTGTAGGCCAGGTCGAAGCCGCCCCCGGGCAGGTCCAGCGACTCCAGGTCGGCGCGCCGGTAGGCCACGGCGGGGCTGGCCGTCTCCACCCGGGCGCGGGCCAGCATCTGCTCCGACAGGTCAAGGCCGAGTACGGCGGCCGCGCCCTGCTCCGCGGCCCAGCGGGCGAACCAGCCGAAGCCACAGCCCAGGTCCACCACGCGGCGACCGGCGAGCGGCGGCAGCAGGGCCCGCAGGGAAGGCCATTCGGGCGCCCCGTCCAGCCCCTGCACCGAGCGCGGCAAGCGACTGTAGCCCGCAAAGAAATCCGGCGTGTCGTAGATGTTCTGGGCCATGCCCACTCCTTTCTCGGCCGAGGTGGGCCGGTATCATACCGACGGCGGGATGACCTGACCGGTCGTGCTGTGGTGTTCCAGCGCCGGCACCGGGAGGGGACGCCGTCCCCTCCCAGACCCTCCCCTGCCGGGGCCACAAGCGGGCCCCGGTCCCCGCTGGGAGTTTGGTGCTTCATGGCTGCCGTCAGCCTGCGGGCTGATCCCTGACGGAACGCGGACAGGCGGGACTCTGAAGAAAGCTTTCAGAGGGCGTCAGCGAGGGCTGCGGCCGTACCCGCCGAGGAGCCAAGCTCCTCGGCGCCGTGACCCCGTCACCACCACCGCGCGGCAGCGCTGATCGGGTCCAGGGCCCGCAGGGTCCTGGCGGAGTGGGGGGTACGGGGGCGAGGCAGCGCCTTGCCCCCGGGGAACGGGCGCCACGCCGGCACGGATCAACGGCACCGCACCGTCCGTATCAGTCCCGGCCACCCTGTTCCAGTCGCGCCAGCACCGCCTCCACCAGAGTGCCGACCGGCATCAGGCTGTCCAGCCGCAGCAGGGGGCAATGCAGCCGCGCCAGCCAGGCCTCCTGCGACCGGCGCGAGCGCGTCTCCAGCCCGGCCGTATCGTAGGACGCTGCCCAATCGAGGAAGGACACGCTGCCCTGGTGCATGTCGCCGCCGGGCCCGATGCGGCGACCGTAGCGCGACGCCTCGCGCGCGCGCAGCCGCCGCATCCGCTCCCCCTGGTCGAGGGCGAGGAAGACCACGAAGGTCAGCCGCTCGGTGAGCGAGTCGCCCCAGGAGATCAGCGAGCCGCTCATCACCCAGCCCCGCGAATCGTCCAGCGCCGCGTTCATCCGCGCCAGCCGCTCCGGCACCGGCCGCCGCGTGGTGTAGGGCGGGTCGGTCGGCACCCAGTAGAAATCATCCGTGTCGTGCCAGGGCAGGCCCAGCCGCGCCGCCAGCGCCTCCCCCAGCGTGGAGGTGCCGCTGCCGGAGGCGCCGATGACGTGCATCCGCAGGGGCGGGCGGGCCGCCACGGCGGTCAGGTCAGCTCGCTCAGCGTGGCGGCGTAGCGCTCGATCACGGCGCGGCGGCGGACCTTCATGGTGGGGGTCAGCAGCCCCTCCTCCAGGGTGAAGGCCGGGACTGCCTTCCAGCGCCGGACCCGCTCCACGTTGGACAGCTTCGCGTTCACCCGCTCCAGCGCCTTCGCCACCCCCTGCGCCGGGTCGGCGCCCTCGGCCGGGACCAGCAGGGCGACGATGGCGGGCGCCCCCTCCCCGGCCACCACCGCCTGGGCGATCTCCGGCTCGGCCATCAGCAGGCCCTCGATCTTGGCCGGGCTGACCATGTCGCCGCCCAGCGTCTTGAGGAAGTCCTTCTTGCGGTCGCGGATGACGATGCGGCCCTCCTCGATCGTCGCCACGTCGCCCGTGTGCAGCCAGGGCGGCGAATCCGGCGGGTCGCCCGGCAGATGGGCCAGGGCGGCGGCCGTGGCCACCGGGTCGTTCCAGTAGCCGTCCATCACCAGGTCGCCGCGGATCAGCAGTTCCCCGTCCCCGGCGATATGGGCTTCCACCCCCGGCAGCGGGTGGCCGACGGTGCGGCGGTGGTTGTCCCAGGGCAGGTTGACGCTGACCACCGGCCCCGCCTCGGTCTGGCCGTAGCCCTGGAGCACCGGCACGCCCAGCGCCAGGAAGAAGCCCGACAGGTCCGGGTCCAGCCGCGCCCCGCCGGAGACCAGCGCCACCAGCCGGCTGCCGAAGCGGTCGCGCACCTTGGCCCGCACCAGCCGGTCCAGCACGGTATCCTCCACCCGCTCCAGCAGGTTCAGGGGAGGCCCGTCCAGCTTGCGCAGGCCCAGCGCCACGGCCCGTTCGAACAGCCGCCGCCGCCAGGGCTTCTCCTTCTCCAGCCCGGCCAGGATGCGGCCGCGCAGCACCTCGAAGAGCCGTGGCACGGCGGTGACGATGGTGGGGGAGACGTCCTGCAGCTCGGCGGCCAGCCGGTCGGCGCCGCGGCTGTAGACCACCTCCATGCCCAGGGAGGGGAGCAGGAAGTTGCCCACCGTGTGCTCGTAGGCATGGGAGAGCGGCAGGAAGGAGAGGTAGGGCGTGCCGTTGAGGTGCAGCCGCGACACCACCTCCGCCAGGCCGCGCTGGTTGGCCAGCATCGCCCGGTGCGGCAGCATCACCCCCTTGGGCGTGCCGCCGGTGCCGGAGGTGTAGACCAGGCAGGCCAGCCGCCCGGCCGGGATCTGCTCCGCCTCGGCCCGCAGCATGTCCAGGTCGCCGGGCCCGGCGGCCAGGTCGGACCAGGGCACGGCGCCTTCCGGCAGCTCCCCCTTCTCCGCGTCCATCACCGCCAGCAGGTCCAGCCCGCCGGCGTCCGCGGCGCCCTGCGCCACCTGCTTCGCCAGCCGGGGCGAGGAGACGAGCGCCGCCCGCGCCCCGCAGTCGCGCAGGATATGGGCGTGGTCGGCGGTGGTGTTGGTGGTGTAGGTCGGCACCGTCACCCCGCCGATGGCCATGATGGCCGTGTCGGCGACGGGGAATTCCGGCCGGCTCTCGCTGACCAGCAGCACCCGGTCCCCCGGCATGACCCCCCGCGCCCGCAGCCCGGCGGCCAGGGCGGCGACGTCCCGGGCGAAGCCGATCCAGCTGACCTGGCGCCACGCCCCGCCCGACCAGTGCCGCAGCATCGGCGCCTCGCCGCGCTGCACGGCGAGTTCCAGCATCATCCCCGGCAGGCTGGTCCAGTGTCCCGGCATTCCGTCATCCCTGTCACGTGTCCGCCCCGGCCTTGGTCCCGACCGCCCTGCTCATATATCGGTGGGGCGTCCGTCTGTCCTGTAAGGTGACCCCGTCTCCATGAGCCTCCCGACCGTTCCGAGCGGCGATCGTTCCGCCGCCCCCCTTTCCCCGGTGCTGGACACGGTCGGACGGGGCGGCAGCAGCGAGGCGGCCGGCAGCCTGCCGGAATGGGACCTGTCGGACCTCTATGCCGGCGCGGACGACCCGAAGCTGGCGGCCGACCTGGACTGGGCGGAGGCGGAGGCCGTGGCCTTCGAGGCGGCCCATGCCGGCAAGCTGGCCGCGCTGTCCGGCGACGCGCTGGCCGGGGCCATCGCCCGCTTCGAGCGGATCGAGGAGGTGCTGGGCCGGGCCATGTCCTTCGCCCAGCTCCGCTTCTCGGGCGACGCCACCGATGCGGAGAACGGCCGCTTCTACCAGACCATGCAGGAGCGGGCGACGGCGATCGGCAGCCACCTGATCTTTCTGACCCTGGAGCTGAACCGGCTGGAGGACGAGGTGCTGGCGAGCAAGCTCGCCGCCTCGCCCGCGCTGGCCGCCTGGGAGCCCTGGCTGCGCGACCTGCGCGTCTTCCGCGAGCACCAGCTCTCCGACGAGGTGGAGAAGCTGCTGCACGAGAAGGAGGTGACCGGCCGCGCCGCCTGGAACCGCCTGTTCGACGAGACGATGGCGGCGATGAAGGTGAAGGTCGGCGAGGAGGAGCTGACCGTCTCCGATGCCCTGAACCGCCTCTCCGACAAGGACCGCGCGAGGCGCGAGGCGGCGGCGAAGGGCATCTCCGCCGCTTTCGGCGAGCGCATCCGGCTGTTCTCGCTGATCACCAACACCCTCGCCAAGGACAAGGAGATCATCGACAACTGGCGCCGCTACCCCCGCCCCGGCTCGGCGCGCAACCGCGCCAACATGGTCGAGGACGAGGTGGTGGACGCGCTGGTCACCGCCGTGCGCGACGCCTATCCGCGCCTCTCCCACCGCTACTACGCGCTGAAGGCGAAGTGGCTGGGCCTCCCGAAGCTCCAGCACTGGGACCGCAACGCGCCGCTGCCGGACGACCAGGACCGCACCATCCCCTGGCCCGAGGCGAGGACCCGCGTGCTGGACGCCTATGCCGCCTTCTCGCCGGAGCTCGCGCGGATCGGCCGGCGCTTCTTCGACAACCCCTGGATCGACGTGCCGCCGCGCCCGGGCAAGGCGGGCGGCGCCTTCGCGCACCCGACCGTGCCCGCTGTCCACCCGTATCTGCTGCTGAACTACCACGGCAAGTCGCGCGACGTGATGACGCTGGCGCATGAGCTGGGGCACGGCGTCCACCAGATCCTGGCGGCCGACCAGGGCTATCTCCGCTCCGGCACGCCGCTGACCCTGGCCGAGACGGCGAGCGTCTTCGGCGAGATGCTGACCTTCCGCGCCGTGCTGGACGCGGAGACCGATCCCGTCCGCCGCCGCACCCTCCTCGCCGGCAAGGTCGAGGACATGCTCAACACGGTGGTGCGGCAGATCGCCTTCTACCGCTTCGAGACGCTGCTGCACGACGAGCGCCGCAAGGGCGAGCTGTCCGCCGAGCGGATCGGCGAGCTGTGGATGCAGGTGCAGACGGAGAGCCTGGGCCCGGCCTTCGAGTTCACGCCGGACTACCACGTCTACTGGGCCTATGTGCCGCACTTCGTGCACTCGCCCTTCTACGTCTACGCCTATGCCTTCGGCGACTGCCTGGTGAACGCGCTCTACGGCGTCTACCAGGCGAAGGTCGTGCCGGAGTTCGAGCGCAAGTACCTCGACCTGCTGCGCGCCGGCGGCACGCTGCGGCACAAGGAACTGCTGGCCCCCTTCGGCCTCGACGCCTCCGACCCCGCCTTCTGGGCCAAGGGCCTGGACGTGATCGCGGGCTTCATCGCCGAGCTGGAGCGCCCGGCGCAGGAAAGGACCGCATGAGCGGCAACGGCGACCAGCGGCGCGAAGGCAGCCTGTTCGGCGAGATCCGCCGCATGGCCCGCACCTCCGGCGCGGTGGGCGGCATCGCCGCCCGCGTCGCGGGGGAGCGCTACCTCGGCATCAAGACGGACAAGTCCGCCCATGCGGAGGATCTGAAGGCGGTGCTGGGCGGGCTGAAGGGCCCGATGATGAAGGTCGCCCAGCTCCTCTCCACCATCCCCGACGCGCTGCCCGAGGAATACGCGCGCGAGCTGGCGACGCTGCAATCCAACGCGCCGCCGATGGGCTGGCCCTTCGTGCGCCGACGCATGTCTACCGAACTCGGCCCAAGCTGGCAGTCCCGCTTCGCGAGCTTCGGGCAGGAGGCGGCGGCCGCGGCCTCGCTGGGGCAGGTCCACCGCGCCACCCTGCCCGACGGGCGCGAGGTCGCCTGCAAGCTGCAATACCCGGACATGCCCAGCGTGGTGGAGGCGGACCTGCGCCAGCTCCGCCTCGCCATGGGCGTCTACGCCCGCATGGACCCCGCGATCCAGAGCGGCGACGTCTACGAGGAGCTGTCGGAGCGCCTGCGCGAGGAGCTGGACTACGAGCGCGAGGCGTCGCAGATGCGGCTCTATGGCCTCATGCTCGACGGGGTGCGGGGCGTCCGGGTGCCGGAGCCGGTGCCGGAGCTGACGACGAAGCGCCTGCTCACCATGACCTGGCTGGAGGGGCGCTCCATCCTCCAGCGGCTGGAGGAGAACCCCTCGCAGGAGGAGCGCGACGACTACGCGCGCACGCTGTTCCGCGCCTGGTACGTGCCCTTCTACCACTACGGCGTGATCCACGGCGACCCGCACCTGGGCAACTACCAGGTGCGGCAGGCGGATCACGGCATCAACCTGCTCGACTTCGGCACCATCCGCGTCTTCGCGCCGCGCTTCGTCACGGGCACGCTGATGCTGTTCGAGGCGATCGAGGAGGGCGACGACGACAAGGCCGCGCACGCCTTCGAGAAATGGGGCTTCCCCGACCTGAAGCGCGAGACGATGGAGGTCCTGATGAAATGGGCCCGCTTCGTCCACGAGCCCCTCCTCGACGACCGAGACCGCCCGATCCAGGAGACGGACGACCCGATGTACGGCCGCCGCGTCGCCGAGGAGGTGCATGCCGGCCTCAAGCGCACCGGCGGCGTCCGCCCGCCGCGCGAGTTCGTGCTGATGGACCGCGCCACCGTCGGGCTGGGCAGCGTCTTCCTACGCCTCAAGGCGCGGGTGAACTGGCGGCGCATGTTCCGCGAGCTGATCGAGGGCTACGACGAGGCGGCCCTCGCCGCCCGCCAGGCCGAGGCGCTGCGCCGTGCTGGTGTTCCCGGCGCGGCCTAGCACCCCGCAGCCCCCGTCCGGGATGGCCGGGCCACCCCGCTGGGTGCCGACCCCGGCGGTGCGCGCCTCGCTCTGGCTGCACGGCGCCGGGCTGCTGGCCCTGGGGGCTGCACCGGGGGTCTGGCCCTGGGTGCTGGGCGTGCTGGCGGCCGACCATGCGGTGCTGGGGCTGGTCGGCATGCGGCCGCGCAGCACGCTGCTGGGCCCCAACCTCTCGCGCCTGCCGCCCGCCAGCGCGGCGCGCGGCGAGGTGGCGCTGACCTTCGACGACGGTCCGCACCCCGGGGTGACGCCACGCGTCCTCGACCTGCTGGAGACGGCGGGCGCCACGGCCTCCTTCTTCCTGATCGGCGAGCGGGCCACCCGGCATCCGGCACTGGTGCGGGAGATCCTGCGGCGCGGCCACGACGTCCAGAACCACACCCAGACCCATCCGCTGAGCTTCGCCCTGCGCGGGCCCTTCGCCCAGCGGCGGGAGATCCTGCGCGCGCAGGCCGCGCTGATGCAGGCGGGCGCCGAGGCGCCGCGCTTCTTCCGCCCCCCGGCGGGGCTGCGCAACCCGCTGCTGGACCCGGTGCTGGCGGGCGCCGGGCTGGGCTACGTCTCCTGGACCCGGCGCGGGGCCGACGCGCTGCTGGCGGATGCGGATCGCGTGCTGCGCCGCCTGCTGCAAGGGCTGGCAGCAGGAGACATCCTGCTGCTGCACGACGGGACATGGCGGAAGGACGCCGCCGGGCAGCCGGTGATCCTGACGGTGCTGCCGCG
Source organism: Roseomonas sp. OT10 (assembly GCF_020991085.1). NCBI lineage: Bacteria > Pseudomonadati > Pseudomonadota > Alphaproteobacteria > Acetobacterales > Roseomonadaceae > Roseomonas > Roseomonas cutis. The sequence goes on from NZ_CP087719.1 coordinate 4,070,214, forward strand.
CCTGCTCGCGGCGCTGGACGCCGCCGGGCTGCGCGGCGTGTCGCTGACCCGGGCCCTGGCCGGGCCGCTTCGCCCGGAGGTGCAGGAGTCCCTCCGGCAGCAGCGATCCGCCGCATGATCCCGGATGTCCGGGCGCAAGGCCGGGGACGCCCTCCCCCCTTCCGCACCCCGGGCCCCTGCGGGAGTCTGGCACTCGCGACAAGGGTCGGACGACGGACTGAAGCGAACGACGCGATGCCCTGGTCCGTGCCGGCGCGGGGGGGGGGGCGCCCGTGGCCCGGGGGCAAGGCTCTGCCTCGCCCCCGTACCCCCACTCCGCCAGGACCCTGCGGGCCCTGGACCCGATCAGCGCTGCCGCGGGATAGCCTGCGACGGGGTCGATGCGCCGAGGAGCCATGCTCCTCGGCAGGTACGGCCTCTGTTCTCGCTGACGCCTTTGAAGCTTTTTCGGAGTCCCGCCTGTCCGAGCTCCGTCAGGGTTCAGCCCGGAGGCTGACGTTCACCGCGAAGAGCCAACTCCCAGCGGGGACCGGGGCCCGCTTGTGGCCCCGGCAGGGGAGGGTCTGGGAGGGGACGGCGTCCCCTCCCAGTCCGACGCCGGAACACCATAGCACAACGGGCCAGGCCGGCGAATCGCGCGGTGCCTGTCAGCCGATGCGGCGGTAATCCAGCCCGCGGGCCAGCCAGCAGCCCAGGGTGAGGCCCTCGATCCCGCCGGTTGCGTCGCGGCGGAAGGCGAGGGTCCAGTCGCCCGGCGGGGTATGATCCAGGGCGCGCGGGCAGGGCAGCGCCCAGAGGTCGGGCCCGATCGGCTCCAGCAGTTCCATGCGGCCCTGGCCCAGGAAGCCGGAGAAGCCACCATAGAGGACGCCGCCGGCATCCACGACCGTCACCTCCGCCTCCAGCTCGGCGCAGCGGTAGCGGCCGGCGATGTCCGTCGCGGCGGCGCCGTCGCAGGGTTGCAGGCGGGTGCTCTGGTTCTCTTGCGGCCGGTCCATCCACAGCCCGTCCGCGGCCTGGCGCAGCCGGGTGCGCCCGTTGTCGGCGCTGCCGTCCTCGCGCAGCTCCAGCCGTTCCGCCGAATGGCCGTAGCGCAGGCGCAGCGTACCGGGGCCGGCGGCGTCGATGCGGACGGCGAGGCCGCTTTCCGGCTCGCGATAGGCGCCCAGCCAGCTGGGCGGCAGCACGGGCTCCGGCGCGGCCGGCCGCGCCTCGCCCAGCACGGCCGCGAGCAGATCCAGCGCGGCCGCGTGGGCGTCGGAGAGGTGGTTGAACATCACCACCACCGAGACGCGCTCCGCCGGCAGGTAGAAGCGGTGGCTACGCCAGCCGCGCAGGGCGCCGCCATGGCCGGTCAGCGCCCGTCCGAACTCCTGCCCGCGGCCCAGCCCGAAGCCGTAGGGCGCCGACGCGCCGCCGGCGAAGGCGACGGGCACCGAGAGCCGCCGGTAGAGCGAATCCGGATCGTCGCGGGTGGCGTCGATCCAGCGCTCCCAGGCGATCATGTCGTCCAGGCTGGCGCCCAGCCCGGCATCGCCGGTCCACAGCACGCGATTCTCCGCCGCCCGGAAACCGCCGGCCTGGCTGCCCTCGTAGCCCTCCGTCCCGTCGGGCATGGCGCGGGTGTCGGCGGCGAGGAGGGCGCCGCCCATGCCGGCACGGTCGAGGACGTGGCTCCGCAGCAGCTCCCCGAAGCCGCGGCCGGTGCGCTCCTGCAGGATGTCGGAGAGCAGGCGGAAGTTCTGGTTGACGTAGGAATAGCGCGTGCCCGGCGCGAAATGCAGGGTGCGGGTGCCGGCGATGACCCGCTCCGCCTCGGCATCGCCGAAGGGCGCCTCGGCCGGCGATCCGTGCAGCATCGCCACCGCCCAGTAGTCGCGCAGCCCGGACTGGTTGTGGCACAGGTGCAGGATGCCCGGCGCCGGTTGCTCCAGCCGCGGCAGCCGGGCGCGCAGGTCGCCGTCCAGCACCGTGGGGTCCGGGAAGGCGTCCAGCAGCGTCGCGCAGGTGAACTGCTTGGTGAGGGAGCACATCCGGAACAGCGTCCGCGGCGTGAAGGCGATCCGCCGCTCGGCATTGGCCCAGCCCCAGGCATGGCGGGCGACCACCTCGCCCCGGCGCAGTATGGCGGCCGCGCCGCCCGGTCCGGGATAGGCGCGCGGGAGGGCGGCGAGGGCGCGGTCGAGGGCGGCGGCATCGGTCATGCCCGGCAGTGTTGCGGCTGGCGCGGCCGGCCGCCAGTGCCGGACGCGAGGCTCTTGTCCCGGCGGCGGGCGCCCGCCACCCTGCCGGGCATGCCGATCCAGCCTGACACCGACCGCTTCCTCGCCGACCTGAACGCGCTCCGCCGCATCGGGGCGTACAGGACGGGCGTCCACCGCCCGACCTTCTCGCCCGAGGACATGGAGTCCCGCCGCTGGCTGATGGAGCGCATGGCCGAGGCGGGGCTGGAGCCCACCATCGACGGCATCGGCAACGTCTACGGCCGCCATCCCGGGCCGGGGCCGAAGCTGCTCGCCGGCAGCCACATCGAATCGCAGAACCAGGCGGGCTGGCTGGACGGGGCGCTGGGCGTCGTCTCCGCGCTCGCCCTGGCCCGCGCCGGGCTGCCGGTGGACGTGGTCGCCTTCGCCGACGAGGAGGGGCACTACGGCTCCTTCATCGGCTCGCGCTCCTTCACCGGGCTGCTGGAGGAGGCGGAGATCGACCGCCTCGCCAACCGCTACCACGGCAAGCCGCTGCGCGACGCGCTGGCCGAGGCGGGGCTGGCCGGCAAGCCGCGCCTCGCCCTGGAGGAAGGCCGCCACAAGGGCTTCCTGGAGATGCACATCGAGCAGGGCACGACGCTGGAGAATGCGGGCGAGCAGGTGGGCGTCGTCACCGGCATCGTGGCGATCTGGCAGTACCGCATCCTGTTCGAGGGCATGCAGGACCATGCCGGCGGCACCACCATGATCGAGCGCCGGGATGCCGGCCTCGCCGCCGTGCGGATGCTGGCCTGGCTGGACGCGGAGTTCCCGAAGCATTGCGGCGAGCGCACCGTCTGGACCTGCGGCCGCATCGCCCTGGAGCCCGGTGCGCCCTCGATCATCCCGGGCAGCGCCGAGGTGCTGTTCCAGTTCCGCGACATCTCCATGGAGGTACTGGAGCGCCTCGACGGCGTGCTGCGCCGCGCCGTGTGGGAGAGCAACCGGCGCGAGCGCTGCACCGCCACGCTGGAGGTGGTGAGCCAGTCGAAGCCCGCCCTCTGCGACCCGGGGCTCCAGGCGGCTCTGGCCGGGGCCGCGGAGGCCCTGGCGCCGGGACGGTGGCGCCACATGCCCTCCGGCGCCGGGCACGACGCCCAGTATTTGGCGCGGAAGATGCCGGCGGCGATGCTCTTCGTGCCCTCGATCGGCGGCATCAGCCACCACTGGGCGGAGGATACGAAGCCCGAGGACCTCGCCATGGGCCTGCGCGTCCTGGCCGAGGGCGCGCGACGCTACCTGGAGGGGTAGCCGGCGAGGGGTAGCCGGCGCGCGGCGCCGGCGGCCCCTCCCCGGGGGCCGGCACCGCCGCGGGGATACGGAGGTCCGCTTCAGGGATCCTCGGACTTCCAGCTCAGGTAGATGCCGACGTCGCCCGGCTTGCCCTCCGGGTAGTCCATGATGACGGGGCGCACCACGAAGCCGCGCGGCTGCAGCTCGCGCCGGTAGAAGTCGTAGGCGCGGGCGGCGAAGCCATCCAGCCGCGTGTGCCAGTCCGGCTGGCCGCTGGTGACGGAGCGGCCGCTATCCGTCATCCAGTCCGAGGGGAAGCGCATCACCAGCACCTCCCGCTCGCCCCGCATCGCCGCCCGGCGGATCAGGGTCTGCAGCCGCTCCAGCGCATCCGGCGGCACCTGGCGCTCGCGGAAGGCGCGGTGGAGCGCGCCGCGCTCCTGCCGGCGCTGCTGCGCGGCGCGGCGCGCCTCCTCCGCCTGCTCCGCCCGCCGGCGGTCCATCCAGGCGCGGATGCTGGCGGCGTCGAAGGAGAAGTCCGATCCCTGGTCGCTCATGCGGCCATTGTCGGACGAAGCGGCGCGCCGAGCCACCCCGGCCGGGGCCGCCCGCCGTCAGCGCCGGAACAGCACGCTGCCCAGCCAGCCGGCCCCGGCGGCCAGCAGGACGCAGGCCAGGCCGTAGAGCAGAGGCGCGCTGCGCGACACGTCGGCGATCTGGGCCGCGGTGCCGATTCGCTGGACGCGGAAGGCCAGCTCCTGCCGCGCCGCCACCCGGCCGCCGCGGATCAGCAGCACCTGCACGATGTAGTCGCCCGTCGGCACGGTGGAGGGCAGCGGCAGCCGCACGTGGAACAGCCGCCCGCCGGACACCTCGACCGGGGCCTCGTCCTCGTTCCACAGCTCGGCCGCCTGCTTGCGCTCGACCAGCGCCTCGCGGAACTCCGGGTCGGGACGGCCGATGGCGCGGCGCGCCAGGGCGTTGAGGCCGAGCTGCAGCTCGCGCCGCTCCGGCTGCTCCAGCAGGGCGCGCAGCGGCGCGGTGCCGGTCAGCGCGTACCAGGACGGCACGTCCTCGAACTGCGCCGAGGGACCGTTGAGCCAGATCCCCAGAACCCGCACCCGGCGCCGCACCACCGTGACCTGCGCCGGGCCCTGGGCGACCACGAGGATGTTGTCCCCGTCCGGGCCCAGCAGGCGCTCCGTGGCGCCGAAGACGAGCAGGTCGGTGCCCGCGAAGGCGGTCGTCACCTCGATCCGGCCCGCGCCCAGCTCGGCCACCAGGGCCGGGGCGCCCGGCGCGGCAGGCGCGGCCGGCGGCGGCAGGGGGATGGGCGCGCCGGGCGCCTGTGCCAGGGCCGGGATGCCCGGCGACAGGGCGCCCAGCAGCAGCGCCGCCAGGCAGAGGCCGCGGGCGACGGGACGCCGGCTGCGGCTCATCGCACCGGACCGATGGCGTAGAGGCTTTGGGGCGTGCTCAGCAGGTTCCACAGCAGGCTGAGCGCCACGCTCAGCACCAGCGCGCCCAGCAGCGCGCGCATCTCCTCGCCCCGCAGCTTGCCGCCCATGGCGGCGCCGAACTGCGCCCCCGCCACGCCCCCGGCGAGCAGCAGCATGGTCAGCACGATATCGACCGCGCCGGTCTGCAGTGCCTGCAGCAGGGTGACGCTGGCGGTCACGAAGGTGACCTGGAACAGCGAGGTGCCGATCGTCACCTGGGTCGGCACGCCCAGGATGTAGATCATCGCCGGCACCAGCATGAAGCCGCCGCCGACGCCCATGATGGCGGAGAGGATGCCGATGCCGAAGCCCACCGCCAGCGGCGGCAGCACGGACATGTAGAGGCGCGACTTGCGGAAGCGCACCTTGAAGGGCAGGCCGTGCGCCCAGCCGTGCTCGTGCAGCCGCGTGGGCTTGGCGTGGCGGCGGCGCAGGATGGCGCGCACGCTCTCCCGCACCATCAGCAGGCCGACCGTGCCCAGCACCACCACGTAGAAGAGGCTGACCGCGAGGTCGACCTGCCCCAGCCGCCGCAGCAGCACGAACAGCTGCGTCCCCGAGGCGGAGCCGGCCAGGCCGCCGGCGAGCAGCACCCCGCCCATCAGCGGATCCACGTTGCCGCGCCGCCACTGCGCGATGAGGCCGGAGACGGAGGCCCCCAGGGTCTGGTTGGCGCCCGAGGCCACCGCAACCGGCGCCGGGATACCGATCAGCAGCAGCACCGGGGTCAGCAGGAAGCCGCCCCCCACCCCGAAGAGCCCGGACAGGAACCCCACCCCTGCGCCGATTCCCAGCAGCACCAGCGCGTCCACCGACATCTCGGCGATGGGCAGGTAGACCTGCATCGCGACGTCCCCTCCAGCCCTCCCCCGCCCGATCGGCCATGCCGACCGCCGGACAGAGGTATCTACGGCGCGCCCGCCGCAGGGGACGCACCGCCATCCGCACACCATGGACTCGGGGGCGGCTGCCCCCGCCCGCCATCATCGCTGCGAAGATGGCGGGTTTCAGGCTATGCAGCGAGCCATGCCCTTTCGCGGTTGCGAAAAGGGCGGTGGACCCTCGGAGACCATCCGCGTGCGACCGATCTGCAACACCCCCGTCCCCGCCCGCCCCCTGTCGCGCCGCGGCCTGCTGGGCGCCGCCCTGGCGCTGCCGCTGGCGGCCCCCGCGCTGCGGCGCGCCGCGGCCGATCCGGCCACCCGGGTCTCCCTCCTGCACTTCAACGACTTCCACTCGCACCTGGAACCGATCGTCGCGGGCGGCGCCGCCTGCCGCGCCAACGCCACCTGCTTCGGCGGCGCCGCGCGACTCGCGACCGCCGTGGCGCAGGGCCGCGCCGCCGCCCGGGCCGAAGGCCGCGCGCCCCTGCTGCTCGATGGGGGCGACGAGTTCACGGGCACGCTGTTCTTCACCAGGCACCGCGGCATGGCCGAAGCGGCGATGCAGCGCGAGCTGGGCGTGCAGGCCATGACGCTGGGCAACCACGAGTTCGACCGCGGCCCGGCCCTGCTGGGCGCGTACCTGGCCACCCTGCCCTTCCCCATCGTCTCGGCCAACCTCGACCTGGCCGACGAGCCGGCGCTGCGCGAGCAGGTGATCCCCTGGACCGTGCTGCGCGCCGGGCGGCAGCGCTTCGCGGTGATCGGGCTGACCACGCCGGAGACGGCCAACATCGCCTCGCCCGGCCCGAACGTGCGCTTCGGCGACCCGGCCGTGGCGACGGAGCGCGCCATCGCCGAGATCCGCGCGAAGGAGCCTGGGGCGACGGTGATGCTGCTGTCGCATTGCGGCCTGCTCGCGGACCGGATGCTGGCGCGGCAGGTGGCGGGGATCGACCTGATCGTGGGCGGCCATTCCCACACCCTGCTCGCCAACGGGCTGGCCGAGGCGGAGGGGCCGGCCCCGGTGCTGGAGGACGGGCCGGACCGTCCCGTGCGCATCGTCCAGGCGGGGGCCTATGGCCGCTACCTCGGCCGGCTGGACCTGGACCTCGCCGAGTCCGGCCGCATCGCCGGCCATGCCGGGCTCGTGCGGGAGCTGGGCGCCGATGTCGCGCCCGACCCGGTGATGGCGGCCATCGTCGCCACCTTCGCGGCCCCCCTGGAGGAGCTGCGCCGCAGCGTGGTGGCGCGCATCCCCGAAACCCTCTCGATCGACGGCTGCCGCGTCGGCGAATGCGCCATCGGCAACCTGATGGCGGACTCCCTCCTCGCCGCCACGCCGCGGGCCGAGGTCGCGCTGTCCAATGCCGGCGGCATCCGCGCCGGGCTGGTCGCCGGCAACGTCACCATGGGCGACGTGCTGGCCATGCTGCCCTTCAACAACACCGCCGTCGTCATGCGGCTGCGCGGCGACGACCTGCGCCTGGCGCTGGAGAACGGCGTCTCCCAGGTCGCGGCCACCGCCGGGCGCTTCCCCGTCTTCGCCGGCCTCCGCGCCGCCTGGGACCCGAACGCCCCGGAGGGGAAGCGAGTGACGGTGCTGGAGGTCGCCGGCAAGCCCTTCGACCCGGGCGCGCTCTACCGCGTGGTGACCAACAACTTCATGGCGCGCGGCGGGGACGGCTACGACAGCCTGCGCGACGGCGGCCAGGAGGTGGTGGATATCGGCACGCCCTTGCAGGACCCGCTGATCGACTTCCTCACCGCCGGGCGCCCACTGCCGGGCATCGACGGCCGCCTGGGGCGACGCTGAGCGCACCGTCTTGCCGGCCGGCGCCTCCGGTGCCCTGATCCCCGCGAGAAGGAGTCGCCGATGCGCCGTCTGATGCCCGCCCTGGCCCTGCCCCTGCTGCTCGCCGCCTGCGGCGGAGGAGAGGCCGGCCCCGCCGAGCGCACCGGCCGCTCGCTGGACCGCGCCGCCGAACGCACCGGCGCCGCCGTGGGCCGCGGCGCCCGCGCCACGGGCGACGCCCTCGGCCGCGCCGGCAACTGGGTGGGAGAGAAGATGGACCCCGCCCCGGAACCCGCCGCGCCAGCCCGGGCCTACTGACCGAGGCGCCGCCCCGATCATCTCGGGGCTCGCCAACCCACTGCGTCGTTCCCCCGGCAGCCGCAGGAACCCATCCGGACGGCGGGATGCCTTGGTCCGTGCCGGCGTGGTAGCCGTGGCCCGGGGGCAAGGCGCTGCCTCGCCCCCGTACCCCCACTCCGCCAGGACCCTGCGGGCCCTGGACCCGATGGGTGCTGCCGCAGGACAGCCTGACACGGGGTCACAGTGCCGAGGAGCCATGCTCCTCGGCGGGCACGGCCTCCATGCTCGCGGACGCCTTCTGAAGTTTTTCCAGAGTCCCACCTGTCCGCGCGCCGTCAGGGTTCAGCCCGCAGGCTGACGGCGGCCAAGAAGCACCAGACTCCCAGCGGGGTCCGGGGCCCGCTTGTGGCCCCGGCAGGGGAGGGTCTGGGAGGGGACGGCGTCCCCTCCCGGTCCGCCGCCGGAACGCCACAGCACAACGGGTCAGATCGTTCAGCCGCCGGTGTCAGGTCCTGCCGGACAGGGGGCCGCAGGGGCAGGGCGGGTCCATCCCCGTCGCGCGTGGCCGGCCGCCGGACGTGTCCGGTCAGCCTGTTCCGGCCTGCATGCGTCCGCGCAGGGCCTGGACGGGGATGGTCATCACCAGGGCGAAGGCCAGGCACATCATCACGCCGCTGAGGGTGAAGGAGGCGGCGATGGCGCCGCGATAGGCGTCGACCACGGCGGCGTGCTGGGGGCCGCCCAGGGTTTCCACCTCGCGGATGCCGTGTTCCAGCAGGGCCGGGACGTCGATCCCCACGGCCTGCGCCGCCAGGCGGCTGTTCAGCCAGGCGATCATCAGGGCCCCGGAGAGGGAGACGCCCAGCGCGCCGCCGAGGGAGCGGATGAAGTTCATCGAGGAGGTGGCGACGCCCATCTGGGCCTGCGGCACGGCGTTCTGCACCGCGACCGTGACGTTGGGCATGCCGACGCCCATGCCGAGGCCCAGCGCCAACAGGACGCAGCCGAAGGCGAAGGGGCTGGCGTCGAGCCGCGCCATGACGGCCAGGGCGGCCAGGGCGAAGGCCTCCAGCCCCACGCCCGCCAGCAGGAAGGGCTTCAGGCGCCCGGTGGCCGAGACCATCCGGCCGCCGAGAACGGAGGAGAAGAGCATGCCGCCGACCTGCGGCAGCATCATCATCCCCGCCCTGACCGGGGTCATGCCCAGCACCAGCTGGAAGTAGAGCGGCAGGAAGACCGTGGCGCCGAGCATGGCGAAGACCATCAGCCCCGCCGTGGAGACGCCCAGGGTGAAGGTGCGGATGCGGAAGAGCGGCAGGTTGACGATGGGCTCCGCCGCCCGGCGCTCCTGCCGCAGGAACAGGGCGAAGAGCGCCAGCACCGCCACGCCCAGGCCCAGGATGACGGGCGAGACCCAGCCATGCTCCGTCCCGCCCCAGCTCAGCAGCAGGAGCAGGGCCGTGGTCCCCGCGGCGAGGAGCGCCGCCCCGGCATAGTCGATCCGCCGGGCGGCCAGCGGCGCCGGGGGCGAGCGCAGCCCCATGGCCAGCATGGCCAGCGCCAGCGCGCCCAGCGGCAGGTTCACGTAGAACACCCAGTGCCAGGACAGCGCCGAGGTCAGCGCGCCGCCGATCAGCGGCCCAGCCACGCTGCTGACGGCGAAGGCCCCGGTGAACAGGCCCTGGTAGCGGCCGCGCTCGCGCGGCGGCACCACGTCGCCGATCACCGTCTGCGCCAGGGTGATGAGCCCGCCGGCGCCCAGCCCCTGGAGCGCGCGGAAGGCGATCAGCTGCGTCATGGACTGCGCCAGGCCGCACAGCGCGGAGCCGAGCAGGAACAGCCCGATCGCCACCATGAACAGGCGCCGCCGGCCGTACATGTCGCTCAGCTTGCCGTAGAGCGGCGTGGTGGCGGTGGAGGTGAGCATGAAGGCCGTCACCACCCAGGACAGGTGGGAGGCGCCGCCCAGGTCGGCCACGATGCGCGGCAGGGCGGTGGCGACGATGTTCTGGTCCAGCGCCGCCAGCACCAGCACCAGCAGAGCGCCGCCCATGATGATGCGGAAGCGACGGGCCGGGAGGGAGGGCGGCGGGGCGGGCGGGGCGAGGCGCTCGGCGGGGGTGTTGACGTCCATCCTGCTCACGGCGATCGGTGCGGGGGACGGATGCACCCCCCGGGCGATCCCGTCCAGCCACGCCGCCGCCGCGCGCGCATGCGTGACCGGGCACCGGATGGGGCGGCGCGACGGGACGGCGGGACCGCCGGGGCTCAGCCGGCGGGCCAGGGCTCCCGCCCGTACCAGCGGCGGATCTTGGGCGAGACGATGGCCGAGGCGGCCAGCACCGTCAGCCCGCCATCCACCGGCAGGTCCACGCCGTTGACGAAGCCCGCCTCGTCGGAGGCGAGGAACAGCGCGGCATAGGCCACGTCCTCCGGCTCCCCGGCGCGGCCCACCGGATAGGCTTCGAGGGTGGTGCGCAGGTCGGACTCGCTCAGCCCCTCGCGGGTGCGTTCGGTCAGCACCAGCCCGGGCGAGAGGGCGTTGCAGCGGAGGCCGCGTGGCCCGTACTCGATGGCGATCTGCAAGGTCAGCGCGCACACCCCGCCCTTGGCGGCGGTGTAGGCGGGCAGGCGCGGGTTGCCGTGGATCTGGTTGACCGAGGCGAGGTTGACGATGCTGCCGCGCCCGCGCGGGACCATCGCGCCGACCGCCGCGCGGCACATCCGGAACACCTGGCCCAGGCAGTTCTCCTGCGCGAAGGCCCAGTCCTCGTCGGTGGTGTCGAGCAGCGACGTCGCGCCATAGGCGGCGGCGTTGTTCACCAGGATGTCCAGCGGCCCCAGCGCCTCCGCCGCCGCGACCAGCCGGGCGGGGGCGGCGGGGTCCGCCACATCGGCTACCACGGGGCGCAGCACACCGCCCGCCGCCGCGACCTCGGCCGCCAGCGCATCCAGCCCCTCCGCCGTGCGATCGCAGGCGAGGACGGCGGCGCCGGCCGCGGTGAAGAGGCGCGCGATGCCGCGCCCGATCCCCTGGCCCGCGCCGGTGACCAGGGCGGTGCGCCCGGCCAGCCGCCCGGCGACGGGGCCGCGCGCGACGGGCGTGCTCATCCCTTCACCGCCCCGGCCGTCAGGCCCTGGACGAAGAAGCGCTGCACGAAGCCGAAGGCGACCACCACCGGCAGGGAGGCGAGCAGCGAGGCCGCCATCGCCCCGCCCCAGTCGCTCCGCGCCTCGCCCAGATAGCCCAGCAGCAGCCCCGGCCCCACGGTGCGCAGCGCCGGGTCGGTGATGAGGGTCAGGGCGTAGAGCAGGTCGTTCCAGGCCCACATGAAGGCGTAGAGCCCGACCGTCACCAGCCCGGGGATGGAGAGCGGCAGGACGATGCGCCGCAGGATCAGCCATTCCCCCGCCCCGTCGGCCCGCGCGGCCTCCAGGATGTCGTCGGGGATGGCGGCGAAGTTGCTGTAGAGCATGTAGATCCCCGGCGGCAGGGCGAAGACCACGTAGGACAGCACCAGCCCCAGCCGCGTGTCGAGCAGCCCCGCCCGCTGCAGCAGCGGATGCAGGCTGAGCAGCAGCACGGCGAAGGGGAACATCTGCGCCGCGATCATCAGCAGCATCAGCGCCCGCCGGCCGCGGTAGCGGAACTTGGCGAAGCTGTAGCCCGCCATCGCCGCCAGGGCCGTCGTCAGCAGCGCCCCGCCGCCGGCGGTGACCAGGCTGTTCCACAATTGCCGCGGCAGCTCGCTGCGCGTCAGCGCGCGGGCATAGTTCAGCAGGGTGGGCGATTGCGGCAGGAGGGAGGGGCGCTGGACGAAGATCTCCGCCTCGGGCTTGAGCGAGGTGAGGACCAGCCACAGCATCGGCAGGAACAGGAAGCCGCCGATCGCCAGCGCGACCAGGGCGAAGCCCAGCTTCGCGCGGGGGGAGGAGAGGTCGAGCGTCGTCATCCCGCCTTCCTCGTCGGGGGCCTCGCCGGGGGCCTCGCCTGGAGCCTCACCGGGCGTCCCGCAGGATCGAGCGCAGGTAGATCACCGACGGCACGGCGATGGTGGCGAACCACACCACGCCCACCGCGGCGGCGAGGCCGGTGTTCCAGTTGCCGAAGGCCTGGCGCTGCACCTCCACCGACAGCACGGTGGTGGCGCGCACCGGCCCGCCGCCGGTCATGGCGTAGATCACGTCGAACTGCTGGAGGTTGCCCATCGCCCCCAGCACCAGCACGATCGCCATGGTCGGCCGCAGGTGCGGCAGCACGACGTGGCGCAGCACGCGGCGGTTGCCCGCGCCGTCGATGCGCGCCGCCTCGACCAGCTCGCCCGGCAGGCTCTGGAGACCGGCCAGGAAGAAGGCGGCGAAGAGCGGCACGGAGAGCCAGGTCTTGGCCGCCACCACCGCCGCCATCGCGCCCGCCGGATCGGCCAGCCAGGCGACGGGGGCGTCCAGGGCGCCGGCCGAGAGCAGCCCCGCGTTCAGCACCCCGTACTGGGCGTTGAAGATCCAGGCCCAGAGGAAGGCCGTCACCGTCGAGGGCAGCACCCAGGGCAGCATGGAGGCCGCCCGCACCGCCGCGCGGCCGCGGAAGGGGTGGTTCAGCACCAGCGCCCAGGCGAGGCCGAGGGCGAAGGTCAGCGCCGTGGCGGCCCCCACGAAGACCAGCGTGTTGCGCCAGATCTCGCCCGCCGCCTCGTCCTCGAACAGCGAGCGGAAGTTGCCCAGCCCGATGAAGCGCGGCTCCGGGCTCAGCAGCGTCGAGCGCTGGGTGGACATCCACAGCGAGCGCAGGAAGGGGAACAGGATCACCGCGCCATAGGCGAGCAGCGCCGGCAGCATCAGCAGCACGCCGAAGCGCGCCTCGCCGCCGCCCCCCTCGCCGGCACGGCGCCGTCGGTTGCGCGGCCGGGGCGGCGCGGCGGAGCCCGACGCCGCAGCCGCCCCGCTCAACGCACCTCGCGCATCCGCGCCTCCAGCCGCCGCGCCATGTCGTCCAGCGCGGCGCGGGGCGGCTTGGTGCCGAGCAGCGCGCCCTGCACCTCCTCGCCCACCACCGTCACGATATCGGCGGCGTTGGGCCATTTGGACGGCTCGTCGCGTTCCGCCGTGGCGGCGAGCTTCGTCCAGTTGGTGACGTAGGCATCGCCCGAGAGGGTCGCGAGCGCCGACTTCGTCACCGGGAAGAGGCCCACCGCCTCGAAGTAGCGGAGCTGGCTCGCGTCGTTCAGCGCCAGGTGCTGCACCAGCCGCAGCGCCGCCCCGTCCCGCGCGGGCCGCCGCCCGCCCACCACGGGCAGGGCCAGCAGGTGGCCCCACATCACCGATTTCGGCGCATCGCCCGGCTTCGCCACGGGGGTCGCCACCGCCAGCACCTGCCCGTCCACCGCCTTGCCGCGGCCGCTGTTGTCGCGGGCGAAGCCGCGGGCCAGCGGCGCGTCGAAGTAGAAGCCCGCGCGGTCCTGGGCGAAGAGGCGGCGGCTGTCGGGCCGGTCCACGTCGCGCGCCGCCAGCCCCTCCTTCACCAGCATGGCGAGCAGGGTCAGCGTCTTCTCCCCCGCCTCGCTCGCCACCGTCACCTTGCCCGCATCGTCCAGCAGCCGGCCGCCCAGGCTCCAGAGCACGATCTGGAAGTCCGGCAGGATCGAGGCGTTGTTCTTGGTGCAGAGCGCGAAGGGCACGGACTCCGGCTGGGCCTTCTTGATCGCCCGCAGCCCCTCGACGAAGGCGTCGAGCGTCGCCGGCGGCTCGTGCAGCCCGCCCGCCTCCAGCACCTTCGCATTCGCCACCATCCCCAGCGAGCCGGCGGTCCAGGGCAGGGCGAGCTGCTTCCCCCCGATCTGGCCCAGGCGCAGCAGGCCGGGGTCGATCCGCTCCTCCATCCAGGCGCGGCCGAGCAGCGCGTCGAGGTCGGTCAGGTTGCCCAGCGGGGCGAGGGTGGGCAGCCAGCGTTCCTGCAGCTGCACCACGTCCAGCCGCTGGCCGGAGCGGATGCGCAGGATGGTGTTCTGCTGCATCTGCGCCCAGGGGAAGCCGATCACCTCCAGCTTCACGCCCGGGTTGGCGGCGGCGAAGCCGTCGAGCAGCCCGGTCAGCACGGGCTTGCTCGCCGCCTCCTCCTGGCTCCAGCCGAGATAGGTCAGCGGTTCCGGCGCCTGGGCGGCGGCGGGCCGGAGGGACGGGCCGGCGAAGGGGATGGCGGCGGCCAGCGGCGGCAGCGCCGCGGCACGCAGCAACGAACGGCGACGCAGCCCCATCGGACGCACTCCCTCGGACGCTCCGCCCGGCTTCGTGCCGGGTCGTCCGCCCAGGATAGCGCGCCCGCCGGCCGCGCCCAGCCCTTGCGAGGCGGCGCCGCCTGCCTCAGCCGCGCGGGACGTGGACGGGCACGATCTCCACCATCGCCACGCCCGCCTCGCGCATGCCCAGCTGCGCCGCCGTGCGCGGGCTGACGTCCAGCACCCGGCCGCGCCCGTGCGGGCCGCGGTCGGTGATGGTGACCACGGCCGTGCGCCCGTTCGCCAGGTTGCGCACCCGCACGCGGGTGCCGAGCGGCAGGGTCCTGCTGGCCGCCGTTGCGCCGTGCCGGTCGAACCGCTCGCCGTTGGCCATGCGCCGGCCGTGGAAGCGCGGGCTGTAGAAGGAGGCCTGCCCGCGCTGCGGCCGGATGGGCCGCGTCGCCTCCGGTCGGGCCTGCAGCCCGGCCTCGCGCCGGGTCTCCCGCGCCGCTGCCGGGGTGGACAGGGTGGCGAGGCAGAGCAGGGCGGTGGTGATGATCCGCATGGGCTGTGTCCCCCTCGTGACAAGGCTGCGCCGGGCCTGCGCCCCTGCCTCCCCCGGGGCCGGGCCTCGGGACTCAAGCGCCGGTGGGGCCCGGGGTTGCCCTGGGAGGGCAGGGTGCCGCTCGGGACGTCCCTGCACCGGGCGCATGGCTCGCCGGAGGCCGGCAAGGGCTCCGCCCCCCTCCTTCGGCGTTCCCCCGGGGAAGCGAAGCGCCTAAACCTCGGGCCATGTTCGACGCGCTGCGCGACCTGCTGGACGGGGTCACCAACTGGGCCTTCACCGCCGCCCTGCAGCCCCTGCTCTACGAGCTGGGGCTGATGGCCTGGGAGGAGGAGGCGCTGAACTGGCTGGGCTTCGTGGTCTTCGGCCTGCTGCAGGTGGCCGTGGTCTACGCCATCTGCCGGCCGCTCGAGGCCTGGCGGCCGGTCGAGCCCCGGGCCGAGAGCGGCAAGATCCGCACGGACATCGTCTATACCCTGCTGGCCCGGCTGGGGCTGCTGCCTCTCCTCGCCTTCGTGCTGCTCTCCGGGGTGGGGATCTGGCTGAATGCCGCGCTGGCCGATCTCGGCTGGGTGCCGCCCTCGCTGGAGAGCGCGCTTCCCTGGCTGCGCGACCACCAGTTCGTCGCCTTCCTCCTCTACGTCGCCATCCTCGACCTGGGCGAGTACTGGCGCCACCGCCTGCAGCACAGCCTGCCCTGGTGGTGGGCGCTGCATTCCATCCACCACGCCCAGACCCAGATGACCTTCTGGACGGACGACCGGAACCACGTCATCGACGACCTGATCGGCGCGCTCTGGCTGGGTGGCCTGGCCCTGGCGATCGGCGTGCCGCCGGAGCAGTTCCCGCTGATCGTGCTGCTGCTGCGGCTGGCGGAAGCCCTCTCCCACGCCAACCTGCGCCTGTCCTTCGGGCGGATCGGCGAACGGCTGGTGGTCTCGCCGCGCTTCCACCGGCTGCACCACGGCGTGCTCTCGGCCGGGCAGACGGGGCGCAACTACGCCGTGCTGCTGCCGGTCTGGGACTGGATCTTCGGCACCGCCGACTGGAAGCGCGACGCCTTCCCCGAGACGGGAGACCCGGAGGCCCCGGAGGCGCTGGTCTCCGGCGGCTGGTGGCGGCAGCAGGTGGTGGGCGCCCGGCGCATGTGGGCGGCGCTGCGCGGCCGCGAGGCCGAGGCGACCCCGCGCGGGGCGGCCGCCGGACGCAGGGCCTGATCGGCGGGGCACGGTAGGCCTCCCCTCCCGGCCCCATGACCGGGGAGCCTGGGCCGGCAGGCCGGATCGCCGGGCCCGGCCGGTCGGGCCGGACGTCGCCCCGCCCCTCTTCACGAAGCCGTGGCGCGGCAGGGCTGCGTTCATTTCGGGTTGCCGCCCTTTCCCGGGACGCCTAGGGAGCGCCGCCCTGCCCGCCCTCCCCGGCGGGCTTCCCCCACCCCGTCGGAACGGCCGGAACCGCCCGGCACCCCCTGGCGCGCGGCCCCCCGCGCGGACATCGCCCGATGCCGATCCTCGCCGTCCGCCACGTCACCACCTACCGCTACCGCCAGCCGGTGAAGCTGGGGGAGCACCGCATCCTGTGCCGCCCGCGCGACGCCCAGGACCAGCGGCTGCTGGAGGCGTCGCTGGAGATCACGCCTCCCCCCGCGGAGCTGCACTGGCTGCTGGACAGCTTCGGCAACAACCTGGCCGTCGCCCGCTTCGCCGGGCGCGCGCGGGAGCTGCGGGTGGAAAGCCGGCTGCGCGTCGAGCACCGCGCGGTGCCGCCGCGCGAGGCGCTGATCCCGCCCGAGGCACGCCGCTGGCCGTTCGCCTACGATGCGGAGGAAATCCCCGACATCGCCCGCTGCATGGAGCGCCATGTCCGCGACCCGGGGCGCGTGGTGGACCGCTGGGCCCGCCGCTTCGTGCGCGACGACGGGCCGACGGAGATCACCGCCCTGCTCTCCGACATGGCACGCGCCATCCGCGAGGGCTTCACCTACCTGCGTCGCGAGGAGCGCGGCGTGCAGGAGGCGACCCGCACCCTGCAGCTGAACAGCGGCACCTGCCGCGACTTCGCGGTGCTGATGATGGAGGCGGTGCGCTCCCTCGGCCTCGCCGCCCGCTTCGTCAGCGGCTACCTGCACGTCCCCCGCCGCCCCGGGCGGGACGGCCCGCGCGAGGGCGGCGGCGCCACCCACGCCTGGGTGCAGGTCTACCTGCCCGGTGCCGGCTGGGTGGAGTACGACCCGACCAACGCGATCATCGGCAGCCACGACCTGATCCGCGTCGCGGTGGCGCGCGAGCCGTACCAGGCGATCCCGCTCTCCGGCAGCTTCATCGGCTTCCCCGACGACGACCTCGGCATGGAGGTCGAGGTGTCCGTCCGCGAGGAGACCCCGCCCGCGCCCCGCGCCCCCGGCCGGGACTCCCCCGGCGCAGCCACTTCCGCCCCGCCGCGTTCGCCCGCGGCATAGGTTTCGCTTCCCTCCCAGAACGGCCCTCCAGGCCAGGACGACCCGAAGGACCACCCACCATGCTCATCCGCTGCGGCTACGAAATCTCCTACGATTGCTGGCAGGAGGTCCCGATGGTCCTGATGCTCGGCCTCGTCCAGGACCGGCTGCCGGATCTGCGCTCGCCGCTGCAGATGACCTTCAACAAGGAGGTCCGCGCGCACAGCTACTATGACGGCTTCGGCAACTTCTGCACCCGCGTGGTGGCGCCGCCGGGCCGCTTCACCGTCTCCGCCGACTTCCTGATGCACGACAGCGGGCTGCACGACCCGATCGCCGCCGACGCCGTGCAGCACGAGGTGGCCGACCTGCCGGACGACGTCATGGTCTACCTGCTCGGCAGCCGCTACTGCGAGACGGACAAGCTGACCGACGAGGCTTGGTCGCTCTTCGGCCATACCCCCCTGGGCTGGGCGCGGGTGCAGGCGATCTGCGACCATGTCCACAACCGGATCCGGTTCGGCTACGAGTTCGCCCGCGCCACCAAGACCGCCTTCGAGGCGAACCAGGAGCAGCGCGGCGTCTGCCGCGACTACACCCACCTCGCCGTCGCCTTCTGCCGCTGCATGAACATCCCGGCGCGCTACGTCACCGGCTATCTCGGCGACATCGGCGTGCCGCCGGTGGACTACCCGATGGACTTCTCCGCCTGGTTCGAGGTCTATCTCGGGGGCCGCTGGCACACCTTCGACGCCCGCCACAACACGCCGCGCATCGGCCGCATCCTGATGGCGCGCGGGCGCGACGCCACCGACGTCGCCATCTCCACCGCCTTCGGCCGGGCGCAGCTGGCCGGCTTCAACGTCATCACCGACGAGGTGACGGACGAGGCCGCGGCCCTCGCCCGCTACAACCCGGCCTGACGGCGCGGGCCATGGAGGAGGAGCTGCCCCCGCCCGTCACCGCGGTGAACGCGGCCGGGGGATCGCCGCTGGTGCTGCTCTGCGAGCACGCATCCAACTTCATCCCCGCCCGCTACGCCGGGCTGGGGCTGATGGAGCGCGACCTGACCCGGCACATCGCCTGGGACCCCGGCGCGGCGCCGCTGGCCCGGCTGCTGTCGGAGCGGCTGGACGCGCCGCTCTTCCTCTCCGGCTATTCGCGCCTGCTGATCGACTGCAACCGCCCACCCGGCGCCCCCACCTCCATCCCCGTCCGCAGCGAGGCGACGGACATCCCCGGCAATGCGGCCATCACGCCGGAGGAGCGGGCAGCGCGCGAGGCGGCCTACTTCCTCCCCTTCCGCGACGCCGTGGCGGCGCATCTCGACGCCCGCCAGGCGGCGGGACGCCCCACCCTGCTGCTGGGCGTGCACAGCTTCACCCCCGTCTTCCTGGGCGAGGTCCGCCCCTGGCAGGCCGGCATCCTCTACGCCGGGGCAAAAGACTTCGCCGCCGCCCTGCTCGACGGGCTGCGGGCGCAGCCGGACCTGACCGTGGGCGACAACGAGCCCTATCGCATCGAACCGGAGCACGACCACACCGTGCCCGTCCACGGCGACGCCCGCAGCATCCCCGCCGCCCTGCTGGAAATCCGCCAGGACCTGATCGCGGACGACGCCGGCGTGGCGGAATGGGCCGACCGGCTGACGCCCATGCTCGCGCGCATCACACGACAGGCGCCGGCACTGGGCGGGTAGCGCGGCGATGCGCCGGCCGATCATGCGGCCAGCGGGATGACCTGACCGGTCGTGCTGTGGTGTTCGGGCGGCGGACCGGGAGGGGACGCCGTCCCCTCCCAAACCCTCCCCTGCCGGGGCCACAAGCGGGCCCCGGACCCCGCTGAGAGTCTGGTACTTCCGGTAGTGTCAGCCTCCGGGCTCAACCCTGACGGAACGCGGACAGGCGGGACTCCAGAATAGCTTTGAAGGCGTCAGAGCGGGCTGAGGCCGTGCTCGCCGAGGAGCCATGCTCCTCGGCGCCTCGACCCCTTATCAGGCTGTCCCGCGGCAGCGCTGATCGGGTCCAGGGCCCGCAGGGTCCTGGCGGAGTGGGGGTACCGGGGGCGAGGCAGAGCCTTGCCCCCGGGCCACGGGCGCCCCCCGCGCCGGCACGGATCGGGGCATCCCGCCGCCCGGATCAGTCGTCCGAGCGCCGGGCCAGGACCTCGCGCTTGCCGACATGGTTGGCCGGGCCGACGATGCCGTCCTTCTCCATCTGCTCGATCAGCTTGGCGGCGCGGTTGTAGCCGATGTTCAGGTGGCGCTGGACGAAGGAGGTGCTGGCCTTGCCCTCGCGCGACACCAGGTCCACCGCTTGGTCGTAGAGGCCCTGCTCGCCCCCGCTGCTGCTGCTGCCGCTGGCGGGGCTGCCCTCCTCCTCGTCGGGAACCTCGGTGACCTCCTCGACATAGGCGGGCTCGCCCTGCTCGCGCAGGTACTCGACGATCGCCTCCACCTCCGCGTCGGAGACGAAGGGGCCGTGGACGCGGTTCATGCGGCCGACGCCGGCCATGAACAGCATGTCGCCCTGGCCGAGGAGCTGCTCGGCGCCCATCTCGCCCAGGATGGTGCGGCTGTCGATCTTGGACGAGACCTGGAAGCTGATGCGCGCCGGGAAGTTCGCCTTGATGACGCCGGTGATGACGTCCACCGAGGGGCGCTGCGTCGCCATGATGACGTGGATGCCGGCGGCGCGCGCCATCTGGGCCAGGCGCTGGACGGAGGCCTCGATCTCCTTGCCTGCCACCACCATCAGGTCCGCCATCTCGTCGATGACGACGACGATCATGGGCAGCGGCTCGAGCGAGAGCGGCAGGTCCTCGAAGACCGGCTTGCCGGTGTCGGGGTCGTAGCCGGTCTGCACGCGCCGGGTCAGCGCCTCGCCGCGGTCGCGCGCGTCGCGCACCTTCTTGTTGTAGCCGGCGATGTTGCGCACGCCGAGCTGGGAGAGGGCGCGGTAGCGGCGCTCCATCTCGCGGACCGTCCACTTCAGCGCGCCGATCGCCTTGGGCGCCTCCGTCACCACAGGGGCGAGCAGGTGCGGGATGCGGTCGTAGACGGACAGCTCCAGCATCTTCGGGTCGATCATGATGAAGCGGCACTCGTCCGGCCCGTGCCGGTAGAGCAGCGACAGGATCATGGTGTTGATCGCGACCGACTTGCCCGAACCCGTCGTGCCCGCGACCAGCAGGTGCGGCATGGTGGCGAGGTCGGCGATCACCGGCGCGCCGCCGATGTCCTTGCCCAGCGCGAGGCTCAGCCGGCCCGGCGTGGAATCCCAGGCCTCGGAGGTGAAGAGCTCGGAGAGGTACACCGTCTCCCGCTTGGTGTTCGGCATCTCGATGCCGATGACGTTGCGGCCCGGCACGGTGGCGATGCGCACCGCGGTCACCGACATCGACCGCGCGATGTCGTCCGCGAGGCCGATGACCCGCGCCGACTTGGTGCCCGGCGCCGGCTCCAGCTCGTAGAGGGTGACGACCGGGCCGGGGCGGATCTCGCC
The DNA here is from genome assembly GCF_020991085.1 of Roseomonas sp. OT10. Lineage (NCBI taxonomy): Bacteria > Pseudomonadati > Pseudomonadota > Alphaproteobacteria > Acetobacterales > Roseomonadaceae > Roseomonas > Roseomonas cutis. The sequence continues at coordinate 4,090,885 of NZ_CP087719.1, forward strand.
GATCCGGCCGCGCACGCCGTAATCCTCCAGCACGCTCTCCAGCAGCCGGGCGTTGTTCTGCAGCGCCTCCTCGGTCGGGCCGGTGGCCTTCCGCGCGGGGGGCGCGTTCAGCAGCTCCAGCGGCGGCAGGTGGAAGCCGCGCGGCGGTTCCGGCTCGGCCTGGCGCACCGCCGGAGCCGGCCGGACGGGCGGCGGTGGCGGGGCGACGACACGGCTGGGGCGGGGCGGCGGGGCCAGCTCCGGCGCCTCCGCCTCCTCCTCGCCCGGCGACTCGGCCGCCGGCTCCGGCGGGCGGGTGCGGAGGCGGGGCGGCCGGGCCGCGCGCGGCGCGGCGCGGACCTCCCCGGGCAGGGCCGCGGCGGCCTCGGCATTGTCCAGCAGGGTGCGCAACTGCACGGAGGGCTCGCGCCGCCGGCTGAGCAGCCCGCCCAGCGCCCCGCCCAGGGCCCGGAAGGGCCGCAGCAGCCAGAGGGGCCGCCGCTCCGCCCGCCGGCGCTCGGCGCGGGCGGAGATGCCCGCCCCCAGCGAGGAGCCGAGCGAGGCGCCCACGGCCACGCCCTGCTTCGCCGCGGCGATGCCGGTGCGGCGCCAGACCACCAGCGGGATGCCCAGCGCCAGCAGCGCCAGCAGCAGGCCCAGCACCAGGGTGGCGATGTCGCCCGCCAAGCCGCCGAAGGGCCCGAACCAGCCGGTGGCGATGCCGTCGATGCCGCCGCGCACGATCGGCCCGATGGCGCCGCCCGGCGGCAGGTAGCTGAGCCCCGGCAGGCCCAGCTGCACCGCCGCGGCGGCCAGCAGCGGCAGCGCGGCGAGCAGGGCGGCGACACGGCCGGCGAAGGGCTTCAGCCCCTGGTGCATCCCCAGCCGCAGCGCCCAGCAGAGCAGGCAGGCGGCGGGCAGCCAGCCGGCCCAGCCGAAGCCCTGCAGCAGCACGTCCGACGCCATCGCGCCGAAGGGGCCGGCCAGGTTGGTCGGCGCGCGGCTGGTGGCGGTGGACAGGGACGGATCGGCCGGGTTGTGGCTGTAGAGGGCGACGACCAGGGCCAGCCCGACCAGCCCCAGCACCATGCCCAGGGACTCGCCGCCGCGCCGCCGCATCGTCGCCCGCACCGCCGGGGAGGCGAAGCGCGCCAGGGCGGCGGCCCAGCGGCCCGGGGGGTTGGCGGATCGGTCGGCAAGGGAGCGCGGCGGCATCGGCGTAGACCCAACTCAACTCAGACAGGATCGCAACCTAGCATGGCAAGTGGCTGGCGCGCACCGCTTTCGCCACGCTGCGTCCGGTGGCGGGCGGCCTCCATCCGGCAGCATGGCCGGGGGCCGGCGGGCGGCGCCCCGCGTCCCGGCGGTGGCTCCGCCCCTCCCGCGGGGGCGCCACCCCCTTCCGCTCAGTCCGCGAACCGCCCCACCGGCGCCCCCGCCACGCCCACGTCCAGCTCGAGGATGCTGCCCTCCACCGGCGGATCGTCCGGGCGGCGCAGGCTGGTGACGTAGAGGGTGCGCAGGCCGGGCCCGCCGAAGCAGGGCATGGTGGGGCTGGACACCGGCAGCGTCACCACCCGGTCGAGCGTGCCGTCCGGCAGCCAGCGGTTCAGCACCCCGGCGGAGACGCCCGCGGACCAGTAGCCGCCCTCCGCATCCGTGGCGGCGCCGTCGGGGCGGCCGGTCGGGGTGTCGGGCGAGGCGACGAGTCGCTGGTGCGCGACCTCCCCGGTCACCGGGTCGTAGTCCCAGCACCAGATCTTCTCCTGCCGGCTGTCGGAATGCCACAGGGTCCGCCCGTCCGGGCTCCAGGCGAGGCCGTTGGAGACGGTGAGGCCCGAGGCCAGCCGCGACACCCCGCCACCGGGCGAGATGGCATAGAGCCCGGCGATCGCCTCCTTCTCCGGCCGGTCGTCCATCGAGCCCACGACGAAGCGCCCCTCTGGGCTGGCCTTGCCGTCGTTCAGCCGGTTCTCCGGCCGGTCGGGCTCCGGCGCGGCGTAGCGGTCCAGCGCGCGGTCGCGCGGGTCGAAGCGATAGACGCCGGAGCGCAGCGCCACCAGCAGCGCGCCGGAGCGGCAGAGGGCGAAGCTACCGATCGATTCCGGCATCTCCCAGGTCTCGGTCTCGCCGGTCGCGGGGACGGAGCGGTGCAGGGCGGGGCGGTTGATGTCCACCCACCACAGCCGTTCGGTCCCGGCATCCCAGACGGGGCATTCGCCGACCGTCCGGGCCGGGGCGATCTCCAGCACCCGCGCGATTCGATTTTGCATTTTCGAAAATCCTCCGTAAGCTCTCCCCTACCATGCCCAAACCCGCCGCGCACCACGAGGCCGAGACCCTCTCCACCCCGGCCTATGCCCGGGTGCGCGAACGGCTCCGCGAGGAAATCCTGGCCGGCGACTGGCCCGCCGGGGAGCACCGCACCCTCGCCCAGCTCGGCGCCCGGCATGGCCTCTCGCTCAGCCCGATCCGCGAGGCGCTGCTGCACCTCCAGGGCGAGGGGCTGGTGGAGCTGCGCCAGCACCGCGGCGCCGTCGTGCCGCTGCTCGACGCGGCGCTGCTGGCCGACCTCTACGACCTGCGCGCCGCGCTGCAGTCGCTCCAGGCCCGGCGCGCCGCCGAGCGGGCGACGGCGGCGGAGCTGGCGCGCATGGCGGAGCACGTGGCGGGATTCGCTGCCGCCGCCGCCCGGAAGGCGGTGGACGAGGCTCTGGCGCAGAACGACGCCTTCCACACGCTGATCGACGCCGCCGCGCGCAACCCGCAGGCCAGCGCCGTCTACCGCGCGCGCAGCGCCTTCGTGAACACCGCGCGCCGCCGCCTCGGCTACGGGCCCGGCCGCATGGGCGAGGCGGACACGCAGCACCGCGCCCTGCTCGCCGCCATCACGGCACGGCAGGCGGAGACCGCCGCCCGCCTGGCCTTCGAGCACGCCCAGGCGGCGCGACGCGACCTGATCGCCCGGCTGGAGCAGAGCGCGGGCTGAACCGCGCACCGGACGGGTTCATCCGAGGGAGACGTTCATGACACTGCATCGCCGGGGGCTGCTCGCCCTCACCGCCGGGGCGCTTGCCGCGCCCCGCCTGGCCCGCGCCGCCTGGGCGCCGGACCGGCCGATCTCCTTCCAGGTCGGCTTCCCGCCCGGCGGCAACATCGACTACGTCGCGCGGCTGCTGGCCAAGGAGCTGACGCCGCGCCTGGGGCAGAGCGTGGTGGTGGAGAACCGCACCGGCGCATCGGGCAACCTCGCCACCCAGGCGATGCTGCGCGCCCCCGCCGACGGGCACACCATCGGCTTCGCGGCGATCCACCTCGCCACCAACCCCTTCCTGGTGCCGCTGGGCTACGATCCGGCGGAGATCGACCCGCTGACCCAGATCGGCGACGTGCCCGTGCTGTTCCTGGCCAGCACCGCCTCCGGCCTGCGCGACGTGGCGGCGGCGGTGGCGGCGGCGAAGGAGGCGAAGGGCGACATCACCTTCTCCTCCGGCGGCATCGGCACCTCCTCCCACCTCGCGGCGGAGCTCTTCGCGCGGCGGGCGGGATTCACCTTCACCCACGTCCCCTTCCGTGGCGGCGGGCCCTCGATGCAGGCGCTGCTGGCGGGGCAGACCGCGCTCTCCTTCACCGTGGCCGAGGCCGCGATCCCGGAGAACGTCGCCGCCGGCAAGATCCGGGGCCTGGCCGTGATGCAGCGCGAGCGGCTGGCGGCGATGCCCGACATGCCCAGCATCGCCGAGGCGGGCTATGGCCCCGAGGTCTTCATCAGCTCCTGGCACGGCGTCATGCTGCGCGCCGGCACGCCGCAGCCGGCGCGGGAGCGGCTGTTCGCGGCGATCGCCGACGCCGTGCGCGGCCCGGAGATGGTCCAGGGGCTGCGCCGCGCCGCGATCGAGCCGGCGGTCAGCGAATCCCCCGCCGCCTTCAAGGCCTTCGTCCAGAGCGAGACGGAACGCTGGGGCAAGGTCATCCGCGAGGCCGGGATCACCGCGCAATGACCCCCGGGCAGGCCGCGCCGTCCCCCCGCTCCGGGCTGCGCATCACCGGCATCCGCACCTTCCTGATGCAGGCCGGGCCGCTGGGCGCCAGCGGCTGGGGCGACGTGCGGACCTCCGTCACCACCGGCACGCGCAACTGGCTCTTCGTGAAGGTGGACACGGATGCCGGCATCACCGGCATCGGCGAGGGCAGCGGCTGGCCCGTGGTGGTCGAGGCGGGGGTGCGCGACCTGTCGCACGTCCTGGTCGGCGAGGACCCCTTCGACATCGAGCGGCTGTGGCAGCGGATGCAGGTCGCCACCATGGGCCACGGCATGACCGGCGTGGTCGGCCAGGGCGCGATCGGTGCCATCGACATGGCGCTGTGGGACATCAAGGGGAAGGCGCTTGGCGTGCCCGTCTGGCAGCTGCTCGGCGGCCGTACCCGCGACCGCATCCGCGCCTATGCCCATGCCTCGACCCCCGAGGCGGCGCGCGACGCGCTGGCCCGCGGCTATACCGCCATCAAGACCGGCGGCGTGGCGGCGACGGTGGCGAAGGCGGAAGCGATCCGCGCCGCGATCGGTGACGGGGCCGACCTGATGATCGACCTGCACGGCCCGCCCTGGCTGACCGCGCCCGACGCCATCGCCGTCTGCCGGGCCCTGGAGCCCCTCGCCCCGCTCTTCGTCGAGGAGCCGGTGGCGCCCGAGAACATCGAGGGCTATCGCCGCCTGCGTGGCGAAACCGCCGTCCCCCTGGCGGGCGGCGAGCGCCATGCCGGGCTCTGGGGCATCGCGCCGCTGCTGGCCGAGGGGCTTCTGGACGTGGTGCAGCCCGATACCGGCCGCGCCGGCGGGCTGACCGGGCTGCGCAAGGTGGCGGCGGTGGCAGAGGCGCGCTTCGCCACCGTGGCCCCCCATGCCGGCTCGCTCGGCCCGGTCGCGGAGTTCGCCACGCTGCACCTGCTGGCCGCCATCCCCAACGCCCTGATCCTGGAGAAGATGGACCCGGACTGGGAAGGCCGCGCCCGCACCGTGACGGTCAGCCCGGAACTGCGCGACGGCTGCCTGCTGGTGCCCGATGCGCCCGGCCTCGGCGTGGACATCGACGAAGGCTTCGTCGCCGCGCACCCGCATCGGCGCAACGTCGGCCTCGCCTCCGGACAATGGCCCGACGGCACGGCCGCCGCGACCCTCTATACCCAGCCACGCCACCCCCGTCGCCCCATCCTGGGCGGGCAGGGCCGCAACGCCGGATAGGCATCGCACGGGTAGCCCGGCTCGTCGGCCTGCGGCGGCAGGTGCGCCCGTGGCCCGGGGGCAAGGCTCTGCCTCGCCCCCGATACCCCCACTCCGCCAGGACCCTGCGGGCCCTGGACCCATTTGGCGCTGCCGCGGGACAGCCGGACACGGGGTCACAGCGCCGAGGAGCCATGCTCCTCGGCGGGTACGGCCGCAGCATTCGCTGACGCCTTCTGGATTTCTTCTGGAGTCCCGCCTGTCCGCGCGCCGTCAGGGTTCAGTCCGCAGGCTGACGGCAGCCGCGAAGAGCCAACTCCCAGCGGGGTCCGGGGCCCGCTTGTGGCCCCGGCAGGGGAGGGTCTGGGAGGGGACGGCGTCCCCTCCCGGTCCGACGCCCGAACACGACGGCGCGACAGCCCGCGATCCGCGTCAGCCGCCGCCGGCGTGGCGCAGCTCGCTTGGCGGCACGGCCAGCAGGGCGGGGCGGACCAGCAGGGAGACGAGCAGTTCCCAGGCCAGGGAGAGCATCAGCAGGCGGCCCATGCTGGCGGTGCCGGGGTGGCTGGACAGCCACAGCGCGCCGAAGGCGGTGGCTGTGGTCAGGGCGCTGAAGACGATGGCGCGGGTCAGGCTGGATTGCAGCAGGTGCGCCTCGCCGGCGCGCCAAGCCATGACGAAGTAGATGTTGAAGGCCACGCCGATGCCGAACAGCAGCGGCAGCGCGATGATGTTGGCGAAGTTCAGCGGCCAGTCGAGCAGGGCGCAGGAGGCGAGGGTCAGCACGCCGCTGAGCAGCACCGGCAGCATGGTCAGCACCACGTCGCGGGCGCGCCGCAGCACCAGCGCCAGCAGCAGCACGATGGCGAGGCCGGACAGGGCCCCGGCCTGCAGGAAGGCGGTGACGACCATGCCGCCGGCCTCGCGGATGGAGATGGGCGGCCCCACCGCCTCGGGCGCGAGAGCCAGGATCGCGTCGGAGAAGCGGAGCAGCACCGCGTTGTCCGCGGAATCGCCGCGCGGCAGCGCCTCGACCCGGTAGCGCCCGTCACGCGCCACCCAGTCGGCCACCAGGTCGGGGGGCAGGCTCTCGCGCGTCACCGGCCCGGCCTGGAGCAGCGCCCGGAGCTGGCCGAGCAGCACCTCCAGCGGCGCCACGACGGCCTGGGCGGCCGCGGCGCGCGCCTCCGGCGGGCCGCCCGCCAGACGCTCCAGCGCCACGGCCAGGCGCCGGGCCGCGGCGGCGGGCGGGTCGCTGTCCCCCTGCCCCGCCGCCCGGCGCAGTGCCGCCGCGGTCTCCGCCATCCGCCGCGCCAGGGCGGCGTCGTCGGGCGGCGCGGGCGGCGCGGCGGCTTCCAGCGCCGGCTCCAGCAGCATCGCGGCATCGGCGATGGCGGCCAGCTTCTCCTCCTGCTGCGCCGGCACGAAGGTGGCCAGGGTGAGGGTGCCCGCCACCTCCGGCAGCGCCTCCAGCCGGCGGGCCATCGCCTCCGCCTCCGCCGGCGAGGGCAGCAGCACGTTGATGGTGTTGGGCGTGCGCTCCGGGTCGCGCATCAGGTCGTGCAGCGTCGCCATCGACTCCACATGCGGGCTGCGCAGGTGCATCGGGTTGAAGTCGAAGCGCAGCCAGGGCAGCAGCGCGGCCGAGCCGAGCGCGGCCAGGGCGGAGACGGCCAGCACCGCGCGCCGGTGCCGTGCCAGCGCCGCCTCCATCGGGGCCAGGGCGGGGAAGCCCGCCTCCGCCAGCGCGTCCGGCGCGGGCCGCAGCAGCACCAGCAGCGCGGGCAGCAGGGTGAGGCAGAGCAGGAAGGCCACCACCATCCCCAGCCCGGCGATCGCGCCCAGCTCCGCCACGCCCACGAAGCTGGTCGGCAGCAGGGCGAAGAACCCCAGGGCGATGGCGGCCGCCGCCAGCGCCAGCCCGCCGCCGACGCCCCGCCCCGCCGCCTCCAGCGCCTCCCGCAGCCCGGGGCGCGAGAGGCGCTCCGCCAGCGTGCGGACGCTGAGCTGGATGCTGAAATCCACCCCCAGCCCGACGAAGAGCGGGATGAAGGCGACGGAGATCAGGTTGAAGCGGCCGACCGCCCAGAGGCCGAGGCCGGCGGTGGCTGCCAGCCCGATCAGCGTGGTCGCCAGGATCGCCGCGACGGTGCGCCCGGAGCGGACGGCCAGCCACAGGATGCCAACCAGGGCCAGCAGCATGGCACCCGTCACCAGCTGCCAGTTCTCGGCCAGGGTGACGAACTCCTCGTCCGCCAGCGGCACCGGGCCGGTCAGGCGGACCGTCACGCCCTGCTCCGGCGCCAGGCCCAGCGAGGCGGCGGTGGCACGGATCGCCTCGCTCGCCGCCGCTCCCGGCTCCAGCGCCGTGAAGTCCATCACCGGCTGCACCAGCACGAAGCGGCGCGTCTCGCGCAGGCCGGGCGCGCGCCCCTCGACCAGCGCCTGCCAGGAGAAGAAGGCCGGCCGGCCCTCGGCCGCCGCGGCGAAGCTCCCGGCCAGCCCGTCCAGCGCCGGGGCGACGTCGCCCAGCGACGCCTGCCCCCGCTCCACCCCCTCCAGCAGCAGCCCCACCGCCCCCAGGACGCCGCGCAGGCTGGGATCGGCGGCCAGCGGCCCCAGGAAGGGCTGGGCCCGGACCAGCTGCTCCATCCGCGCGCGGACCTCCTCCAGCGGCAGCAGCAGCAGGCCGTGGCGGGCGAAGAAGGGCCCGCCGCCCGGCTCCCGCACGCTGCGGAACATCCCCGGCTGTGCCCGCAACGCCGTGGCCAGCCGCTCCGCCGCCGCGGCCGCCAGCTCCGGCGTGGCGCCGTCGATCACCGCCAGGGTGACGTCCACCTGCTGCGGGAAGGCCTGGTCCCAGGCGATCTCGCGCTGGCGCCAGTCCAGGCCGGGGTCGATCAGCTCCGCCGTGTCGGCGGTCATGGCGAAGTGCCGCGCGCCATAGGCCAGCGACCCGGCGGCCAGCAGCAGGCCGAGCAGCAGGACCAGCCAGGGGCGGGCCGCGCTGGCCGCGACGATCCGTCCGAGCAGCCGCGCGCCGGCCGATGCGGGAGCCGACAGGGGGTCCGAGGCGGGGGCGGAATGCGGGTCCGGGACAGGCAGGGCGAGGCTCCCCTCAGGCTGGGGCCGCCCACTCCCCTGCCCTGCCGCCCGGCGTCAACCCCGGCCCGGCCTGGCCTGTCGCGGCGGCCCGAATCCGGCGCGCCCGCCCCACCCGCGTCTTCGACCCTGCGAAACGGGCTTCCGGGCCGGGGGGCCCCGACCTATCCTCGCTTCGGGACCGCCAGCATCGCCGGGCATCCGAACGCAGTCTCCGCCACCGGAGGAATGGCCTGCATGCGGGTTCTCCTTGCCCAGCCTCGCGGCTTCTGCGCCGGGGTCGTCCGTGCCATCGAGATCGTGGAGCGTTCGCTCGAGCGGTTCGGGGCGCCGGTCTATGTCCGTCACGAAATCGTGCACAACCGCCACGTGGTGGAGGCGCTGCGCCGCAAGGGCGCCGTCTTCGTGGAAGACCTGTCCGAGATTCCGGACGGGGCGGTGACCATCTTCAGCGCGCATGGCGTCGCCCAGTCGGTCATCGACGACGCGGCAGGCCGCGGCCTGCCGGTGCTGGACGCCACCTGCCCGCTGGTGGCCAAGGTGCACATGCAGGGCAAGCGCTACGTCGCGCGCGGGCGGACCCTGGTGCTGATCGGCCATGCCGGCCATCCGGAGGTGGAGGGCACGATCGGCCAGATCGACGCGCGGGTTCACCTCGTCTCCAGTGTCGAGGAGGTCGCGGCGCTCGACCTGCCCATGGACACGCCCATCGCCTACGTCACCCAGACGACGCTCAGCGTGGACGACACGCGCGGGGTGATCGCGGCGCTGAAGGCACGCTTCCGCGACCTGGAGGGGCCGGAGGTGTCGGACATCTGCTATGCCACCCAGCATCGCCAGTCCGCCGTGCGAGACCTCTGTGCCCAGGTGGACCTGCTGCTGGTGGTGGGCGGCCGCAACAGCTCCAACTCCAACCGCCTGCGGGAGATCGGGGCGGAGTACGGGCTGCCGAGCCACCTCATCGCCGATGGCGGCGAACTGGACCCGGCCTGGCTGGATGGGGTAGGCACGGTCGGGCTGACCGCCGGCGCCTCGGCCCCCGAGGAGCTGGTGCTCGACGTGATCGCGGCGCTCCGCCGCCACGCCGAGATCGAGGTGCAGCCGATGAGCGGGCTGCGGGAGGAGGTCGAGTTCCGCCTCCCCGTCGAACTCCGGACGCCGGCGGCCGCCGGCGCCGCGCAGCAAGGATAGATCGCGTTGGGCATTCCCCTGATGCAGGCGGCCCGGATCGGGGCCTACCTGCTCAAGCAGCAGGTCACCGGACGGAAGCGCTACCCGCTGGTGCTGATGCTGGAGCCGCTGTTCCGCTGCAACCTGGCCTGCGCCGGCTGCGGCAAGATCGACTACCCGAACGAGATCCTGAACCAGCGCCTCTCCGTCGAGGACTGCATGGCGGCGATCGACGAGTGCGGCGCGCCCGTCGTCTCCATCGCCGGCGGCGAGCCGCTGCTGCACCGGGACATGCCGGAGATCGTGCGCGGCTTCCTGGCGCGGAAGAAGTTCGTCATCCTCTGCACCAACGCCCTGCTGCTGGCCAAGAAGATCGACGACTACACGCCCAGCCCCGCCTTCACCTGGTCCATCCACCTCGACGGCAACCAGGCGATGCACGACAGGTCGGTGTGCCAGGAGGGCGTCTACGACAAGGCCGTGGAGGCGATCCGGCTGGCGAAGTCCAAGGGCTTCCAGGTCAGCATCAACTGCACCCTGTTCAACGACGCCGACCCGGCGCAGACGGCGGCCTTCTTCGACGAGATGAAGGCGATCGGGCTGGACGGCATCACCGTCTCGCCCGGCTATGCCTATGAGCGCGCGCCGGACCAGCAGCACTTCCTGAACCGCACGAAGACCAAGGAGCTGTTCCGCGGCATCCTGTCGCGCGGGCGCGGCGGCAAGGCCTGGCCCTTCACCCAGAGCCGCATGTTCCTGAACTTCCTGGCCGGCAACGAGGCGTACCGCTGCACGCCCTGGGGCAACCCGACCCGCACCGTCTTCGGCTGGCAGAAGCCCTGCTACCTGCTGGGCGAGGGCTACGCCAGGACCTTCCGGGAGCTGATGGACGACACGGAGTGGGGCAAGTACGGCGTCGGCCACTATGAGAAGTGCGCCGACTGCATGGTCCATTCCGGCTTCGAGGCCTCGGCGGTGCAGGACATGGTGAGGAACCCCCTCAAGGCCCTGGCCGTCACCCTGCGCGGCGTGCGCACGGAAGGGCCGATGGCACAGGACATCCCGCTCGACGACCAGCGCCCGGCGGAGTTCGTCTTCTCCGGCCATGTGGAGAAGAAGCTGGCGGAAATCCGCGCCCAGCCCCGCGCGGCCAAGCACGGTCCGCGCGTGCGCGTCACCCGCTCAGGCAGCGGCGAGTCCCGGCCCGAGAGCCTTCCGGCCGCGGAGTAGCGCGCAGAAGGCCCGCTCCGCCTCCCACCCCGTCCGCAGCAGGGCGGGCAACTGCCCCGGCCGTGCCGCCAGCGCGCGCAGCACGGCCGGCAGGTCCATTCCCCCATCCGGCCGCATTCCCACCCGCGCGGCCGGCGGCAGGTCGCGATCCGCCGCGTCCGACACCACCCGCGCGGCCGCGAAGGGCACCCCGTGCCGCCGCGCCACCCGCGCCGCGACGTGTGATTCCATGTCCACGGCGATGGCCCCCGTCGCCGCATGCCGCGCGGCCTTCGCGGCCGCATCCGCCACCATCGTGTCGCTGCCCAGCAGCAGCCCGGTCCGCGCCCCGGGCAGCGCCGCCGCCAGCCGGTCGCGCCACGCCGCGTCGGCCGGGATCGCCTCGGCCCCGTCCAGCACCGCCTCCGCCACCACCCAGTCGCCCGGTGCCAGCCCCGGCGCCAGCGCCCCCGCGATGCCCAGGCTGATCACGCCCCGCGCGATCCGCACGGCATCCCCCAGCACCGCCTCCAGCCGGGCGGCATCGCCCCCGCCGGCAACGGTCTCGATGCCCGGGCCGGACAGGATGCGGGCCTCGCGGCGCAGGCCGGTGACGACGAGGAGCCTCACGGCGCGCCCGTGGCCCGGGGCAAGGCTCCGGACCCCGCTGATACGGGCGGTGCGATGCCCTGATCCGGGCCGGCGGGGCACCCGTGGCCCGGGGGCAAGGCTCTGCCTCGCCCCCGATACCCCCACTCCGCCAGGACCCTGCGGGCCCTGGACCCGATCAGTGCTGCCGCGGGACAGTCTGCGACGGGGTCACAGCGCCGAGGAGCTTGGCTCCTCGGCGGGTACGGCCGCCGCACTCGCGGACGCCTTTGAAGCTTTTTCAGGGTCCCGCCTGTCCGCGTACCGTCAGGGTTCAGCCCGCAGGCTGACGGCAGCCACGCAGCACCAGGCTCCCAGCGGGGACCGGGGCCCACTTGTGGCCCCGACAGGGGAGGGTCTGGGAGGGGCAGGGAGGAGCCGTCCCCCCTTGACCGGGGAGCGACGCTGCCTCTCACATCCCGTGGGCCGGCCGGGCGGCGTTGCCACGGCGGAGGTTGCGGTAGCGCGCGAGGGCCCAGAGCGGGAAGAACTTCGGATAGCCGTGGTAGCGGAGGTAGAAGACGCGCGGGAAGCCGCCGCCCGTATAGGCTTCCTGGCTCCAGAGCCCGTCCGCGTCCTGATGCTGTTGCAGCCAGGCGACGCCGCGCCGCACGGCGGGCGAATCCACCTCCCCCGCCGCCATCAGCCCCAGCAGCGCCCAGGCCGTCTGCGAGGCGGTGGAGGGGTAGGGCCGGTAGCCGGCGTAGTCGAGGCCATAGCTGGCGCAGTCCTCCCCCCAGCCGCCATCCGCGTTCTGGATGCCGGCGAGCCAGGCGGCCGCGCGGGCGATGGCCGCGTGCTGCGGTTCCAGCCCGGCCGCGTTGAGCGCGCAGAGGGCGGACCAGGTGCCGTAGATGTAGTTCACCCCCCAGCGGCCGAACCAGCTGCCATCCGCTTCCTGCTCGCGCAGCAGATAGGCCAGCGCGTCCCGCATCCGCGGGCTGTCCGGCTTCTCCCCGAGCTGCGCCATCATGCTGATGACGCGGGCGCTGACATCGGCCGTGGGCGGGTCCAGCAGCGCGCCGTGGTCGGCGAAGGGGATGTTGTTCAGGTAGTGGTTGTCGTTGTCGGCGTCGAAGGCGCCGAAGCCGCCGTCACGGCTTTGCAGCCCCATGGTCCATTCGGCGCCGCGGGCGATGGATTCGTCGTAGCCGTTCGCGTCCAGCCCGTGACGCGCGCGGTCCATCGCCATCACCACCACGGCGGTGTCGTCGAGATCGGGATAGTGCGCGTTGCGGTACTGGAAGGCCCAGCCGCCGGGGCGCAGCCCGGGGCGCTGCACGGCCCAGTCGCCCACCGCCTCCAGCTCCTGCAGGGGCTTGAGCCAGGCGAGGGCGCGCAGGGCGGCGGCCTCGGCGGGGGCGCCGCCGACCTCCATCATCGCATGGGCGGCCAGCGCCGTATCCCAGACGGGCGAGACGCAGGGCTGGCAATAGGCTTCGTCCTCGCCGATCACCAGCAGCCTCTCGACGGCGCGGCGGGCGGTGGCGCGGTCCGGATGCTCGGGCGGATAGCCCAGCACGTCGTACATCATCACCGCATTGGCCATGGCGGGATAGATCGCGCCGAGCCCGTCCTCGCCGTTCAGCCGCTCCGTCACGAACTCCACGCAGCGGCGGATGGCGCGCCCGCGCAGCCGTTCCGGCCAGAGCGGCTCGGCCGCCTTCAGCGCCACGTCGCAACCGTTGAAGAACAGCGCCCAGCCCCTGTGGTGATGCTGGCGCCCGCGCCGCAGCGGGAAGCGGCTGGACCGGAACAGCTCGGGGATGCGCACGCCGCGCGGGTTGCGGGCGCGGGCGCGCCTCGCCTGCAGCACCAGCAGCGGCACCAGCACGGTGCGCGCCCAGTAGGACATCTTGGAGAGGTGGACGGGGAACCAGCGCGGCAGCAGTACCATCTCCACCGGGATGGTGGGGATGCGGGTCCAGGGCAGCTCCCCGTACAGGGCGAGGAGGATGCGGGTGAAGACATTGGCCCGCGCCGCGCCACCATGGGCCAGGATCGCCGCCCGGGCGCGCGCCATGTGGGGCGCCGCCGGGTCGTCGCCGATCATCTTCAGGCAGAAATAGGCCTTCACCGACGCGCTGAGGTCGAAGGCCCCGCCATGGAACAGCGGCCAGCCGCCATGCCCGCCCTGGATGCGGCGGAGGTAGTTGCCGATCCGCCGCTCCAGCTCCAGGTCGTCCGGCTCGCCCAGGTGGTGGCGCAGCAGCACGTACTCGGCCGGGATGGTGGCGTCCGCCTCCAGCTCGAAGACCCAGTGCCCGTCCGGCCGCTGCACGTCGAGCAGGGCGCGGGCGGCGCGGCCGAGACTCGCCTCGAGCCCGTCCAGCCCGGCCTCCGCGTTCCTGGCGGGGACGGCGACCATCCCATCATTCATGTCCGAAGCCGTCTCTCGCCTAGCGGAAACCGGTTGCATCGCGGCGGGGGCGCACCGCCTGACGGATCGTGGCGGGGCGGGCGGCCGAAGTCCAGCCGTTCGCTGCACCGCGTCAGCATGGCCGCCCTGCCCTCCCCGGGGTCCGGGGCGAGGGGGCCGCCGGTCCGCGTGGCCGCGGCACGGCCCCGCCCACGGGCATGGACCCCGCCTCCAGGCCGCATGCTAGAGCGCATGCGGCAAGGGATGCGGACCGGAGGGACGGGTGACGGGGGCTGCGACGGCACGGGGCGAGGCGGGCGGCGCAGACCCCGTCCCGCGCCTGGTGGGGCAGGAGGAGGCCGGGGCGCTGGCGCCGCTGCATGCCGCCGCCTTCCCGGTGGGCGAGGCCTGGGGCCCGGACGCGCTGCGGCTGATGCTGGAGATGCCCGGCGCCTTTGCCCTCCGCCTGGAGAGCGGCTTCGTCATGGCCCGCGCCGTGGCGGACGAGGCGGAGGTGCTGACCCTGGCCGTCCATCCCGCCGCCCGTCGGCGCGGTCTGGGCGGGGCGCTGGTCGCGGCCGCCGCGGCCGAGGCGGCGCGGCGGGGGGCGGCGGCGCTGTTCCTCGAAGTCTCGGAGGCCAATGCCCCCGCACGGGCGCTCTATGCGGCACTGGGGTGCGGCGAGGTGGGACGGCGCCGACGCTACTACGCCGACGGCTCGGACGCTCTGGTGCTGCGGCTGCCCCTGGAGCAGCGCGCCGAGGGCAGGCTTCGTCCGGGCGCGTGAACCGGCCCTGCCGGATCGCGTGCGCCGCCGCATCCCGGCCGGCCGCCCGAGGGCCCGCCCGCCGGAGGTCAGCCTGCCGGTGGTCATACCGGCGGCGGGATGATCTGACCCGTTGTGCTGTCGTGTTCCGGCGGCGGACCGGGAGGGGACGCCGTCCCCTCCCAGACCCTCCCCTGCCGGGGCCACAAGCGGGCCCCGGTCCCCGCTGGGAGTTGGTTCTGTGCGGTAGGTATCAGTCTGCAGGCTGAACCCTGACGGAGCGCGGACAGGCGGGACTCTGAATAAAGCTTCAGAGCGCGTCAGCGAGTGCGGAGGCCGGTCCCGCCGAGGAGCATGGCTCCTCGGCGCCTCGACCCCGTATCAGGCTGTCCCGCGGCAGCGCCAAATGGGTCCAGGGCCCGCAGGGTCCTGGCGGAGTGGGGGTACGGGGGCGAGGCAGAGCCTTGCCCCCGGGCCACGGGCGCCCCCGTGCCGACACGGATCACGGCATCCCGCCGTCCGGATCAGCCACTCCGGCCGGCCGGCAGGACTCCTGCCTTGCGATGCAGCCGGGGCGCGGACGACGCTGTGACCTCGCTGGCCAGGACCTTGTCGATGCGGTTGCCGTCCAGGTCCACCACCTCGAAGCGCCAGCCGCCCACCTCGACGTGCTCGCCCACGGCGGGCAGGCGGCCGAAGGCGGCCAGGACATGGCCGGCCACCGTCTGGTAGTCGCGGTTCTCCGGCAGCCGCACGCCGAGGTGCTCGGCCATCTCGTCCGCGGGCAGCCAGCCGGCGAGCAGCCAGGATCCGTCGTCGCGCTGCACCGCGCCTTCCTCCTCCTCCGGCTCCATGTCGGCGCGGAAGACGCCGGCGATGGCCTCCAGCAGGTCGGCAGGGACCACGACCCCCTCGAAATGGCCGTACTCGTCATGGACCAGCGCCATCGGCACCTCCGCCTCGCGCAGCACGTCCAGCGCATCCAGCGCGTCGGCGGTGTCGGGGATGACCGGGGCGGGCCGGACATGGGCGCGCACGTCCAGCCTCTCCCCGGCCAGGGCCCGGGCCAGCATCTCGCGGGTCTGCACCACCCCGATCATCTCGCCGCCCGGGCCGCTGGAGACGGGGAGGCGGGAATGCGGGGTGGTGGTCAGCACCTCGCGCACCTTCGCCTCGTCGGCATCGGCGTCCAGCCAGTCGATGTCGGTGCGCGGCGTCATCACCCCCCGGACCGGCCGGTCGCCCAGCCGCATCACCCCGCTGATCAGGCGGCGCTCCGCCGGCTCGATGGTGCCGGCGCCCTCGGCCTCGGCGACGAGGGAGCGGATCTCCTCGTCCGTCACCTTGCTCTCCTCCTCGGGGCCCACGCCCAGCAGGCGGAAGACCAGGCCGGTCGAGCTGTCCAGCAGGGAGACCAGCGGCGCCGCGATGCGGGAGATGACGGACATGATCGGCGCCACCGTGCAGGCCAGGCCCTCCGGGTTGCGCAGGGCGAAGCGCTTCGGGACCAGCTCGCCGATGACGATGGAGAGGTAGGTGACCAGCGCCACCACCAGCCCGAAGCCCAGCGGCTGCGCCACCGCGGCGGAGAGCCCCTGCGCCTGCAGCCAGGCGGCGAGGCGCCCGCCCAGCGCCTCGCCGGAATAGGCGCCGGCCAGAATGCCGACCAGGGTGATGCCGATCTGCACGGTGGAGAGGAAGCGCCCCGGATCGCGCGCCAGCGCCAGGGCGGAGGCCGCGCCGCGCCGCCCCTCCGCCTCCATGGCCTGCAGCCGCCGCGGCCGGGACGAGACCACGGCGAGCTCGGACAGCGCGAAGACGCCGTTGAGCATGACCAGGAGAAGGACGATGGCGAGTTCCAGCATGCGGCGAGGCTAGGGCAGATCGCGCCGTCCCGGTACCGGGGCGGCGAGCCGCCCCTGCCTCAGCCTGCCGGCCGGTCCCAGGGCGGGGCCGGGGCCCCGCCGGGGACGGCGCGGGGCCGGCGGCCCCGGTCCCCCGCCCGCTCCAGCAGCGCATAGGCGATGCGCCCGTTGCAGCCGGAGAAGACCGACTTGCGCGTGCAGGCGGCGTCCGGGATGCAGTCCAGCAGGCTGCGGAGCTGCGCCTCGCCGCGCAGCGCCGGCCGCCAGTCCATGTAGGCGGTCATGTAGCCGAGCTCCGGCAGGTCGGGCTGCAGGCTGGCGAGGAGGGCCTGGCCACCGGGCTTGAGCACCGCGAACATCGCCTCCACCAGCCGGCGCGCCTCCCGGTCGGCGAGGTACTCGCAGCCCGTGGCGGCATAGACCAGGTCGAAGCGCCCGAACTCCAGCGGGTGGAGCATCGTGCGCTCCAGGGAGATCGGCAGCGCGGTCAGCGCCGGCAGGTCGGCGAAGGCGTCCGCGATCTCCTCGGCCGTCTCCGCGTCGCGGTCCAGCGCGACCCAGCGTCGCAGCTCCGTGGCGTGGCTTACCAGCGCCGCTTCCCGCAGGTGCTGGGCGCCGAGGGTCAGCACCTCCGCCTCGCCCACCCGCTCCGCCGTGCTGTCCACCAGGCGTGCGAGCAGGGCGCGCCGCTCGCGGATCGCCTCGGCCAGCCCGCCCTGCTGGTGGAAGGCCAGAAGGTCCTGGCCGCGCGGCGAGGCTCCGCTGACGGATTCGGCGATGCTGCCGTGGCCGTAGAAGAAGTCCGACAGGCGGGCATCGTTGGGATAGCCGCGCGGCCGGTGCCAGGACCAGTTGGTCAGCGGGCATTCGCGGGTGAAGGCCGCCACGGGATGCTCGCGCAGCAGCGCCACCCCGGCCTCGCCGTGGCGGAGCAGGATGTCGCGGCTCAGCTCGAAGAGTCGGGGCCAGTTCTCCCATACGCCCACGAGGTCCCGGCTGCCGGCCAGGATGTCGTCCAGCAGCGCCCAGGCCCCCGCCCGCGTCCCCAGTGTCACCTCGAGCATACCCGCCTCCCGGCCTCGCCCGTCGCTCCGTTCTGTCTGGTGAACGGAAATCACGAAGCCGACAACCGCAAGCTTACCCGAATCGGGCGGAGGTGGGCAGGAAAGCGGTCAGCGCGTCCCCGCCGCCACGGATCCGGGCGGCAGCAGCCCCCGCCCCTCCAGCAGCCCGGCGAGCGTCCCGCCGCCGAATCCCATGGCCCGGCGGGCGAAGAACCGCTTGACCGGCGGCAGCCGGTCCACCGCCGCGATGCCCAGGCGGCGGGCCAGGCGCAAGGGCGGCAGGTCGTTGCCGAAGAGCCGCTCCAGCGCATGGGTGGCGCCGAGCATCAGCAGCGCGTCCGGCCGCCGCGCCGCCTGGTAGCGGGCGAGCGCCACGGGGCCGCCGGGGTCCTGGCCGGCATGGAGCGCGGCGATGGTGGCCTCCGCCAGGGCGGCGGCATCGCGAAAGCCCAGGTTCAGCCCCTGGCCGGCAATCGGATGGATGCCATGCGCGGCGTCCCCGACCAGGGCCAGCCGGGTGTCCACGAAGCGCGCGGCCTGCATCGCCGCCAGCGGGTAGGACCAGCGCCGGCCGATCACCCGCACCGCCCCCAGATGGCCGCCCAGGCGCCGCGCCACCTCCCGCTCCAGGGCGTCGTCGTCCAGGGCCAGGAAGTGCCGGGCGAGGGGCGTGCGCTCGGACCAGACGAGGGAGGAGAGGTGCGGATGCTCCGGCGTGGGCGCCAGCGGGAGCTGGGCAAAGGGGCCGTTCGGCAGGAAGTGCTCCAGCGCCACGCCGCCATGCGGCCGCTCGTGCGCGATGGCCAGGACCAGGCCGGTCTGGCCGTAGTCCAGCCGCGCCGCGCCGATCCCCGCGGCCCGGCGGAGGGGGCTGTCCCGCCCCTCCGCCCCCACCACCAGGCGCGCCGCGATTCGCGTGCCATCCGGCAGGCGGACCAGCGCCCCGGCCGCGTCGCGCGTCACCGCCGGGCTGGCGGGCGCGAAGACCCGTGGCCCGGACTGCGCATGGAGGACCCGGTTCAGCGCGACCCGCAGCGCCCGCGCCTCGACCATCCACCCGAAGGCGCCTTCCCCGGCCTCCCGGGCATCGAAGTGCAGCCGCAGGCGCGAGGGCGGCTCGCCCGGGCGGCCATCCGTCACCCGGATCTCCCGGATCGGGCCCGGCGCCGACGGCAGCGCCGCCCAGACCCCCGCGGCCTCCAGCAGGTTGCGGCTGCTGCGGGCGATGGCATAGGCGCGGCCGTCGAAGGCGGGCAGCTCCATCGGCGGCAGCGGCGCGGCATCGACCACCGCCGTCGCCACCCCGGCGGCGGCCAGCGTCGCGGCGAGCGTCGCGCCCACCGGCCCCGCGCCGATCACGCAGACCTCAACCGCGCTGTCCTGCCGCATGGCCGTGCTTGCCCCCTTCCTGCCCCGCTGCCCAGCATTTGAGCAGTCTGCCTCGCAGGCCAAGGGGCCGGGCCCGGCTTATTCCGTGCGGGCGCGCCGGTTGTAACGACCGTGGCACGCCCTTCGCATCCCGTTGCGGCTGCGGAGGAAAGGGGGCCGCGGCGTGATGAAGCTGGTGATGGCGATCATCAAGCCCTTCAAGCTGGACGAGGTGCGCGAGGCGCTCACTCCGCTCGGCGTGCAGGGGCTGACCGTGACGGAAGTGAAGGGCTTCGGCCGGCAGAAGGGCCAGACCGAGATCTACCGTGGCGCGGAGTACCATGTGAGCTTCCTGCCGAAGCTGAAGATCGAGGTCGCGGTCGCGTCCGACATGGTGGACGCGGTGGTCGAGGCCATCGCCAACACGGCGCGGACCGGCAAGATCGGCGACGGCAAGATCTTCGTCGTGGACCTGGAGCGGGCGCTGCGCATCCGCACCGGCGAAACCGACAGCGCGGCGCTGTGAGGGAAGCCGCGAGGCAGACGGACATGAAGGACAAGACAACGATGCGAATTCCAGCCCGTGGCCTGGCCGCGGCGCTCCCGGCCCTGTTGCTGGCGCTTCCCGCCCTGGCGCAGGTGACCCCGGGAACCGAGGCCGCGGCCGAGGCCGCGCCGGCCGCCGCGGCCACGGTCGACACGGGCGACACGGCCTGGATGCTGACCAGCACCGCGCTGGTGCTGATGATGACCATCCCGGGCCTGGCGCTGTTCTACGCCGGCATGGTGCGCAAGAAGAACGTGCTGGCGACGCTGATGCAGTCCTTCGCGATCGCCGCGATCGCGACGATCGTCTGGATGGTGGCCGGCTACAGCCTCGCCTTCGGCGAGGGCAACGCCTATGTCGGCGACCTGTCCAAGCTGCTGCTGAACGGCGTGGCGGAGAACTGGAACAGCCCCTTCAGCCTGGGCACGGGCGACGGCGCGGTGGCCTTCACCATCCCCGAGACCGTCTTCGTGATGTTCCAGATGACCTTCGCGATCATCACGCCGGCGCTGATCACCGGCGCCTATGCCGAGCGCATGAAGTTCTCGGCGATGGTGCTCTTCACCATCCTCTGGCTGCTGGTCATCTACGCGCCGATCGCGCACTGGGTGTGGCACCCGAACGGCTGGATCTTCGCCCTCGGCGCGCTGGACTTCGCCGGCGGCACGGTGGTGCACATCAACGCGGGTGTGGCCGGCCTGGTCTGCGCCGTGGTGCTGGGCAAGCGCGTGGGCCTGGGGCACGACAACCTCTCCCCCTTCAACCTGGCCTTCGCCGTCATCGGCGCCTCCATGCTGTGGGTGGGCTGGTTCGGCTTCAACGCGGGCTCGGCCGGCGGCGCCGGCGGGCGCGCGGGCATGGCCATGCTGGTGACCCAGGTGGCCGCGGCCGCCGCGACCCTGGCCTGGGTCTTCGCGGAGTGGATCCTCAAGGGCAAGCCCTCGGTGCTGGGCGCCATCTCCGGCGCCGTCGCGGGCCTCGTTGCCATCACCCCGGCGGCCGGCTTCGTCCTGCCGATCCCGGCCCTGGTCATCGGCGTGATCGCCGGCCTGACCGGCTTCTGGGGCGCCACCGCGCTGAAGCACTGGTGCGGCTACGACGACAGCCTGGACGCCTTCGGCGTGCACGGCCTGTGCGGCATCGTCGGCGCGCTGCTGACGGGCGTCTTCTCCTACGGCCCGCTCTCGGCCACCACCGCCGCGCCGGACGGCACGGTCGGCTCGGTCGCGCAGCTGATCACCCAGTTCTACGCGGTGGCGGCCACCTTCATCTACACCGCGATCGCGAGCTGGATCCTGCTCAAGATCGTGGATGTGATCGTCGGCCTGCGCGTCAGCGAGGAGGAGGAGCGCGAGGGCCTCGACGTCGTCCTGCACGGCGAGCGCCTGGGCTGACCGCCCACCCCTGAGCCGCCCGCCATCTGCGGGCGGAACCGGAAGGGCACCGGCGGGGGAACCTGCCGGTGCCCTTCTCCTTTCCGGGCCAGGCGCCGGTGGCGCCGGCCAGCGGTTGCAGATGGCGCGTACCTCGCCCGCAAAACGGGCATCACCTATCGTTTCGAACAAGATTCGGGCTGCCGGGGCCGGCACCCGATGCGAGGAGCGCCGAAACGATGCTTCCCGATCCGGCGGCGGACCGGGAGGGAACGCCGGCCTGCGGCATCGACTCCGTGCGTCGATCCCCGTCCCGGACCCTCCCCCGCCGGGGCCACAAGCGAGCCCCGGTCCCCGCTGGGAGTTGGTTCTGTGCGGTGGGTGTCAGCCTCCGGGCTGAACCCTGACAGCGCGCGGACAGGCGGGACTCTGTAAAAGCTCAGCAGACGTCAGCGAATGCTGCGGCCATACCCGCCGAGGAGCATGGCTCCTCGGCGCCTCGACCCCGTCGCAGTCATCCGCGCGGCAGCACTGATCGGGTCCAGGGCCCGCAGGGTCCTGGCGGAGTGGGGGTATCGGGGGCGAGGCAGAGCCTTGCCCCCGGGCCACGAGCGCCGAGGCCACTCATCGACCCCGGGCCGCCAATCCGGAGTGCGGCGGGATCAGCGTTCCCGTCCCGGCTCCGGCGTCCGGAAACGGTAGGGCGCCGAGCCTGCCACGGCCGGATCGAGGGCGAGTCGGTGCTCCAGCGGCGGGAAGGCGCGGCTGCGGCATTCGGCGCGGTCGCAGAGGCGGCAGGACAGGCCGATCCCCACCCGCGCCCGGTCCAGGTCGAGGCCGTCGGCGTAGACCACCTCCTCCGCGCGGCCGATCTCGCAGCCCAGGGCGACGACGTGGACGGGCACCGGCTCGCCCCAGCGCGCAGCGCGGCCCTCCACGGTGCGGGCGATGGTGAGGAAGGCGGCGCCGTCCGGCAGCTCCACCGGCTGCACCCGCAGCACGCCGGGCGTCGAGAAGGCGCCGTGCACCATCCAGCGCGGGCAGGAGCCGCCGAAGCGCGCGAAGGGGAAGCCCGCCGCGCTGAAGCGCTTGCCGACGTTGCCGGCGGGATCGACGTGCAGGAAGAAGAACGGCACCCCGCGCGCGCCGTCGCGTTGCAGCGTGGTGAGGCGCTGGCAGGCCTGCTCGAAGGAGACGCCGAAGCGCGCCGCCAGCCGGTCGAGGTCGTGGCGCAGCGCGGCGGCCGCCTCGCGGTAGCGTTCATAGGGCATCAGCAGCGCGGCGGCGGCGTAGTTCAGCAGGCCGATGCGGATCAGGCTGCCCGCCTCCTGGGTGCTGGGCGCCGCGGCGGCGACGATGCCCTCCACCGCGTCGCGCGCCTCGATCAGCATGAGCTGGAAGGCCATGTGGAAGCCGCGGCTTTCGCGCGGCAGCTCCTCCGACAGGTCCAGCCGGCGCGAGGCAGGGTCGTAGCGGCGCAGCGTGCCCTCGGTGGGGCCGACCATGATGGACAGGCCGTGCCGGCCGCGCAGCCGCTCCGCGATGGCGTGGTTCAGCTCGGCCGGGGCGTCGGGCAGCTCGCGCCCGATCGCCTCCGCCGCCTCCTCCAGCGCGGGGAAGTGGTTGGCGCGGTCGTGGAAGAAGTCGCGCGTCTCCTCCGTCGGCAGCAGCAGCTTGCGCCCGGAGGGCAGCGCCAGCCCGCCCGCATCCTCCCGCGCCACGCGCCAGGCGCGGTAGAGCGCGAGCATCGCCTTGGCCGCCGTCGGCGCGCCCTGGGCCAGCGTCGCCACCTCCGCCTCCGGCACGGCGTCGAGGCCGAGGAGGGGGTCGCGCAGCACCTCGCGCAGCCCCGTCTCCACCTGTCGCTCCCGCGCGCCGGAGAGGGCGGTGAGGTCCACCTGGAACACCTCCGCCAGCTTGAGCAGCAGGGAGGCGGTGACCGGCCGCTGGTCGTGCTCGATCAGGTTCAGGTAGCTGGCCGAGATGCCCAGCCGCGAGGCCAGGGCCTGCTGCGTCCGGGACCGTTCCTGCCGCAGGCGGCGGACGGTGGGGCCGATGAGGGTGCGGGCCATGATTTACAGGATTTACGGCTTTACAGAAACGACCGTCAATCGGGCTACCGGTTTGCGAGGTTTCACCGGCTTTGCGGGCTGAACTTTTGCGGTGCGATGTGAATTATTGACCCAGCGAACGACGCTGCTGGAGACGACGCCATGAACTTCCCGAACCACAACGGCCCCTGTTACGCCCCCGATGGCAGCACCGGCCCGGGTAGCGAGCCGGGCCGCTTCGACGGCATCCGCCGCGACTACACCCCCGCCGACGTGGAGCGCATCGCCGGCTCCTTCCGGGTGAAGCACACCCTGGCCGACCAGGGCGCGCGCCGGCTGTGGAAGCTCCTCAAGGAGGAGCCCTATGTGAACACGCTGGGCGCGCTGACGGGCATGCAGGCGTTGCAGCAGGTGAAGGCGGGGCTGAAGGCGATCTACCTCTCTGGCTGGCAGGTGGCGGCGGATGCCAACACCTCCGGCCAGATGTACCCGGACCAGTCGCTCTATCCGGTGGATTCCGTGCCCAACGTGGTGCGCCGCATCAACAGCAGCCTGCGCCGCGCCGACCAGATCGCGACGATGGAGAAGTTCGACGGCAAGGCCGACGACCAGACCCACTACATGGCGCCGATCGTGGCGGATGCGGAGGCCGGCTTCGGCGGCGCGCTGAACGCCTACGAGCTGATGCGCGCCATGATCGACGCGGGCGCGGCGGGCGTGCACTTCGAGGACCAGCTCTCCTCCGAGAAGAAGTGCGGCCACCTGGGCGGCAAGGTGCTGGTGCCCATCTCCCAGCACATCCGCACCCTGAACGCCGCCCGCCTCGCGGCCGATGTGGAGGGCGTGCCCACCGTGCTGCTCTGCCGCACCGATGCGGAGAGCGCGCAGCTCCTCACCTCCGACGTGGACGAGCGCGACCGGCCCTTCCTGTCCGGCGAGCGCACCGCCGAGGGCTTCTTCCGGATCAAGCCCGGTGCCGGCAAGGACTACGCGATCGCGCGTTCCCTCGCCTACGCTCCCTATGCCGACCTGCTGTGGTGGGAGACCTCGGACCCGGACCTGGACGACGCCCGCGCCTTCGCGGAGGCGATCCACAAGGAGTTCCCGGGCAAGATGCTCGCCTATAACTGCTCGCCCAGCTTCAACTGGCAGCGGAAGATGGGCGTCGAGCAGGCGACCGCCTTCCAGCGCGAGATCGCGGCCATGGGCTACAAGTTCCAGTTCGTCACCCTGGCCGGCTTCCACAGCCTGAACCTGTCCATGTTCAAGCTGGCCCGCGGCTACAGGGACCGCGGCATGGGCGCCTACAGCGAGCTGCAGCAGGCCGAGTTCGCCGCCGAGGCCGAGGGCTTCACCGCCGTCCGCCACCAGCGCGAGGTGGGCGTGGGCTACTTCGACGCGGTCGCCACGGCGGCGGCCGGCGGCCACTCCTCCACCACCGCGCTGGCCCATTCCACCGAGGCCGCGCAGTTCCACGACGACGCCCCGGCCGCCCGGGCCGAGCCGGCGCTGGCCAAGTAATCCCCCCGAAGCCACGAAAGGAGCAGACACCATGAACGACCTCGATCACGACGACGGCCTGGTCCACAGCCACTCCTGGGCCTCGGAGCCGACGCCCGCCGTCATCTCCGCCACCAGCACGCTGGGCCGCCCCGCCCCGGTCGTCGTGCCGGCCCGCGACGACAGCCACGATGACGGGCTGGTCCACGAGCATTCCTGGGCCTGCACCGAGCGCGGGGCGATGACCAAGGCGAACTGAACCCTTCCACGAGGATCAGCGAGGCGGCGGGACCCCGGTCCCGCCGCCTTTCGCATGCGCCGCCCGTGACAGGAAGCCGGGGCCGCCCTGCAAGGAATGCGTGACGGCGGCCGCGCCGGCGGTGTATCCCCCGCCCCGCCGAATCCCGCCGAGCCCCGGAGCCCCCCCATGGATACGCCCATCGCCCCCCTCCTCTGGGCCGATCACGCACGGCGGGAGCCGGAGGCGCTGCTGCGCATGATCGCGCATCTGGAGCGCTGCTGCCTGGAGATGGGCGCGGAGGACGCCGCGGATCGCCTCGCCGAAGCCGCGGCCGCGCTGGCGCAGGAGAGCCTGGAGCGTCGACTGGCCGCATGATGCGGGCGGCGCGGTGCATCCCCCATTGGGGGCGTGGCACCCGTTCCCCGGGGGCAAGGCGCCGCCTCGCCCCCGTACCCCCACTCCGCCAGGACCCTGTGGGCCCTGGACCCGATGGGCGCTGCCGCGCAGACGACTGCGACGGGGTCGATGCGCCGAGGAGCCATGCTCCTCGGCGGGACCGGCCTCCGCACTCGCTGACACCGTTGATGTTTCTTTCAGCGTCCCGCCTGTCCGCGTCCGTCAGGGTTCAGCCCGCAGGCTGACGGCAGCCGCGTAGAGCCAACTCCCAGCGGGGACCGGGGCCCGCTTGTGGCCCCGGCAGGGGAGGGTCTGGGACGGGGATCGACGCACGGCGTCGATGCCGCAGGCCGGCGTCCCCTCCCGGTCCCCCGCCCGAACACCACAGCACAACGGGTCAGGTCATCCCGTCGTCCGCATGGCTCGGCCCGGCATTCCAGCCGAGTTGCGGAACCGGAGCCCGCCGGGGGCGGGGGAGGCCGGTCCCCCCTACTCCCGCCGGTAGCGCATGCGCTTCACGCGGCCGCCGCTGGCCAGCAGTCCGGCGATGGTGCCGCCCTCGCGCTGCACCCGCACGTCGAGCCAGATGCGCCAGAGCGTACCGGGGGTGTGCACGCGGATCAGGTCGCCCTCGATCGCCTCCACCTCCCAGAGCGGGCCGACGGCGACCGGCCCGCGGGACTGCACCCAGGTTTTCCCGTCCTTCTCCAGCACCGTCCAGACGGCATCCGTCTCCTCGCTGCGATAGGTGCCGGCCAGCCCCTCGGGCAGCGCCGCGCCGGGCGGCACGCGGTGCCAGAGCCCCTTCACCCCCGCATCCTGTTCCACCTCCACCGCGTCGGGGCCGGCGGCGCGCAGGGTGAAGACGCTGCTGCTGCGCGGCGAGGCGAGGCGGCCATCCTCCGTCGCCTCCGCCACCACCATCATGCCGTTCAGCGTCAGCGTCGGCGCCCCGGCCTCGGTGAAGCCGATCTCCAGCGTCGTATCCGTCTCCGGGTCGCGGTAGCGCCCCTCGAGTCCCGCCAGCGCCGCGCGCTTCGGCAGGGCGGGCACGGGGTGGATGCCCGGCCGTCCGTCCAGCACGGCATCCAGGGCGCGGTGCGCCAGCAGGTTCGGGTCGATCGAGGCAAGGTTGGCGATGGCGATCACCGTCACCCCCTGTTCCGGCACGCGCAGGAACTCGGTGCGGTAGCCCGGCCAGAGCCCGCCATGGCTGACCGTGCGCAGCCCCCGGTAGGGCCGCACCACCAGGCCGCGGGCATAGCGGTTCTCCGTGCCGTTGGCGAAGGGGGTCTGCCGGTCCAGCCCGTCCAGCCAGGTGCCGCCGACGCGCCGGGTGGTGAAGTTGCGGTCCCACAGCGCCAGATCCTGCACGGAGGAGACCAGCCCGCCCTCGCCATGCAGGGGGAAGGCGTGGGGGGCGCGGGACCAGCCGGTCGTGGCCTCGCCGAAATAGCCGGTGGCGAGGCCGGGGACGGCTTCCTGCACGCTCTCCGTCATGCGGGTGTCGCGCATGCCGAGCGGGGCGAAGATGCGCCGGTCGAGGAAGCCGCGCAGGCTCTCGCCGCTCACCCGCTCCACGATCAGCCCGAGCAGCAGGAAGTTCGAATTGCTGTAGAGGAAGCGCGTGCCGGGCGTGAAGTTCAGCGTCCGCTGGCGGCAGATGCCGGCCAGCAGGTCCTCGGGCCGGACGGGCGTGCCGAGATCGGCGCCGCCATGGCGCATGATCTCCAGCATGTCGCGGATGCCGGAGCTGTTGTGCATCAGCTGCGCCACGGTGATCCGGTCGGACAGCTCCGGCAGCTCGGGCAGGTGGCTCCGCGCCTCGTCCTCCAGCGAGAGCTTCCCCTCCTCCGCTAGCATCAGGATGGCGGCGCAGGTGAACTGCTTGGAGACGGAGGCGATGCGGAAGCACGTCCCCGGCCCGATCGGCACGCCGTGCTCGACGCTGGCCAGCCCCGCATGCCGCCGCACCGCCAGCTCCCCGTCCAGCACGATGCCCAGGGTGGCGCCCGGACCGGGCCGGGTCGCCCAGGGGGCGAGCAGCGCCTCCACGCGGCGCTCGATCAGGGTCAGGTCCAATCCGGTCATGGGGCCAGGGCTTTCGAAAGGACGGTGCGGGTGGTTCAGGCGGCCTGCGCCGCCCAGCAGGCGGCACCATGCCCCCCGCCGAGGTCGAGCAGCGTCGGCTCGGCCTCGGCGCAGCGCGGCATGGCGATGGGGCAGCGGGAGCGGAAGCGGCAGCCGCTGGGCAGGGCGGCGGGGTCGGGCGGCTCGCCCAGCGGCGGCGGCGCCACGCGGCGCGCCGGATCGGCCGAGGGCACGGCGTCGAGCAGCGCGCGGGTATAGGGGTGCTGCGGCCGCTCGTAGAGGGCGGCGCGCGACGCCAGCTCCACGATGCGGCCGTAGTACATCACCGCCACCCGGTCGGCCATGTGCTCGACCACGGCGAGGTTGTGGGAGATGAAGACCATCCCCAGGCCGCGCTCCGCCTGGACGTCCTTCAGCAGGTTGAGGATCTGCGCCTGCACGGAGACATCCAGCGCGGAGACCGGCTCGTCGCAGACCAGCAGCCGCGGCTCCAGCACCAGGGCGCGGGCGATGCCGACGCGCTGGCGCTGCCCGCCGGAGAATTCGTGCGGGAAGCGGTCGGCGAATTCCGGCCGCAGCCCGACCCGGCCGAGGATCCGCGCCACCACCGCCTCGCGCTCCGCCCGGGTGCCGATGCCGTGCAGGTCGAGCCCGAGACGCACCGAGGCCCCCACGGTCCGGCGCGGGTCCAGCGAGGCCACCGGGTCCTGGAAGACCAGCTGCGCATGGCGGCGCACCGCCTTCAGCCCGGCGGGCGGCAGGTCGAGGATGCGCTTCCCCTCGATCTCCACGCTCCCCTCGTCGGGCCGGCGCAGCGCGAGGAGCGTGCGGCCGAGAGTGGACTTGCCGCAGCCGGACTCGCCCACCAGGCCGAGCGTCTCGCCCGCCGCCAGGGTCAGGTCCACGCCGTCCACCGCATGCACCCAGGCCACCGGGCGGCCCATCACCCCGGCCCGCACCGGGAAGCGCACGACCAGCCCGGCGGCGCGCAGCAGCGGCACGCGGGTGGCGGCGCGGCCGAGCCCCGCCGCCGGCAGCGCGTCCGGCATCACGACCACCCCGCCGGGGCGGGGGCCAGCTCCGGCGCCCCGGCCTGCAGCCAGCAGCGCCCCTCGTGCCCCGGTTGCGCCAGGAAGCGGGGCGGGGCCATGCCGTCGCAGCGGGCCGCCCCCGCCTGTGCCCGCCCGTCGCAGCGGGGGGCGAAGGCACAGCCGGGGATGCGGCGCGACAGGTCGGGGATGCCGCCGGGAATCTCCCGCAGGCGCGGCTGCACCGCGCCCATGACCGGGGCGGAGCGGAGCAGCCCGCGCGTGTAGGGATGCGCGGGGCTGCGGAGCAGCGGGCCCACCGGCGCGGTCTCCACCACCCGGCCGGCGTACATTACGGCCACCCGGTCGGCCATCTGCGCGATCACCCCGATATCGTGCGTGACCAGGATCAGCGCCGTGCCGAGCGCGCGGCAGCGGTCGCGCAGCAAGGCCAGGATCTGGGCCTGCACCGTGACGTCGAGGGCCGTGGTCGGCTCGTCGGCGAGCAGCAGGCGCGGACGCAGCGCGAGCGCCACGGCGATCATCACGCGCTGGGCCTGCCCGCCGGAGATCTCATGCGGATAGGCACGCGCCTTCTGCTCGGGGGCGGGAATGCCGACCGAGCCGAGCAGCGACACCGCCTCCCGCCAGGCATCGGTGCGGTTGCGGCCGCCGCGCAGACGTAGCGGCTCGGCGATCTGCGCCCCGATCCGCATCAGCGGGTCCAGGCTGGCCTTGGGCTGCTGGAAGATCATGGCGATGTCCCGGCCGCGCAGGTCGCGCAGGGCGCGGGCGCGCATCGCCAGCACGTCCTGCCCGTCGAACAGCACCTGCCCTTCCACGATGCGCCCCGGCGGCTCGATCAGCCGCAGCAGGGACAGCGCCAGCACCGTCTTGCCGCAGCCGGATTCACCGACCAGGCCGAGCACCTCGCCGCGGTGCACGGCCAGATCCACGCCGTTCACCGCGCGCACCGCCGCGGGTCCCTCGCCGAACTGCGTCCGCAGCCCGCGGACCTCCAGCAGGGGCGCCTCAGACATCGCGGGGGTCCAGCACGTCGCGCAGCCCGTTGCCGAGCAGGTTCATCGCGAAGATGGCGACGAAGATGGCCAGGCCCGGCGCGGCCACCTCCCACCAGGCGGTGAAGAGGAAGGAGCGGGAGTTCACCAGCATCGCCCCCCATTCCGGCGCGGGCGGCTGCGCCCCCAGGCCGAGGAAGGACAGCGCCGCCGCGGAGAGCGCCGCGATCGGCGTGGCGTAGGACATGTAGACGATCAGGGGCGAGATGGTGTTGGGCAGCACCGTGCCGAAGATGATCTGCGCCTCGCTGGCGCCGAGCGCCCGGGCCGCTTCCACGTACTCCTCCTGCTTCACCGTCAGGGCGACGGAGCGGATCAGCCGGGCATAGCCGGGGATGCCCGCGATCCCCACCGCCATCATCGCGGTCCAAAGGCTGGGGCCCAGGATGGCGACGATGGCGAGCACCAGCAGGATGTAGGGGAAGGCGAGCAGCATGTCGGTGAAGCGCATGATCAGCGTATCCGCCAGCGGCGAGCCCGCCCCGGCCAGCAGGCCGAGCAGGATGCCGCAGCCCGCCGAGATGGAGGCCGCGATCAGGCAGATCAGCAGGAAGTAGCGCGTGCCGAAGACCAGCCGGCTGAGCAGGTCGCGCCCCACCTCGTCCGTGCCCAGCCAGTGCCCGGCGCTGGGCGGCTTCAGCCGGCCCAGCGTGTCCACCGCCAGCGGATCGTGGGGCGCGATCCAGGGCGCGAAGGCGGCGCAGACCAGGATGAGGAGCAGCACCCCGCCGCCGATCCGGGCCGAGGGGTTGCGCAGCAGCCGGCCGAGCACCCAGCGCCACCCGCCGCGGCGCCGTGCCGGCAGGGGGGCCGCGGCGGTCGGCGCCTCCGCGGTCAGGCTCACTGGCCGTAGTCCACGCGCGGGTCGATCCAGGCATAGAGCAGGTCGACGAGCAGGTTGGCCCCGATATGCGCCCCGGCGCTGATCAGGATGATGGCCTGGGTCAGGGCGAAGTCGCGCCACTGGATCGCCTTCACCCCCAGCTCGCCGATGCCGCGCCAGCCGAAGATCACCTCGATGATGAAGGCACCGCCCAGCAGGTTGCCGAACTGCAGGCCGATCACCGTCATCACCGCCAGCAGCGTGCCCGGCAGGGCGTGGCGCCAGATGACGGCCAGCTCGCCCATCCCGCGGGAACGGGCGGCGCGGATATGGTCGCGGCGCAGGATCTCGATCATGGCGGAGCGGGCGATGCGCGACAGCGGCGCCGCCTCGATCAGCCCCAGCGTCAGGGCGGGCAGCAGCAGCGCCGCGCCCCCGCGCGGCACCACGGGGATCCATTGCAGCCAGACGGCGAAGACCAGGATCAGCAGCAGGCCGAAGAAGAAGGCGGGCATGGAGATGCCGAGCAGCCCCACCGTCATGGCGCCGACATCCAGCCAGGTGTCCTTCCTCGCCGCCGAGAGGATGCCCATGGGCACGCCGATGGCGATGCCGATCAGCAGCGCCGTGCCGGTCAGGGTCAGGGTGTTGGCGAAGCGGTAGCCGATCTCCTCCACCACCGGCTTGCGCAGGCGGATGGACTCGCCGAAGTCGCCTTGCAGCACGTTGGCGCCGTAGCGGACGAACTGGACATACCAGGGCTGGTCGAGGCCGTAGCGCTCCCGCATGGCGGCGATCGCCTCGGCGGCCTCCTCCTCCGTGACCTGCCCCTCATACATGGCGGTGACGGCATCGGTCGGGATCACCGCCTGGATCAGGAAGGTGACCAGCAGGATGCCCGCCACCACCGGCAGCGCCATCAGCAGGCGGCGCAGGGCGTAGCGGCTCACCAGTCGCTCATGCGCACGTCGCCGTTCAGCACCTGGTTCAGGTAGTCGAACCGGTAGTTCTGCAGCCCCGCCTGGGTGATCGTCACCTGATGGTTGGTGAGGATCGGGATCATCAGGCGGCGGTCCAGGATCGCCTTCTGCGCCTCGGACACCACCTTCTGCCGCTCCGCCGGATCCAGGGTGGAGTCGACGGCGGTGAGGAGCCGCGTCAGCGCCTCGTCGGGCGGCAGGTTGCGGCGATGGCCCGGCGGGCGGAACAGGTTGGTCAGCACCAGCGGGTCGCTGTAGGTCCAGCGGTTCAGCGCCAGGTCCCAGCCGTCGCGCAGCAGGGAGGGGTAGAAGGTGCCCCAGTCCGCGGTGGAGATGCTGACCTGGATGCCCAGGGCGGCGAGGTTGCTCTGGATCACCGCCAGGGCCCGGTCGGTCACCGGGTTGGCGTAGGAGCGGATGGCGAACTTCGCCTCCTTGCCGTCCTTCGCGCGCAGCCCCCCGGGCCCCACCGTCCAGCCGGCCTGATCGAGCAGGGCCCTGGCCTTCCCCGGATCGTACGGGGTGCCATGGGCCTCGGCCACGGCGGCGTCGTAGCCGGGGATGCCGCGGGAGAGCGGGCTGAGGTTGACGGCGCCATAGCCGCTGTAGGAGGCGCGCAGGATCGCCTCGCGGTCGATGGCATGGCTGAGCGCGTCGCGCATCACCCGGTCGTCGAAGGGCGGCCGGAAGGAGAACTCCATGAACAGGATGTTCTTCGCCTTGTCGTCGATGACGACGGAGAAGCGGCGGTCCTGGCGCAGCCGGTCCACCGTGTCCGTCTGCAGCTCCGCGGCGCTCAGCTCGCCCGTCTGCAGCGCTGAGAAGGCGACCCCCTCCTCGGGCAGCACGCTCAGCGTCACCTGTTCGGCATAGGCGGGGCCCTTGTTCAGCGCATCGGGGCGCAGCTGCCGGTAGCGCGGGTTGCGCACCAGCACGATCTCGCTCCCCGCCGACCACGACTTGAACATGAAGGGGCCGGTGCCGACCGGGCGGCGCCCGTACTGCCGTCCGGCCTTCTGCACCGCGGCCGGCGAGTTGAAGCCGTAGCTGGCGCTCGCCAGCAGGATCATGGCGGCGGCGAAGGGGCGGCTGAAGCTGAGGCGGACGGTCAGCGGGTCCAGCACGTCGCAGCTGTCGAGCGCCGCGATCTGCCCGCGCACCGGGGAGGCCAGCTTGGGGTCGAGAATGTTGTCGAAGTGGAACTTCACCGCCGCGGCATCGAAGTCGGTGCCGTCATGGAATTTCGTTCCGGGACGCAGCTTGAAGGTGATCTGCTTGTTGTCGTCGCTGAAGGACCAGGATTCCGCCAGCCAGGGCTGAGCCTTTCCGTCCTCGTCGATGTAGACGAGGCGGTCATGCAGGAAGTTCAGGCAGGTGCTGACGGTGAGGGAGACGCTCTGGCCGCTGTAGAGGGATTCGGGATCTTCCGTCAGGCGGTAGCGCAGCTCCCGGGTGGCTGCGGCGGCGGGCCGGGGGATGAGCGGAGCGGCGAGGCTTCCTGCGGCGGCATACATCACGGCGCGACGGGTCGGCATGCGGCTCCTCCAGTTCCAGCGCGTGCGGGAGGCGTCGACAGAACGTACGGCCCGCACCCTTGGGGGAAACTCTAGCAAACCGCATACCAGGACCCGGCCCCGCGCGACGCCGGTTCGCCGCGCGCCTGCGGGGCGACGATGCGGCCCGCGCCGCGTGATGCTCGACTTCCGCAACGATCGCGCGAGGAGCGGACGCGCCGGCCCGAGACCCTCCGGCGCCGGATGCATGGCCGCGCGGGTCTCGAGCCGGCTCGCACGCCGCTTCCCGCTGGCCACGTGATCACCAGATCCGGCCAGGCCCCCGCTCCATGGCGGCGCCCCGCGACAGCGGCGCGCCCCGCAGGCCATGGCCAGCGTCAGGGGGTGCGTTCACCCATCAACAAGGATCTTCCCCTCCCGGGTGATGACCTCGCCGTCCACCGAGATCTCGGGATGCCGGATCACGCCCTCCAGCCGCAGCTTCGCGTGGCAGGTGCCGCCCAGCACGATGGTGTCGCCGACACCGATATGCGCGGTGGCGTACATCTTCTTGTCGGTCCGCATCCAGCCCGTCGGCGTGACGTTCCGATTCAGCCCGACCGAGATTTCGGCGGGGCAGTTGTAGCTCGGCGGGTCGTTCGCCTTCTGCAGGATGCTGCGCCAGATCTCCGCCTGTGGCCCGCCCTCGATCCGCGTGACCATTCCCTGCTCGACCGTCAGGATCAGGTGATCCTTCAGCGCGCCAACGGAATGCGCCGTCACGTCGAAGACCACGCGGCCCTCGCCGGTCCCCTCCACCGGGCAGACATGCGCCTCGCCATCCGGGAAGGCGCAGCCGCCGCCCTTGCCCGGGTGCAGGGCGAGCGGAATGCCGGTGATGGAACGCCCCACGCGGCCCTTGATGCTCGCCGTCAGGTCGGTGCCGTTCGGGCAGGTGACGCGGATGGTGTCGGCAGCCGTGTAGAGGGCGGCGAGCTTCCGCCCCAGCTTGTCCATGGCCGGGTAGTCCGCCCAGGCCGGCCCGCCCTGCTTCAGCATGTCGACCGTCAGTTCCTCCATCAGGATGAACTTCTTGCCCGCTTCCACGAGGTCGTCCGTGATGCGCGCATGGGCCATCGCCGTGCTGGTGAGATAGCAGACCAGGTCGACCTCCGGGTCCAGGGCGGCCTTCACCACGGGCGTCGCCGGGTTGGCGGAGTGATGGGCCCGCGGCGTCATGATGGTGACGACCGGCTCCATGTCCATGCAGGTCGCGGCGGTGGCGAGGCCCTGCCACAGCAGCGGGTCCATGCCCGTGTCCGTGATCACGAGGATCTTGTCGCCCGCCTTCGCGTTCAGCCGGAGGCTGTTCTGAAAAGCACGCGCGATCTCCATCATCTTCTGTGACATGAGGAAGGGGTCCTGTCGCTGGTTCGATGCGGGGTTGGGCCGGCCCGTTCGGCGGCTCTGGCGGGAATGGCCTCCTCGGCCAGCAGCACCTCCCGGCGCCGCCTCCCGATTCTCAGCCGATGGCCGGCTCGGCCCTGCTGGGCGCGGGAACGGCCAGCCAGAAGGCCGCTTCCGGGATCGCTTCCAATCGATCGAGCATCGGGAAGAGGCGGCCGAAGCGCGCCTCGAACCCGTCGAAGCAGTCCGCCAGCTTGGCAGCCACCTGCTCCCGGGACGGGGGATCGAGCGGCGAGCCGGGGATGGCCGTGCGCTCGAAACGGCCGAGCACGCCGCCGGCTTCGTCCAACACCTCCAGCACGACATGTCCGAAGGTGATGTCGCCGCCACTGTCGAGCGCCGGATCCTCGCGCAGCTCCACGTGGTCGATCCTCTCCAGCACCGCCTCTCGCGGGGTGGCGCCGAAATGCGCGACGCCCGGTGGTCCGTCGCGCCAGGCGGCGGCGATGCAGTAGCGGCCGGAGAACTTCGCCTCCATCCCGCTGGTCGGATGGTCGTAGCGGAGCACCTCCAGGCTGCGGAACGGTGCGGTCACGCGTAGTCGCGCCGCGTCGGTCAGGGCGGAGCCGAGCGCCGCGCGCGCATCGAGCGTGACGCCGATCAGGCGGTGCGCTGCGTAGCAGCAGGGGTAGAGCTTCAGCGACATCAAGTCCGGCCGCGGCAGGAACGAGTCGGCGGATGGCATGATGGCCGCGTCCTCGGCGCCATACAGCTCCGCGAAGCCTCCAGGACCGAAGATGTCCGCGCTGCCGGTGACGCCCGCGGCGGCAAGGCGCGCGGCGCGCAGTCCAGCGGCGGCCGCGAAGCCGACCTGGGCGGGCTTGGCCATGGTGCCGAAGTTCAGCCGCAGCCCGCCGGACTGCGCCGCCGCCATGGCGAAGGCGCAGGCGAGGCGGCGTGCGTCCAGGCGCAACAGCCGGCCCGCGGCGGCCGTGGCGGCGAAGATGCCGATCGTGCTCGTGCCATGCCAGCCGCGGTGGTAGTGGCCCGCCCCCAGGCGCCGCGCGACGGCGAGTGCCGTGGCCAGGCCGGCGGCAAAGGCGGCGAGGGTCTCGTCCGGATCGTCCTGCCGGTCCAGGCGGAGGATCGCCGGCAGGATCACCACGCTCGCATGCGTCGCGCTCTCCAGGAACACGTCGTCGAAATCGAGGGCATGACCGGCGACGGCATCCGCCATGGCCGCGGCCTCCTCGCCGAGAAGGCGGTCCCCCGACCAGGCGCGCGTGCCGGAGAAGGCAGCATAGGCGTCGACCATCGTCCGTGCGGCAGGTTCGGCCGCGCCGGCGGCGGCGCAGGCCAGGGTGTCGGCGATGGCACGACCAAGCAGCGCACGCGTGCCAGGGGCGCCGCCGTCGCTTGCCATCACGGCTTCGCAGAGAACGGACATGAATGTCGCGGACATATCGTTCCTCTCGGCCCGGTCGCCCCGGAGCGACGGCGTCTTTTTGCTCGACAGAGGCCTTATCAGCCGCCAGTATGCCGGTCAACAGAAACATATTCCGAATATCGGAATGCAGAGGGGAAGAGGACGCCATGCGTCGCAGAACACTGGCAGCTCTGGCACTGGCGCCATTCGCCCCACGCCCCGCCCTGGCCCAGGCCTATCCGACGCGGCCCGTGCAGATCGTCGTGCCCTTCCCGCCCGGCGGCGGCACGGACGTGCTGCTGCGGTTGCTGACGCCGCGGCTGGAGCGGGCGCTGGGCCAGCCCTTCATCATCGATAACCGCGCCGGGGCGTCGGGAAGCATCGGCACCGACCGCGTCGCGAAAGCACCGCCGGATGGCTACACGCTGCTGGCGCAGGCCACGATCATCAGCGTCTACCCACGCACGATCTCCGACGTGCGCTACGATCCGCTCAAGGACCTCGCCCCGATCGGCATGATGGCGGAGACGCCGAACGTCTTCGTCGTCAGCCCCTCCTTCGCCGTCACGACGCTGCCGGAGCTGATGGCGGCCTCGAAGCGCAGGCCGCTGACCTTCGCCACGGCGGGCGTGGGAACGCCGCAGCACCTCGGCACCATGGCGATCGCCAAGTCCCTCGGCGCGCAGGTGGAGCACATCCCCTATCGCGGCACCGCGCCGGCCGTCACGGATCTGATCGGCCGCCAGGTCGACTTCGCGGTCTTCAGCCTCAGCTCCGTGCTGCCCCTGATCCGCGAGGGCAGGCTCAAGGCCCTCGCCGTGCACGCGCGCAAGCGGGACGAGCTGGCGCCGGAGATTCCCTCCTCGCTGGAGCAGGGCGTGGACGACGCCGGGTCCGGGTTGCGCTTCCTCCTCTTCGCCCCTGCCGCCACCCCGGCTCCCATCGTCACCACCCTCAATACGGCGCTGAACACGATCCTGCGGGATCCAGAGATCGTGCGTGGGTTCCGGGAGCGCGGCTATACCGTCCTCACCTCGACCCCGGCCGAGGCGCAGCGTGAGATGGAACGGGAACTGCGCCTCTGGACCCCTGTCCTGGACGAGCTCGACCTGGCACCCGCCCAGTGAGAGCGTGACGGCGCCAATGAAGGGGCATCCCGCGGTCATGGCCGGCGGCGGGGTGGCCACCCACCTCCCGCCCGGCGTCGGACGCCCCGCCGAAGCGGCGCGCAGCCTTGGCCGGCAGGGGAAGGCCCGGCCGGCCAAGCGCCGGACATCCGGGGTCTTCACCCGGCGGACCAGCAGCGCCTCGTCGGAGAAGCGCCAGGCGAACTGAAGGTCCAGCAGCTCCGCCAAACGGCCGTTTATTCCGTTGAACGGAATTAAAGTCTGCGCTATCCTGCGCCCTCCATGGCGGCGGGGAATCGATGAGCGCAGCGAGCGGGGCGGATGCGAAGACCGCCGGCACGGTCCAGCGGGTGGTGCACCTCCTGCGCTTCCTGGCCGAAGCCGGACAGGAGGTGACGATCAAGCAGACCGCCGACGCGCTCGGCCTGCCCATGAGCACGGTGCACCGCCTGCTGCATCTCCTCGGCAGCGAGGGCATGGTGCACCACGATCCTGCATCCCGTCGCTACCAGGTCGGCGTGGAGATGGCGCGGATCAGCTGGCTCATCGCGTCGAGCCGCACGCTGAAGGATGTGGCACGGCCCTTCATGCAGGCCATCGTCGACCGCTGCAACGAGGCCTGCCTCTTCGTCGTTCATCTGCCCGCGACGCATCAGGTCAGCCTGCTGGAAGGCATCAACTCCTCCCACCCCCTGCGCTACGAGATGCAGCTCTACACCGCGCACAGCCTTCTCTGGGGCGCGACCGGACGCTCCATCCTCGCCTTTCTGCCGAAGGAGGAGCAGGCGGCGGCGCTGGCCCGCGGCGAACCCTCGCCGGGCACCGGCCGCCCGGCGCCGACCCTGGAGGACTTGCGCAAGGAGCTCCGCCCCTTCCTGGAGCGCGGCTATGTCACGTCGCGCGGGGAGAAGGTGGTCGGCGCCTTCGGCATGGGCGCACCCGTCTTCCGCGCCGACGGGCGGGTCATCGCCAGTCTCTGCCTCACCATCCCGCAGATGCGCGCCGAGGCGGTGGACGAGGCGCGACTCGCGAGCCTGCTCCGGCGGCAGGCCGACGCGCTGAGCCGCACACTGGGATTCCGCGGCACCTATCCGGGTGGCGCGATCTGAGGGGGCAACCTCAATCCCTCCGCCTGGCGAAGCAGGTCGCGTCCCCCGGCACTAGGGGCGATGCCGCTTGCCCTTCCAAGCCCATGCTGGCCGCCGGCCCCCGCCACGGACGCCGCGACATGTGCGGCCGTGTGAGACGGACGGCGGGATGCCTTGATCCGTGCCGGCGTGGTGCCCGTTCCCCGGGGGGCAAGGCGCTGCCTCGCCCCCGTACCCCCACTCCGCCAGGACCCTGCGGGCCCTGGACCCGATCAGCGCTGCCGCGGGACAGTCTGCGACGGGGTCGATGCGCCGAGGAGCCATGCTCCTCGGCGGGTACGGCCTCAGCCCTCGCTGACGCCTTCTGAGCTTCTTCGGAGTCCCGCTTGTCCGCGCTCCGTCAGAGTTCAGCCCGCAGGCTGACGGCTGCCGCACAGCACCAAACTCCCAGCGGGGACCGGGGCCCGCTTGTGGCCCCGGCAGGGGAGGGTCTGGGAGGGGACAGCGTCCCCTCCCGGTCCACCGCCGGAACACCACAGATCAGGCCATCCCGCCAGCATGACATACGACGCGGCGCCGCGAACCTGCGGCCCGCCCGGGTCACTGGCTGGCATCCGCCCTGGCAGGAGGTGGGTGCCTGGGGAGGGGCCGCGCCGGATCAGCCTGCCGTGTCCGCCCGGCGCAGCACGAAGAGGGCCTGCTCGCCGAACAGGTTCGCCAGACGGACCCAGCTCCGCCAGGGCGCGCGCAGCCCGTGCTCGTCCACCGCCAGCCACTGCTCCACCACGTAGCCGTCCTTCTCGCACAGGGCGAAGAAGTCCAGGATGGTACAGGGGTGGATGTTGGGCGTCTCGTACCAGGGGCGGTTCCAGGTGTCCGTGTCCGGCATCCGGCCGGTGACCAGCAAGCGCCAGCGCATCTGCCAATGGCCGAAATTCGGGAAGGACACCACCGCGCGGGTGCCGATGCGCAGCATCTGCCGCAGCACCTCGCGCGGCTTCTCCACCGCCTGGAAGGTGCGGGACAGCACCACGTAGTCGAAGGCCTGGTCCGGGTAGAAGGCCAGGTCGGTGTCGGCGTCGCCATGGATCACCGCCAGCCCGTTGCCCACGGCCCGGGCGACCTCGGCCATGTCGATCTCGATGCCCCGCGCATCCGCGCCCTTCTCGCGCGTCAGGTGGTCGAGCAGCGCGCCGTCGCCGCAGCCGATGTCGAGCACGCGGGCGCCCTGCGGGATCATCTCGGCGATCAGCCGCAGGTCCAGCCGCATGTTCTTCGCGACATAGCGCACCGGCTGCGCGGTATCGGGCACGGCGTCCTCCTCCCCTGCCCCGCGGCGGCGAAAGAGGTTCGCCGCGGGGCGCTCACGCCCGAAGGCGTGAAGCTGCTTTCCGAACCGCGGGCTCAGCGGGCGGGCAGGAAGCCCACCAACTCCTCCGCCCGGGTGACGATCGGGTTGGCGATGGCCGCCGCCTTCCCCGCGCCGCGGCGCAGTGCGGCATCCACCGCCGCCGGGTCGTCGAGGAGGCGCTTCATCTCCGCCTGGATGGGCGAGAGCTTCGCCACCAGCGCCTCGGCCAGCACCTCCTTGAAGGCGCCGAAGCCCTTGCCGCCATGCTCGGCCAGCACGGCATCGGCCGTGCTGTCGGTGATGGCGGCCAGGATGCCGACCAGGTTGCGCGCCTCCTGCCGGGCCTCCAGGCCGCGGGTCTCGGAGGGCAACGGCTCCGGGTCGGTCTTGGCGCGGCGGATCTTGAGCGCGACCGTGTCCGCGTCGTCCGTCAGGTTGATGCGCGACTGGTCCGAGGGGTCGGACTTGCTCATCTTCTTGCTGCCGTCACGCAGGCTCATCACCCGGGCGGCGACGCCCTGGATGCGGGCCTCGATGCGCGGGAAGAAGTCCTCGCCAGTGTCGTGGTTGAACTTCTCGGCGATGTCGTTGGCCAGCTCGATGTGCTGCTTCTGGTCGTCGCCCACCGGGACCTCGGTGGCGTGATAGGCCAGGATGTCGGCGGCCATGAGGTTCGGATAGACGTAGAGGCCGGAGGAGGCGCTCTCCCGGTCCTTGCCCGCCTTGTCCTTGAACTGGGTCATGCGGTTCAGCCAGCCGATGCGGGCCACGCAGTTGAAGATCCAGGCCAGCCGGGCATGGGCATGGACGTGGCTCTGCACGAAGAGGATGCAGCGCTCCGGGTCGAGGCCGCAGGCGATCAGCGCCGCCGCCATCTCCCGCGTCTGCTTCGCCAGTTCCTTCGGGTCCTGCGGCTGGGTGATGGCGTGCAGGTCCACCACGCAGAAGAGCGAGGAATCCCCGTTCTGCATCGGCACCCAGTTGCGGATGGCGCCGAGGTAGTTGCCGAGGGTGGGGATGCCGGAGGGCTGGATGCCCGAGAAGACGCGCTGCATCGGGGGTGGAGACCGGAGCTGTTGTGGAAGGGGTCCGGGTCATCCCGCGCCCCCCGCGCCCCGTCAACCCCGCCGCCCAGATGTCGTGTGGCGTCCGGAACCACGCGGCCTTCCCCGCGTTCCGTCCGGGCAAGGCCCGGCGTTTCCCGCCGGGCGGCCAGAGGATGGGAGAGGCAGCATGGATTCCGATCGCGTGACCGGCGCGGTGCGCCAGGGCTACGGCAAGCTCGAGGAGAAGGTCGGCGAGATGACCGGCAACCGGGACACCCAGGCCCGCGGTCAGATGCGGCAGTTCGAGGGCCAGGCCCAGAACGCCATGGGCCAGCTGGAGGACTGCATCCGCGACCAGCCGCTGAAGTCGGCCCTGATCGCCCTGGGCATCGGCTGGGTGCTGGGGCGCCTGCGGATCATCTGACCGCGGCGCGCCGGAGCCCGGCACCGGGCGGCCCGGCCCGCGACGGAGCCCGGGACGGGGCATGGCGGCCGGCCATGCCCCGTTTCCGTGTCTCCCCGCCGCTCAGGAGTGCTCCTCGCGCATGTAGCCGTGCTTCTGCATGTCCGGCATCAGCAGCACGGCGATGGTGGCGATCACCATCATCCCCGTCACGTACCAGCCGAAGTGGCTCTCCACCCCCGCATTCTTGAAGCTGAGGGCCACGTACTCGGCCGTGCCGCCGAACAGGGCGTTGGCGATGGCATAGGACAGCCCCACGCCGAGGGCCCGGATCTCCGCCGGGAAGAGCTCCGGCTTCAGCACGCCGCTGATGGAGGTGTAGCAGCTCACGATGGCCAGCGCGACGAGCAGCAGCCCCAGCGCCGTCATCGGCGAGGCGGCGGTGCCCAGCGCGCCGAGCAGCGGGATCGTGGTGACGAGGCTGCCGGCGCAGAAGACCAGCAGCAGATTCTTCCGCCCCACCCGGTCCGACAGAGCGCCGAAAAGCGGCTGCATGGCCATATAGAGGAAAAGCGCCACCGCCATCAGCACGCTGACGGTCTTCACCGGCAACCCGGCGGTGTTGACCAGGTATTTCTGCATGTAGGTGGTGAAGGTGTAGAAGGCCAGGCTGCCGCCGGCCGTCAGACCCAGCACGGTCAGGAAGGCGCGCGGGTGGTCGAACAGGGCCCGGATCGTGCCCGCCTTGCGGTCCGCCCGGCTCTCCGCCGTCGAGGTCTCGTGCAGAGAGCGGCGCAGGTAGAGCGCCACCACCGCCGTCGCCGCGCCGATCACGAAGGGGATGCGCCAACCCCAGGCCCGCAACTGCTCCGTCGTCAGCAGCAGCTCCAGCACCACGACCACCAGCACGGCGAGGAGCTGGCCGCCGATCAGAGTCACGTACTGGAAGGAGGAGTAGAAGCCGCGGTTCTTCTGCGTCGCCACCTCGCTCATGTAGGTCG
The DNA here is from genome assembly GCF_020991085.1 of Roseomonas sp. OT10. Taxonomy (NCBI): domain Bacteria; kingdom Pseudomonadati; phylum Pseudomonadota; class Alphaproteobacteria; order Acetobacterales; family Roseomonadaceae; genus Roseomonas; species Roseomonas cutis. Next base: position 4,132,087 of record NZ_CP087719.1, read on the forward strand.
CGGCGGTGCCGTACTCGCCGCCCACCGACAGGCCCTGGGCCATGCGGGCGAGGAGGAGCAGCGCCGGCGCGGCGAGGCCGATGGTCTCGTAGGTCGGCAGCACCGCGATCAGCAGCGAGCCGCCGCACATCATCAGCACCGAGACCAGCATGGAGAAGCGGCGCCCCTTCCGGTCGCCCAACCGCCCGAAGAGCCAGCCACCGATCGGGCGCATCAGGAAGCCGATGGCGAAGACCGCCGCCGTGTTCAGCAGCTGGACGGTGGTGTTGCCGCTGGGGAAAAAGGCATGCGCGAAGTAGAGCGCGGTAAAGGCATAGGCGTAGAAGTCGTACCACTCGACCAGATTGCCGGAAGCCGCGCCGACGATGGCCCGGATGCGCTTGCGCATCTCATGGGCCTCGCCGACGACGATCGCGCCGCTGTCCATCGTCCGTATCCCGTCCAGACTGGGGGTGGGGCTGGTCCGGGCCCACGGCCGATTCCCCCGGCCGGGGACCCAGGCCAGCCTGGGTCCGGAAGCCGGCCCTGCCACGGGTCCGCCGTTCCACCCCCGCTCTACGCCCGCCCCCGCGGCTGTGCACCGGAGCATCCCGCCGGGCTGTCATCGGCATGACACATGACCGGGAATGGCAACCGCCATGAAAAAGGGGCGGAGGCCGAAGCCCCGCCCCCTCCCCGGCCCTGTCGGGCGCGGGTGTTACAAGGATGGCGCGATGCGCCGATCCGTATCGGCGTGGTGCCCGTGGCCCGGGGGCAAGGCGCTGCCTCGCCCCCGTACCCCCACTCCGCCAGGACCCTGCGGGCCCTGGACCCATTTGGCGCTGCCGCGGGACAGCCTGACACGGGGTCACAGCGCCGAGGAGCTTGGCTCCTCGGCGGGTACGGCCGCCGCGCTCGCTGACGCCTTCTGAAGCTTTTTCGGAGTCCCGCCTGTCCGCGCTCCGTCAGGGTTCAGACCGCAGGCTGACGGCGGCCACGAAGCACCAGACTCCCAGCGGGGTCCGGGGCCCGCTTGTGGCCCCGGCAGGGGAGGGTTTGGGAGGGGACAGCGTCCCCTCCCGGTCCACCGCCGGAACACGACAGCACGACAGGTCAGGTCATCCCGCCGTTGGTATTACAGGCCGAGCATCAGGCGGCGCGGGTCTTCGATGCCTTCCTTGACGCGCACGAGGAAGGACACCGCCTCCTTCCCGTCCACGATCCGGTGGTCATAGGAGAGGGCGAGGTACATCATCGGCCGCACCTCGATCTTGCCGCCCACCACCATCGGGCGCTCCTGGATCTTGTGCATGCCCAGGATGCCCGACTGCGGCGGGTTCAGGATCGGCGTGCTCATCAGCGAGCCGTAGATGCCGCCATTGGTGATGGTGAAGGAGCCGCCCGACAGCTCCTCCAGCTTGAGCTGCCCGTCGCGGGCGCGCTTGCCGAAGCCGGCGATGGCCTTCTCGATCTCGGCGAAGGACAGGTCCTGCGCGTTGCGCAGCACCGGCACGACCAGGCCGCTCGGGCCGCCGACGGCGATGCCCATGTTGACGAAGTGCTTGTAGACGATCTCGTCGCCATCGATCTCCGCGTTGACCGCCGGCCACTCCTGCAGCGCGGCGACGCAGGCCTTCACGAAGAAGGACATGAAGCCGAGCTTGGTGCCCTGCTTCTTCTCGAAGGCGTCCTTGTACTCGTTGCGCAGCGCCATCACGGCCGTCATGTCCACCTCGTTGAAGGTGGTCAGCATGGCGGCAGTGTTCTGCGCCTCCTTCAGCCGGCTGGCGATGGTCTTGCGCAGGCGGGTCATCTTCACCCGCTCCTCGCCCGCCTCCGGCGCGCGCGGGGCCTTGGGGGCCGCCTTCGCCGGCTCGGGGGCCGGGCGGTTCAGATAGGCGAGCACGTCGCTCTTGGCGATGCGGCCGTCCTTGGCGCTGCCCTGGCCGATCTGGCTGGCGGCGAGGCCGCCCTCCGCCATCAGCTTGGCCGCGGCCGGCAGGGGCGCGTGCTCCTGCTTCTGCGGCGTCTCGGCGCCGCCGGGGCGGCTCACCGGGCCGCTGGCCGGGCGGGCGGGCTCGACCTTCGGCGCGGCCGGGGTCTCGGCGGCGGGGGCGGAGGCCGGCTTCGGCGCCGCGGCCGCGGCGGTGCCGCCGGCCGCGATGCTGCCGAGCAGCGCGCCGACCTCGACCTCGGCGCCCTCATCGGCCGCGATCGCCTCCAGCACGCCGGCGGTCGGGGCGTTCACCTCGACCGTGACCTTGTCCGTCTCCAGCTCCACCAACGGCTCGTCGGCCTTCACCGCCTCGCCGGCCTTCTTCAGCCAGCGGGCCACGGTGGCGGTGCTGACGCTCTCGCCCAGGGTGGGCACCAGGATGTCGCTCATCGGTCTCTTTCCGTCCCGTCAGGAGAGGCCGAGCGCCTGGTTGACCAGGGCCTGCTGCTGTTGGGCATGGGCCTTGGCCGAACCGGTCGCCGGGCTCGCGGCCGCAACTCGGCCTGCGTATTCCGGCCGCTTGGCCTTGATGTCCAGCCCCTTGAGCACCTTCTCGATCCGCCGGTCGACGAAATTCCAGGCGCCCATGTTCTCGGGCTCCTCCTGGCACCAGATCACCTCGGCGTTGCGGTACGGTGCCAGGACCTGCGGCAGCGTCTTCTCCGGGAAGGGGTAGAGCTGCTCGACGCGGACGATCGCCACGTCCTCCAGCTTCGCCTCCCGCCGGGCCTGGAGCAGGTCGTAGTAGACCTTGCCGGTGCACAGCACGACGCGCTTCACCTTCTCCTCCGGCCCGATCGCGTCGATCTCCGGGATCACCAGCTTGAAGGCCGAGCCGGGGCCGAAATCGGCCAGGCTGGACACCGCCAGCTTGTGGCGCAGCAGCGACTTGGGCGTCATCTGCACCAGCGGCTTGCGGTAGTTCGCCTTCATCTGCCGGCGCAGGGCGTGGAAGTAGTTGGCCGGGGTGGTGATGTTGACCACCCGCATGTTCCGCTCGGCGCAAAGCTGGAGGTAGCGCTCCAGCCGGGCCGAGGAGTGCTCCGGCCCCTGCCCCTCATAGCCATGCGGCAGCAGCATCACGAGGCCGGACATGCGCAGCCACTTGGTCTCGGCCGAGGCGACGAACTGGTCGATCACCACCTGGGCGCCGTTGGCGAAGTCGCCGAACTGCGCCTCCCACAGCACCAGGGTCTGCGGGTCCGCCAGCGTGTAGCCGTAGTCGTAGCCGAGCACGCCCATCTCGCTCAGCAGCGAGTTGAACGCCTCCATCCGCGCCTGGCCCTCGCGGATGTTGTTCAGCGGCATGTACTCCGCCTGGTCCTTCTGGTCGATCAGGACGCAGTGGCGCTGGGAGAAGGTGCCGCGCTGCACGTCCTCGCCCGACAGGCGCACCCGGTGCCCCTCCAGCAGCAGCGTGCCGAAGGCCAGCGCCTCGCCGGTCGCCCAGTCGATGCCCTCGCCCGTCTCGATGGCCTGCTTCTTGGCCTCGAGCTGGCGGAGGATCTTGGGGTTGGCGTTGAAGGTCTGCGGCACCCGCGACAGCGCGCCGCCCACCTCGCGCAGCGTGTCGAGCCCGACCGCGGTGGCGTGGTCCTCGTCCCCGTCCTCGGAACCCGCGGCCTTCAGCCCGGCCCAGTGCCCCTCCAGCCAGTCGGCCTTGTTCGGCTTGAAGCTCTGGCTGGCCTGGAAGGCCTCCTCCAGCGTGGCGTCGAAGCGCTCCTGGATGGCCCTGGTCTCGTCCTCGGTCAGCGTGCCCTCGGCCACCAGCCGCGCCGCGTACTTGGTGCGGGTGGTCGGCGTCTCCTTGATGCGGGCGTACATCAGCGGCTGGGTGAAGGCCGGCTCGTCCGACTCGTTGTGGCCGTGGCGGCGGTAGCAGACGATGTCGAGCACGATGTCCGCGCCGAACAGCATGCGGTACTCGGCCGCCATGCAGGCGCAGAAGACCACCGCCTCCGGGTCGTCGCCGTTCACGTGCAGGATCGGCGCCTGGATGCTCTTGGCCACGTCCGTGCAGTACAGGCCGGAATAGGCATGCGCCGGGGTGGTGGTGAAGCCGATCTGGTTGTTGACGATGATGTGGACGGTGCCGCCGGTGCGGTAGCCGATGAGCTGGCTCATCGCCAGGGTCTCGTACACCACGCCCTGGCCGGCGAAGGCCGCGTCGCCGTGCATCAGAATGCCCATGACGCTGCGCCGGGTCTTGGTGTCGCCCGCCATGTCCTGGCGCGCGCGCACCTTGCCCACCACCACCGGGTCGATGACCTCCAGGTGGGAGGGGTTGGGCTGCAGCGACAGGTGGACCTGCCGGCCCGCGACCTCCACGTCGGTCGAGGTGCCCAGGTGGTACTTCACGTCGCCCGAGCCCTGCACGTCGTCGGGGTGCGAGGGCGCGCCCTTGAACTCCGAGAAGACCTGCACGAAGGGCTTGCGGACGACGTTGACCAGGGTGTTCAGGCGGCCGCGGTGCGGCATGCCGATCACCACCTCGTCCACGCCCCCCTCGGCGGCGGTGTGGATCACCTGGCGGATGGCCGGGATGGCGGACTCACCGCCCTCCAGCCCGAAGCGCTTGGTGCCGACGTACTTGCGGGCGCAGAAGGCCTCGAAGCCCTCCGCCTCGGTCAGCTGCTCCAGGATGCGGGTCTTATCCGCCTTGCCGAAGGCGCCGAGCCAGGGCGCGCCCTCGATCCGCTGCTGGATCCAGGCCTTCTGGTCGGGGTCCTGGATGTGCATGAACTCGACGCCGATCGAGCCGCAGTAGGAGGCGCGGCAGACCGCCACGATCTCGCGCAGGGTGGCCGTCTCGCGGCCCAGCACCTGGTTGATGAAGATCGGGCGGTCCCAGTCGGCGTCGGTGAAGCCGTAGGTCTTCGGGTCCAGCTCCGGGTGCGGCTTGATCTTCTGCAGGCCCAGCGGGTCCAGGCTGGCCTCCAGGTGGCCGCGCACGCGGTAGACGCGGATCAGCATCAGGGCGCGGATGCTGTCCAGCACCTGCTGCCGCGCCACCGCCGGGTCGGCGGGCGCCGCGGCGGGGGCGGCCTTCGCCTCGCCCTTGCCGCCCTTGGCGGGGGCCGGCGCCGGCTCCTCGGGGGCGAAGCCGCCGCGCGGGCGGGGGGCCCAGGAGGCGCCGGAGGCGTCGTGCAGGATGGCCACCGCGTCGTCGTTCAGCGCGGCGAAAAGCTCCTGGAAGGAGGCATCGACGCTCGTCGGGTTCTCCACCCAGCGCGCATAGAGATCCGCGAGGAAGGCCGCGTTGCCCCCCGTCATCGCGGTCGCGAGGATGTCCACACCCGGCATCGCTGTCCTCCTGCATTCCCGGCCTGACCCCGGACGGGCGGACGGCTCAGAAAACCAAAGACGCCCGCTTCATGGGGCGACGCCGGTTAACATAGGACGGATGGCACCACCATGGCACCGCGCTTCACATGGCGCCGAAGCACGGCAGTCCCGCGCCAGGGGCGCCGCGCGCCCCGTCGGGGCCATGGGCGGGCGCCGGGCCCCGATGAGGGGCGGGCGGGGCGGCGGGCATCGCCCCCAGGCGGGCAGGCGGCGCCGCGCAGGAGCCCCCCGGGGGGGGGGCGGGGAGCGCGGCGCTCCCTCCCGGCGGCGTGGCCCGTCTCAGGCGGCGCGGCCGGCCATCGGCGCGAGGGCCCCGCGGGGCCGGTAGACGATCAGCGTCGCCACCAGCCCGCAGGCCCCGGCGAAGGCCAGCCACAGGCCCGGCGCCGCCTTGTTGCCCGTCGCCTCGATCAGCCAGGTGGAGACCAGCGGGGTGAAGCCGCCGAACAGGGCGGTGGCGAGCGAGTAGGCGAGCGAGAAGCCGGCCGTGCGGACCTCGGGCGGCACGATCTCCGTCAGCGCCACCACCATGGCCCCGTTGTAGCTGCCGTAGAGGAAGGACAGCCACAGCAGCACCAGCAGCATGTTCAGGAAGGTGACGTGCCCGACCAGCCAGGCCAGCGCCGGATAGGCGGTCAGCGCCGTCAGCGCCGAGAAGGCCAGCAGGACCGGCCGCCGCCCGATGCGGTCCGACAGCGCCCCCATCACCGGCAGCCAGAAGAAGTTGGACAGGGCGACGCAGAAGGTGACCGCCAGGCTCTGCGTGTCGGTCAGGCCCAGCACCGTCTTGCCGAAGGTGGGGGTGTAGACGGTGATCGCGTAGAACGAGACGGTGGTGGTCACCACCAGCAGCATCCCCAGCAGCACGATGCGCCAGTTCCGGCCCAGGGTCGCGAAGACCTCGCCCGCCGTCGGCCGGTGGGTGCGGTGCAGGAAGGCCTGGGTCTCCTCCAGCGAGCGGCGGATATAGAACAGCACCGGCACGATCATGCAGCCGATGAGGAAGGGGATGCGCCAGCCCCATTCCGCCATCTCCGCCGGCAGCAGCGCCCGGTTCAGCGCGAAGCCCAGCGCCGCGGCGGCCATGATCGCCACCTGCTGGCTGGCGGACTGCCAGGAGACGTAGAAGCCCTTGTGCCCGGGGGTCGCCATCTCGGAGAGGTAGACGGAGACGCCGCCCAGCTCGACGCCGGCGGAGAAGCCCTGGAGCAGCCGCCCGACCAGCACCAGGAAGGGCGCCAGCAGGCCGATCGTCGCATAGCCGGGCACGAAGGCGATCAGGATGGTGCCGCAGGCCATGATGCCCAGGGTGACGATCAGGCCCCGGCGCCGCCCGATCCGGTCGACATAGGCGCCGAGCAGGATCGCGCCGAGCGGGCGCATCAGGAAGCCCGCGCCGAAGGTCATGAAGGTCAGCATCAGCGAGGCGAACTCGCTGCCGGCCGGGAAGAAGGTCCTGGAGATGTGGGTGGCGTAGAAGCCGAACAGGAAGAAGTCGAACATCTCCATGAAGTTGCCGCTGGTCACCCGCAGCACGGTGCCGACCTTCGAGGCGGCAGGAGCGGTGGCCGCGAGGCCCGGGGAGATGGCTGGTTCTGGGCCGGTCATGGCGTTTCCCGTGTCAGGCCCCCGGGCAGCCGCCACCCTCCGGCGAGGCGGGCGGGACAGGCGGTTCCGAGGCGGCAAATCGGAGAAGGCCGCCCACCCCTGGGGCGGCGGCCTTCAGACACGGGAAAGATACAAGAGTGACCCGCGCCGGCAGGTGTCCGGCGGGTGTCTTGTCGGCAAGGGTATCTTGTCGGCAGGCTTGGCGCCCGGCTCCGCCCGAAGGCGGCCGGGCGCCGGCCGGTCAGCCCTTGACGGCCTTGATCATGGTGGAGCCCAGCGCCGCCGGGCTCTCCGCGACATGGATGCCGGCCGCGCGCATGGCCTCCATCTTCGCCGCGGCGGTGTCCTTGCCGCCGGAGATGACCGCGCCGGCATGGCCCATGCGGCGGCCCGGAGGCGCCGTGGCGCCGGCGATGAAGCCGACCACGGGCTTGTAGTTGGCCGAGCCGGGCTTGTTCTCCCGGCCCAGGAACTCCGCCGCGATGATCTCCGACTGGCCGCCGATCTCGCCGATCATGACGATCTGCTTGGTCTCGGGATCGGCCAGGAACATCTCCAGCACCTCCTGGAAGTCGGTGCCCTTCACCGGGTCGCCGCCGATGCCGACGCAGGTGGACTGGCCCAGCCCCGCCGCCGTGGTCTGCGCCACCGCCTCATAGGTCAGCGTGCCGGAGCGGGAGACGACGCCGACCGAGCCGCGCTTGTGGATGTGGCCCGGCATGATGCCGATCTTGCAGGCCTCGGGCGTGATCACGCCCGGGCAGTTCGGCCCGATCAGGCGGGACTTCGAGCCGTCCAGCGCGCGCTTGACCTTGACCATGTCCAGCACCGGGATGCCCTCGGTGATGCAGACGATCAGCGGCACCTCCGCCGCGATGGCCTCCAGGATGGAGTCCGCGGCGAAGGGCGGGGGCACGTAGATGACGGAGGCGTCGGCGCCCGTCGCCTCCACGCATTCGGCGACCGTGTTGAAGACCGGCAGGCCGATATGGGTCTGCCCGCCCTTCCCCGGGGTCACGCCGCCCACGTAGTTCGTGCCGTAGGCGATGCCCTGCTCGGCATGGAAGGTGCCCTGGGCTCCGGTGAAGCCCTGGGTCATGACCTTGGTGTGCTTGTCGACGAGGATGGCCATGGTTCAGGCGGCCTTCTTCACGGCGTCCACCACCTTCTGGGCGGCGTCGGCGAGGTTGTCGGCGGGGATGATGGCGAGGCCGGATTCGGCCAGGATCTTCTTGCCCAGCTCGACGTTGGTGCCCTCCAGCCGCACCACCAGCGGCACGGAGAGGTGCAGGTTCTTGCTGGCGACCACGATGCCGTTGGCGATCATGTCGCATTTGGCGATGCCGCCGAAGATGTTGACCAGGATCGCCTTGACGTTGCTGTCGGAGGTGATGATCCGGAACGCCTCGGTCACGCGCTCGGCCGTCGCCGTGCCGCCCACGTCGAGGAAGTTCGCCGGCGAGGAGCCGTAGAGCTTGATGATGTCCATGGTGGCCATCGCGAGCCCGGCGCCGTTCACCATGCAGCCGATCTCGCCGTCGAGGGCCACGTAGTTCAGGTCGTTCTTGACCGCGTCCAGCTCCTTCGGGTCCATCTCGCTGTCGTCGCGCAGGGCCTCGAGGTCCTTGTGGCGGAACAGCGCGTTGTCGTCGAAGGAGACCTTGGCGTCGAGCGCCACGACCTCGCCCGCGCCGGTCACGACCAGCGGGTTGATCTCGACGATCGCCATGTCGAGGTCGGTGAAGGCCGCGTACATGGCGGTGACGAACTTCGTGAAGACGCCGACCTGCTTGCCCTCCAGCCCCAGCCCGAAGGCCAGCTTGCGGGCATGCCAGCCCTGGATGCCGGCGGCGGGGTCGATCGCGACCTTGAGGATCTTCTCGGGGTGGTGCTCGGCCACCTCCTCGATCTCCATGCCGCCCTCGGTGGAGGCCATGATGGTGATGCGCGAGGTCTCGCGGTCCACCAGCAGGGAAAGGTACAGCTCGCGCTTGATGTCGCAGCCGGCCTCGACATAGACCTGATTGACCACCTTGCCGTCCGGCCCGGTCTGCTTGGTCACCAGCGTGTGGCCGAGCATCGCGGCCGCGGCGGCCTTCGCGTCCTCCGGCTTGACGACGCGCACGCCGCCCTTGCCGTTCGGGTCGTCCTTGAAGCGGCCCGCGCCACGCCCGCCGGCATGGATCTGGCTCTTCACCACCACCACCGGGCCGGGCAGCTTCTTCGCCGCCGCCTCGGCCTCCTCGGGGGTCTTCGCGACCTGGCCGTCGAGCACCGCGACGCCGTAGCGGCGCAGCAGCTCCTTGCCCTGGTATTCGTGGATGTTCATGCGGGCACCGCTTCCCTGATCTGGGCGGGTCCGGGGCGGCGCGCCCCGGTCCCCGACGGGTGGATGGGCCGGGGCTTCGCCCGGTCCCCCGGAAAGGAAAGGGCCGGGACCATGGTCCCGGCCCCCGCCGTCAGACGCCGAGCTTCTTGAAGTCCTCGACCAGCTTCTTCACCGCGTCGCAGGACTTGTCGAAGGCCGCCTTCTCCTCGGCGGTGAACTGCACCTCGACGATGCGCTCCACGCCCCCCTCGCCGATCACCACCGGCACGCCGACGTAGAAGTCGTTCAGCCCGTACTCGCCGTTCAGCATCACGGCGCAGGGCAGGACGCGCTTCTTGTCCTTGAGGTAGCTCTCGGCCATCGCGATGGCCGAGGCGGCGGGCGCGTAGAAGGCGGAGCCCTTCTCCAGCAGCTTCACGATCTCGCCGCCGCCATTGGCGGTGCGGGCGACGATCGCGTCGATCTTCTCCTGGGTGGTCCAGCCCATCTTGATGAGGTCGGGCACGGGGATGCCGGCCACCGTGGAGTAGCGGGTCAGCGGCACCATGGTGTCGCCGTGGCCGCCCAGCACGAAGGCGGTCACGTCCTCGACGGAGACGTTGAACTCCTGCGCCAGGAACAGGCGGAAGCGAGCGCTGTCCAGCACGCCGGCCATGCCGACCACCTTGTTCGCCGGCAGGCCGGACTTCTGCTGCAGCACCCACACCATCACGTCCAGCGGGTTGGTGATGCAGATGACGAAGGCGTCGGGGCAGTGGGTCTTGATGCCATCCGCCACCTGGCTGATGACGCCCGCGTTCTTGGTCAGCAGGTCGTCGCGGCTCATCCCCGGCATGCGCGGGAAGCCGGCGGTGACGATCACCACATCCGCGCCCGCGATGGCGGAATAGTCGGACCCGCCGGTCATGGCGCTGTCGAAGTCATCGACCGGGCTGGACTGCATGATGTCCAGCGCCTTGCCGGCCGCCACGCCGCCGAAGACGTCGAACAGCACCACGTCGCCGAGCTCCTTGAGCCCGATCAGGTGGGCGAGCGTGCCGCCGATGTTGCCGGCGCCGATCAGGGCGATCTTCTTGCGGGCCATGGGGGTTCCTTCGGACGTAGCGTTGCACTGCAATAGAGGGCTGGCACTGCGCTTAGACCCGCCCGCCCGCCCCGGCAAGGCGCCCGGGCCGCCCCGGGCCGCCGAAACCGCCGCGGGCGTCGCGGGAAGGTGGCAGGCCCGGAACGGAACGAGGCCCGGGGGCTCTCCCCCGGGCCTCGTTCGACAGGTTAGGTGCCGGTCCGGACCGGGCCGCCGGACGCGGGGCCTGGGGCTTTCCCCCTCCCCCGCCCCGGGGCCGGCGCCCCGCCGGAGCGGCGGTTCAGAGCGGCATGCAGCGGATGGTGTCGGAATGGCCGCGCGCCAGGGTGGCCATGGTCCCCTCGGGGCAGGCCATCTGGTCGCCATCCGCCGCCGGCAGGCCGGCATGCCAGGAGCGGCGCGGCGTGGCCGCGGCGGCCGAGCCCACGAAGCCCACACGGCGCAGCGAGCTGCTGCCGGCCTGGGCCATGCGGGAGCCCTTCTGCACGCGCACGGCGGCCACGGCCTGCCGCCCGGCGGAGCGGGCGGCCTTGGCCGTCTGGCGCCCGGCGCTGCGCGCGGCCACCACGCGGCCCTCGCCGCGGCGCGTGGCGACCGAGGCGCTCGCCCGCCGCGACGGCGCGGCGGCGCGGGCGGTCTGGCGGGCCGGCGTGGCACGGGCCGCCGAGCGGGCGGGCGTGGCACGGGCGGCGGTCGCGCGCGCGGCAGTGGCACGGGCGACAGTGGCACGCGCGGGCGCCGGCGCCTTGGCGGTGCGGGTCACCTGGGCGCCCCGGTTCGCCTCGCCCCTGCGGGCGGCATCGGCGCCCCCCGCGCCGGCCGCCAGCAGGCCGAAGCCCGTGATCAGGATCAGGAGTGTACGGCGCATGCTTGTCCCCCTCATGCGTCTCAGGTGAGGTGCGGCAGGGCCAGGTACTCCTGGCTCTGCATCTCCATGAGGCGGGAGGCGGTGCGCTGGAACATGTGCGCGTTCTCCCCCCGCTCGTAGAGCCGGTCGGGCTGGTCGGCGGCGCTCGCCACCAGCTTGCAGCGGTGCTCGTACAGGGCGTCGATCAGCGTCACGAAGCGACGCGCCTTGTCGAAGTTCTCCGGGCCGAGACGGGGCACCCCGTCCAGGACCAGGGCGTGGAAATGCGTGGCGATGGCCAGGTAGTCGCCGGGCCCCAGGAAGGCGCCGCACAGCTCGTCGAAGCTTGCCCGCGCCACGCCGTTGGCGGCCTGCGGAATCTCCACCTTGCGGCCGAGCACGGTCAGGCTCTCGGGCCGGCCCCGCGCCTGGCCGGTCAGCTCGCGGAAGGCGGCGTCGAGGGCACGCTCGGCGCGGCCGTCATCAGGGGAATGCCAGGTCGGCAGGCCGCGCACCCGGTCACGGCGATAGTCCTGGTTGGCCTGGAGGAACAGCACCTCCAGCCGCTGCTTGATCAGCGCGATGAAGGGCAGGAAGGCGTCGCGCCCGGGGCGGCCCTTGAACAGGTCGTCCGGCGCGGTGTTGGAGGTCGCCACCACCACCGTGCCGCGGGCGAAGAGCGCCTCGAACAGCCGGCCCAGGATCATCGCGTCGGTGATGTCGTGGACCTGGAACTCGTCGAAGCACAGCAGCGCGGCCTTGCCCGCGATGCTGTCGGCGAGCGGCGGGATCGGGTCCTCGCCGCCCGGATTCTCCTTCTTCCAGGCGTGGATTCGCCGGTGGCAGTCCTGCATGAACTGGTGGAAGTGGATGCGCTGCTTGCGCGGCACCTCGGCGGTGGCGAAGAACAGGTCCATCAGCATGGACTTGCCGCGCCCGACCTCGCCGACGAGGTAGAGGCCGGTCGGCACGTCGCCCGGCGCCTCGTCCACCGGCTTGCGGCGGAAGAAGCGGGAGAGGAAGCCGCTCTCCTCGGGCGCGGCGCCGGGCCTCGGGTCATAGCCGCGGGTGCGGCGCCACAGGTCCTGCAGCTTCTCCGCGGCCAGCGCCTGCGCGGCGTCCGGCCGCAACTCCCCCGCCGCGACCTTGGCGCGGTAGGCGGGGAGCGGGCCGGGCGCCGTCGGCGTCATGACGCCGAGGGCAGCGGGGGCCGGGGTCTGTCCGTCCATCGGTGGGAGGGCATAGCCGGGTTGCAGGCCGCTCGCAACCACGTGATGCTCAACGTAACCGTGAAGAGGTCAGGCCATCCCATTGGAAGATTTGAAAAGCTTCAGGAAATGCCCAGCCCGGCAAGGATTCCGCACCGCGCCGATCCATCCGTGATCACGCCGTCCCGACCCTGGGGACCCTGGGCCTCGGCCCGGATATGGCGGGTCGTTCCGGCGTAGGAGCAGCGCTGGTCCCCGAGGGCGGTCCGCAGGCGTGGTTCATCGGTCCGCCGATCCTCGCAACGCCACAGTCGCCGGGGAGCCTGGAGCCCCGGCGTGACCCGGCCTCCATGATTGGGGGGTGCAGGGGCTCTGCTCCCGCCAGGCAAGGGGGCCGGCCAGGGAAGCCCCCGCCCGCAAGCCCAGGGCCAGCGTCAGGCCTCGGTGTGCCCCTCGTCCCTGCCCACGGACCGCATGAGGGCGAGCGTTTCCTCGCGCGTGGTCTGTGTCTGCACCTTGTCCGCCTCGATCAGGGACAGCTCGGCCAGCGGGACGTAGCCGCGCTCGCCATTCGCCGCCACCACGCGGATGCGGCCGGCATCGAGGTGATCGACCGTGCCGATCCGCTCGCCCCGGCAATCCACCACAGGCAACCCCTCCTGCAGCAGCGTCGTGTCCACCATGGCCGTCCTCCCGCTCCCAGGACGGGGAAACGGCGCAGCGGGCGGCCGGGATGCGGTCCCGGCTCAGGGCAGGTGCGACAGGTGATGCGCCAGGGCGTCCAGATCGGCATCGGCGACGCCGTGCAGGGCCGCGTTCATCTGCGTGTCCGAGCCGACCCGCACCCCGTCGCGATACTCGCGCAGCGTCCGGGCCAGGTAGTCCTCCCGCTGCCCGACCAGCAGCGGCACCTGCTGCTGGCCGCGGTAGTCCGGCGTATGGCAGATGCCGCAGCGCCCCCGCTGCGCCGCGGCCGCCCCGGCCGCGAAGCGCGCCGCATCCCGGCGCGGGCGGTCGGGGGGCGGGCCAGGCGGCAGGGCGGCGGCCCAGGCGGCCAGATCCTCGATCTGCGCGTCCGTCAGCCCCTCCACGGCGGGTTGCATGGCGGGCACGTCGCGCAGCCCCTCGCGGAACAGGACGAGCTGGATGGTGACGAAGCCCGGCTGCTGCCCGGCGAGGGAGGGGATGTCCGGCATGGCCGAGCGGCCGCGCTCGCCATGGCAGGCGGCGCAGTTGCGCTCCGCCGCCAGGGCGGCACCCCGGCGCGCATCCGCCGCCTCCGCCCCACCCGGCGCGGCCAGCGCGCCGAGCAGGGCCAGGACCGCACCATGCCTCACCGCGTGGCGGAGACGCGGTAGATGGCGCCGTTCTGCTCGTCCGAGACGAGCATGGAGCCGTCCGGCAGCATCAGCACGTCCGTGGGCCGGCCGTGGAACTGGTTGCCCTCCAGCAGCCCGGTCAGGAAGGGCTCGACCACGCCCTTGCCGTCCGGACCGATGCGGACGGTGACGACGTCGTAGCCGGCCTTCTGCTCCCGGTTCCACGAGCCGTGGCGCGCGACGAAGGCGCGGCCGCGCCAGGCCTCGGGGAAGGCGGTGCCGGTGTAGAAGCGCATGCCCAGCGCCGCCGCATGCGGGCCCAGCTCCGCCACCGGCGGCGGGAATTCACTGCACCGGCGCTGCGCGTGCTCCGGGTCCTGCCAGCCATTGCCGGAGCAGAAGGGGAAGCCGTGGTGCTGCCCGACCGGCTCCAGCCGGTGCAGCGTGTCCTGTGGCGCGTCCTCGCCCGCCCAGTCGCGGCCGTTGTTGGTGGCGTAGAGGACGTTGCTGCCCGGCTGCCAGTCGAAGCCGACGGAGTTGCGGATGCCGCGCGCCACCACCTCGCGCCCCGAGCCGTCCGGGTTGTAGCGCAGGATCAGCGCATGCCGGTTCTCGTCGATGTCGCAGGTGTTACAGGGCGCGCCGACGTTCATGTACAGCTTCCCGTCCGGGCCGAAGGCCGCGAACTTCCAGCCGTGATGCGCCTCGGTCGGCAGGGCGAAGGCGGCGGTCAGGTCCACCGGCTCGGCCGTCGTGCCGGACGCCACGTTGTCGAAGCGCAGCACCCGGTTGATGGCGATGACGTAGAGCGCGCCGTCCCGGACCGCCACGCCGTTCGGCTGGTCCAGGCGCTGCGCCAGGATGCGGTGCCGCCGCTGGCCGCCCTCCTCCTGCACCGCATAGACGCGGCCGATGGTGCGGGTGCCGACGTAGATCGTGCCGTCCTCGCCGCGCGCCATCATCCGGGCGCCGGGCATGCCGCTGGCCCAGAGCTCCACCCGGAAGCCATCCGGCACGCGCAGGCGGGCGAGCGGGATCTGGTCCGCCGGCGTGGCGGTCAGGCGCGGGGCATGGGGGGCAAGGGTGCTGTTGGCCTGGGCGGCGCTGCGGCCCTGGGTCCAGGCGGGCGGGGCGGGAGGCTGCTGCGCGAGGGCCGGCACGGCGAAGGAGAGCGCGAGCGCGAGGCCCGGCATGAGGCGGTGACGCATGGTGTCCTCCCGGCGCGGGGCTTGCTGCCCCGGTTCCGGGAGGAAGAATGGCAGAGGCTGCGGCGGCCCGGCAACCGGAGGTTGGCCGGGCCGCGGCGCGTCAGCCCTGGCGTTCGACCATCAGCTGCTTGATGTGGCCGATGGCCTCGGCCGGGTTCAGCCCCTTCGGACAGGTCCGGGCGCAGTTCATGATCGTGTGGCAGCGATAGAGGCGGAACGGGTCCTCGAGGTTGTCGAGGCGGCCGCCCGTGTCCTCGTCGCGCGAGTCAGCGATCCAGCGATAGGCCTGGAGCAGCACGGCCGGGCCGAGGTAGCGGTCGCCGTTCCACCAGTAGGACGGGCAGGCGGTGGAGCAGCAGAAGCACAGGATGCACTCCCACAGCCCGTCCAGCTTGGCGCGCTCGGACTTGGACTGGAGCCGCTCGCCGTCCGGCGGGGGCGCCGTGTCGGACTTCAGCCAGGGCTCGATGGAGCGGTACTGCGCGTAGAGCTGCGACAGGTCCGGCACCAGGTCCTTCACCACCGGCATGTGCGGCAGCGGGTTGATGCGGACCTCGCCCTGCACGTCCTCGATCGGCTTGAGGCAGGCGAGGGTGTTCAGCCCGTCGATGTTCATCGAGCAGGAGCCGCAGATGCCCTCGCGGCAGGAACGCCGGAAGGTCAGGGTCTGGTCGACCTCGTTCTTGATCTTGATGAGCGCGTCGAGAACCATCGGCCCGGTCTTGTCCAGGTCGAGCTCGTAGGTGTCGTAGCGCGGGTTGGCGCCGGTATCCGGGTCCCAGCGGTAGATCTTGAAGGAGCGGACCTTCTTGGCGCCGGGCTCGGCCTTGTAGGTCTTGCCCTGCTGGACCGTGCTGTTCTTCGGGAGAGCGAAGGTGGCCATGGCTCTGTCAGGTCCTCAGTACACGCGTGCCTTGGGCGGGAAGACCTGAACCTCGTTGGTCAGGGTGCGCATCTTCACGTCGCGATAGGACAGGTCCACCTTGCCGTTCTCGTCCACCTTGGCGAGGGTGTGCTTCATCCAGTTCACGTCGTCGCGCTCGGGATAGTCCTCGTGGGCATGCGCGCCGCGGCTCTCGTGCCGGGCCTCGGCGCCGACCATGGTGGCCATGGCGTTGCCCATCAGGTTGTGCAGCTCCAGCGCCTCCATCAGGTCGCTGTTCCAGATCAGCGAGCGGTCGGAGACGCGCAGGTCGGACAGGCCGTCCCACACGCCCTCCATCTTGTCCACGCCCTCCTTCAGCAGCTCGGAGGTGCGGAACACCGCCGCATGCGCCTGCATGGTGCGCTGGAGGCTGACGCGCAGCTCGGAGGTCGGCGTGCCGCCCTTGGCGTTGCGGATGCCGTCCAGCCGCGCCAGCGCCTTGTCGCCCGCATCGGAGGGCAGCGGCGCCTGGCGCGCGCCGGGCTTGATCGTCTCGGATGCCCGGTGCGCGGCGGCGCGGCCGAAGACGACGAGGTCGAGCAGGGAGTTGGTGCCCAGCCGGTTGGCGCCGTGGACGGAGACGCAGGCCGCCTCCCCCACCGCCATCAGCCCGGGCACCACCGCGTCCTGGTCCTCGGCCGTGGGGCGCAACACCTCGCAATGGATGTTCGTGGGGATGCCGCCCATGTTGTAGTGGACGGTCGGCAGCATCGGGATCGGCTCCTTGGTCACGTCCACGCCGGCGAAGATCTTCGCCGTCTCGGAAATGCCCGGCAGGCGCTCGTGCAGCAGGTCCGCGCCCAGGTGCTCCAGGTGCAGGTGGATGTGGTCCTTCAGTGGGCCGACGCCGCGGCCCTCGCGGATCTCCATCGACATCGCGCGCGAGACGACGTCGCGCGAGGCGAGGTCCTTCGCCGTGGGGGCGTAGCGCTCCATGAAGCGCTCGCCCTCGGAGTTGGTGAGGTAGCCGCCCTCGCCGCGCGCGCCCTCGGTGACGAGGCAGCCCGAGCCGTAGATGCCCGTCGGGTGGAACTGCACGAACTCCTGGTCCTGCATCGGCAGGCCGGCGCGCAGCACCATGCCGCCGCCATCGCCGGTGCAGGTGTGGGCGGAGGTGCAGGAGAACCAGGCGCGGCCATAGCCGCCGGTGGCCAGCACGACCGTCTGCGCCCGGAAGCGGTGGATGGAGCCGTCCTCCAGGCACCAGGCCATGACGCCGCGGCAGGCGCCCTCCTCGTCCATGATGAGGTCGAGGGCGAAGTACTCGACGAAGAACTCGCAGTTGTGCTTCAGCGACTGCTGGTAGAGCGTGTGCAGGATGGCGTGGCCGGTGCGGTCGGCGGCGGCGCAGGCGCGCATGGCCGGCGTCTTGCCGTAGTTCTGCATGTGGCCGCCGAAGGGCCGCTGGTAGATCTTGCCGTCCTCCGTGCGGGAGAACGGGACGCCGTAGTGCTCCAGCTCGATGATGGCCGGGATCGCCTCGCGGCACATGTACTCGATGGCGTCCTGGTCGCCGAGCCAGTCCGACCCCTTCACGGTGTCGTACATGTGCCAGCGCCAGTCGTCCTCGCCCATGTTGCCCAGCGCGGCGCCGACGCCGCCCTGTGCCGCCACGGTGTGGGAGCGGGTGGGGAAGACCTTGGTGATGCAGGCGGTCTTGAGGCCCGCGGCGCCCATGCCGAAGGTGGCGCGCAGCCCCGCGCCGCCCGCGCCGACCACCACCACGTCGTAGGTGTGGTCCACCACGCGGTAGGAACCGCCGCCGAGTCCCGGCTTGCCGATCGCGTTCATCTCAACCGCCTCGTCCATCCGTCCGCGCGGTGTCGGGGCCGGCGGAAGCCTTCCGCCCGAAGCCCTGGCGCCGCCCGGCACCTGTTTCCCCGGGGCCGGAGGCCCCTGTCATATCCGCGGGGCCGAAGGCCCCGGTCCAATCCGTGGGGCCAATGGCCCCCATCATCCCTGCCGGGCCGAGGTCCCCGGTCCCGTCCGCGAGGCCGGCGCCCCTGACGCAGCCTGCCCCACGCGGCGTCCCCTGCCTCAGACGGCGATCCGCAGCACCGCGAGGGCGGCGTAGAGCGCCAGCACCGTGCAGAGCGCCTTGACCGTCCAGACGGCGATCTGCCGCCGGCTCTCCGGCCGCACGTAGTCCTCGATCACCACCTGCAGCCCGGCCGCGGTGTGCTGGAAGCCGATGCCGATGATCAGCAGCAGCAGCACGGCGTTGAAGGGCCGGCCGATCCAGGTCACCACGCGCTCATAGGGCGCGCCCGCGAGGCTCGCCGCCGAGAGCGCGAACCAGATGGTCAGCGGCAGCAGGGCGATGGAGGTCAGGCGCTGCACCCACCAGTGGTGCACGCCGCTATGGGCGGAACCCAGGCCGCGCACCCGCTTGAGCGGCGCCTGGAGTCGGAGGGCGGTCTGCTGCTCGCTCATCGGCCGTCTCTCCTCAGCGCGCCCAGGCCACGATGGCGATGATCCAGGTCAGCACCGTCGCGACGGCCGTGCCGATCAGCACCCAGCGGCCGCTGCGGTAGGTGGTGGGGATGTCGAAGCCCCAGCCGGCATCCCAGGCGAGGTGCCGGATGCCGTTCAGCGTGTGGTACCAGGCGGCGCCGGTCATGCCGAACAGCACCAGCACGCCCAGCCAGGAGCTGAAGTACCAGGCGGCGTTGTGGAAGGCGCGCGGCCCGGCGGCGGCCGCGCCCAGCCACCAGACCAGGAAGATCAGGCCGAAGGCCCAGGCGCAACCGGTGATGCGGTGGCTGATGGAAAGCGCGCTGGTCATCTGCAGCATGTCGTAGACCTGCAGATGCGGCGAGAGCGGGCGGCGCACCGGGGTGCCGTCCGACCGACGGCCTGTCATCATCGCCTCGCGCGCGTCGTGCCCGACTGCCATCGCACCGTTCCCGTATCGCCTTGCAGCCCTTCCGCGGACGGACCGGGTCGGGCCCGGCGGAAGCAGCGCCGGCTCCTTTTATGTTCCTGTTTTGCGACGCGTCAACGCGGGGCCCGCCGTATGGCAGGCCCCGTATCCGGGAATGGACCCGCAAAGTGCCACGGGTTACTGCAAATGAGAAAAGTTCGCGGGGGAAGGGCCTACCAGCCGCGGTAACCCCGTCCGTAATAGCCCGGCGGCGGACCATAGCCGTAGCCGTAGCCATAATAGTCCGGCCGGCGCGGCGTGGTCGCGGCGCCGCCGATGGCCCCGATCGCGCCACCGATCAGCGCGCCCGCGCCGACATTGCCGTCCGTCGCCCCGGCGATCGCGGCACCGGCACCGGCACCGAGCAGGCCACCGCCGACCGCGCGCTGCCCGGGGTCGTAGGGGTTGCTGCACCCCGCCAGTCCCAGGAACAGCAGCCCCAGGGCGGCGGGGCGCAGCATCCGGCGCAATGTGTTCGTCTCCATGGCACCCTCCATCCCGGCACCCTGGTCGCGGACCAGGGCACCTTTGGGGCGGCAGCGCGTCGGAGGCGAGGCGGGTTGGATCGTCCCGAAACTGTTACTGGGCAAAGCCCGGGGCCGGTCCGGCGCCGTGGCAACCCGCGGGCGGACCGGCGACGCGGACCGGACCAGCGCCCGTCCCGGAGTCGCCGCCGGGCCAGCGGCCCGCCACTCTCGCGGTGCGCCATCCGGCAGCCCCCGTTCCCCCGGGTGGCGCGGCGCAGCCGGCTGGCGCCTGGCCCATGACACCCGGCGGGTGACCCGGCGCATGGGCCGCGACCTCCTCCGGCACCATCATCCACGGATGGCATCCGGCACCGGCGGGAGCCTTTCCGGAGCGCCGCTCCGGGCACCGCTTCCGATGCCCGGCGCCGGGATCAGGCCGTCTCGCGGACCAGCAGGCCCTGGCGGTCCATCTCCTCGGCGATCTGCACCGCGTTCAGCGCCGCGCCCTTGCGCAGGTTGTCGGCGACGCACCAGAAGGCCAGGCCGTTCTCCACCGTCGGGTCGCGGCGCAGGCGCGAGACATAGACCGCATCCTCGCCCGCCGCCTCGACCTGGGTGACGTAGCCGCCATCCTCCCGCCGGTCGAGCACGGTGATGCCCGGGGATGCCCGCAGCGCCTCCCAGGCCTGCTGCTCGGTGATCGGTCCCTCGAACTCGACGTGCACCGCCTCGCCATGGCCGACGAAGACGGGCACGCGCACCGCGGTCGCGACCACGGCGATGTCGGGGTCGAGGATCTTGCGCGTCTCCGCCGCCATCTTCCATTCCTCCTTGGTGAAGCCGTCGTCGAGGAACTTGTCGATGTGCGGGATGCAGTTGAAGGCGATCGGCTTGGTGAACTGCTCCGGCGTCGCGGGGTCGTTCACGAAGACGCCGCGGGTCTGGGCGAAGAGCTCGTCCATCGCCTCCTTCCCCGCGCCGGAGACGGACTGGTAGGTCGAGACCACCACCCGCTTCACCCGCGCGATCTCATGCAGCGGCTTCAGCGCCACCACCATCTGGATGGTCGAGCAGTTCGGGTTGGCGATGATGCGGCGCTTGCGGAAGCCGGCCAGGGCGTGCGGATTCACCTCCGGCACCACCAGCGGCACGTCCGGTTCCATGCGGAAGTGGCTGGTGTTGTCGATCACGACGCAGCCGGCCGCGGCCGCGCGCGGGGCATGGACGGCGGAGACGGAGGCGCCGGGGCTGAACAGGCCGATATCGGTGCCGTGGAAGTCGTACTTGTCCAGGCTCTGGACCTTCAGCACCTTGCTCTCGCCGAAGGAGACCTCGGCGCCGGCGGAGCGGCCGGAGGCCAGGGCCACCACCTCGTCGGCGGGGAAGTTCCGCTCGGCCAACGTCTTGAGCATCTCGCGCCCCACCGCACCGGTGGCGCCGACGACCGCAACCTTGTAGCCCATGACCCTGAACCCTTCCCGGGCTTCCGCCCCTGTCCTAACGCGGGCGGAATTAGGGTCCCGGGGCCGGGCCACGCAAGCCCGGAAAGATCGGCCCTGGGCCGCGCAGGGCCCGCAGCCGGATCAGCGTCCTTGCTGTTGGCGGGCCAGCTCGTTCGCCAGCTCCTGCTGCGCCCGCAGGTTGGGGTTGCGGCGGTATTCGTCCGCGATCGCCTGGTTGCGCTGGACCTGTGCCGCGGCGGCCGCCTGCTGCTGCCGCTGCTGGGCCACCGCCGCCGCCCGCTGCTGCTGCGCCGCCTGCCAGTTGGGGTCCTGGGCCCGCTGCTGCTGGCGGACCTGCTGGTTCACCAGCTCCTGCTGCGCCCGCAGGTTGGGATTGCGCTCATACTCGTCCTGGACCGCCCTGTTGGACCAGCCCCGGCCCGGCGGCGGACGGCCGCGCCAGTCGTCATAGCGCGGCGGCGGCGGGGCATAGGCATAGCCCGGCGCGGGATAGACGGGGGCCGCATAGACGGGCGGGGCATAGGCCGGAGCGCTATAGCCCCCGACATACCCGCCGCCGCCATAGACCGGCCCGGGCCCGCCGAAGCCTGGATAGCCACCCGGATCGGCGCAGCCGGCCAGCGCCCCCAGCCCCATGGCTCCGATGATCGCCCAGCCCTTCACGGCCAACCTCCCGCTCCCGGCGGCGCACCCGGCACCGCGCAATGCATGCTGCGGTCTGATCGCGCCGGAATCATGGCGGTTCCATCACGTCTCGCGGCGGATCAGGCCGCGCGGACCGCCGACAGGAAGTCGGTCGCCTTGCGCCGCAGCCCGTCTGCCGAGGCCGCAAGGCCGGCGCTGCCCTGCAGCATGGTCGCGGCGGCCCCGTCCGTGGCCTCCGTCGCCGCCCGCACCCCGCCGATGGCCCGGGTGACCGTCGCGGTACCCTGCGCCACCTCCGCCGCCGCCCGGGCGATCTCGCGGGTGGTGCTGCCCTGTTCCTCGACGGCGGCGGCGATCGCGGTCGCGATCTCGCTGGTGCGCTCCACCGTCGCCCCGATGCCGCGGATCGCCTCCACCGCCTGCCCGGTGGCCGCCTGCATCTGCGCGATCTGGGCGGCGATCTCCTGCGTTGCCTTCGCCGTCTGCGCCGCCAGCCCCTTCACCTCGCCCGCGACCACGGCGAAGCCCCGGCCCGCCTCCCCGGCCCTTGCCGCCTCGATGGTGGCATTCAGGGCCAGCAGGTTGGTCTGCCCCGCGATCTCCCCGATCAGCCGCACCACCTCGCCGATGCGCTGCGCGCCCTCGCTCAGCCCGCGCACCGTCGCGTCGGTGGCGCGCGCCTCGGCCACGGCATGCTCGGCCACCTGTGCCGCCTCCCCGACCCGGCGGGTGATCTCGTCCACCGTCGCGGCCATCTCCTCCGCCGCGGCCGCCACCGCCTGGACATCGGCGCTGGCCTGGCCCGAGGCCTCCGCCGCCTCGCCGGCCTGCCGCCCGGAGGCCAGCGCCTCCTGCGCCACGCTCTCCGCCGCCTGCCGCAGCTCCGCGGCGCGGGCGGCGACGCCGTCCACCAGCCCGCCCACCTCGCGCTCGAAGGTATCGGCCAGCCGGGCCTGCTCGGTCACCATGGCCCAGGTCAGCATGGGACCGACGTAGCGGCCGGCGGGATCGAGGATCGCGCTGGCCTGCAGGTCCATCACCTCCCCGCCCAGCCGCACCCGCGCCCGGCAGGGCAGCCGCGCCGGGTCGGAGAGCAGGGCGCGCTGGTGCTCCGGCCGGGCATGGAAGATGTCGATGCTGCTGCCCGCCACCTCTTCCGGCCGGTAGGGCAGCGCAGGGGCCAGCTGGTCGAGGACGCGCCGCATCTCGGCATTGAGGTAGCCGATGCGGAAGCCGTCGCGCGGATCGGCGGTCATGACGCCCAGCGGCAGCTGCTCGATCATCTGCTGCTGTGCGAAGGCGCGGCCCACCGTGGCGCGCATCTGCTCCACCGCGCGTGCGATCATCCCGATCTCGTCGCCGCGCCCCTGGTCCGGCACCGCCTGCCCCGCATCCCCGGCGGCGATCGCCGCGATCCCCGAGGCCAGCCGGCGCAGCGGCGCGCCGATGGCGCGCGCCGTGGCCCAGCCCGACAACGCCAGCAGCAGCGCGGTGCCGCCGGCCAGCAGCAGCGTCAGGTCGCGCGTGCGGCCGGTGGCCCGCAGCACGGAGGCCTGCTCCGCGGCCGCCAGCGCCCGCATGCCCTCCATCGCGCCCGCCATGGCCGCCTCGGTCGCCTGCTGCCCCGCCGCCACCTGCTCCCGCAGCGCGCGGTTGCTCGCCTCGGCGGCGGCGAGGATGGCCTCGGACGCCTCCGACATGGCATCGGCCAGGCCCCCCAGGCGCTCCACGTCCTGGCGCAGCCGGTCCGACATGGCCTGGGACACCACGCCGCGGCGATAGACGCGCAACTGCCCCACGGCCCGGCGGATGCGGCGCGGCTGCCCCTCCTCGGCCGTGGCGAGGTAGCGCTGCACGCCGATCCGCAGCTCGTTCACCGCGCCATGCAGCACCATCAGGCGCTGGCGCAGCATCTCCGCCTCCGCGGGGCCGGGGGTCTCGTACTCGATGCCGCTCTGCACGGCCTCGAAGGCCTGGTCGTAGGCGGCGCTGGCGGCGAAGAGACGGGCCTCCCGCGCCTCCAGCAGCGCCCGGCGCGCCTCCGCCACGGCCGCCACGCCCTGGCCATAGAGGTCGATCCCCGGCAGCGCGGCAAGAACGGCCTCGCCCAGGGCCGGCTCCGGGGCCAGGGCCGCCGCCTGGCGCGCCAGGGAGCGGGTGCGCTCCAGCGCGCCCGCCGCATCCTGTGCCACCGCGTCCAGCTCCGCCGGCGTCTGCGAGGCCAGCAGGTCGCGGCTCAGCACCGGCATGCGCTGGCTTTCCACCAGGGCACGGTTCAGCAGCTCGTCGGCCCGCAGCACCTGGGCCAGCCGGTCCTGACGCGCCGTCACGCCGGCCATCTGCCACTGCACCAGCACGGCGAGCAGGGCGAGCAGCAACATCGTCAGCGCCACCGAGGCGGCGAGCCTCCGCCCCACCGAAAGGTTGCGGATCAGGGCCATGGTCAGCTGCCTCCCGGCGGTCCGTCGAGCCGGCAGGATCGCAGGCGAGGGTGAAGGCCCGCTGAACGGCGGCCCTTGCGCGACCGCGCCCGCGACGGCAGATGCGCGGCCGTGCTGAACCTGCTCAAGCTCTCCGTGGGCCCGCGCGACGTGGCCGAGCTGCGCCGCCTGCAAGCCGAGCGCCTGCGGGAGGGCGGCCGGCTGTTCCACCGCACCCGCGTCTTCCCGCGCCGCGCAGCGGAGCTGCTGGAAGGCGGCTCGATTTACTGGGTGGTCAGCGGCTTCCTGCAGGTCCGCCAGCGGCTGCACGCCATCGAGGAGGACACGAAGGACGGGCTGCCCTGCGCCGCGCTGATCCTCGACCCGGCCCTGGTCCCGGTGGAGATGCGGCCGGTGAAGCCGTTCCAGGGCTGGCGCTACCTCGCCGCCGAGGCCGCGCCGGCCGACCTGGCGCAGGACGCCGCCCCCGCCGAGGGGCTGGAAGCCCTGCCCCCCAGGCTCCGGCGCGAGCTGCGGTCGCTCGGCCTGCTCTGACGGCGCCGCGCCCCGCTACCCCCCCCCACCGGGGCCACGAGCGGGGCCCGAACCCTGCTGGGGGTCTGGCTCCGTGTGCTGGGTGTCATACCGACGGGTGGATAACCCGACCCGTCATGCTGTGGTGTTCCGGCGTCGGCACCGGGAGGGGACGCTGTCCCCTCCCAGACCCTCCCCTGCCGGGGCCACAAGCGGGCCCCGGACCCCGCTGGGAATTGGCTCTACAGGGCTGCCGTCAGCCTGCGGGCTGATCCCAGACGGAGCGCGGACAAGCGGGACTCTGGAATAGCTTTGAAGGCGTCAGTGAGTGCTGCGGCCGTGCCCGCCGAGGAGCCATGCTCCTCGGCGCTGTGACCCCGTGTCCGGCTGTCCCGCGGCAGCACTGATCGGGTCCAGGGCCCGCAGGGTCCTGGCGGAGTGGGGGTACGGGGGCGAGGCAGAGCCTTGCCCCCGGGCCACGGGCGCACCCCGCGCCGGCACGGATCGAGGTATCCCGCCGTCCGTATCGGCCTGCGAGCCGAACCCCGGGGAGAATGCGGACAGGCGGGGTGCCGGAGCGAGGCCCTGGGTCAGGCCTTCGCCGGGCGGGCGCGGGCGGAGGCGCCGATCCAGGCCCAGGCGGCGAGGGCGGCGCCGAGCATGCCCCAGGTGGCGTTGTAGTTCAGCACGGCGATGATCCCGAGGGCGACGGCGGCGACTCGCAAGGCCCAGGGCGCGCCGAGGAAGGACCACAGCCCGAGGGCCAGGGCCGCGCCGCCCCAGAGCTGCCAGTGCTGCAGCCAGAGCAGGGCGGCGCGCGGGGTGCAGGCCGCGGGGGCCCGGGCCAGGTCGAGGCAGGCCGCCCCCCATTCGCGCGGCTCCACGTAGAGGTGGCGGTAGAGGGCCATTGCCCCCAACGCCAGCACCACGATTCCCACGCCCTGCCAGTCCCGTCGTGTCAGCATGGGACCGATGCTTGGCGCCGGGGCGTGGCGAGGGCAAGCCCGCATTGTGGCGGCCGCCGGGCAGCTTGGCGCGGTGCCGCGGGCGGGCCAGATGGGGGTGGATGCGATTCCCCTTCTTCGACCGCCGGCCGCAGGTGGCGGTCCTCCGTCTCTCCGGCCTCATCGCGCCGCGGGCGCCCGGGCTGGGCGGGCCGGTACTGAACGCGGCCTCCCTCGCCCCCGCGCTGGAACGCGCCTTCGCCCTGAAGCGGCTGGCCGGCGTGGTGCTGGCCATCAACTCGCCCGGCGGCTCGCCGGTGCAGTCCAGCCTGATCGCCACGCGCATCCGTCAACTGGCGGAGAAGCGGGGCGTGCCGGTGATCGCCTGCATCGAGGATGCCGGGGCCTCGGGGGGCTACTGGCTGGCCTGCACGGCGGATGAGATCGTCTGCGACCCGGCCTCGGTGGTGGGCTCGATCGGTGTCATCTCCCAGGGCTTCGGCTTCCAGGAAGCGATGGAGCGGCTGGGGGTCGAACGGCGGGTGGTGACGGCGGGAGAGCAGAAATCCTTCCTCGACCCCTTCCGCCCGGCCGATCCGGAGCAGCAGGAGCGGCTGCGCGACCTGCTGGCCGCGCTGCACGAGGAGTTCAAGGCCTGGGTCCGCGCCCGCCGGGGCGAGCGCCTGGTCGGCGAGGAATCCCTCCTGTTCAGCGGGCGCTTCTGGGCCGGGCGGGAGGCGGTGTCGCTGGGCCTGGCCGACCGGCTGGGCGACCTGCACGGCGAGATCGCGACGCGCTTCGGGGAGGAGGCCCGGCTGGTCTGGCTGAACGCCCGCCGCCCGCGCTGGCCCTGGCGCATCTTCGCGGCGGCGGCCGGAGCGGGGCTGTCGGTGATGGAGGAGCGCGGCGCCCGCGCCCGGCTGGGGCTGTAGGCACCGGCGCGTCGAGGCGGGACGCAGGGTTGCAGGCGGATCATTCCTTCCCTGCATGGCTTCTTCATCCCGTTGCGACGCCAGGCGGGCCATATGCGCCCGCATGAAGATCGCCGGTGTCCCCTATCGCAGCATCTGGGTGGATGAGGATGGCTGGTCCGTCCGCATCTTCGACCAGACGAAGCTTCCCTGGGCGGTGGAGACCCTCCGCCTGACCGACGAGGCGCAGGTGGCGCACGCCATCCGCTCCATGCAGACGCGCGGCGCGCCGCTGATCGGCGCCACCGCCGCCTATGGCCTCGCCCTCGCCCTGCGCCGCGACCC
The DNA here is from genome assembly GCF_020991085.1 of Roseomonas sp. OT10. NCBI lineage: Bacteria > Pseudomonadati > Pseudomonadota > Alphaproteobacteria > Acetobacterales > Roseomonadaceae > Roseomonas > Roseomonas cutis. The sequence continues at coordinate 4,158,587 of NZ_CP087719.1, forward strand.
CTCGACGGAGAATCTGGAGCGCACCGCCGCCATGCTGGCGGAGACGCGCCCGACCGCGATCAACCTGCGCTGGGCGCTGGAGCGGATGCTCGACGCGCTGCGCAACCAGCCAGCGGAGCGCCGGGCGGAGGCCGCCTATGCCGAGGCGAAGGCGATCTGCGACGACGACGTGGAGACCAACCGGCGCATCGGCGAGCACGGCCTGCCGCTGCTGCAGGAGATCGCCGCCCGCAAGGCCGCCGAGGGCCGCGGTGAGGAGCCGGTGAACATCCTCACCCACTGCAACGCCGGCTGGATCGCGACCGTGGACTACGGCACCGCGCTCTCGCCGATCTACCAGGCGCACGACGCGGGCATGAAGGTGCATGTCTGGGTGGACGAGACCCGCCCGCGCAACCAGGGCGCGGCGCTGACCGCCTGGGAGCTGGGGGCGCACGGCGTGCCGCACACGGTCGTCTCGGACAATGCCGGCGGCCACCTGATGCAGCACGGGCAGGTGGACATCGTCATCGTCGGCACCGACCGCGTCACCCGCAACGGCGACGTGGCCAACAAGATCGGCACCTACCTCAAGGCGCTGGCGGCGAAGGACAACGGCGTGCCCTTCTGGGTGGCGCTGCCGCATTCCACCTACGACCCGCGCGTGGCGGACGGGGTGCGGGAGATCCCGATCGAGGAGCGATCCGGCGCGGAGGTGACGGAGGTCACCGGCCGCCTCGCCGATGGCGGCATCGCCACGGTGCGCGTGGTGGCCGAGGGCAGCGCCGCCGCCAACCCCGCCTTCGACGTGACGCCCGCGCGCCTCGTCACCGGGCTGGTGACGGAGCGCGGCCGCTGCGACGCGTCCGCCGCGGGGCTGGCCGGCCTCTATCCCGAGGCGGCATAGTCCCCGCCATGCTGCGCGTCGCCGTCATCGAGAACTCCCCCCTCGCGCCCCTCGGCCTGCTGGGGGAGGCCTTGGCGCGGCGCGGCGCGCGGCTCGACATCCTGCCCGGCCCGACGCTGGCCGATCACGCGGCGGCGCTGGATTCGGCGGACTTCCTCGTTGGCCTGGGCTCGCCCAAGGCGGTCTATGACGGCGACGACTGGATCCGCTGGCAGGTGGGCTACCTCGGCCGTGCGGTGGCGGCGGATCGCCCCTATCTCGGGATCTGCTTCGGCGCCCAGCTTCTCGCCGCCGCCATCGGCGGCCGCGTCGAGGCCACCGGCACCCTGCACGCCGGCTGGACGGAGATCGTGGACGGCGCGGCCCCGGGCGGCGCGGCCTCCGTCTGGCGCGGCCCCTGGATGCGCTGGCACGGCGACCACGTCCGCCTGCCGCCCGGTGCCGAGGTGCTGGCCCGCGCCGACGACACCATCCAGGCCTTCCAGTTCCGCCGCGCCGTCGGGCTGCAATTCCACCCGGAGGCCAATGCCGGCTGCATCGCCGACTGGATCGCGATGACACCGCCCGAGCGACTGCGCGGCGTGGACACGCAGGCCCAACTCGCCCTGACCCGTGCGCGCGAAGTGTCCCATGCCCCTGCCCGCGAGGCGCTGCTGGACGAGGTGCTGAACCGCTGCGGCGTCACCGGCCTCGCACGGGCTGCCTGATACCGGCAGCAGCAGGGCCTGTTGCGCTGTGGTGTTCCGGCGGTGGACCGGGAGGGGACGCCGTCCCCTCCCAGACCCTCCCCTGCCGGGGCCACAAGCGGGCCCCGGTCCCCGCTGGGAGTCTGGTGCTTCATGGCCGCCGTCAGCTGCGGGCTGAACCCTGACGGAGCGCGGACAGGCGGGACTCCGAAAAAGGTTCAGAGCGCGTCAGCGAGAACGGACACCGTACCCGCCGAGGAGCAATGCTCCTCGGCGCCTCGACCCAGTGTCCGGCTGACCCGCGGCAGCGTTCATCGGGTCCAGGGCCCGCAGGGTCCTGGCGGAGTGGGGGTATCGGGGGCGAGGCAGAGCCTTGCCCCCGGGCCACGGGCGCCCCCCGCACCGGCGCATCACGCCGCCCGTATGAGCCGGGCCCTAGGGCGGCCGGACAAGAAAAAGGGCCGGTCCCGTGGGGACCGACCCTTTCAGTTGAGGCGGGCGGGCTGGCTCAGGCCGAGCGGGTGCCCACCAGCTTCCAGGTCGGATCGCTGCTGTGCAGGTCGCGCTGGAAGGTCCAGAGATCGTTCAGCTCCGTCACGGCATCGGTTCCGGATACCGGCGTGCCGTCGGCGTTGGAGGTCATGTTCACCTGGTCGGAGACGAAGCGCACGGTGACATCGGCGGTGCTGCCGCGCAGGTCCGCCGCTTCGATCGACGCCTCGTGGAGCGCGCGGATCTCCGTGCGCTGCGTCTGGTGCGCCGCCTCGCGGGCGTTCAGCGCCTGCTCGAACCCGGCCCAGGTCTCGTCGCCCAGCAGGTCGCGCAACACGGTGCGGTCGCCACGCGCGAAGGCCTCCACGATCATGCGGAAGGCTCCCTCCGCGCCGCCCAGGAAGGCGCGCGGGTCGAAGCCCGGATCCTCGGCACGGATGCGGGCGAGCGCCTGTCCGGCCGGGCTGCGTGCATCGGGCACGGCGTAGCGGGTGCCGGCGGTGGCCGCGGCAGGGGGCAGCTCCGCCGCCTCGCCCTCGATGGCGCGGGGCTTGTAGCCTGGGGTTGCCTGGGCCTCCGGCTGCCGTTCGAAGCCCGTGCGCTTGCCCAGGACGGAGCGCAGCCGCAGCACCAGGAATGCCGCGACCATCCCGAACAGAATCAGATCTAGGGGAAAGCCGCCCTGCATCATTCTCTCCTCTGTCATGCCCATCTGGGGATGACAAGCAGTTCACACAACGCCGGATCGCCCCGACCGTCACGCACGGCCAAGGGGCCTCCGGCCCGATCATCGGTCCGGCAGCGCCCATTGCCGCATCCCGGCGCCCGCGCCAACTTCGCCGCATGATCCTGCTGCGCCATGGCCAGAGCGAATTCAACCTGCACTTCACCGCGACCCGGAAGGATCCGGGCATCCAGGACCCGCGGCTGACGCCCCTGGGCCACGAGCAGGCACAAGCCGCCGCCGTGGCCCTGGCCGGGGAGGGCATCACCCGCATCCTCGCCAGCCCCTATACCAGGGCGCTGGAGACCGCCGCCCCGCTGGCGAAGCGCCTGGGCCTGCCGGTGCTGGTCCAGCCCCTGGTGCGGGAGCGCTACGCCTTCACCTGCGACGTCGGCAGCCCGATCAGCCGGCTGACCGCCGACTGGCCGGAGCACGACTTCGCCGCGATCGAGGAGGTCTGGTGGCCGCAGGAGGAGGAGCCGCCCGAAGCCGTCGCCGCCCGCGCCCGGCGCTTCCGGGGCGAGATGGCGGTCCGTCCGGACTGGGCCCATACGGTGGTGGTCAGCCATTGGGGCTTCATCCTGGCGATGACCGGGCAGTCGGTGACGAACGGGCAGTGGCTGCGCTGCGACCCCACCGGTCCGGAACCGGCCGAGGTGATCTGGAAGCACCACTGACGCGGCCAGGCAGGCTCCCCGGCCCCTGGGCCATCCCGTCACCCCCGATGGCCGCTACCTCGTCGTGCGCGGCCGGCTCTGGCGGATGGCCGACCCGGCCCTGCCCGCGGAGCGTCGCGCGGCGCTGACCCGGGACCTCATGGCCGCCCGCCGGGCGGTCGGGACCGCGCGGCGGGCCGGCGACGCGGCCGCCCTGGCGGAAGCCCGGCAGGCCGTGGATTCCGCCAAGCGGGCGCTGGGCGAGCGCGGGCCGGTCTGGTGGACCGATGGCGCGCCCGACCTCAACCGCCGGCTGGCGCGCAACACCCCCTATGCCGCCTGGTTCGCGGGGCTGGGGGAGGCCGGCGCCTGACCGGCGGCCCGACCCGGCGGCCCCGGCTCCGCCTGCTCAGCGGCCGCGGGGCACGCCCGGCAGCGGGTCCTTCGCGTCCACGCCCAGAGCCTCCAGGAAGCGGGAGACCATGTTGTAGGCGCCGATGGTCGCCGTCAGCTCCACCAGCTCACGCTCCGGCAGCACGGCGCGCACCGCCGCGAAGACCGGCGGCGGCACGTGGATCTCGCGCGTCATGGCGTCGCAATAGGCCAGCACGGCGCGTTGCGGCGCATCGAACAGACCGTCCGGGATGTCGCCGGACAGCGCCGCCACCTGCGCCGCGCTCAGCCCCTCGCGCCGCGCGATCGGCGCGTGCTGCTCCGCCTCGTAGAGGGCGCCGTTCAGGTGGGCGATGCGCATGATGACCATCTCGCGCAGCGCGCCGGGGAGCGCGCATTCGTGGCGGATGGCGGTGAGGAAGCGCAGCCAGCCCTCGGCCACAGGGCCGCTGTGCAGCAGCATGGCGTAGAGGTGCAGCAGCGCGCCACGCTCGCGCACGATCCGCTCGACGAGCGGCCTGCGGTCCGGCCGGTCCGGGTCGGCATAGGGGATTCGGGCCAAGCATTCCCTCCCGGCGGATGGGCGGCCCTCTGCCGGGGCCGTGTCACGCCTGCCCCAGCCTAGGGCGGTTTCGGCGGGGTGGCCAACCGCCTGCCCCGGCGCGGACGCTTTCCGGTCGCGGAACCGCCCTGGCCCGCATTACTCTCCGCCGGTGCCGGACGGGGTGGGGGCCCCGGCCGCACGGGATGGGGGATGGTCGGTCGGATGCAGGGGGCATGGCGCGCCGCGTCGGGTCTGGTGCTGGTGCTGGGGCTCGCGGCCTGCGCCGGACCGCGGCTCGATCCCGTGGCGATGGGCTACGAGGCCGGCCGCGGCACCCTCTCCTGCGTCCCCTATGCCCGCGCCCGCTCCGGCATCGACCTGCGCGGCGATGGCTGGCAGTGGTGGGATGCGGCGGCAGGCCGGTATGCGCGGGGCAACACGCCCCGGGTGGACAGCGTCCTGGTCTTCCGCAGCGCCGGCCGGCTGCGCGACGGGCATGTCGCCGTCGTCTCCCGCGTCGTGTCGCCGCGCGAGATCCGGGTGGATCACGCCAACTGGGCCTCTGGCGGGCTCAAGGGGCTGGTGGCGCGGGACCAGCTGGTGCTCGACGTCTCGCCGCGCAACGACTGGACCCAGGTGCGCGTCTGGTACCCGCCCGCCGGGGTGGTGGGGAACACGGTCTTCCCGACCTACGGCTTCGTCCACCACGACCTGCTGACCGCCGGCCTCCCCGGCCGCCAGGGCTGACCGCCTCACGGCAGGCCGCGCAACTGCTCCTCGACCATGCCGCGCCAGGGCGCGCCGGGCGGCGTCGCCTCCAGCAGCCCTTGCCAGAGGCGGCGCGCCTCCTCCGGGCGGTCCTGGCGCTGCATGGCCAGGCCCAGCAGGAAGAGCAGCCGGGGCTCGCCGGGCTGGGCGTCCAGCGCACGGCGCAGCAAGGCTTCGGCCGGCGCCGCGCGGCCCTGCTCCAGCTCCAGCTCCGCCATGTCCGCCGCCAGGGCCGGGTCGAAGCGCCCGGACAGGGCCCGGCCCCAGGCCGCGAGGGCCGCCTCCGGCCGGCCGCGCGAGCGCTCCGCATTGCCCAGCAGCAGCCAGCCCCGCCAAGCCGCCGGGCTGGCCGGGTCGAGCGATTCGATCCGGCCACGCAGCTGGGCGATCAGCGCCTCCTCCTGCGCCGCCGCCTCCCGCCGCTCGCCCAGCGTGGCCGAGGGCAGGCCGGGCGAGCCGTGCCAGAGGTAGACGCCCAGCGCCGCGGCCGGCACCAGCAGCAGCGCCGTGGCCAGCGCCGCCCCGCCTCGCCCGGCCCGCACCGGCGCCTCCTGCGGCGCGGCGAGGATGCGGCGCTGCACCTCCAGCACGGCGTTGGCGTGGGTGCCGGGTTCGAGCCGGCCCTCGGCGAGCTGCTGGTCCAGCTCCGCCCGCTGCGCCCGGTAGAGGGCGAGGTCCGCCTCGTGCCGGCCACGCGGGATGGCCGGGCGCCACAGCGACAGGCCCAGCGGCGCCAGGCACAGCGCCGACAGCAGCAGGAACAGGAGCCAGGTCACGTGTCCCGTCCCGCCTCCAGCCGGGCGAGGCGCGCCTGCTCCGCCGCGTTCAGGGGCGGCAGCGGCGCGGCCGGGCGCCGGCGCAGCCACCACACCGCCGCCACCCCGCCCAGCAGCGCGATCGCCGGCGTGGCCCAGAGCAGCAGGGTGGCGGCGTTCAGCGGCGGCTTCAGCAGCACGAAATCGCCGTAGCGGGCATGCAGGTACTCGCGCACCTCGGCGTCGCTGCGCCCGGCCGCCACCTGCTCGCGCACGATCAGGCGGAGCTGGTGCGCCAGGTCGGCGTCGCTGTCCTCGATGGACTGGTTCTGGCAGACCATGCAGCGCAGCTCGCGTCCGATCTCCCGCGCGCGCTCCTCCTGCGCCGGATCGGGCAGCAGCTCCTCCGGCCGGCTCATCCCCCAGGCGGCGGGGCCGAGCAGCAGCAGCAGCGCGAGGGCCAGCCGGATCACGCGTGGCGCCGCAACAGGGGGTGCAGGTCCTGCGCGACCACCTCGGGCGTGATCGGCCCGGCCCAGCGCCAGCGGATGATGCCGCCGCGGTCGATCAGGTAGGTCTCCGGCACGCCATAGACTCCCCAGTCGATGCCGACCCGGCCCGTCCCGTCCGCGCCGAGCCGCGCGAAGGGGTTGCCGTGCCGTCGCAGGAAGGACGCGGCATCGGCCGGCTTGTCCTTGTAGTTGATGCCGAAGACCGGCACCCCCTCGCGCTGCAGCTGCATCAGCTGCGGGTGCTCGATCACGCAGGGCACGCACCAGGAGGCCCAGAAGTTCACCAGCACCGGCCGCTCCAGCCCGCGTAGCGCCTCGGCGGGGAAAGGCGGCAGCTCCACCCCCTCCACCGGCGTCAGGGTGAAGCCCGGCGCCGGCTTGCCGATCAGAGCGGACGGCACGCCCGTCGGGTTGTAGGAGCCGTCCCGCAGCCCCCGCAGCATCGCCCAGAACCCGATCCCCGCCCCGGCCGCCAGGCCCAGCGGCAGGAACAGCAGCGCCCGGCGGCCGCGCGGCATCGCCTCGCCGCCACTCATGCCGGCACCGCCGCCGGCTTCGCCGCCGCCTTCCGTCCCGGCGCGGCGACGCGGGTGCGGCGGTCGGAGAGGGAGAGCCCGCCGCCCAGGGCCATCACCACCGCGCCCAGCCAGATCCACGGCGCCAGCGGGTTGTGGTGCAGGCGCAGGACGGCGCGCCCCTCGCCCTCCTCGCCCAGCACCGCATAGAGGTCGGAGAGCCAGGTGGTGTGGATGGCGGCCTCGGTGGTGTTCATGCCCGCCACGGGGAAGAAGCGGCGCTCGGGCTGCATCGTGGCGACCGGGCGGCCGTCGCGGGTGACCAGCAGCGTCGCGCGGCGGCTGGTCCAGTTGGGACCGACCACGTCCCGCACCTCCGTCAACTGCCAGGTGTAGCCGGCGAGCGCGGTGCTGCCGCCGGGCTTGAGGGCGACGAGGCGGTCGGTCGCCAGCCCCATCCCGGCCAGGCCGGCCAGGGTCACGCCCAGCCCGGCATGGGCGATCGCCCCGCCCCAGGCGGAGCGCGGCAGGGAGCGGGCGCGGCCGAGCGCCCCGCGCGGCCGGCTGAACAGCGCCAGCCGCCCGGCGAGGTCCGCGGCGGCCCCGGCGACGAGCCAGAGGGCGCCGGCGAAGCCCAGGGCCGGGCCGAGCCGCTGGCCCTGCAGGGCGAGGCAGAGCAGGAAGCCGCCGGCGGCGAGGAGCGCGGCCCACCACAGCCGTTGCAGCACCGGCCAGAGCCGGGCGCGCTTCCAGGCCAGCAGCGGCCCCGCGGCGGTGGCGGCGACCAGCGGGATGAAGAGCGGCAGCAGGGCGCTGTTGAAGAAGGGCGGCCCGACCGAGATCTTCGCCCCCAGCACCAGGTCCGCGAACATCGGGTAGAGCGTGCCGACCAGCACCACGGCCGCGATCGAGCAGAGCAGCAGGTTGTTCAGCACCAGCGCGCCCTCGCGCGAGAGCGGCGCGAAGCGCCCGGCGGGGGCCATGGCCGGCGCCCGCCAGGCGAAGAGGGCCAGCGCCCCGCCCAGGTAGGCGCCCAGCAGCGCCAGGATGAAGACGCCGCGCGCCGGGTCGTTGGCGAAGGCGTGGACGGAGTTCAGCACGCCCGAGCGCACCAGGAAGGTGCCCAGCAGCGACAGGCCGAAGGCGAGGATGGCCAGGAAGACGGCCCAGATCTTCAGCGCCTCGCGCTTCTCCACCACGATCGCCGTGTGCAGCAGCGCCGTGCCGGCCAGCCAGGGGAGGAGGGAGGCGTTCTCCACCGGGTCCCAGAACCAGTAGCCGCCCCAGCCCAGCTCGTAATAGGCCCACCAGGAGCCCAGCGCGATGCCCAGCGTCAGGAAGGCCCAGGCGGCCAGCGCCCAGGGCCGCACCCAGCGGCCCCAGGCGGCGTCCACCCGGCCCTCGATCAGCGCCGCGACGGCGAAGGCGAAGGTGACGGCGAAGCCGACATAGCCGGCGTAGAGGATGGGCGGGTGGAAGGCGAGGCCCGGGTCCTGCAGCACCGGGTTCAGCCCCCGGCCGTCCGGCGGCGGCGGCCAGACCCGGCCGAAGGGGTTCGAGGTCGCCAGGATGAACAGCAGGAAGCCCAGGCTGACCATGCCCAGCACCGCCAGCACCCGCGCCCGCAGCGCACCCGGCAGGTCGCGCCCGAACACCGCGACCGCGCCGCTGCACAGCCCCAGGATCAGCACCCAGAGGATCATCGAGCCCTCGTGGTTCCCCCAGGCCCCGGACAGCTTGTAGAGCAGCGGCTTGGCGGAGTGGCTGTTCTGCACCACGCCCACCACCGAGGTGTCGTTCTGCGCGAAGCACCACAGCAGCGCGCCGAAGGCCGCCGCGATGGCCAGCAGCCCGCCCAGCGCCAGGGCGGGGGCGGCGGCGATCAGCCGCGCCTCGCCACGCTGCGCGCCCACCAGCGGCAGGACGGATTGCGCCAGGGCCAGCACGCAGGCCAGGGCGAGGGCGAAGTGCCCCAGCTCCGGGATCATGCCGGACGCCGCCCGGGCTTCGGGCAGGCAGGCGCGCCGGCGCCGTTCGAGCGTCTCGCCATGACCGTCTCCGCTGCCCTCAGCCGCCGCGCTTCGGCTCGGCCGAGAGGGTGTTCCAGGAGGCCGCCGGCGGCGGCGCCCCGGCCTCCGGCTGCCAGTGGCCGCTGCGCTTCAGCGCGTCGGCCACCTCGGGCGGCATGTAGGTCTCGTCGTGCCGTGCCAGCACCTCGCTGGCCTGGAACACCCCGTCCCGGCCGAGCTTGCCCAGGGTGACCACCCCCTGCCCCTCCCGGAACAGGTCCGGCAGCACGCCGACATAGGTGACGGGGATGGCGGCCGGCCCGTCGGTGACGCGGAAGCGCGCCTCCGGCCGGCCATCCGCCGTCACCTCCCGCACCACGCTGCCGGCCTCGACCAGCCCGCCCAGGCGGAAGGCGCGGTCCGGCCCGGGATCGGCGGCCATGATGTCGCTGGGCGAGCGGAAGAAGACGAGGTTGTCCTGGAAGGCGGACAGCGCCAGCCCCGTGGCGCTGCCCAGCCCCAGCAGGCAGAGGCCCACCACCCACATGCGCCGCTGCTTGCGCGACAGGCTCACGGATGCCCCTCCAGCTCGGCCAGGTCACGGCGGGCGGCACGCTGGCGCAGCAGCGTGGCCAGGACCAGCCCGCCGAACACCAGCGCCGACGCCCCCCAGGCCAGGGCGACGTACCAGAGATGGGGGCTCATGCGGCCTCCGCGTCCAGGCGCCGGGCGCGGGCCAGGCGCAGCGACTGCACCCGCCGCTCCAGGATCGCGCTGCGGGTGCGCGACAGCAGCAGCGCGGCGAAGAGCAGGCTTAAGCCGACGGTGCAGGCCAGCAGCGGGTAGAGGATGTCCACGTGCAGCCCCGGCGCCCCCAGCCGCGCGACCGAGGCCGGCTGGTGCAGCGTGTTCCACCACTCCACCGAGAACTTCACGATGGGCAGGTTCACCGCCCCCGCCAGGGCCAGGATCGCCCCCATCCGGGCGCCGCGCTCCTCGTCCTCGAAGGCGCGGACCAGGGTGGCGTGCCCCATCCAGAAGAAGAACAGCACCAGCACGGAGGTCAGCCGCGCGTCCCAGACCCACCAGGCGCCCCACATCGGCCGGCCCCACAGGCTGCCGGTCAGCAGGCAGAGCCCCGTCACGGCGGCTCCCAGGGGGGACAGCTCGCGTGCCGCCAGATCGGCCAGCGGATGCCGCCAGATCAGGGCCGAGGCGGAGGCCAGGGCCAGCAGGGCGTAGCCGCCCATTGCCAGCCACGCCATCGGGACATGGACGTACATGATCCGCACGGTCTCGCCCTGCTGCCAGTCGGGCGGCGACCAGAGCAGCGCCCAGGCGATGGCGGGCAGCAGCGTCAGGCCAGCCGCGGCCCAGAGCCAGGGCATCAGCCCGTCGGTCAGGCGCAGGAAGCGGCCCGGATTGGCGAAGCGGTGCCAGCCGCCAGGGCGCGGGGCTCGGATCGGGCTGGAAGAGGCGCTCACGCGCGCCATGTAATCCCGGACCGCGCAGGATTGAAGCGCGCCCTCATCCGGGCTTGAGTGCCGCCCGCTCATGAGTGGGGGAGACTCGCCTGCATGCTGTTCGTCATCCTGAACGAGGACAAGCCCGGTTCCTTCGACCTGCGCATGTCCGCGCGGCCGAAGCATCTGGTCTGGCTGGAGGAGAAGGTCGCGGACCTGATCATGGTCGGCCCCATGCTGGATGAGGAGGGCAAGCCCAAGGGCAGCGTCCTGATCGTGGACAAGCCCGACCTGGAGGCCGCCAGGGCCTTCGCCGCCGCCGACCCCTATGTCGAGGCCGGCCTCTTCGCGCGCAGCACGGTCAGCCCCTTCCGCACCGTCTACAAGGACGGCGCCAAGGTCGGCTGACGCGCATGGCGGGCTGGCTGGTCAAGAGCGAGCCCGACGCCTTCTCCTGGCAGCAGCAGGTGGCCAACGGCGTCGAGCCCTGGACGGGGGTGCGCAACGCCGCCGCCGCCAACAACCTGCGCGCCATGCAGGCGGGCGACCGGGCCTTCTTCTACCATTCCAACATCGGCAAGGAGATCGTGGGCGTCGTCGAGGTGGTCCGCGAGGCCTATCCCGACCCCACCGACGAGAGCGGCCGCTGGGTCTGCGTCGACGTCCGTGCCGTGGGCCCGGTGCCGCGCCCGGTGACGCTGGCCGCGATCAAGGCGGAGCCGCGCCTGGCCGGGCTCGCCCTGGTGCGGCTCTCGCGCCTGTCCGTCTCGCCCGTCTCGGACGAGCACTGGGCGATCCTGGCTGGGATGGCCGGCTGGACGGGATGAGCGACGAACGCCGCCTCTGCCGCCTGGACGAGCTGGCCGAGGGGGCCGCCCGTGGCTTCCCCCCCGCCCCCGGCGGCTTCACCGGGCTGGTGGCGGTGCGGCGGGACGGCGAGGTCCGGGTCTACGTGAACGCCTGCCCGCATCTGGGCCTGCCGCTGGAGGCACTGCCAGACCGCTTCCTGGACGGCCGTGGCGAGCATCTGGTCTGCGCCGCGCATGGCGCCCGCTTCCGCGTGGAGGACGGGTTCTGCGTCGCCGGCCCCTGCGCCGGGGATGAGCTGGAGGCGGTGCCCGTACGGATTGCCGGGGGCGACGTGCTCGTCCCGGCCGACGCCGGTCTCTGACGAGGACGGCCCGATTCGCCGGCCTGTGGCGGATGTCGCGCCTGCGGCCCGGAGGAAGGTCTGCCCCCTCCCCAGCCTCCCTGTCCGCCAGGATCCAGGGCGCCCTGGAACCGGCCCGGACCGCCGCAACCGACCAGCGGAGCGCGGCCCCGCCTGATACGGTCGGTGCGAAGCCTTGATCCGTACCGGCGTGGTGCCCGTTCCCCGGGGGCAAGGCGCTGCCTCGCCCCCGATACCCCCACTCCGCCAGGACCCTGCGGGCCCTGGACCCGATGGGCGCTGCCGCGGGACAGCCTGATACGGGGTCAAGGCGCCGAGGAGCATGGCTCCTCGGCGGGACCGGCCGCAGCACTCGCTGACGCCTTCAAAACTATTCTGGAGTCCCGCTTGTCCGCGCTCCGTCTGGGATCAGCCCGCAGGCTGACGACAGCCGCACAGCACCAGACTCCCAGCGGGGACCGGGGCCCGCTTGTGGCCCCGGCCGGGGAGGGTCTGGGAGGGGACGGCGTCCCCTCCCGGTCCGCCGCCCGAACACCACAGCACGACGGGTCATCCGGCCATCGGTCCGAGGGTCAGGGTCACCTTTTCGTGCCTCGGCCCCTTGCCGCGGACCTGCCGCATTCGGGCCGCGCCCTCGCCCAGCCTCTCGCGTTGAGTGGGGGTATCGAAAGCGATCCGAAGGAGGAGCCGATGCGACGCTTCCTTGGCCTCGCGGTCCTGGCAGGCCTGCTGGGTGGACCGCTGGCCCCGATGGCCCCCGCGGCCGCGGGCCCGGTGGCCCTGGCTCCCCAGGCCGCGCCGGGGCTGGTGCAGGAGGTGCAGTATTACCGGCCGCCACCGCCGCGCTGGCACCGGCCGCCGCCACCGCCCCACTGGCAGCGGGGCTACTATCACCGGCCACCGCCGCCGCACTGGCGCCGTCCACCGCCCCCGCCGCGGCACTGGCACCGGCCGCCGCCGCGCCCCTGGGGCCCGCCGCGCTACTGAGCCGGGTCGGGGGAGAGGGGCGCGTCGCCGTCGCGGCTGTCCGCGGCGGCGATGCGGCCATCCCCTATCCGCCGCAGTGAGACCTGCAGCCGGGCCTCGGCCTCGCGGATCGTCCGCAGCGCCCCCTGGGTGAAGCGGATGTGCCGCTCCGCCGCCAGGCGCGCGGACGGCACGTCGCGGGCCAGGATGGCCTCGCTGATGGCCCGGTGCTGGTCCCGCAGCAGCTCCCGCACCTCCGGCCGGGCGTAGAGGGCCTCCCGGCTGTAGAAGACGCCCTCCCGCAGCATGCCCGACAGGGCCCGCATCACGTGCAGCAGCACGAGGTTGTGGGCGGCCTCGTAGATCGCGATGTGCAGGTCGGCATCCGCCTCCGCCTCGTCGGACGGATCCTGCAGCCCATGCGCCCGATCGATTCGCTCCATGCAGGCGTGGATGGCCGCCAGATCCACCGTCGTCGCCCGTTCGGCGGCCAGGGCCGCCGCAGAGCTCTCCATCATGGCGCGGAATTCCAGGTAGTCCCCGGCCGAGGCGTCGCCGTCCGTGGCCAGGAGGCGCGTCAGCGGGTCGGTGATGCTGGTGCCCAGCGCCGCGACACGGGTGCCGCTCCCCGTCTGGCTGGCCAGGAAGCCGTCCCGCTCCAGGGACTGGAGGCCTTCCCGCAAGGTGGGACGCGAGACGCCGAGACGTTCGGCCAGCTCGCGCTCCGGCAACAGTCGCTCTCCCGGGCGCAGCGCACCCTCCCGCACGAGCTGTTCGATGTGGCGTGCCACCGCCTCGGCGGCGCGCCCCGGCTTGACTCGTTCCTTCCGCACGCTGGTTTCCTGTCCGCTTCCCAAGGACAGGGTAGGGCAGTGGACCAGGAAGAAAAGTTCGGAAACGATATTTTTCCTTCTTGACCACTTTGGTCAAAACAAATTACCAACCGAAAAAGATGGATAAGACCCATGTCCCCGATGGCGGCTTCGGCGCGCCTGCCGGACAGGGAGGAGAATCCCGCATGCTGGCCCCGGACCCTGGCACCCCGTGCGCCGCCAACCCGGCGGCCTTCGTTCCGGCCAGCCGCGCCGTGGAGGCGGGAACGCCCGGACCGGCGCCGCGGGCCAGCCGGCCCACCCGCCGCGACGCCTGACGCCCCGGCACGCCCGCGCGGCCTGCCGATCACCCCCCAGGAGAGGACACGCCGCCTCATGACATGGTCCCAGGTCTACGACCCGATGGGGAGCATGCTGCTCTCCACGCTGCTGGCCGCCGTGCCGATCGTGGTGCTGCTCGGCTGCATCGGCCTGCTGGGCATCAGCGCGCATGTCTCGGCCATACTGGGCCTGGTCGCAGCGCTCGCCATCGCCATCATCGGCTTCGGCATGCCGGGCGAGATGGCCGGGATGACGGCGGTCTACGGCGCCGCCTACGGCCTGCTGCCGATCGGCTGGATCATCCTCAACGTCATCTTCCTGTACCGGCTGACGGACGAGAAGGGGCAGTTCGCCATCCTGCGCGACAGCATCGCCGGCATCACCCAGGACCGGCGCCTGCAGCTTCTCTTCATCGCCTTCGCCTTCGGCGCCTTCTTCGAGGGCGCGGCCGGCTTCGGCACCCCTGTCGCGGTGACGGGCGCCATGCTGATCGGACTGGGCTTCGCGCCGCTCGCGGCCTCCGGCCTGTCGCTGATCGCCAACACCGCGCCGGTCGCCTACGGGGCGCTCGGCGCGCCGGTGATCGCGCTCGCGGCGGTGACGGGCCTCGACCTGCTCGACCTCTCCGCCATGATCGGGCGCCAGCTGCCCTTCTTCTCGCTAATCGTGCCCTTCTGGCTGATCGTGGCCTTCGCCGGCTGGCGCGGCATGCTGCAGGTCTGGCCGGCGCTGCTGGTCACGGGCGTCTCCTTCGCCGTCCCGCAGTTTCTCGTCTCCAACTTCCACGGCCCCTGGCTGGTGGACGTGGTGGCGGCGATCATCTCCATGCTCTGCCTCGCCGGCTTCCTGCGCATCTGGCACCCGAAGGAGCTGTGGCTCTCGACCTCCCGCGACAGGGATGCGGTGCCGGTGGCGGCGCGCTCCCTGGGTGCCGCGGCGGTGATGGACATGGACGCCAAGCCCGTCGAAGGCCCCGGCGGCCCCTACACCTCCGGCCAGGTCTTCCGCGCCTGGCTGCCCTGGCTGATCCTGACCGTCTGCGTCTTCGCCTGGGGCGTGCCGCAGATGAAGGCCTGGCTGGACGGGCTGTGGATCTGGCGCATCCCCGTCGCCGGGCTGCACAACATGGTCATGAAGGTGCCGCCCGTGGTCGCCCAGGCGCATCCGGAGCCCGCGATCTACGCCCTGAACCTGATGTCCGCGACCGGCACCGGCATCCTGCTGGCGGCGGTGATCTCGGGCCTCGTCATGGGCTACGGGCCGGTGGCCCTGCTCCGGGCCTATGGCCGCACCTTCTGGGCGATCCGCTACTCGCTGCTGACCATCGCGGCGATGCTCTCGCTGGGCTTCGTCACCCGCTATTCCGGCACGGATGCGACGCTGGGCCTGGCCTTCGCGCAGACCGGCTGGATCTACCCGCTGTTCGGCACGCTGCTGGGCTGGCTGGGCGTGGCGCTGACCGGCTCCGACACCGCCTCCAACGTGCTGTTTGGCGGGCTGCAGAAGGTGACGGCGCAGCAGCTCGGCCTCTCGCCGGTGCTGATGGCCGCCGCCAACTCCTCGGGCGGCGTGATGGGCAAGATGATCGACGCACAGAGCATCGTCGTCGCCTCCACCGCCACCAAGTGGTACGGGCACGAGAAGGACATCCTGCGCTACGTCTTCTTCCATTCCATCGCCCTGGCCGTGCTGGTCGGCCTGCTGATCATGGCGCAGGCCTACCTCTGGCCCTTCACCCTGATGGCGCTGTAGCGTCGCCGCGGGACCAGACCCGGGGGCGGGCACGCCGCCCGCCCCGCCAAAGCCTGCGCCGGCCGTCACGCGATCGCGATGGCCAGCGCAGGAATATGCATCGCTCCCGGCTGACATCCGGCCGGATCATGGCAAGCTTCACCAAACAGGGTTCCGGAGGGGGGAGAGGATGGCTGACGATCTGCTGATTGCCGTCAAGCCCGAGATTGCTGGGACGACACGCGTGAACGAGCAGGTCCGCGAGGCGATGGTGCGCCGTGCGGGGGAGGACCCGGAGGGGTTCTGGCGGGAGGAGATGGGCCGCGTTGCCTGGATGCGCGAGCCGACCCGGATCAAGAACACCAGCTTCACCGGCGACGTGTCGATCAAGTGGTTCGAGGACGGGGAGCTGAACGCCTCCGTCTCCTGCCTCGACCGGCACCTGGAGAGCCGCGGCGAGCAGGTCGCGCTGATCTGGGAGGGCGACGACCCGAAGAGCGATGCCAGGGTCACCTACCGCCAGCTGCACGAGAAGGTCTGCCGCCTGGCCAATGCCATGCGGGGCCTGGGCGTCGGCAAGGGCGACCGGGTGACGATCTACCTGCCCATGATCGTCGAGGCGGCGGTGGCGATGCTCGCCTGCGCCCGGATCGGGGCGATCCATTCCGTCGTCTTCGGCGGCTTCTCGGCCGAGAGCCTGGCGAGCCGCATCCAGGATTGCGAGAGCGTGCTGCTGCTGACCGCCGACGAGGGACGGCGCGGCGGCCGCAAGGTGCCGCTGAAGGCCAATGCGGACGAGGCGCTGAAGACCTGCCCGACCATCCGCCACGTGATCGTCGCCGCCAACACCGGCGGCGAGGTCGCGATGCAGGAGGGGCGCGACCATTCCTGGGAGGCGCTCTGCGCGGCGGCCGAGCCGGTCTGCGAGCCGGAGCGGATGAACGCGGAGGACCCGCTGTTCATCCTCTACACCTCCGGCTCCACCGGCAAGCCGAAGGGCGTGCTGCACACCACCGGCGGCTACATGGTCTGGGCCAGCTTCACGCACGAGACGGTCTTCGACTACCGCCCCGGCGAGGTCTACTGGTGCACCGCCGACGTGGGCTGGGTGACGGGGCACACCTACATCGTCTACGGCCCGCTCGCCAACGGCGCGACCAGCCTGGTCTTCGAGGGGGTGCCGTCCTGGCCGGACAACGGCCGCTTCTGGCAGGTGATCGACAAGCACCAGGTGAACATCTTCTACACCGCGCCGACCGCCATCCGCGCCCTGATGCGCGACGGCGAGGCGCCGGTGAAGAAGGCCTCGCGCAAGTCGCTGCGCATCCTGGGCAGCGTGGGCGAGCCGATCAACCCGGAAGCCTGGCTGTGGTACTACCGCGTCGTGGGCGACGAGCGCTGCCCCGTCGTCGACACCTGGTGGCAGACGGAGACGGGCGGCATCCTGATCTCGCCGCTGCCCGGGGCGGTGGCGCAGAAGCCCGGCTCCGCCACCCTGCCGCTGCCCGGCGTGCAGCCGGCGCTGGTGGACGGCGAGGGCAAGCGGCTGGAGGGCGCGACCGAGGGCAACCTCGTCATCACCGACAGCTGGCCCGGGCAGATGCGCACGGTCTTCCGCGACCACGAGCGCTTCGTGCAGACCTACTTCTCCACCTTCCCCGGCACCTACTTCACCGGCGACGGCGCGCGGCGCGACGCGGACGGCTACTACTGGATCACCGGCCGGGTGGACGACGTGATCAACGTCTCCGGCCACCGCATGGGCACGGCCGAGATCGAGAGCGCGCTGGTCGCCCACGCCAAGGTGGCGGAGGCCGCGGTGGTCGGCATGCCGCACGACATCAAGGGCCAGGGCATCTACGCCTATGTCACGCTGATCGCCCAGGAGGAGCCCACCGAGGCGCTGCGCAAGGAGCTCGTCGCCTGGGTGCGCAAGGAGATCGGGCCCTTCGCCGCGCCCGACGCCATCCACTGGGCGCCGGGCCTGCCCAAGACCCGCTCGGGCAAGATCATGCGCCGCATCCTGCGCAAGATCGCCGCCAACGAGGTCGACGGCCTGGGCGATACCTCCACCCTCGCCGACCCCACCGTCGTCCAGGACCTCATCGAAACACGGGTCACAACGTGACCCGGCCGGGACGTTCCCGGTCAGCCCTTCGTCACGCCAGGGCGGGTGGCACTGTGCGACCCTCGCCGCCCTAGCCAAGCACGATACACGGCGCGTTCCTGCTGCCTGGAGCACCGATGATGCGGGCGGCGCGCCGGGCTGCCCCGTGTTGGCCGTTGCGCCCACTCCCCGGGGGCAAGGCTCCGCCTCGCCCCCGATACCCCCACTCCGCCAGGACCCTGCGGGCCCTGGACCCGATCGGCGCTGCCGCGGGACAGCCTGCGACGGGGTCGAGGCGCCGAGGAGTCATGCTCCTCGGCGGGACCGGTCGCCGCACTCGCTGACGCCCTCTGAAAGCTTTTTTCAGAGTTCCACCTGTCCACGTTCCGTCAGGGCTGAGCCCGGAGGCTGACGCTCACCACGGAGAGCCAGACTCCCAGCGGGGACCGGGGCCCGCTTGTGGCCCCGGCGGAGGGGGGTCCGAGGGGGAGGCAGCGCCTCCCCCCGGTCCGACGCTACCGGACAAGCGACAAGGGGCGGCGCGGAACAGGCTGCCTTGCGGCGATCCGCGTCAGCCTTTCGGCGCCATGCGTTGCGCGCGCCGCCGCTGGATCAGCAACATGGAGCCCAGCGCCACGCCGATCACCAGCAGCGACATGCCCGTGGTGACCGTGCCGAGGGCGTAGATCTCCGGCGTCGTCACCGTCGTGGTCAGCCCTTGCAGTTCCAGCGGCAGGGTGTTGCGGCCGCCGATCGCCTGGCTGGTGCGCGCCACCTCGTCCCAGGACAGGGTGAAGCCGAACAGCGCCACGCCGACCAGGGAAGGGGCGATGATCGGGATGACCACGTGGCGCAGGACTCCGCCGGGGTTGGCGCCCAGGTCGCGCGCCGCCTCCTCATAGGCGGGGTTGAAGCGGTTGAAGACGGCGAAGAGGATCAGCAGGCCGAAGGGCAGCGTCCAGGTCAGGTGCGCGCCCAGCGCGGAGGTGTAGAGCCCGGCCGCCGTCTCGTAGCCCTTCAGGAAGCCCCAGCCGGTGCTCTCGGCCAGCGCCTTGATCGCGTCATCGATCAGCCGGAACTCCAGCCCGATGCCCAGCGAGACGACGATGGAGGGCACGATCAGGCTGGCGATGGTGACGTAGAACAGCGCGGACTGGCCGGGGAAGCGCTTGCGGAAGGCGAGGCCCGCCGGCAGGGCGAAGGCGACGGTCAGCAGCATCACCACCACCCCGAGGCGGAAGGAGCGGCCGAAGGCGGCCCAGATGTCCACCACCCCCACCCCCTGCCACAGGCGGGAGAACCAGTAGGTGGAGACGCCGTTCATCGGGAAGGTCAGCCCGCCCGAGGGGCCCTGGAAGCTGAGGACCATGATCGTCAGGATCGGGCCGTAGAGGAACAGCACGAAGAGGGTGAACAGCGCTGCCAGCCACCAGAAGGCGGCGGGGCGCCTCTCGCCATGCTTATTCATGGGAACGGCTCACGTCACAGCTCCCGCCGGATGTCGACGAGGCGCGTCAGCGCCCAGATCATCATCAGCACGATGCCCAGCAGCACCACGGCGTTCGCGGCGGCGATGGGAAATTGCAGGTAGCTCATCTGCACCTGGATCACCTTGCCGACGGACGCGATCTGCTGCCCGCCCATGATGCCCACCGTCACGAAATCGCCCATCACGATGGTCAGCACGAAGATCGAGCCGATGACGATGCCCGGCTTGCACAGCGGCACGATCACGCTCCACAGCGTCTGCCAGCCGCTGGCGCCGCCGTCGCGCGCCGCCTCGATCAGCGAGCGGTCGATGCGCGCCATGGAGTTGAAGATCGGCACCATCATGAACAGCGTGTAGAGGTGGACGAAGGCGAGCGTGACCGAGAACTCGGAATAGAGCAGCCAGTCCAGCGGGCCGCTCGTCACGCCCAGCGCCTGCAGCGTCTGGTTGACCAGCCCGTTGCGGCCCAGCAGCGGGATCCAGGCGATCATGCGGATCACGTTGGAGGTCCAGAACGGCACCGTGCAGACCAGGAACAGCGCCATCTGCACCGTGGTCGAGCGGATGTGGAAGGACAGGAAGTAGGCGATGGCGAAGCCCAGCACGAGGGTGATCGCCCAGACGATCAGGCTGAAGCGCAGCGTCGAGAGGTAGGTCGCGAAGGTGACGCAGAGGTCGGGCAGCTTCGCCAGGCAGCCGTCGAAGACCTCGCGGTAGTTGTCCAGGGTGAAGGCCGGGTTGATGGAATACTCGGTGTACTCCCAGAAGGAGACCATCACCGTCAGCGCCAGCGGCACGACGAAGAAGACCAGGAAGACGGCGGCGAAGGGCAGCGCCTGCCACAGCCCGGTGCGGCGCCGGGGCGCCGCGGACCTGGCAACCGGGGCACCCACCCCGGCCGCGACCGTTCCGGCCGAGCCGGGGTGGATGTCCATTTCAGACCTCAGGCGGCGATGAACTCGTTCCACTTGCGGATGAGGTAGGTGTTCTCATCCATCACCGCGTTCCAGCAGGCCACCGCGCCCATGCGGTCCTCGTAGGAGCCGCCGTCGCGCGTGGTGCCCGCCTTCTCCAGCAGCGAGCCGTCGGGCGCCTTGATGTCCTGCTCGGCCGGCTTGCCCTCCATCCAGAAGGCCCATTCGTAGGGCGCCATGTTCGCCTTCGCCGTGGTCAGCACGGCGGAGTAGTAGCCCTGGCGGTTGAGGAAGGCGCCGGCCCAGCCGGAGAGGAACCAGTTGATGAAGTCGTAGGCGGCGTCGAGCTTGCGGCCCTCCAGCGTGCGCGGCATGCCGAAGCCCGAGGCCCACGCGCGGTAGCCCTCCTTCAGCGGCTGGTAGATGCAGGGCACGCCCTGGCTGCGCACCTTGGTCACGGCGGGCGACCACATCGACTGGATGACCGTCTCGCCCGAGGCCATCAGGTTCACGCTCTCGTTGAAGTCGGACCAGAAGGCGCGGAACTGGCCGGCCTTCTTGGCGTCCGTCAGGATCGCCATGGTCTTGTCGATCTCGGCCCGGGTCATGTTGCCCTTGTCCGGGTACTTGTACTGCCCGGTGGCCTCCACGACCATCGCCGCGTCCATGATCCCGATCGAGGGGATGTTCAGGATGGATGCCTTGCCCTTGAACTGCGGGTTCAGCAGCTCCGCCCAGGAGTTGATCGGCCGGCCGATCAGGTCGGGGCGGATGCCCAGCGTGTCCGCGTTGTAGGTGGTCGGGATCAGCGTCATCCACTCGGTGGGCGAGGAGGCGAACTCCTTGGAGTTCTTCCCCGTCAGGAACTGCACCTTCTTCGGCGCGGTGCCCTGGTCGCCGATGGTCTTCCCCGCGATGGTGCCGCGCGTGAAGACGGGGGTGATGTTGTCGAACTCCTTGATCCGCTTCGCCTCGATGCCCTGGATGTTGCCGGAGGGCAGGACGCGCTTGGCGGAGAAGTACTCCATGTCCAGCAGGTCAAAGGTGTTGGGCTGGGTCACCGCGCGACGGATGACGTCGTCCGTCACCACGGGGATGTACTCGATGGTGATGCCCAGGTCCTGCTTCACCTTGGCAGCGATCTCGGCGCTCTGGTTCACCGCCGTGCCCAGGTAGCGCAGCGTCACCGGCTCCTGCGCGTGCACGGCCGGGGCGGCGAGCCGCCCGGCGGCCACGGCCGCGCCGAGCCCCGCGGCGCCCTTTAGCAGCCCGCGCCGGGTGGCGTTGGTCTTGTCGTTCATACGGCCTCCTCCGCGACGCTCACCGGCGCCGCCATGGTCGTGTCACGCACGGGGTGCGCGTCGGCCGGGCTCCAGCCGACGGTCACCGCGTCGCCCTCGGCCAGCGGGGCGGCGTCGAAGACGTCGTCCGCCAGCACGGCGATCAGGTCGGGGCGGCCCGGCACCTCCAGGCGGAGCTGCACGTAGGTCCCCTGGTATTCCACCATCGCCACCCGTGCCGCGAGGCCCGGCTCCCCGGACGCGGCGTGCGAGACCAGCAGCCGGTCAGAGCGAACGGCGACGCTGCCGCCGTCCGGGAGGGCGATGACGTTGTGCGCGCCGATGAAGCGCGCGACGAAGGCGGTGGCGGGGCGCGAGAAGACGATCCGGGGATGGTCCGCCTGCTCGATGTGGCCCGCATTCATCACCACGGCGAGGTCGGAGAGCGCCATCGCCTCCTCCTGGCTGTGGGTGACGTGGATGAAGGTGATGCCCAGCTCCTGGTGCAGCCGCTTCAGCTCCGCCCGCACCCGCACCCGCAGGAAGGGGTCGAGCGCCGAGAGCGGCTCGTCCAGCAGCAGCACGGAGGGCTCCGTCACCAGGGCGCGGGCCAGGGCCACGCGCTGCTGCTGCCCGCCCGAGAGCTGCGCCGGCAGGCGGGAGGCATAGGATTCCATGTGGACCAGGGCGAGCATCTTCCGTGCCCGCTCGTGACGCTCCGCCTTGCCCACGCCGCGCATGCGCAGGCCGAAGGCGACGTTGTCCAGGCAGTCGAGATGCGGGAACAGGGCATAGGACTGGAACATCATCGCCGTGCCGCGGCCCGCCGGCGGCAGCCCGCCGACGTTGCGCGGCCCGATCAGCACGTCCCCCTCGGTGATGGACTCATGGCCCGCGATCATGCGCAGCGTGGTGGACTTGCCGCAGCCGGAGGGGCCAAGCAGGCAGCAGTAGCTGCCGGCGGGGATGCGAAGGTCGATGCCGTCCACCGCCACGGCCTGGCCGTAGCGCTTGGTCACCTTGACGAGTTCGACGCCCGCGCCGTGCATCGGCTTCCTTTTCCGCCCTGACCCGAAGCCTCCGAGCCGTCGCAGGATGGAGCAAGACACGTGCCATGCGCCACGGAATCCGGCCTGCGGGTGCCCCTTCCCGCAGCCTCCCCTCATACGGGCGGCGGGATGCCTTGATCCGTGCCAGCGTGGTTGCCCGTTCCCCGGGGGCAAGGCTCTGCCTCGCCCCCGATACCCCCACTCCGCCAGGACCCTGCGGGCCCTGGACCCGGTCAGCGCTGCCGCGGGACAGCCGGACACGGGGTCACAGCGCCGAGGAGCCATGCTCCTCGGCGGGTACGGCCGCCGCCCTCGCTGACGCCTTCTGAAGCTTTTTCAAAGTCCCGCCTGTCCGCGCTCCGTCAGGGTCCAGCCCGCAGACTGACGCCCACCGCGTAGAACCAACTCCCAGCGGGGTCCGGGGCCCGCTTGTGGCCCCGGCAGGGGAGGGTCTGGGAGGGGACGGCGTCCCCTCCCGGTCCACCGCCGGAACACGGCAGTACGCCGGGTCATCCCGTCGCGGGTCTCAGTTCCGGGGTCGATCCGGATAGTTGCGGCCCGGCCGGGCGTTGTAGGTCGGCAGCGACCAGCCGCGGAGGATGGCCGTGGCGCGCAGGCTGAAGCAGGCGGCGGCCCCGGCGAGGAGGGCGGTCCCGCGCGGCAGGCCGAGTTCGGTGAGGCCGATGAAGATTCCCGCACCCAGGGCCGCGGCGGTGGCATAGATCTCGCGGCGCAGGATCAGCGGCAGTTCCTGGCACAGCACGTCGCGCAGTGCCCTGCCGAAGGTGGCGGTCACCATGCCCAGCAGGATACAGGCCCAGGGGCTGGCGCCCTTATGGTGCGCCGCCTCTGCCCCGAGGACGGCGAAGAGGGCGAGGCCCACGGCATCGGCCCAGAGAAGCGGGGTGAAGCGTCGCTCCAGCCGATGGGCGGTGAAGAAGACCAGCAGGGCCAGGGCCGAAGCCAGGGCCACCGTCCCCGGCGTCTCAAGCCAGAAGACCGGCTTGCCGAGCAGCAGGTCGCGGAGGCTTCCGCCACCGAAGGCGGTGACGCAGGCGACCAGGATGAAGCCCACCGGGTCGAGCTGCTTGCGCGACGCGGTCAGGGCCCCGGCCACGGCCAGGACCGCCACCGCCGCCCAGGACAGGGCGGCGAGCAGCGTATCCAGCGGCAAGGCCTATTCGGCGGGCAGGGGTTGCGTGGCCGGCGCCCGGTGGCGTTGGGCGTCGCCGCGGCCAGCCCCGGCACAGAGGAGGGAGAGGAGCAGGATCAGCGCCACCAGCGGCAGCACGAGGTGGGGGTAGCCGGCATCCAGCAGCATCCCGGCCGGCACCGGCATCAGCGCGCTGCCCAGGGGCAGGCCGGAGGAGACGAAGCCGAAGACCTTGCCGATCTGCCCCGGCGGCGAGGCATCCTTCAGCATCACGTCGCGCGGGGTGCGGGAGGCGCCGAGGGCCAGCCCGGCCACCAGCGCGACCAGCGGGAGGGCCAGATCCGACATCGGCACCAGGCCGAGCGAGAGGATCAGCAGGGTGGAGATGCCGGTCAGCAGGAAGACGAAGGTCAGGTGGCGCCTGTAGCGGTCGGCATACCAGCCGCCCACCAGCACGCCGGCGCTGGCCCCCGCCATGTAGCCGGTGAGCGCCATGGAGCCGACGGCGACCGGCGTGTCCCAGAGCTGGTTGAGCACGGTGATCAGGAAGGACTGGATGCCGGCCCCGGCCATGGAGGAGAGCAGGAAGAAGGCGAAGAACAGCAGCATGGGGCGGGAGAGCAGCACCCGGCCGCCCCCGGCCTCCTTGGCCTTCCGGGGCTTGGCCTGATCCACCAGGATGCGCGACTGCCACAGGATGGCGGCGACCACCGGCAGGCCCAGCAGCCCGACCACCAGCAGGGCATAGCGCCAGCCGAAGGCGAGGCTCAGCGCCACGATCACCGGCGGGCCGAGGGCGAAGCCGAGGTTGCCGGTGAAGGTGTGCAGGGCGAAGGCGCGCCCCATGCGGGACCGGTCGATACTGCCGGCCAGGATGGCGTAGTCCGCCGGGTGGATCACGCTGTTGCCGATGCCCGAGACCACCGACAGCACCAGGATGACCTCGAAGCTGGGAGCGAAGGCCATGGCGGCGATGCCCAGCGCCATCAGCAGCGCGCCGCCGACGAGGTAGGGGCGCGCCCCGTGCCGGTCCACCAGGAAGCCGACGGGGGTCTGCAGCGCGGCGGTCACCGCGCTCATCAGGGCCACGGACAGGCCCAGCGCGGCGTAGGACACGTCGAACTCGTCGCGCCAGATCGGGAAGAGGGGCGCGAGGCACAGCATGTAGAAATGCGAGAGGAAGTGGCCGGTGCCGATCAGGCCCAGCACCGGCCAGTCGTTGGAACCAGGGCGGGCGGGGGGAGAGGCAGCGTCGGACATGGTCCCGCCAGCCTGCTCCCCGCCCAATCAGGGGTCAACGCGCCCGGTCCTGCATCATGTGCAGGTCAGGACCCGCCCAATGGCCGGGCAATTGCGGCCCGGCCTGCGACGAGGCGGCCTCAGATATCCTCGTCGAAGCCGCCGCCGGCGTCGTCCATCCCGCCGTAATCGGCCTGGGCGTCGTCCTGGTAGCCCGGATCCTGGGCATAGCCCGCATCCTGCACCGGCGAGGCGTCCTGCGCCGCGCCCCCCGGATCGGTCCAGGGCGAGGAGGCCGGCGTCGCCACCTGCTCCTGCGCGAAGCCGCCGGCCGAGGTGGCGGCGTCGCCCACCGCGCTGGCTGCGTGCGCCGCACCGCCCGAGAACATCCCCATCAGGGCGTTGCCGAGCACCATGCCGCCGGCCACGCCGGCCGCGGTGGTCAGCGCCGTGCCGAGGAAGCCGGAGCCGCGGCCCTGCTGCAGCATCTGCTGCTGGGCATAGCCGCCGGGGGGCTGGATCGGCTGCGGCGGGGGCGTCATCGGCATCGGCCGCTGCTGCTGCCCGCCGCCGAACATCCCGCCGAACAGCCCGCCGCGCTGCGGCTGCTGCGCCACCTGGGCCTGGCGCTGGGCGTTCTCCAGCTGCCACTCCAGCTCCTGGATGCGGTTCTGCGCCTGCACCAGCGCCGCCTCCTGCACGAAGGCCGTCTGGGTGATGCGGTAGCGCGCCTCCGGATAGCGGGCGAAGAGGTCGCCGATCAGCCGGTCGGCCTCCCCGTCCACGGGCGGCAGGTTCGGCGCTGCCTGGACCGCCGTCGAGGGCACGCTGCCGCCCCACGGGCTCGCCGGGCGCGGAGCCGCGGCCTGCGCCCCGGCCACGCGCATGACGTAATCCGTGATGATGCGGCGCTCTTCCTCGGTCATGGTCTGTCGATTCTCCCATCCTGCCGCCGCGGGGCGCCTGCGCCCGCCGATGCAGGGGCCCGGGACTTGGACCAGCCCGCGGGGGCTTTCAATGGCTTTCTTACAAAATGTTCATGTTCGGCGGTAACGGATTGTCGCCGCGTCCGCCTCACCCGCCGATGCGCGCCGGCAGGCCCAGGCGCCCCCATTCGATCGCCGGGCAACGGTCCATGACGCAGACCACTCCGGCCGCCCGTGCCCGCTCCGCCGCTGCCTGGTCGACGACGCCCAATTGCAGCCAGACGGCCCTGGCGCCGAGCCGGACGGCCTCGTCCACCACCGCCCCGGCCTCCTCGCTCCGCCGGAACACGTCCACCAGATCCAGAGGTCGCGCCTCCTCCAGCGTGGCGACGGAGGGCACGCCCTGCAGCGAACGCCCGTTCAGGGCGGGGTTCACCGGCACCGCGTCGTAGCCGCGCCCGAGCAGGAAGGCGAAGACCCCGCCGGAGGGCCGGCCGGGCCTGTCCGAGGCCCCCACCACGGCGATCCGCCGGGTGGCGAGCAACAGGTCGCGCACCGCCGAATCCGTCAGCCCGTCCAGGGCCATGCCCTCTCTCCTTCGTCTCGTGCCCCGGCCAGGCCGGCCGCGGGTCAGCCCGGGTTGATGCGGGTAATCTTGGTGCCGTTCAGCGCCAGCGCCGCCATCAGCCCCTGCTGGTTGAAGGTGATGGCATAGACCGGCTCCGCCAGGGTGGTCGCTGTCACGTTCGCCTGCACGCCCTGGTCCAGCACCACCACGCTCGGGCCCGTCCCGATCTCCCAGCCATCGGCGGCGTTCAGCAAGGTGTTCAGCGCCGCGTCGGTCATGAAGAACATGGCGAGCCCGGCGGACTGGGCCCCCGCCAGCAGGCCGAGCGAGGCGCCGGCGATGTTGTAGTAGCCGACGATGGTGCTGCCGCGCAGCAATGCGCCCTCGCCGTACTGGCCGCCGACGATGAAGCCGCCGGAGATGACGCGCGGGAAGACCAGCACCGCCTTGGCCGGGCCGAACAGGGGCCGTGCGTTGTCCATGCCGCGCAGCCGCAGCAGGGCGGCGTTCACCTCGGCGTCGATCTCGGCGCGGGTGGCGGCCTCGGCGCGGCGGGGGCGCAGCGCCGCCGCGCCGGCCAGACCGGCCAGGGCCAGCGCCGGCAGCAGGCGGCCTCCCAGGGCACGGCGCGTCAGGTCCGGCCGGACGTTGGTCGCGATATCCTCGTGCATGCTTCCGCTCTCCGCTCATCGGGCCGCGGCGCTGGGCCCGGACGCTGGCCGAACGCCGCGGCCCGCCTTCGGCTGCATGGCGGGCGAAGGGAGGGTTGAAGCGGCCGCGGGATGGCGCCGCGCGGGGGAAAGCCCGCCCGCGCTCCGCGCCCTGCCACAGGATGGCCATGGGATGGCGCGGTATTCGCCCCGGCCGTGCCGCGGTATCTCCGCCGTCATGCCGCCAACCTCGCCGACTCCGTCCCGGCCCCCCTCCCCCCGTCCCCTGGGGCGCCGCCCCTTCGGCCTGCCCCTGCTGCTGGCCATCGGCGCCGGGCTGCTGCTGACCCTGCTGGGCTGGTGGTGGCCGAACCGGGCGCAGCTGGCCGATCTCCCCATGCCGGCGGAGCGGCTGAACAGCGTCTCCTTCGCCCCCTTCCGCCCCGGGCAGAGCCCGCTGCGCGACCGCTTCCCGACGGCGGCGCAGGTGGAGGAGGACCTGCGCCTGATCGCCCCGCGCACCCGCGCCATCCGCACCTATGCCAGCATCGAGGGGCAGTACGAGGTGGCGGAGCTGGCGCAGCGCCACGGGATCAGGGTCTGGAAGGGTGCCTGGCTGGGCCGCGACCTGCGGCAGAACGAGCGCGAGCTGGCCAAGCTGGTCGAGACGGCGAACCGCTTCCCCGACACCATCGAGCGCGTGGTGGTGGGCAACGAGGTGCTGCTGCGCCGCGACCTGCCGCCCGAGGTGCTGGCCGCCGCCCTCGACCGGGTCAGGGCGCAGGTCCGCCAGCCCGTCACCTATGCCGACGTCTGGGAGTTCTGGGCGCAGTTCCCCGAGCTGGCGAGGCATGTGGACATCGTGACCATCCACATCCTGCCCTACTGGGAGGACGAGCCGCTCGACGTGGAGGCGGCCATCGCCCATGTGCGCGACATCTACCGGAAGATGAAGGCGATGTTCCCGGACAAGCCGATCGCCATCGGCGAGGTCGGCTGGCCCAGCCACGGCCGCTGGCGCGAGGGCGCCGTGCCCTCCGTGGTGAACCAGGCGCGCTTCCTGCGCGAGTTCGCCGCGCTGAGCCGGGAGGAGGGCTTCGACTACAACGTCATCGAGGCCTTCGACCAGATCTGGAAGTACAAGAACGAGGGCACGGTCGGCGCCGCCTGGGGCCTCTGGACCGCCGACCGGGCGCCGAAGTTCGCGCTCTCCGGCCCGGTGCGGGAGAACGCGGATTGGGGCTGGTACGCCGGTGCCGCCGCCCTGCTGGGGCTGGGCCTCCTCGCCGCGACCGCGCGCGCCTTCCCCGCCGCCTCCGGACCGGGGCTGGCGCTGCTCTCCCTCGCCCTGGGCAACGCGCTGGCCTTCGCCTGGTGCGGCGGCGTGCCCTACGCCTTCGACGAGCACCTGCTGCTGTCGGTCACGGTCAACCTCGCCGGGCAGGCGGCGCTGGCCGCGCTGCTGCTGCGGCGCGCCGGGCAGCGGCTCTCCGGCCTGCCGGTCGAGCCGGCGCGGAACGGTGCGATGGCCACGGCCACGGTGCGGGACCTGCTGCGCCTCCGCCTCCGCTGGCGCGACTGGCGCGGCTTCGCGCTGGACGACCTCGCCTTCGTCTTCCTCTGGACCGCGGCGGTGCTGCAGCTCCTGCTGCTCTTCGACCCGCGCTACCGCGACTTCCCCTTCCCGACCTTCGCCGTGCCGCTGGTGGCGGTGGTGGCGCGCGCCGCCCTGGGCGACCTGCCGCGCCACGGCGGCGGCTGGGCGGAGCTCTGGGCCGGCGGCACCCTGGCCCTGGCGGCCCTCGCCAGCGCGGCCCTGGAAGGGCCGCACAACATCCAGGCGCTGGGCTGGACCGCCTGTGCCCTGGGGCTGGCGGCACCCGCCCTGCTGCGCCTGCGCCAGCCGGCGCCCCGCCGGGTGGAGCGGCTGGCATAGCCGGCACCCGTTCCCCATCTGCCGGGTGCGGGCCGCTTCACCCGCCCCGGGGCGGGTGGTAAGGCCGCCCTGTCCCGCAGGCGGGGCTTCGCGCGAAGCCCCGCCTCCCGCGCCTCCCCTCCCGGACGATTGCCGTATGACCCGCCCCGCCGACCAGGATTTCGTGACCCGCTACCTCGCGGATTCCGTGCGCGCGGCGGAAGCCTTCGCCGCGGATGCCGGGGCGCAGGAGACCCTCTTCGCCATGGCCGGGGCCGTGACGGGCAGCCTGCGCGCGGGCGGCAAGCTGATGGTGGCGGGCAATGGCGGCTCGGCCGCGGATGCGCAGCACATCGCGGCGGAGTTCGTCTCCCGCCTGATGTACGACCGCGCCCCCCTGGCGGCGCTGGCCCTGACCACCGACAGCTCCAACCTCACGGCCATCGGCAACGACTACGGCTACGAGCAGGTCTTCGAGCGCCAGGTGCTGGGGCTGGGCAGGCCGGGCGACGTCTTCCTGGGCATCACCACCTCCGGCCGGTCGGCCAACATCCTGCGTGCCCTGGAGGCGGCGCGGAGCCGCGGCATCGTCACCCTCGGCTTCACCGGGCAGCATGGCGGCGCCATGGGCCCGCTCTGCGATCGCCTGCTCTGCGCCCCTGCCGGCCAGACGGCGATCATCCAGCAGGTCCACATCACGGCCGCCCACCTGCTCTGCGCCCTGGTGGAGCGCAGCTTCTTCCCGCCCCCGGCCAGCGCGCCCAGCCTGTAGCCGCCAGGGCCCCGGGCCGCCCCCGAAGCGGGGGCCCGTGAAGCGGGGGCCCGTGCGGTCCGGCGCTGGAGCGGAGGGGGGCACCGGCCTGTGGATCGGCCCCGTGCGCCGATCCCCTCCCGGAGCCCTCGCCTGCCAGGGCCATGGCCGGGCGCCAGCCCGAACGCGGCCCTCGCGGCCGCCGTCAGCCGCCGATCATCTCCGCCACGCGGCGCGCCAGCTCCGCCTGCTGGAAGGGCTTGTGCAGCACCGGCAGGTCGCGGGGGACCTTGTCGATCTCCGCATAGCCGGTGACCAGCAGGACCGGCAGGCCGGGCCGCAGCGCACGGGCGCGCTGGGCCAGCTCCACGCCGGTCATCTGCGGCATGGTGAGGTCGGCCACCAGCGCGTCGATGTCGCCCCGCTGCTCGAGCAGCCGCAGCGCGCCCGCCCCGTCGGCCGCCTCCAGGATGTCGTGGCCCAGCTCGGCGAGGAATGCCGACGTCACCTCCCGCACCGTGCTGTCGTCGTCCACGACCAGGATGCGGGCCCGACGGCCCTGCCGCGGCTCGGGCACGGCCTCGGCGGCCGCCTCCTGCGCCTCGTGGGCCCGGGGCAGCAGCAGCTCCACGCAGGTGCCCTCGCCGGGGCGGCTGGTGATGCGCGCGCTGCCGCCGGACTGGCGCATCAGGCCGTACACCATGGACAGGCCGAGACCCGTGCCCCGGCCGATCTCCTTGGTGGTGAAGAAGGGCTCGAAGGCACGGGCCAGCACCTCCGGCGCCATGCCGGTCCCCTCATCCTGCACGGACAGGCAGACGTAGTCGCCGGGCGGCAGGTCGCTGTCCGCATCCTCCGCCGCGGCGGGCAGCCCTTCCGGCCCGAGCGACAGGTTGCGGGTGCGGATGGTGATGACGCCGCCATGGGGCATCGCGTCACGCGCGTTGATGCAGAGGTTCAGCACGGCCAGCTCCAGCTGCCCCGGATCGACGCGGGCCTGCCACAGCCCCTCGCCCAGCTCGCTCCGCACCCGCACCGCGCCGCCCAGGCTGCGCCCCAGCAGATCCTCCATGCCCAGGATCAGCGCATTCGCGTCCACCGGCTGCAGCGCCAGGTCGCGCTGCCGGCTGAAGCTCAGCAGCCGCTGGGTCAGTGCCGCGCCACGCTCCGCCGCCATGGTGGCGTTCTGCACCAGCCGGGTCAGCCGGGGGTCCATGGCGGCGCGGCGCGCGGCCAGCTGCAGGTTGCCCAGGATGGCGGTCAGCAGATTGTTGAAGTCGTGCGCGACGCCGCCCGCCATCGTGCCCAGCGCCTGCATCTTGTCGGCCTGCCGCAGGCGGTCCGCCATGCGGCGCTGCTCGGTGACCTCGTGCTCGATCGTCACCAGGAAGCGCGGGGCCACCTCGTCCCGGGGCAGGATGGGAATGCGGTGGACCGAGAACCAGCGCGTGCCGCCCTCGTCCGGCCGCGCCTCCTCCGTCTCCACGGGCTCGTCGTGCAGCGCCTGCTCCGCCTGGCTCAGTGCCGCCGCCGCGGGCGGCGGCAGCAGGGCCGTCTCGGGGCGGCCCAGGCACTCCTCGACCGTCCGGCCCAGCGCCGCCGCCTTGGCCGCGTTCAGGCGGACGAAGCGCCCGCTGGCGTCCTTGAAGGCGATGCGGTCGGCCGAGCTGTCCAGCAGCCCGTGCAGCAGCATCCGTTCCGTGTCCAGCGCGCGGTCGAGCGACCAGCGGCGATGCGCACCCGCCACCATGCTGCGCAGCGCGGCCGGCTCCCACGGCTTGGGCGAGTAGCCGGCGATGCGGCCGTTGTTGATCGCGGAGATCACGGCTTCCAGATCGGCGTAGCCGGTCAGCAGCAGCGCCTCCGCCGTGCTGATCTCACGGGCCCGGGCGAGGAACTGATCCCCCGTCATGCCCGGCATGCGCTGGTCGGAGAGGATCACCGAAACCCGCGGCGCGGCGCGGAGCAGGTCCAGCGCCGCCGCCGGGGCCGTGGCGCAGAGGGTGTCGTACTCGTCCTCGAACAGGTCCTGCAGCGCCGTGACGATCTCCGCCTCGTCATCCACGAGCAGGATCGTCGGCCGCCCGTCTTCCGGCATGGTGAGGGTCATTCCTGGCGACGCAGCGGTACAGCAATGGTGAAGGCCGCGCCACCCCCCGGCACGTTGTCCACGCTGATCGTCCCCTCGTGGGCCCGCACCACGTTGTAGGCGATGGCCAGCCCCAGCCCGGTGCCCGAGCCGACCGGCTTGGTGGTGAAGAAGGGCTCGAAGATGCGCTCCCGCAGATCCTCCGGGATGCCCGGCCCGCTGTCCGTGATCTCGATGACGTACTGCCCGCCCTCCGCGCGCGTCGCGATGGTGATCCGCCCCCGGTCCGGGATGGCGTCCGCCGCGTTGCCGACGATGTTCATCACCACCTGGTTCAGCAGGGCGGGCGAGCAGTACAGGCTGCGCGGCGCCTCCAGCCGCTGCTCCACCACGATGCGGTCGGACAGCTTGTGCGTCAGCAGCGCGATCACCGTGCCGATCGCCTCCGGCACGTCCACCTGCTGGAAGCCGCCATCGTCCTGGCGCGAGAACTTGCGCAGGTTCAGCACCAGCTCCTGGATGCGCTTCAGCCCCAGCGTCATCGACTGCGCCCGCTGCCGGCACTTGTCGGCCAGCGCGACGGTGGGCGCATCCTGGTCGGGGACGGCGCTGATCTGCGCCAGCAGCCGCTCCACCGTGCCCTGGTGCGCCAGGATGAAGGCGAGGGGGTTGTTGATCTCGTGCGCGATGCCGGCGACCAGCTCGCCCAGCGACGCCATCTTCGCGGCCTGCACCAGCTTTCCCTGGGTGTCGCGCAGTTGCCGGTTCGCCTCCTCCAGCTCGGCATTGGCGCGCGTCAGCGCGTCCGACAGCGCGGCCCGCGCCTCGGCGGCGGCGGCTTCCGCCCGGGTGCGCTCCAGCACGCGCTCGCGCTCGGCCAGCTCGGCATCGATGCGCCGGTTCTCATCCTGCAGCAGCTTGCGCCGCACCACCGCGCGGATGCGCAGCCGGATCGCCTCCGCCTCGGCCGAGGCGGGCAGCAGGTCATCCGCCCCCGCCTCGAACACGCGGGCGAGCTGTGCCGGATCCGGCGCCTCCTCGGCGGCCAGGCCGACGATCTGGAACGGGCGCTCGCCGCCACGGCGCAGCGCATCCAGATGCCGGGTCAGGCCCAGCCCGTCGAAGCCGTGGCCCAGCACGTCGAGCAGCACCGCATCCCAGGCCTCTCCGGGCGCCCGGACCAGGGCGAGCGCCGCCTCCGGCCCCGCGGCCGCCTCCACCACATAGCCGTCCTGGGCGAGCAGGCCGGTCAGCCAGGCCCGCCGCGTCGCCCCCGCCTCCACCACCAGCAGCCGGGCCCGGCGGAAGGCCGTTCCGGCCACGGAGGGCCGGCCCGGCGGCGCCTCGGCCGATCCGGTGCGCAACAGGGCGCGGATGCGCGGCAGGATCAGCGCCTGGTTGGCCGGCTTGGGCAGGTAGGCATCGGCGCCGCTCTCCAGCCCCTGGCGCTCCACCTCCCGCTCCCGCGCATCCGTCAGCATCACCACCGGGATGGCCCGGGTGCGGACGTTCATGCGGATCTGGCGCGCCAGCTCGTCCCCGTTCATGCCAGGCAGGTGGTAGTCGGCGATCACCAGGTCGGGCAGGGACTCGTTCAGCGCCTCCAGCGCCGCCTCCGCCGTGGCGGCGCGGCGGACGGTGTAGCCATGCCCCTCCAGCATCAGCCGCAGCAGCAGCGCCTGGGTTTCGGAATCCTCGACGACCAGGATGCCCGGTGACGTGGCGGGGGGGGCCACCGGCGATTCCGGCGTGGAGATCGGGTGCCTCACGCCACCTCCATCCGCGCATGGCGCAGCAGGCAGGGCGCGATCGCCTCCAGCGGCAGGCTGAGGCCCGCCGCGCCCAGACGGACCGCGGCCGCCGGCATGCCGTAGACCACGGCGCTGCTCTCGTCCTCGGCGATGGTGAGCCCGCCGGCACGCCGCAGGGCGAGGAGCCCGCTGGCCCCGTCCTCCCCCATGCCGGTCAGCACCACCCCGACCCCGCTGGCGCCCAGAGCCTCCGCCACGGAGCGGAACAGCACGGTCGCCGCCGGGCGCTGGCCGCCGACCGGGCCCTCCTGGTCGATATGCAGCGCGCCCGCCCGCGTCAGGCTCAGGTGGCGGTCGCCGGGCGCCACCAGCACGTGGCCCGGCCTGGGCACCATCCCCTCCTCGGCCAGCCGGACGCGCAGCGGCACGACCCCGTTCAGCCAGTCGGCGAAGCCGGCCATGAAGGAGGCGCCCATGTGCTGCACCAGCAGCACCGGCAGCGGGAATTCGGCCGGCAGGGCGCCCAGCAGGCGTGCGAGGGCCGGCGGCCCGCCGGTGGAGGCCGCCACCGCCACCAGGCTGGGCCGCGCGGCGGGGATGGGGGGCGCCGGCACCGGCCGCGATGCCGGGGCCGTCCCGGCCAGATGCCGCCGGCGGATGACCGGGACCCGGCTCATGATGGCGAGCTGGGTGCGGATGGTGTCGGCGATCGCCTCGTAGTCCCGGCTGGCCAGCCCGACCGGCTTCTCCACCACGGACAGGGCGCCGGCGCGCAGGGCCTGCATCGAGATATGCAGCCTCGAATCCTCGATCGCATCCGCGATCACCACGATCGGCGTGGGGCGCTCCGCCATGATGCGCCGCGTCGCCTCCAGCCCGTCCATGCCCGGCAGGCGGATGTCCATGGAGATCACGTCCGGCTGCACGCGCGGCAGCTCCCGCAACGCCTCCTCGGCCGAGCCGACGGCGGCCGCCAGCACCAGCCGCGGGTCCCGCGCCACGATATGGGCCAGGAGCTGCCGCACGACCGTCGAATCCTCGACGATCATGACGCGGGCCGGCGCCTCGCGGGACATCGCGCCACTCACAGCAGCTGGCCGATCGTCGCCAGCAGGTCGCGCTGGTCGAACTTCTGCTTGGTCAGGTAGGCGCCGGCACCGAGCTCCAGGCCCCTCCGGACATCGGCGGCCTCGTCGCGGGAGGTCATCAGCACCACCGGCAGGGCGGCGAGGCGCGGATCGGCCTTCATCGCCTCCAGCAGGCCGAAGCCATCCAGCCGCGGCATCTCCACGTCGGCGATCACCAGGTCCACCACCGCCTCGCCGCCGCGCAGCACGCGCAGGGCCTCCATCCCGTCCACGCTCAGCAGCACCCTGTAGCCCTGGGATTCGAGGATGCTCTTCTGCAGGGTACGGGTCGTGATCGAGTCGTCCACCACCAGGATGGTGGCCGCCTCCGGCCGTGCCGGCTCCGGCAACCCCAGGCCGCTCGCCGCCAGGCGGCCCTGGTCGCGCATCCAGCCCTCGACCAGCCCCTCCGGCCGCAGGACGAGGGCCACCGCGTCGTCCTCCAGCAGGCTGGCGCCATAGACCAGCCCCGCATCGAAGCCGGGCGCATCCACCTCCCCGACCAGGAGCGTGCGCACATCCTCCAGCCGGTCCACCGCCACGGCACAGCGGCGATGGCCGCGGCGGAGCAGCACGGCGCTCACGTGTCCCGACTCCACGGGAAGATTCGTGTCATGGGACCCCAGCAAGGCGAGAAGACTGACCACCGGGGCGATAACGTCCTGTCCCCCCAGGGCGATGCGTGCCGTCGGCTGCCCTTCCATCCGCTCCAGCCCCGCGGCCGGCAGGCGCAGCAGCCGCTCGACCGCATGGGTGGGGAAGCCGTAGCGCCGCCCCGCCGCGCCGACGAGGAGGACCGGCAGGCGCGCGGCGGAGAGGGGAACCTCCAGCACCATCTCCGTCCCCCAGGGGCGGCGCGCCCGCATCAGCGCCGTGCCCCGCAGCTTCCGGGCCGCCTCCGCCACCACGGACAGGCCCATGCCCCGGCCCGACAGCCGGTCCACCGCCTCCGCGGTCGAGAAGCCCGGCTCGAAGACCAGGGAGAGGAGCTGGTCGGGCGGGAGGGCCGGCGCCCCGGGCGCCCGGGGCGGCAACAGGCCGCGGCGCAGCGCCGTCGCCTCGATCCGGGCCAGATCCGGCCCCGCCCCGTCATCCGCCACGGAGAGGAGCAGCCGTCCGCCCTGGCTGGCCAGGCGCAGCACCACCTCGCCACGCTCCGGCTTGCCACGGGCGCGGCGCCGCTCCGGCGGCTCGATCCCATGCCCGACGGCATTGCGCAGCAGGTGCAGCACCGGGTCCTTCAGCGCCTGCAGCACCCCGCGATCGGCCTGCAACTCCAGCCCCTCCAGCCGGACGGACACCTCCCGCCCCGCCTCCCGCGCCAGGTCGCGCGCCATGCGGCCCAACCCGCCGAGCACCGTCTCCGCCGGAACCAGGCTGATCCGCTCGAAGCCCTCGCGCAGGCGGCGGGCCGCCAGATCGGCGGCCCAGACGGCGCCGCGCTGCTCGCGCGCCAGGGCGATGGCACGGCGGGTCAGGGCCGCCATCTCATGGTCCAGCTCGCGCAGGCGGGGGGCGGAGGCGCGCGTGCCCTCCCCCGCCAGCAGGCCGGGGCGGACGACGTCCCAGCGCCGGCGCAGGGATCTCAGGCCCGCGGCGAGGCCGCGCAGGGCCTCGGCGGCCGCCTCCTGCCGCTGCAGCGTGCCGAACAGCTCGTGCACCGCGGCGGCCAGCTCATCCACCTGCGCCGCCTGGACGCGCAGCGTGCCGCCCGCCGGGAAGCCGGACGCTGCCGGATCGGCGGCGCCCTCCGGCGCGGCGGGCGGGGCCGCATCGGCCGCCACCGCGGGCGCCGGAACCTCCGGGGGAGCGGCCTGCCGGGCCTCCGGCACCGTCTCCGCCAGCCAGCGATCCAGCGCCTGCAACGCGGCATCGGGGGTGGGAGGCGTCGCGCCGCCCTCCAGCGCGGCGACATAGCCCTCGACCCCGTCCAGCCCCTGCTGCACCACGGCCACGGTGGGCCCGTCCAGACTGGCCTGGCCTTCCAGGACGCGGGCGAGCAGCGCCTCCAGCCGGTGCGCCAGCGCCTCGACCACCGGCAGGTCCACGGCCCGGGCCGCGCCCTTCAGGCTGTGCGCCCGGCGGAAGATGTCCCGCAGATCGGCCGGGCGGCCCTGCTCGGCCTCCGCCAGCGCGGCGCGGATGGCGCCGAGGTGCTCCTGGTGCTCGGCCGCGAAGGCGGCCAGCAGCTCCTGGCGGAAATCCGACATCGGGACCGCGGCGCCCTGGGTCCTAGAGCCGGTAGCGGTCGGCCAGGGTGACCAGCTGCTGCGCTTGGCCGGCCAGGCTGCCGGCCGCGGAATCGAGCTGGCGTGTGCTGGCCGCCGTCTGCTGGCTGGCCTGGCGGATGTTCTGCAACGCCGCCATCACCTGCTCGATGCCCAGCTGCTGCTGGTTGGTGCTGGCCACGATCTGCTGGAAGGTCTGCACGCTCTCCTGGATCGAGCCGGTGATCTCCTCGATCGTCGCCTGGGTGGTGTCGGTGCGCTCCTTGCCGGCGGCGACCCGCTTCACCGCCTCCTCGGTCAGCATCACGGAACCGTTGATGCCGCGCTGGATGTCGCCCAGGATCTGGCGCACCTGGCCGGTCGCCTCCTTGGCCTGGTCGGCCAGGGCCTTCATCTCCGAGGCCACCACCGCGAAGCTGCGCCCCTGCTCGCCGGCCGCCGCCGCCTCGATCGCCGCGTTCAGCGCCAGGAGGTGGGTGCGCTCCGAGATGTCGTTCACCGTGGTGATGATCTCGCCGATCGCCTGCGTCTTCTCGCTGAGCGCGACGATGTTCTCCGCCACCGCCTCCGCCTGTTCGCGGATCGAATCCATCGCCCGCGCCGTCTCGTCCACCGCACGCAGCCCGGCCGAGCTGGTCTGCGCCGTCGCCTGGGCGGCCGCGATCACCTCCTGGGCGCGCTTGCCGATCTGCGCGCCGGAATGGGTGATCTCGTCCACCGTGGCCGCCGTCTCCTGCACGGCGGCGAGCTGCTCCTCCACGCCGGCCGCCTGCTGCTGGGTGGAGGCGCGGATCTCGGCCGCCGCGGCATTGAGGTTCTCCGTCGCCTCCCGGCTCTGCCGGGCGAGCTGGCGCAGGCCCTCCACCATCTCGTTGAGCGCCAGGCCGAGCCGGCCGATCTCGTCCCCGCCGACCTGCGCCGGCGCGCCTGCCAGGTCGCCCTGGCCGACGCGCTGCAGCACCTCGGCGAAGGCCGAGAGCGGGCCGACGATGGCACGGCGGATCAGCACGGTGATGCCGACCGCCAGCAGCACGGCGACCCCCAGGCCGGCGATGACCGAGATCCGGCTGTTCTCGTAGACCTCGGCGACCCGGCTCTGCCCGACCGCGACGCCCTCGTTCAGCACCGCCTCGGCGCGGTCGAGCTGGCGGTCGATCTCCTCGATGGTCGCCACCACCGGGGCCTGGGCCGCCAGCAGACCGGCGACGTCGCCAGCGCGGATCGCCTGGAAATGCCGCTCCGCCTGCTGGC
This sequence comes from Roseomonas sp. OT10, assembly GCF_020991085.1. Lineage (NCBI taxonomy): Bacteria > Pseudomonadati > Pseudomonadota > Alphaproteobacteria > Acetobacterales > Roseomonadaceae > Roseomonas > Roseomonas cutis. The sequence goes on from NZ_CP087719.1 coordinate 4,196,499, forward strand.
GCAGCTGGCGCAGCAGGCTGCCTGACTGGCCGAGCAGATTCGCGATCTGCCGCCAAGCCTCGACCCTCTCGCTGGACACGGCACTGTCCGCATAGCGCTGCGCCGTGGCGGTGGCGGCGGCCAGGGTCGTCTCCACCTGCGCCATCTGGCCCGTCCAGGCGCGCATCGGGTCCTCGCCCGGCGGCTGCCGCCCCAGCGCCTGCAGCAGGGCATGGGTGACGGCGGCGCCGTGGATGTCGCGCAGGGCGGTCTGCCCGTCATGCACCGTCGCAAGCTGGCGCAGCATGGCCACGTCGCGGCTGACGATGGTGGAGGTGGTGTTCCGCACCAGTTCCAGCTGCCCCAGGCCATAGATGCCCTGCAGGGTCATCAGCAGGGTCAGCACGGCGAAGCCGAGGAGGATGCGGTTGGCGATGGACACGCGAGGTCAGGCTCCGGATGGGGCGGTGCGAAAGGGGCGTAGCAGCCGGTCGGGATCCAGCACGGCGAGCAGCGTCCCCTGCAAGGCGCCGGAGGCGACACGGGCGCGGTAGGAGACGGGCCCCTCCCCGCCCTCGGCCGCCCCCAGCGGGGTCACGGGCACGCCGGCCAGGACGCGGTCCACGCGGAGCGCGAGGCGCCGGGGACCCTGTCGCAGCAGCAGCAGGTGGCCGCCGCCGCCCGGCGTCGCCGCCAGGCCCAGCATGACGGCAAGGTCCAGCACGGCATGCAGCCGCCCGGCATGGCCGGTCAGGCCGAGCAGGGCGGGCGCGGCGCCCGGCAGCGGGGTGATGCCGCCTTCCGGCACCACCTCGCTCACCACCTCCTTGGCGATGCCGTAGTGCTCCATCCCGACGGCGCAGGCGAGGACGCGCCGCTCCTCCACCTGGGCGGCGGCGCCGCGGCGGGCGAGCTGGTCCGCCCGCTCGTCCAGCAGCCGCCCGATCCGGACCGCGTCGAGCGGCGGCCGGTCCGGGTCCAGGTCCGGCAGGACCAGCGGGCCGAGGCGCAGCACCATGGCTCAGCCCTCCCGTGCGTGAAGCTGGAGCCGGGCGATGTCCTGCAGCATCGCGGCGGTCATTCCGTCCCCCTCCGGCAAGGGCGCGGTCCCGGGCAGGAAGCGCGCGATCCGGGCGGCGCTGGCGATGCAGCGGCGGCCCGCGACGGCCCGCCCCGTCTCCAGCAGCAGCAAGCCGAGCTGGTAGTGGGCCATGACGAAGTCGCGGTCGAGGTACAGCGCGCGCCGGAAGGCCTGCTCCGCCGCCTCGTGCCGGTTGCCGGCGCGGGCGATCAGCCCCTGCTGCAGATGCAGGGCGGGCAGGTCGGGGAGCACCCTCAGCCCTTCGCGCGCCGCCGCCTCTGCCTCCCCCAGCGCACCGCGGTCGGCCAGCTCGCGGACGCGGCGCAGCGTGTCCCCGGCCTCGGCCACGCCCACAGGCACGGCCGGAGCCTCGGCCGGAGGCTCGGAGGCGGCGCGCCGCGCCGCCCGCGCCACGCGGCGCTCCGGCGAGGGCGGGCGGACCAGCGGGGCGGGCGGGGCGGGCGGCTCCGCCACGTCGGGGATGGCCACCGCCGCGGCCGCCACGCCGCGGCGATAGGCGACGGTGCCCGGCAGGCTGACCGGCGTCAGATGCGCGGCGAAGGCCGGGTTCGGCTCCGCATGGCCCACCAGCATCCAGCCCTGCGGACCCAGCCGGTCGCCCAGGGCCCGGACCAGCCGCTCCACCACCTCGTGCCGGAAGTAGATGAGCACGTTGCGGCACAGGATGAGGTCGAACTCCGACAGCCCCAGCGGGGCGCTGCCATCGAGCAGGGAGAGCAGGTTCTGCCGCTCGAAGCGCACCATGCCGCGATACTGCGGCCGGAGCCGCCAGCTCCTCCCGTCCGGGCCCGGCAGGAAGTCCCGCTCCCGCTCCTCCGGCGGCAGGCTGCGCAGGGCCCAGTCGCCGTAGCGCCCCTCGCGCGCCACCGCCAGCGCCTCGGCATTGAGGTCCGTGCCCAGGATGCTCAGCCGCCAGCCCGGCAGCGCCTCGCCCAGCAACCGGTGCAGCAGGATGGCGATGGAATAGGGCTCCGCCCCGGTGGAGCAGCCCGCGCTCCAGATCCGCAACTGCCGGCTTGCCGCATGGCGCTCGATCAGCTCCGGCAGGATCGTCCGGGCCAGGGCATCGAACTGCTCGGCGTAGCGGAAGAAATAGGTTTCCCCGATGGTGATCTGGGATTCCAGCGCCGCCCACTCGGCGGCGCCGAGGGCGGGATCGGACAGGCGGGCCAGATAGGCGGCGCTGTCGCGCGCGCCGGTCGCCCGCATGCGACGCAGCAGCCGCTCCCAGAGCAGGGAGTCCTTGTCCTCGTAATAGGCGTGGCCGGTCCGCGCCACGACCTGGCGCTTGATCTCCAGGAAGGCGGCATCGGGCAGCAGGGCCAGGGGCTGGGAGGCGGCCGCGGTCACGGCAGGGCCCACTCCGCCCGCCGGCGGGTCGCCTCCCGCGCCAGGCTCTCGAGGACCGCCCGCTCGCGTTCCAGCAGCAGGCGGTCGGCGTCGAGCAGATGGACCAGCCGGGGTCCGAACGGGATCCCGGCCGTCACGAAGCCCTGCAGGCTGTCCGTCGGGGACACCGGGCGAAGCGCGGCGACGGGAACGGTCCGCATGTCGAGCACGCGCGGGACCCGCAGGGCCAACGGGGATGCGGCGCCGCGCAGCAGGATCAGGTGGTGATAGACCCGGTCCGTCTCGGCCCCGTCCTCCGGCAGGCCCAGCAGGGGCGCCAGGGCGAGCACGGGCACCGGCTGTCCGCCGAGGTTCAGGAAGCCGTCCAGCGGGCGCGGCAGCCCGGGGGGCACCCAGAGCCGGGGAAGCGGCAGGAGTTCCTGCACCGCCTGCCGCGGCAAGGCGCAATCCTGGCTGCCCATGGCGAAGACCACCAACTCGAGTTGCGGCCCGGCCAGGGCGGCGCGATCGTCGGCGGGGGCTTCCGGGCCCGGTCGCGGGGGAGGCATCATTCCCATCCGGGCTAGCATGCCAGGCGCGGCCGGGCCATGGAGGTGACGGGAACGGCCCGGAAAGCCTCACCGAAGGTTGCGTGAAAATGCTTGCGGGTTAATGTACCATCCAGTCCGTACACAACCACGCGCGATGCCCATGGGCAGTGCGCCAACGAAACATCAGGAGGAGATGCACCCATGACCACCCGTCGCCAGTTCGCCACCACCCTGCTTGGCCTCGGCACCCTGCCCGCGCTTGGCCTGCGTCCCGCTGCCGCCCAGGGCACGGATTATCCCAACCGCCCCGTCACGCTGGTCGTCGCCTGGGCACCCGGCGGCTCCACCGACTTCGTCGCCCGCCTGCTGGCGCAGCGCATGTCGCAGGATCTGGGGCAGCAGGTGGTGGTGGAGAACCGCGCCGGCGCCTCCGGCACCATCGGCCACGTCTATGTCGCCCGCGCCCGTCCGGACGGCTACACCCTGCTGCTGGGCGTCAACAGCACCTATGCCATGGCGACGCACCTCTTCCCGCAGAAGGGGTACGACGACGCGAAGAGCTTCACCCCGATCGGCCGCATCGCCGAGACGCCGATCTTCCTCTGCGTCCGCCCGCAGCTCGGGGTGACGGACGTGGCCGGGCTGATCGCCATGGCGAAGAAGCAGCCGGGCAAGCTCAGCTATGCCTCCTCCGGCGCCGGCTCCTCCGCCCATCTGGCGACCGAGCTGTTCCTGAAGATGGCCGATATCGACGTGCTGAACGTCACCTACCGCGGCGGCGCGCCGGCGGTCTCGGCGCTGCTCTCGGGCGAGGTGCAGATGGCTTTTGTCGACGCCGTCACCGCCCTGCCGCTGATCGAGGCGAAGTCGGTCAACGCCATCGGCGTCTCCTCCAAGGAGCGCAACCCGCTGGTGCCGAGCATCCCGACCATCGCGGAATCGGGCCTGCCGGGCTTCGAGTGCTCCTCGCAGTTCGCCCTCCTGGCCCCGGCCGGCACGCCGGAGCCGATCGTGCGCAAGCTGCACGCCGCGCTCGTCTCCACCATGAAGGACGCCAACGTGCTGGAGCGCCTGCGCCAGGCCTCCAACTTCCCGACCGTCGGCACGCCGGAGGAGTTCCCCGCCTATCTCGCCGCCGAGAGTGGCAAGTGGGGCGAGGTGATCCGTTCCCGCGGCATCACCGTGGAATGATCCCAACGGCGGGATGACCCGACCCGGCGTGCTGCGGTGTTCCGGCGTCGGCACCGGGAGGGGACGCCGTCCCCTCCCAGACCCTCCCCTGCCGGGGCCACAAGCGGGCCCCGGTCCCCGCTGGGAGTTTGGTGCTTCATGGCTGCCGTCAGCCTGCGGGCTGATCCCTGACGGCGCGCGGACAGGCGGGACTCTGAAGAAAGCTTTCAGAGGGCTTCAGCGAATGCTGCGGCCGGTCCCGCCGAGGAGCATGGCTCCTCGGCGCCTTGACCCCGTATCAGGCTGTCCCGCGGCAGCGCCGATCGGGTCCAGGGCCCGCAGGGTCCTGGCGGAGTGGGGGTACGGGGGCGAGGCGGAGCCTTGCCCCCGGGCCACGGGCACAACGCCGGCACGGCCCAGCACATCGCGCCGCGCGTACGACACGGCCGCGCGCGCCGGTGACGCTGCCTGCCACCAGGGGCCGTCTCCGGCGGCACGGGCCACGGGCCTCTTCGCGGCTTCGGCCCGGCTCTGGCAGGCCGGCTGACGCGGCAGGGCGCAGGACCGGCCCCCGAGGCGTCGCGGCGGCCGCTCCGTGCCTAGTGCGCGAGGGTGTCGAGGAACCGCACCGGCACGCCGCGCGGCGTGCCGAGCACCTCGTCCTCGCGCATCGCTGCCTGGCCGCGCAGGATGGTGGCAACGGGCCAGCCCGTGCAGGTCATGCCGGCGAAGGGGGTCCAACCGCAGGGCGAGACGATCCAGCTCTCCTCGATGGTGCGGCGGCGCTTCAGGTCCACGAGGGTGAAGTCGGCGTCGTAGCCGGCCGCGATCCGCCCCTTCCCGGTGACGCCGTAGACGCGCGCGGGACCGGCGCACATCAGGTCCACCAGGCGGGCCAGCGACAGGCGACCGGCCGCGACATGGTCCAGCATGATCGGCACCAGGGTCTGCACCCCGGTCAGGCCAGCGGCCGTGGCCGGCCAGGGGCGCTCCTTCGCGGCACGGGGATGCGGCGCGTGGTCGGAGCCGATGCAGTCCACCGTGCCGTCGCGCACGGCGGCCCAGGCCGCCTCCATGTGGCGCGCGTCGCGGATCGGCGGGTTCATCACCGCATAGCCGCCCAGCCGGTCATAGGCATCCGGCGCCACCTGGGTCAGGTGGTTCACCAGCAGCTCGACCGTGGCAAGGTCGCGGTAGTCCTTCACGTAGTCCAGCTCCTCGGCGGTGCTGACGTGCAGGATATGGGCGGGCCGGCCGGTGCGCCGGGACAGCGCCATGAGACGGCGGGTGCCGAGGAAGGCGCATTCGACGTCGCGCCACTCGGCATGCAGGGCGAAGGGCCCACCCGCGGCAAAGAGCGGCTTGCGCTCCTGCAGCCGGTACTCGTCCTCGGAGTGGTAGGCGATGCGGCGCCGGCCGGAGCGCATCACCGCTTCCAGCGAGGCATCGTCCTCGACCAGCAGGTCGCCGGTGGAGGAGCCGGCGAAGACCTTCACGGCGCAGACGCCGGGCTGCACCTCCAGCTCGGCCAGGGCGGCGATGTTCGACTTCGCGGCCCCGACATAGAGGCCCATGTCGCACCAGGCGCGGCCGGCGACGTAGGCGCGCTTGGTGTCCAGCGCGGCTCGGCTGGTCACGGGGGGGGTGGTGTTGGGCATGTCGAACACCGCCGTCAGCCCGCCCAGGATGGCGGCCCGGGTGCCCGTCTCGATGGTCTCCACCGCCGGGTCGCCGGGGTCGCGCAGGTGGACATGGGGGTCGATCAGCCCGGGCAGGACATGCAGCCCGGCGCAGTCGATCACCTCGGCCGCGTCCGCCTGGCGCAGGTCGCCGAGGGCGGCGATGCGGCCGTCACGCACCCCGACATCGGCCGCCTCCTCCCCCCAGGGCAGGACCAGCGTGCCGCCGCGCAGGATCAGGTCGAAGGATGCCATGGCTCGGTGTCTCCGCTGCGGGGTTCCGGGGTTAGACCGGATCGCGACCGGCCGGAAGCGGCCCCGCCCCGGGAAGAGGTGCCGTCCGGACGCGCCGCCCGCCCATCCGTTCGCGGGCAAGCCCTCCATTCGAAGGGAGAGCCCTGGCGGGACAGGCGCAGAATGGCGCCGTCGACAAGGAGCGGCGCATGAGCAGCCCGATGGTCAGCGTTCCGATGAAGAACATGAAGCCACTGCCGCAGGACACGGCGACGACCTGCTGGCTGACCTGCTTCCGGATGATGTTCGCCTGGAAGAACCGCGACCCGGCCGAGATACGCCCGGCCCTGGAGGGGGCGGGCGTGCTGTGGACGGATGCCTGCGAGACGGGGCTGAAGACGCGCGACTACATGAAGGCGGCCAAGGCACTGGGGATGCGGCCCTGGGGGACGGGCACCTCCTGGAGCGCGGCCAGCTTCGCCTCCTTCTGCACCGTCAGCCCCGTCTGGGTGGCAGGCAAGTGGCATGACTACGGCCACAACGTCGTGGTCATCGGCGCCAGCCGCGAGCTGATCCGCTTCATCGACCCCTGGTGGCAGGGGGACAAGGAGGCGGAGATCAAGACCTGGACGGAAAAGCTGTTCGTGAAGGGCGACGCGCCGAACAAGGGGACGGATGCGTACATGGGCTGGATGGGGGCGGTCATGGTCTGGGAGGACGCCATTCCCTACGGCCTCGTACCCGAATGAGGCGCTTGCCTGCCCACTACAGATAAAGATATCCTTATATTGCGTTGGTCCCGCGCGAGCGGGCGCAAGAGGGAACGCCGTGCGGCCGGGGAGACCCGGCCCAGTCGGCGGCTGCCCCCGCAACTGTCGGCGGCGAGCCGGCGGTCCACCCGCGTCCTTCTCCCGCCATGGCGGCGGGGGGGCGCGCGCCACTGGGAGCCTCGTGCCCCGGGAAGGCGGGACCGCGCGGCCATGACCCGCAAGCCAGGAGACCTGCCGGCGCGAGGCACCCCCAACGGCCCGGGGCGGGGTGAACCCGGGCGAGGACATGACGCATGCGCTTCTCCCCCACGGGAACCAACCTCGGCTTCCCCAGGATCGGCCGGCACCGCGAGCTGAAGACGGCGCTGGAGCAGCACTGGTCCGGCACGCTGGACGAGGCGGGGCTGCGCGCCGCCGCCGCCGGGCTGCGCCACCGGCACTGGGCGCTGCAGAAGGAGGCGGGGATCGGCCTGGTCCCGTGCAACGACTTCTCCTTCTACGACCACGTGCTCGACACCGCCTGCGCCATGGGCGCCATCCCGCCCGGCTATGGCTGGCGACCGGGCGAGGCCGTGTCGCTCGACACCTATTTCGCCCTGGCGCGCGGCGGGCGCGGCACGGCCACGCCGGCCTGCTGCCCCGGGCACGATCATGGCGGCATGTCCGGGGCGGGCGTGCCGGCGCTGGAGATGACGAAGTGGTTCGACACCAACTACCACTACCTGGTGCCGGTCTTCGCCCGCGGACAGGAGTTCGCACCGACCGGCTTCCCCGCCGTGGACGCGTTCCGCGAGGCGCGGGACGCGGGCTTCGAGGCCCGGCCGGTGCTGCTCGGCCCCGTCTCCTTCCTTCTCCTGGGCAAGATGGCCGAGGGCGCGGGCGACCCGCTTGACCTCCTGCCCGGCCTGCTGCCCGCCTATGCCGAGACGCTGCGCCGGCTGGAGCGCGAGGGCGCGCGCCAGGTACAGGTGGACGAGCCGTGCCTGGTGCTCGACCTGCCCGATGCCGCCCGCGCCGCCTATGCCACGGCCTATGCGGGGCTGGCCGCCGCGGCACCTTCGCTCTCCCTGCTGGTCGCCACCTATTTCGGCGGGCTGCGCGACAACCTCGACACGGCGCTGCGCCTGCCGGTCTCCGGGCTGCACCTCGACCTCGTCCGCGCCCCGGAGCAGTTGGCGCCGGCGCTGAAGGGCGCGCCCGCCCGCATGGCGCTTTCGCTGGGCGTGGTGGACGGGCGCAACATCTGGCGCAGCGACCTGTCCCATGCCCTCGCCCTGCTGCGCCAGGCCACGGCCGCCCGGCGTCCGGAAGCGGTCCTGGTCGCCCCCTCCTGCTCCCTGCTGCACGTCCCCGTGGATCTGGAGACCGAGACCTCCCTCGATCCCGAGCTGCGCGGCTGGATGAGCTTCGCGCGGCAGAAGCTGGAAGAGGTGGCGATCCTCGCCCGCGGGCTGTACGAGGGCCCCGGCGTCATCGCCGCCGCGATCGCGGAGAGCGATTCGCGCCAGGCGCAGCGGCGCGCCTCCGCCCGGCTGCACGACCCGAGGGTCGCGGCGCGGCTGGCCGCGGGGACGGCGGCCGATGCGCGGCGCGCCTCGGCCTTCCCGGCACGGCAGGCGGCCCAGCATGCGCGGCTCGGCCTGCCGCGCTTCCCCACCACCACCATCGGCTCCTTTCCCCAGACCGCCGAAATCCGGGCCGCGCGCGCCGCGCTGAAGCGCAGGGCCAGCACCGTGGAGGAGTACGACGCCTTCATCGCCGCCCGGACGGAAGCCGCCGTGCGTTGGCAGGAGGAGGCCGGGCTCGACATGCTGGTGCACGGCGAGTTCGAGCGGAACGACATGGTGGAGCACTTTGCCGAGTTCTTGGACGGCTACGCCTTCACGAGGAACGGCTGGGTGCAGTCCTACGGCTCGCGCTGCGTGAAGCCGCCGGTGATCTATGGCGACGTCTCCCGCCCCGGCCCGATGACGGTGCGCTGGAGCGCCTTCGCGCAGTCGCTGACCGCGCGCCCGGTGAAGGGGATGCTGACCGGCCCGGTCACGATGATGCAGTGGGCCTTCGTGCGCGACGACATCCCCGCCGCGACCGTGCGCCGCCAGATCGCCTATGCGCTGCGCGACGAGGTGGCCGACCTGGAAGCCGCCGGCATCGCCGCGGTGCAGATCGACGAGCCGGCCATCCGGGAGGGCCTGCCGCTGCGCCACGCGGACCGCGACGCCTACCTGCGCGACGCGGTGGAGTGTTTCCGCATCACCGCCTCCGCCGTGCGGGACGAGACGCAGATCCACACCCACATGTGCTACTCGGAGTTCAACGACATCATCGAATCCATCGCGGCGATGGATGCCGACGTGATCTCGATCGAGACGGCGCGCTCGCGCATGGAACTCCTCGCCGCCTTCGCGGCGTTCGACTACCCGAACGAGATCGGTCCGGGCGTCTGGGATATCCACTCCCCGCGCGTCCCCTCCACCGAGGAAATGCGGCGCCTGCTGGACATCGCGGCGCAGCGCATCCCCGCCGACCGACTCTGGGTCAATCCGGATTGCGGGCTGAAGACCCGGCAATGGGAGGAGGTGCGACCGGCCATCGCCAACATGGTGGCTGCGGCGCAGGCCCTGCGCGCCACGGCGGCCTGATCCCGACGGCGGGATGACCGGATCGGTCGTACCGTCGTGTTCCGGCGTCGGACCGGGAGGGGACGCCGTCCCCTCCCAGACCCTCCCCTGCCGGGGCCACAAGCGGGCCCCGGTCCCCGCTGCGAGTTTGGTGCTGGCTGCTGCCGTCAGCCTCCGGGCTGAACCCTGACGGAGCGCGGACAGGCGGGACTCCAGAAGAAATCCAGAAGGCGTCAGTGAATGACGCAGCCGTACCCGCCGAGGAGCATGGCTCCTCGGCGCCTTGACCCCGTTGCAGGCTGTCCCGCGGCAGCGCCCTTCGGGTCCAGGGCCCGCAGGGTCCTGGCGGAGTGGGGGTACGGGGGCGAGGCAGAGCCTTGCCCCCGGGCCACGGCTACCACGCCGGAACGGCGAATGGCCGGCAAGAGGCCGCCTCTGGGTCAGGCGGAGCAGACGCGCCGTGCGGGACGGGCCGGCAGGAGCGCGTCGCGCAGGGCCGCCAGCGCCGGCGGCACCGATGCCGCCCCGAAGGGGTCGCGCACCTCGACCGTGCGGCGGTCCTGCAACACGTAGCAGCGGTCGGCGAAGCCGCGCAGCAGCCGCAGGTCGTGGGTGATGAACAGGTAGGCCACGCCACCGCGCTGGCGCAGAGCGCGCAGCAGCGCCATCACCCGCGCCTGGGTTTCCAGGTCCAGGCTGCTCACCGCCTCGTCCAGCACCACGAGGCGCGGCGACGGCGCCAGGGCGCGGGCGATGCAGAGGCGCTGCAACTGCCCGCCGCTCAGCCGGTGCGCCAGCCGGTCCATGACCGTGCCGTCCAGCCCCACCTCGTCCAGCAGCGCCGCCACCCTGTCGCGCAGGATGGCGCGCGGCAGGCGCTCGGCCAGCAGCGGCTCCGCCACCACGTCGAAGCCGGTCAGGCGCGGGCTCGTGGCGCCGTGCGGGTCCTGGAAGACGGCCTGCAGCGCGCGCCGCGCGGCCGGGGCGACGCGGCCGCGGCGGCCGAGCAGCGGGACGCCCTCGAACCGCACCTCGCCGGCATCGGGCGCCTCCAGCCCCAGCAGCAGGCGGCCGAGCGTGCTCTTGCCCGATCCGGTGGGCCCCAGCAGGGCCACGCATTCGCCCGCGCCGATCTCCAGCGACGCATCCTCGAGCACCGGCTGGCGCCGCCCCGCGCCGAACAGGCCGCCCTGGCGGTAGGCGTGGCACAGGCCACGGGCGAGCAGCAGGCTCACGCCGGCTCCGGGATGCACGGGCCGGGGCAGGGCGCCTCGCCATGGAGGGCGAAATGCGCCGCCAGCAGCGCCTGCGTGCGGGGGTGCCGCGGCGCGTCGAACAAGGCCTGGACCGGCTGCCGCTCGACGATGCGGCCTTCCGCCATCACGGCCACCTCGTCGGCCAGGCGCGCGGCCACCGAGAGGTCGTGGGTGACCAGCAGCAGCCCGATCCCCCGTCGCGCCACCAGCGACTCCAGCAGATCCAGGATGCGCGCCTGCACCGCCAGGTCGAGGTCGGTGGTGGGCTCGTCGGCCAGCAGGAAATCCGGGTCGCGGCACAGGGCCAGGGCCAGCATCGCCCGCTGCAGCATCCCGCCGGACATCTGCGAGGGGTAGAGCGGCGGCAGCGCCTCCGGCCGCTCGAAGCCGACCTCGCGCAGCAGGGCGAGCGTCCGCGCCTCCGCCCCCCGCCCCCGCACCCCGTCGCAGGCCAGGGTCTCGCGGAAATGGCGCCCCAGCGTGACCAGCGGATTGAAGCCCGCCCGCGGCGCCTGCTGCACGAAGCCCAGCACCGCGCCGCGCAGGGCGGCCTGCCCGGCCGGATCCAGCACCCGGCCGTCCAGCGCGACCGTGCCCGCGAGGCGGCGCACCCCGGGCGGCAGCAGATCCGGCAGGGCCAGGGTGGTCAGGCTCTTGCCGCCGCCGCTGGTGCCGACCAGGCCCAGGACCCGGCCGCGCGCCAGTTCCAGCGACACGCCATCCACCAGGCGGCGGCCGCCCGCTTCCAGCACCAGCCCGGACAGGGAGAGCTGCCGCGCCATCAGTGCGCCTGCTCCCGCAGCGCCGGGTCCAGCCGGTCGCGCAGGCCGTCGCCCAGCAGGTTGAAGGCCATCACGGTCAGCAGGATCGCCGCCCCGGGCAGCAGCACCAGCATCGGCGCCACGCGGAAGAACGGGCGCGCGTCGTTGATCATGATGCCCCATTCCGGCGCCGGCGCCGCCAGGCCGAGACCCAGGAAGGATAGCCCGGCGACGTGCAGCATCCAGTGCCCGAGGTCCAGGCTGGCCAGCACCGCGAGCTGCCCCGCCACCACCGGCAGCACATGGCGGCGCACGATGGCCAGGCGCGACAGGCCGGCGAGGCGCGCCGCGGCGATGTGGTCGCGCGCGCGCAGGGACAGGGTCAACCCACGCACCAGCCGGGCGTACCAGGCCCAGTGCGACAGGGCGATCGCGATGACGACATTCGTCAGCCCCGTCCCCAGCGCGCCGATCATGAACAGCGCCAGCACCAGGGTCGGCACGGTCATGAAGGCGTCGCAGAGCCGCATCAGCACCGCATCCGCCACGCCGCCCAGCATCCCCGCGGCCGTGCCCACCGCGCAGCCGATCGCGAGCACCAGCGCCAGGATCGCGGCGACCGAGGCCAGGGACGCCCGCGCCCCCCAGAGCAGGCGGGAGAGCAGGTCGCGCCCCAGGTGGTCCGTCCCCAGCCAGTGCTCCGCCGAGGGCGGCAGCAGCCGGTGCGGCAGCGCCGTCGCCGTGGGGTCGTAGGGCGCGATCCAGGGCGCCAGCAGCGCCGCGGCGAGGAGCAGCGCCACCAGCGCCGCCGCCGCCGGGAGCAGGAGGCGCCTCACGCCCCCCGCTCCAGCCGGATCCGCGGGTCGAGCCAGGCGTAGGCGCAATCGACCAGCAGGTTGCCCAGCACGAAGACCAGCATCAGCACGATTACGAAGCCCTGCAAAGCCGGGTAGTCGCGGTTGCCGATCGCCAGCAGGGCCCAGCGTCCCAGCCCCGGCCAGCCGAAGACGCTCTCCACCACCATCGCGCCCCCGATCAGCTCGCCGAGGTGCAGCCCCATCGCGGTCAGCGGCGGCACCAGGGCGTTCAGCACGACATGCCGCCCCAGGATCGTCCGCCGGGGCAGGCCACGGGCGCGGGCGAAGCGCAGATGCGGCTCGCCCAGCGCCCCCAGCATGGCGGCCCGGGTCAGGCGCAGCATGACGCAGGCGGACATGGCGGCCGTGGCCAGGGCGGGGAGCAGGAGGCTCCCCGGCCCGTCCCGCCCCATGGCCGGCAGCCAGCCCAGCGTCACGGCGAAGAGCAGCACCAGCAGGAAGCCCAGCCAGAAGTTCGGCACGGAGACGCCGAGGAAGGCGATGGCCCGGGTCAGGTGGTCGGGCCAGCGGTCGCGCCGCAGCGCCGCCCAGATCCCCAGCGGGACGCCGAAGGCCAGCACGAGCAGCATGGCGGCGCCCGCGAGCTGCAACGTGGCCGGCAGGGTGCGCGCGATCTCCTCGGCGACCGGCTGCCGGGTGAACCAGGAGAGGCCGAGGTCGCCCCGCAGTGCCCCGCCCAGCCAGGCCCCGTACTGCGCCAGCAGCGGCCGGTCGAGCCCCAGCTCCGCCCGTGCCGCGGCCAGCGCCGCGTCGGTGGGCGGGATCTGCGCGAGGCGCAGGTAGTCCAGCGCGGGGTCGCCGCGCCCCAGCCGCAGCATGGCGAAGAAGGCGAAGGAGGCGAGGAGCAGCAGCGGCAGCAGCGAGAGCAGCCGGCGCAGGGCGAAGGCGGCCACGGGCGTTCAGCCGGACCAGCCGATGCGGTCGAAGGGGATCTCGTAGCGCGTGTCGCCGAACGGCACCGTGCCGAGGGCGGCGCGATGGACCAGCTTGTTGGTCAGGAAGGAGATGGGGACGTACACGGCCTGCTCGTGCAGCGTGGTCAGCAGCCAGCGGTACTCCGCCGCCCGCTCCGCCTCATCGGTGGAGACCAGCACCGCGCCGATCCGGCGGTCGATCTCCGCCTTCATCGGCAGGCCGCTCTGCGCCTGGTAGTCGGCATGGGCAGGCTGGCGCATGGAGCCCAGGAAGGCGTGCGGGTCGTAGGGGGCCCCCCAGCTGTCCGCGAAGATCATGCCGAACTCGCCGCTCTTCTGCCGGCCGAGCATGGTGCCCTCGTCCTCCCCCCGCAGCCGCGCGGCGATGCCGATGCGGGCCAGGTCGCCCTGAACCGCCTCGGCCAGGGCTTTCTGCAGCGCGTCCGTGCCGACGAAGCACAGATCCAGCGCCAGCTCACGCCCGCCCCTCGCCCGCACCCGGCCGCCGGGGGGCAGGCGCCAGCCCGCGGCCTCCAGCCGGGCCGCGGCGGCCGCCCGATCGAAGCCGGGCGCCCGCAGGCCGAGGCCGGTGTAGGGGAAATTCTCCGCGAAGAGCGTCTCCGCCGCCGGCTCGGTGTCCAGCAGCACGTGGCGCACCAGCGCGGCGCGGTCCACCGCCGCGGCGATGGCCTGGCGCACGGCGAGGTCGTCGGTGGGGAAGCGCCCGGAATTCACCGCCAGCAGCCGCGTGGCGAGCGGCGGCGAGACGGCGGTGCGGAAACGCCGGTCGGCAGCGAAGCGGCGGAAGGTGTCGGCGTCGAGCTGGTCGGTGCCGTAGGCCAGGTCGATCTCGCCCGTCTCCAGCGCCAGGGCACGGGTATTCGCATCCCCGAGCACGCGCACCAGCACCTCCTCCAGCGCCGGCCGGCCGCCCCAGTAGGCGTCGTTGCGGCGGAACAGGTCGTGCTGCCCCCGCACCGTCTCCGCCAGCCGCCAGGGGCCGGTGCCGATCGGCGCAGCCAGGCCGCCATCCGGCCGCAGCGCCGCCGGCGAGGCGAAGCGCAGCGGCCGGATCAGCGACAGCTCCATCAGGGTGGGGTAGTAGGGACCGCGCAGCCGGAGGCGGACCGTGCCGGGGACGATCGCCTCCGCCCCCTCGATCTGCGCCACCAGCTCTAGCCAGGCGTGCCGGTCGCGGTTGGCCAGCACCGCGCGGACGTTCGCCACCACGGCGGCCGCGTCGAAGGGCGTGCCGTCGGAGAAGCGCACCCCGGGCCGCAGGGCGAAGACCCAGGCGCGGCCCTTCTCCTCCGGGCGCCAGGACACGGCCAGGGCCGGCGCCACCTCGCCGCCCTCGACGTAGCGGACCAGCGGCTCGTAGAGCATGGCCTGGGCATACATCTGGTTCGGCGAGTAGAGATGCGGATGCAACGGCCCCGCCTGGGTCGCCCAGGAGAAGGTCAGCCGCCGCGCCGCTGCCCGCGCCCGGCGCGCCGGCCCGGCCAGGGCGGGAAGGCCGGCGGCGGCGGAGAGCAGGGTGCGGCGCAGCATGGCAGGCTCCAAGCCGGCCGTCGAAGCCGCCGGGTATGATGTTTTCTGCCAATCGTCCTATCAATCAGCCGGCCACCCTGTCCAGCGGCGGCCGAACCGGAGGGACCGGATGCAGCGGATCACCATCACCCTCGACGACGAGTTGCTGCGGGAGGTCGACGCCCTCGGGTACAGCAACCGCTCCGAGGCGCTGCGCGACCTCGCCAGGGCGGGCCTGCGCGAGCGCGCGGGGCAGGGTCCGGCGGAAGGGCACTGCGCGGCGGTGCTGGCCTATGTCTACGACCATCACCGGCGGGACCTGCCCGACCGCCTGACCGGCACCTTCCACGATCACCACGACCTGTCGGTCGCCACCATGCACGTTCACCTGGACCACGACACCTGCATGGAGCTGGCCGTCCTGAAGGGGGATGCGGCCCGGGTGCGGCGCTTCGCCGAGGCCGTCTCGGCCGAGCGGGGCGTCCGTCACGGGCGGCTGCTCGTCATCGCCCCGGAGGGAGGGCCCGACGGGGAGGCCTCCCCGCACGGGTAGCGCGGGAGACCCTGCGTAACCTGTTGCCGATGCCATGCCGATGGCGCCATGGTTCGGCAACGGGAGGGTACGACCATGGCCGACCAGGCGTCCGTTGACGGCATCCTGTTCGATGCCGAGGCGGGGGGCGCGCACCCGCCCGCTCTCTACGAGGCGGCGACGCTGGCCGAGCGCATCCCCCTCGCCCAGGCTGCCGGCCCGGAGGCGCGGCGCCACTACCAGGAGCATGGCTGGCTGGCGGTGGCCGGGCTGCTGACCCCGGAGGAGCTGGCCGAGGCCCGCCAGGCCACGGACGACCTGGCGCATGGCCGTGTCCCCGGCTTCCGCGGTATCATCTACGAGAAGGCCGCCCGCCCCCGCCTCGCGGCGATGACGGCGGACGAGCGCGCGGATGCCGTCCGCAAGCTGTTCCGCTTCGCCGGGCACGAGGCGCGGATGGCACGGCTGGTGGAACACCCCGCCATGCAGGCGGTCATCCGCAACCTGCTGGGCTGCGGCCCGCTGCGGATGTTCCAGGACATGGCACTGCTGAAGCCGCCGCGCATCGGGCGCGAGAAGCCGTGGCACCAGGACCATGCCTTCTTCGACTTCCCGCTGGAGACGCGCTTCCTCGGCGTGTGGATCGCGCTCGACCCGGCGACGCTGCGGAACGGCTGCATGCACGCGCTGGATCGCGGGCACCACCAGGGTCCGCGCCTGCATTGGAAGCGGCGCGACTTCCAGATCTGCGACACGGAGATGCTGGGCCAGCGCTCCGTCGCCTTCCCGCTGCAACCGGGGGATGCGATGTTCTTCGATGGGCTGCTGCCGCACGGCACCCCGGCCAACGACTCCCCCGACCGGCGCCGGGCGCTGCAATTCCACTACTGCCCGGCCGAGGCGGTGGAGACGGATTCCGGCCTGCGCCTGATGATCTTCGGAACGGAGGGCAAGGACGCCACCTGCTGATTGCGGGCGTCTCCGTCTTCGTCCTAGGATCGTTGTTAACGATAACTTGTGGGGGGAGACCATGGAGACGACTCGTCGTCGCGTCCTGGCCGCTGCGGGCGTTACGGCCGCCGGGCTGCCCGCATCCCGGGCACTGGCCCAGACGGTCAGCAGCCAGTTCACCGAATCCGGCCTGGTCGGAACCCTGCAGGGACCCAGCCACGCCGAGCAGGTGCCCGCCCGCTTCAAGGAGGCGCCGCAGCTGGCCGAGCTGGTGCGCCAGGGCAAGCTGCCGCCGGTGGAACAGCGCGTGCCCAGCGAGCCGCTGGTCATCAAGCCGCTGCAGGCCACCGGCCGCTACGGCGGCACCTGGCGACGCGGCTTCATCGGCCCTTCCGACGGCGAGAACGGCAACCGCATCAACGCCTCCGACAAGCTGCTGTTCTGGGATCCGACCGGCAGCCGGATCGTCCCCTCCGTGGCCAAGGGCTACGAGATGAGCGCGGACGGGAAGACCACCACGCTCTTCCTGCGCAAGGGGATGAAGTGGTCCAGCGGCCAGCCCTTCACCGCCGATGACTTCGTCTTCTGGTTCGAGGACATCTACAGCAACAAGGACATCGTCCCCACCCCGATCGCCGACATGTCGCCGGGCGGCAAGCCGGGCCGGGTGGTGAAGATCGACGAGACGACGGTCCAGTTCCAGTTCGACGTGCCCTACTACCTGCTGCTCGACATCCTGGCCGGCGACACGCTGCTGGGGGGCGGGCAGTCGGTGCGCCAGGCCCAGACCTTCAGCTACGGCGCCTATTCTCCCGCGCACTACCTGAAGCAGTTCCTGCCCAAGTACTCCTCCGAGGCGGAGGCGAACCGCCGCGCCAAGGAGGCGGGCTTCGAGACCTGGGTCCGCATGCTGCACGTCAAGAAGGACTGGCAGCTGAACCCGGATCTGCCGACCATCGGCCCGTGGAACACCGTGCGGCCGATCAACACGCCGAACTGGGTGCTGCAGCGCAACCCCTACTACTGGGCGGTGGATACCGAGGGCAACCAGCTTCCCTACATCGACCAGATCGCCATGACGCTGGCCGAGGATCTGGAGGTGGTGAACCTCCGCGCCATGGCCGGCGAGTTCGACGCGCAGGAACGGCACATCAACCTGCTGAAGCTGCCGGTCATCCTGGAGAACCGCGACCGCGGCAACTACGACGTGCACCTCGACCTCGCCTTCAACGGGTCGGACACGGTGCTGCTGATCAACCACAGCTACACCGCCGATGCCGAGGTGGCGAAGTGGCTGAAGAACGCCGATTTCCGCCGCGCCCTCTCCATGGCGGTGGACCGCGAGCAGATGAACGAGACCTTCTGGCTCGGCCTCGGCACGCCCGGCTCGGTCATCCCCAATGAGAGCCTGCCGGAGAGCCCGGGCACGGAGTGGCGGACGAAGTGGTCCACCCTGGACCTGACGGCCGCCAACAGGCTGCTGGACTCGATCGGACTGACCCGCAAGGACCGCGAGGGCTTCCGCCTGCGCACCGACAACGGCCAGAGGCTGGTGATCCAGATCCAGGCCGTGAACTCGCTGCTGCCCTGGCCGCAGCATGCGGAGATGATCGCCCAGCACTGGCGCAAGGCCGGCATCTTCACCGAGGTGAAGGAGTTCGAGCGGAACCTCGCCCTCCAGCGCACCATGGCCAACGAGCACCACATCCACATCTGGCAGAACGGCGGCTCGGAGCTCATCTACCTCTTCCCGCGCCACTCCATTCCGGTGGACCCGACGGAGCCCTATCTCGGCATCGAGTACTGCCGCTGGTTCGCCTCCAACGGCACCCAGGGGACGAAGCCGACGGACCCGAACATCCTGCGCATCTACGACCTCTTCCGCGCGGCGCCGGGCCAGCAGCGGGAGGAGCGGAACAGGACGGCGCAGGAGATCTGGAAGATCATCGTCGACCAGCAGCTGGCCATCGGCATCTGCGGGCAGTCGCCCGCCTCCCAGGGCGTGCGGCTGATCAGCCGCAAGCTGGGCAACATCCCCGAGCGTGCCTGCATCGCCCAGCACTGCCGCACGCCGGGCAGCTCACACCCGGAAACCTGGTTCTTCAAGGCGTGAGGCCTGCGCCGCGTCGCCGGGGGGCAGGCCCTGCCCCCGGCGCAAGGAATGCCGGGGGGAGGCAGCGCCTCCGCCCGGGTGCGGCACGCCGCCCGATGCCAGAGGCCCGCCAGACCCCATGATCGCCTTCCTCGCGCGCCGCCTCCTGCTTGGCCTGCTGACGATGTGGCTGATCTCCATCCTGTCCTTCGCCATCATCCAGCTTCCGCCGGGCGATTTCGTGGATGCCTACATCGCCCAGCTGGCCGCCTCGGGCAGCTCGGTGTCCGCCGAGGAGGCGGAGGCGATGCGCCGCCTCTACGGGCTCGGGCAACCCTTCTACGTGCAGTACTTCAAGTGGATCAGCCGGGTCGTCACGGGCGATTTCGGCGAGAGCATGGAATGGCGCCGCCCGGTGGTGGAGGTGATCGGCGACCGCATCTGGCTGACGCTCCTGCTCTCCATCGCGGCGCTGGTGCTGACCTGGGCGCTGGCCCTGCCGATCGGCATCTATTCCGCCGTGCGCCAGTATTCCTGGGGCGACTACGCCTTCACCCTGGTCGGCTTCATCGGCATCGCCGTGCCGAACTTCCTGCTGGCCCTGATCATCATGTACTTCGCCTTCCGCTGGTTCGGGGCGAATGTCGGCGGCCTGTTCTCGGCCGAGTACGCGCTGGCCCCCTGGAGCCTGGGGCGGGTCTGGGACCTCATCAAGCACCTGCCGCTGCCGGCGCTGATCCTGGCCCTGGGCGGCACGGCCCAGCTGATCCGCATCATGCGCGCCAACCTGCTGGACGAGCTGCGGCGGCCCTACGTCGTCACCGCCCGCGCCAAGGGCCTGCCGGAGAAGCGCGTGATCCTGAAGTATCCCGTCCGCGCCGCGCTGAACCCCTTCGCCAGCAACATCGCCTACCTCTTCCCCTACCTCGTCTCGGGCAGCGTCATCGTCTCCATCGTGCTCGGCCTGCCCACGGTCGGGCCCCTGCTGGTGAAGTCTCTGGTGGCGCAGGACATGTTCCTGGCCGGCACCATCGTGCTGCTGCTGGGCGTGCTCACGGTGGTGGGAACCTTCATCTCGGACCTGGTGCTGATGTGGGTCGATCCACGCCTGCGCCATCAGATGGACTGAGCCGATGCTCGCCGCCCTGCTCGGCCGCCGCGTGCCGAAGGCCGACCGCGCCGAACGCTACGCCACGGCCACCCAGCTCCAGCTGATCTGGTGGCGCTTCCGCCGGCACAAGCTGGCCATGGTCAGCCTGGTCGTCGTGGTGCTGTTCTACCTCGTCGCGGCGCTGGCCGACTTCCTGGCCACGACCGATCCGCATGCCTCCGACGCACGGACCAGCTACATCGCGCCGCAGCCGATCCACCTTTTCGAGGACGGCGCCTTCCGACCGCACGTCCTCGGGCTGAAGGGGGTGCGCGACCCACGCACCTTCAAGATCGTCTACACGCCGGACCCGAACCGCAGGGTCTATATCGACTTCCTCGTGCGCGGCTACAGCTACCATTTCCTGGGCTTCGAGACCGATCTGCATCTGATGGGGCTGCGCAACCCGCAGCGCGGCGACGGCATCTTCCTGCTCGGCACCGACCTGCTCGGGCGCGACCTGTGGTCGCGCCTGATGGTCGCCACCCAGGTCTCGCTGACGATCGGCCTGGTGGGCGTGACGATCTCGCTGGTGCTGGGCGTGTTCCTGGGCGGCATCTCCGCCATCTACGGCGGCTGGGTGGACCTCGTGGTGCAGCGGCTGATCGAGGTGATCCGCTCCATGCCCACCATCCCGCTCTGGCTCGGCCTCGCCGCCGCCATGCCCAGCGGCTGGAGCGTGACGCGGGTCTACTTCGCCATCACCATCATCATCTCCCTCCTCGCCTGGACGGACCTCGCCCGCGTGGTGCGCGGCAAGTTCCTGGCGCTACGGGAGGAGGATTTCGTGATGGCGGCGGAGCTGGCCGGCGCCTCCCGCCCCCGCATCATCTTCCACCACATGCTGCCCAGCTTCGCGAGCCATATCGTGGCGGCGGTCAGCCTCGCCCTGCCCGCCATGATCATCAGCGAAACCTCGCTGAGCTTCCTCGGCCTCGGGCTGCGGCCGCCGGCGGTGAGCTGGGGCATCCTGCTGCAGGACGCGCAGAACATCCAGACGCTGGCCCTGGCGCCCTGGCTGCTGCTCTCCGCCGTGCCCGTCATCACGGTCATCCTGGCCTTCAACTTCCTGGGCGACGGGCTGCGCGATGCGGCGGATCCCTATGGGTGAGCCGATGACGGTGGAACCGATCCTGCGCGTCCGCGGGCTGGAGACGCATTTCTCAGCCCCCGAGGGCACCATCCGCGCCGTGGATGGGGTTGACCTGGACATCTTCGCCGGGCGGACGCTTGGGGTGGTGGGGGAGAGCGGCTGCGGCAAGAGCGTCACCGCCCGCTCCATCCTGGGAATCGTGGAGCGTCCCGGCCGCGTCGTCCGCGGCAGCATGGTGCTGCGGCGCGAGGATGGCAGCCAGCTGGACCTGGCCGGGCTGCCGCCGGACAGCGCCGCCATGCGCAACGTCCGCGGCCGGGAGATCGCGCTGGTCTTCCAGGAGCCGATGGCGAGCTTCAGCCAGTACCACACGGTGGGCAACCAGATCATGGAGCCCATCCTGCTGCACATGGGCCTGACGAAGCGCCAGGCCCGGGCGCGCGCGATCGAGCTGCTCGACATGGTCGGCGTGCCCTACCCGGCGCGGCGGGTGGACGAGTACCCCTTCCAGCTCAGCGGCGGGCTGCGCCAGCGCGTGATGATCGCCATGGCGCTTGCCTGCGACCCGCGCATCCTGATCGCGGACGAGCCCACCACGGCGCTGGACGTGACCACCCAGGCGCAGGTGCTCGACCTGCTGCGCGACCTGCAGGAGAAGCGCGGCCTCGCCATCATCCTGATCACCCACGACATGGGGGTGATCGCGGAGATGGCGCACGACGTGACGGTGATGTATCTCGGCCGCGCCGTGGAGAGCGGGCCGGTGCGGGACATCTTCGCCGCCCCCCGCCATCCCTACACGCGGGCGCTGCTGCGCTCGATCCCGACCGTGCAGGCGAAGCCGCGCACCCGGCTGCCGACCATCTCCGGCTCCATCCCGCATCCCTTTAACCGGCCCGGCGGCTGTCCCTATCACCCGCGCTGCGCAGAACGGCTGGGCGACATCTGCCGCCGCGAGGAACCGGCGGCGACCGGGCTGGCGCATGGCGGGCACGTCCGCTGCTTCCTGGAAAGCGCCCAGGTGGAGACCGCCGCCTCGTGATGGACGACCGCTGATGGACGGAAGCATGCCCGCCGGTGCCGTTGCGGCAACCGAGACGGTCCTGGAGGTGCGCGGCCTGCGCAAGCACTTCCCGATCCGCAAGGGGCTGCTCCGCTGCGTGGTCGGGCAGGTCAAGGCGGTGGACGGGGTGGACCTGACCATCCGGCGCGGCGAGACGCTGTCCCTGGTCGGCGAGAGCGGCTGCGGCAAGACCACCGTCTCCCGCTGCATCTTGCGCGCCCTCTCGCCCAGCCAGGGCTCCATCCGCTTCACCGTTGCCGGCCGCACGCACGAGCTGGCGGGAATGTCGCGCCGCCGCCTGCGCCCGCTGCGCCGGCATATCCAGATGGTCTTCCAGGACCCCTACGCCTCGCTGAACCCGCGCATGGTGGTGGGCGAGATCATCGGCGAACCGCTGCTGATCAACGGGATGCGCGACCGCGCCGAGCGCCGCAAGCGGGTGCTGGAGCTGATGGAGATGGTCAGCCTGCCGCCGGCCGCCTTCAACCGCTTTCCGCACGCCTTCTCCGGCGGCCAGCGCCAGCGCATCGGCATTGCCCGGGCCCTGGCCCTGAACCCCAGCCTGATCGTGGCGGACGAGCCTGTCTCCGCGCTCGACGTCTCCGTGCAGGCGCAGATCCTGAACCTGATGCTGGACCTCCAGGACCGGCTGGGCCTGACCTATCTCTTCGTCGCGCACGACCTCAGCGTGGTGAAGCACGTCAGCGACCGCGTGGCGGTGATGTATGTCGGCCGGCTGGTGGAGGTGGGCGAGACGGAGGCTCTCTTCGGCCGCCCGCTGCACCCCTATACCGAGGCCCTGCTCTCCGCCGCCCCCGTCCCCACCCCGGACGCGGTCAGCACCCGCATCATCCTGGAGCGCGAGATCGCCGACCCGGCCAACCCGCCGCCCGGCTGCCCGTTCCATCCGCGTTGCCGCTACGCCGAGGCCCGTTGCCGGGTGGAGGTGCCGGCGCTGGAGGAGGTTCTGCCAGGTCGGCAAGTGGCCTGCCTGCGGGCCAGGGAACTGTCCCTGCAAGGGGTTCCCGAAACGGCCTGATACGGATGGCGGAATGTGTTGATCCGTGCCGGCGGGGTGCCCGTTCCCCGGGGGCAAGGCGCTGCCTCGCCCCCGTACCCCCACTCCGCCAGGACCCTCCGGGCCCTGGACCCGATCGGCGCTGCCGCGCGGCAGTCTGTGACGGGGTCACGGCGCCGAGGAGCCATGCTCCTCGGCGGGTACGGCCACCGCCCTCGCGGACGCCTGTAACTCTTTTCCAGAGTCCCGCCTGTCCGCATTCCGTCAGGATTCAGCCCGGAGGCTGACGCTCACCACGGAGAGCCAGACTCCCAGCGGGGACCGGGGCCCGCTTGCGGCCCCGGCAGGGGAGGGTCTGGGAGGGGACGGCGTCCCCTCCCGGCCCGCCGCCGGAACACCACAGCGCGACCGGTCAGGTCATCCAGCCGCCGGTATGAGCCTGGCCTCGCCGGCCGTGGTGGCGCTTCCCCTGCACGGGCCCGGAGGCACTGACAGGCGCGAGACCGGAGCCGTTCAGCCCCGGATGCGGTATGGGACCATTCCCCGCTCCAGGCTGCCGACATCGATCGTCTGGCCGGCCGGCGGCACGGCGCGGTGCCGGCAGGTGGTCCGTTCGCAGGCGCGGCAGCCCGGCCCGATCTGGTCCCAGAAGCGGCGGTCCTCCAGGTCCAGCCCGGCCGCGTAGACGGTCTGCCGGGCGTAGTCGATCTCGCAGCCGATGACGACGGCGACGTTTCGTGGCCGGCTGAGATAGGCGCCACCGCCCCGCCCCACCGTGCGCGCGATGCTGAGATAGGCCACGCCATCCGGCGTCTGCGCCACCTGCGCCAGGACGCGGCCGGGCTGGGTGAACGCACGGTAGACGTTCCACAGGGGGCAAGGGCCGCCGAAGCGGGCGAAGCGGAAGCGCGTGGCGCTGCTCCGCTTCAGCACGTTGCCGGCGATGTCCGTCTTGACCAGGAAGAAGGGGATGCCGGGCCGGCTGGCGCGCTGCAAGGTGCTGAGCCTATGGCAGACCTGCTCGAAGCTGGTGCCGAATCGGCTCTGCAGGCGCTCGATGTCATAGCGAAGCCGCTCCGCCTCGGTCAGGAAGCGCTCGTAGGGCATCAGCAGCGCGCCGGCGAAGTAATTGGCGAGGCCGATCCGAGCCAGGGCGCGGGCCTCCCCGGTGGCCAGCCGCGCCGCCCGGATCTGGCTCAGGATGGCGCCGCGCTGCTCCAGCAGGCCGATCACATGCGCCATCCAGAACAGCCGGCTGGCGGGCGTAGCCTCCTGCGCCAGCCACAGTTGCCGCTCCGCGCGCTGCAGCCGCCAGACCGTGCCCTGGGACAGCATCTCCGGATCGTCGGCAACGGCGATCCCATGCGCGTCGCGCAGGTGGCGGATCAGGTCGTCATGCGTCGGGGGGCCCTGGCGGCCGATGCGCTCCGCGAGGGCTTCGGCCGCCTGATCCAGCTCGTCGAAATGGTTGCGGTGGGCCTGCACCCAGTCCCGCACCTCGTCGTAGGGGAAGTGCGGGATCGCCGCGAACTCCTCCCCAGAAGCGGCTGCCCTTGAGCGCAAGGCCTGATGCTGCTCGTCCAGGGCCAGGTAGGCCCGGTAGAGCACCAGGAAGCGCTCCGCCACCTCGGGTGCGGCCCGGATGGCCGCGCGGGCTTCCTCCGCGGAGACGGTGGCCCGGCCGAAGAGGGGATCGCCGGTGGCCTCGCGCAGGCTGCCGGCTATCCGGTCGTCATCTCCGTCGCCGAACAACCCCTCCGGAACGCCCAGGCATTCGGCCGCGCGGATGCGCAGGGCGGGCGGCATGGGGCGGAGATCGGCCTCCATCTGGCTGAGATAGCTGGCCGAGACCGCGAGGCTGCGCGCCAGCGCCGCCTGGCTGAGCCCGCGGGAGAGGCGCAGGCGGCGCAGCCGGTCGCCAGCGAAGACCTTGGGTTCCTTGAGAGTAGACCGGTGATTCTTCACAATCTTCGCAGTCTTGGGCCTGCCGATGGCATGAATATACCTCGGCCGGGGCTGACAGGGGCAGTGGCCATGGCAAACTTCGCAAAAGCCCGACGGGCTGGAAATCCGGGAGTCGCCAGCAGGCCATGATCATCCACGACGTGACGGTGCATCCGGAGGCCGAGCGCCTCCCGCGCGAGGGCCAGCTGGCCTGGAAGATTGCCGCCGTGGCCACCGACCCGGTCGCGGTCGAGGCGGAGGTGACGGAGATGATCATCAACCGGATCATCGACAACGCCTCGGTCGCGATCGCCTCGGTCAACCGCCACCCGGTGGTGACCGCCCGCGCGGAGGCGCTGGCCCATGCCCGGCCGGGCGGGGCGACGGTGTTCGGCTGCGGGCCGGAGGTGCGGGTGCATGCCGAATGGGCCGCCTGGGCTAACGGCACGGCGGTGCGCGAGCTGGACTACCACGATACCTTCCTGGCGGCGGACTACTCCCATCCCGGCGACAACATTCCGCCGATCCTGGCCGCGGCGCAGCAATGCGGCAGGGACGGCGCGGCGCTGATCCGGGGCCTCGCCACCGGCTACGAGATCCAGGTGAACCTCGTCCGCGCCATCTGCCTGCATGAGCACAAGATCGACCATGTCGCCCATCTCGGCCCCTCGGCCGCGGCCGGCATCGGCACGCTGCTGGGGCTGGAGACGGAGGTGATCTACCAGGCGGTGCAGCAGGCGCTGCACGTCACCACCGCCACGCGCCAGAGCCGCAAGGGCGAGATCAGCTCCTGGAAGGCCTTCGCGCCGAGCCATGCGGGCAAGCTGGCGATCGAGGCGGTGGACCGCGCCATGCTGGGCGAGGGCGCGCCGAGCCCGATCTACGAGGGCGAGGACAGCGTCATCGCCCGCATGCTGGATGGCAAGGACGCGCATTACCGCGTGCCGCTGCCCGCGCCGGGGGAGGCGAAGCGCGCCATCCTCGACACCTACACCAAGGAGCACTCGGCCGAGTACCAGTCCCAGGCGCTGATCGACCTCGCCTTCCGCATGGGTAAGCAGGTCAAGGACTGGGACGACGTAAAGGAGATCGTGGTCCACACCAGCCACCACACCCACTACGTCATCGGCACCGGCGCCAACGATCCGCAGAAGATGGACCCGACCGCCTCGCGCGAGACGCTGGACCATTCCATCATGTACATCCTGGCGGTCGCGTTGCAGGACGGGTCGTGGCACCACGTCCGCTCCTACGCGCCCGAGCGCGCGGCGCGGCCGGACACGGTGCGGCTGTGGCACAAGATCCGCACCGTCGAGGACCCGAAGTGGACGGAGCGCTACCACTCGCGCGATCCCAACGTGAAGGCCTTCGGCGGCAAGGTGGAGATCGTCCTCAAGGACGGCTCGGTCATCACGGACGAGCTGGCGGTGGCCAACGCGCACACGCTGGGCGCCACCCCCTGGACCCGGCCCGACTACATCCGCAAGTTCGAGACGCTGACCGAGGGGCTGATCGATCCGGCGGAAGCGCGCCGCTTCCTCGACCTGGTGCAGCGCCTGCCGGAGCTGACGACGGCCGAGCTGCTCGGCCTGAACGTGGCGCTGCCGAAGGGGCAGCTCGCCGCCAACACCCGGCCTGGTATCTTCAACCACGGCCTCTGAGGGAGAGGGTCCATGAGCGAGACGATCGCCGCGCCCAAGCCCAAGAAATCCGTCGCCCTCTCCGGGGTGGCGGCGGGCAACACGGCGCTCTGCACGGTGGGGCGGACGGGCAACGACCTGCACTATCGCGGCTATGACATCCTCGACGTGGCGGAGGCGGCGGAGTTCGAGGAGATCGCCTTTCTCCTCGTCCATGGCCACCTGCCGACGGTCGCGGAGCTGGCGGGGTACAAGCGCAAGCTGAAGGCGCTGCGCGGCCTGCCGCAGACGGTGCGGACGGTGCTGGAGGCGCTGCCCGCCGCCACGCATCCGATGGACGTGATGCGCACCGCCGTCTCCGCCCTGGGCTGTGCCCTGCCGGAGAAGGACGACCACAACCACCCCGGCGCGCGCGACATCGCCGACCGCCTAATGGCCTCACTCGGCTCCGCGCTGCTGTACTGGTACCACGTCTCCCACAACGGCAAGCGTATCGAGGTGGAGACGGACGACGACAGCATCGGCGGCCACTTCCTCCATCTGCTGCACGGCAAGCCGGCACCGGCGGAGTGGGTGCGCGCCATGCACACCTCGCTGATCCTCTACGCCGAGCACGAGTTCAACGCCTCCACCTTCGCCTGCCGCGTGGTGGCAGGGACGGGGTCGGACATGTACTCCGCCATCACCGCCGGCATCGGCGCGCTGCGCGGGCCGAAGCATGGCGGCGCCAACGAGGTGGCGCAGGAGATCCAGGACCGCTACGCCACGCCTGATGAGGCGGAGGCGGACATCCGCCGCCGCGTCGAAGCGAAGGAGGTGGTGATCGGCTTCGGCCACCCCGTCTACACCATCTCCGACCCGCGCAACGTGGTCATCAAGGGCGTCGCGAAGCGGCTCTGCGAGGCGCAGGGCACGCTGGACCGATTCGCGGTGGCCGAGCGGATCGAGACGGTGATGGCCGAGACTAAGAAGATGTTCGCGAATCTCGACTGGTTCTCGGCGCTTTCCTACTCGGCGATGGGGGTGCCGACGGCGATGTTCACGCCGCTCTTCGTCATCTCGCGCACCTCGGGCTGGAGCGCGCACGTCATCGAGCAGCGCATCGACGGCAAGATCATCCGCCCCACCGCCAACTACACCGGCCCGGAGGATCTGGCCTTCGTGCCCCTGGCCGAGCGATAAAGCGAGCCCTGCCCCCAATCCGCCAGGTGCAGACGGGGATCGGCTGCATCTGGCGTCCTGGCAGCGGGCGGACACACCCGCCGTGCGGGCCCTGCCACGGCGGGCGGAACCGAGGCACAGGCTCGGTGACTGCGGCCGTGCGCCACTGGCCGGAGAGGGGGTATCCGAAAAAACCTGGCGGCGGCGTTCGGGCCTGGCAGGACTTCCCTGACAACCAGGGGTCCCCCGTCATGGCGCGACCCGCAGAGGAAGGCCAACGTCGCAACCGAAGCCGGCACACCGTCCGGCCTCCAGGCTTGATGCCTGTGGCGCATCCCAGATTCGCTGCCAGATGGCGGTCGCGGGCAAGGTGGTGGAGCTGAGGGGAACCCCGGCAACCAACCATTTCAACACCCTAGACGGGCCACACCCCGAGAGTCAGCCCCCGGAGAACCTGGGGATTTCGGTGCATGTGGCTACCGAAGATGTAGCGCACGACGCGGCCGAGGGCCAGCAGGAACCCGTCACCCTGGCCACCCTCGCCTCACATCCCCGCTGGGTGGCGTGGCAGACGGAAGGCCGCGGGCCGCAGGGTAAGCCCACGAAGGTTCCCTATGCCCCCGGTGGCGCCAAGGCGAAGGCGGACGCGCCGGCCACCTGGGGCAGCCGGGCGGAGGCCGAGGCGCGCGCGGCGCAGCTCCCCCGGCCCTTCGGCTCCGGCGGGATCGGGCTGGAGCTGGGCGACCATGCCGGCTTGTGCATCGGTGGGATCGACCTCGACACCTGCCGGGCCGAGACGGGCGACCTGGCGCCGTGGGCGCTCCCCGTGCTGGCGCGCTTCCCGACCTATGCCGAGGTGTCGCCCTCCGGCTCCGGGGTGAAGCTGTTCTTCCTCTACGACCCGGCCGACGCGCCCTCCCTGCGGCAGGCGATGGGCACGGCGACGGGACGGAAGTGGGCCAGGAAGGGCGGCGACCACCCGCCGGGGATCGAGTTCTACATCTGCGGCCGGTTCTTCGCCGTGACGGGCGAGCGGCACCCCGACGCGCCGGAGGAGCTGCGCCCGGCCGCCCTGGCCGACCTGCTGTGGCTGATCCAGGAGGCCGGCCCCGGCATGGCCGCGGGCGCCTCCGGAGAGAGCCAGGAGCGGGCGCGCACGCGATCCGGGGGGCAGGGTACGAAGGGGGGCGGCAAGGACGGCAGCCGCAGCGCCAAGGCGTTCCGCATGGCCGCCGAGGTGAAGCGGGCGGGAGGCGACTATGCCGCCTTCCTGGACCGGCTGGAGGAGGACCCGGACACCGCCGCGTGGAAGGCCGACAAGGGCCTGCCGGACGGCGCGCGGGAGGCACGCCGCACCTGGGATCGGGCGTCGCAGGCGGCCAACGACGACGTGCTGCTGACGGAACACGGCGTGGCCCTGGCCTTCACCCGCCAGTTCCGCGACCGGCTGCGCTACTGCCACAGCACGGGCGCCTGGTTCGAGTGGGCCGGCACCCACTGGCGCCAGGACCGCAAGCACGCGGCGTTCAGCTTCGCCCGCACGCTGGTGGCGCAGGCCAACCGGGAGGCCGAGTTCAAGACCCAGGCCATCACCGGCAAGGCCGCCTTCGCCGCCGGGGTGGAGAAGTTCGCCCAACGTGACCCCGCGCATGCCGCGGTGGCGGAGGACTGGGACGCCGACCCCATGCTGCTGGCGACGCCGGGCGGCACGGTGGACCTGCGCACAGGCCGGATGCGGCTGGCCCGGCCGGAAGACATGATGACCCGGGTGGCGGCCGTGGCGCCCTCGCGCGAGGTGCCGCCGGACCGCTGGCTGCGGTTCCTGGATGAGACGACCGGCAGGGATGATGCGCTGATCGGCTTCCTCCAGCGGTGGTGCGGCTACTGCCTCACCGGCCTGACCCGCGAGCAAGCCCTGCTGTTCGGGCACGGGGCCGGCGGCAACGGCAAGAGCGTCTTCCTGAACACCGTGGCGAAGATCATGGGCGACTATGCCGCGGTGGCGGCCATGGACACCTTCACGGCGAGCCATGGCGAGAAGCACCCCACCGACCTCGCCGCGCTGCGCGGAGCCCGCATGGTCGTGTCCTCCGAGACGGAGGAGGGGCGCACCTGGGCGGAGCAGCGGATCAAGCAGATGACCGGCGGCGATCCCGTCACGGCGCGGTTCATGCGGCAGGACTTCTTCACCTACACCCCGCAGTTCAAGCTCACGATCATCGGCAACCACAAGCCCGTGCTGAAGAACCTGGACGAGGCGATGCGGCGCCGGATGAACCTGGTGCCCTTCACCCGCAAGCCGGCGGTCAAGGATGCAGAGCTGGAGGAGAAGCTGAAGGCGGAGTGGCCGGGCATCCTGGCATGGATGCTGGACGGCTGCCTGCTGTGGCAGCGCGACGGGCTGATGCGTCCGCCAGTGGTGATCGAGGCGACGGCGGAATACTTCGCGGAGCAGGACTACTTTGCCCGCTGGCTGGCCGAGTGCTGCATCCTGGACGCCACCCTCAGCACCAAGCCCGCCGCCCTGCTGGGCAGCTTCCACCAGTGGTGTCAGGCGAACGGGGAGGAAGTGGCCGACAACAAGCGGCTGCGCGGCATGATCGAGCGAACCCCAGGGCTTCGGTACGTCTCCCCATGCAATATCCAGTGGGTCCGTGGCATCGGCCTCCGCGCTTCGCAGGGGGGCGAAAAGTGAGGGGGTGGAGGGAAATGTTAGGGGGTTGTGGGGGGTCTTCCGCATGATCCATGAGGCGCGCGCGCACGCATACGGGGAGAACCGGATAACCCCCCACAACCCCCTAACACCCTCTCACATTCCAGACCTGGAAGCCCTGGCCGACCGGGTATCCCGCCTGTCCCCCAGCCACCGCGACCCGCACCGGTTCCACGAGGACAAGAGCGAGGTGGCGGCCGAGCTGCGCCGCCTGGCGCGCCTGCTGGGGAGGGTGGCGTGACCGGCGCCGAGACGGTGCCCGTGCGGTACGAGGTGAAGGCCCTGGAGCCCGTCCGCGGCGCCGGGCGCCTGGTGGGGCTGGCCCTGGTAGAGGTGGAGGTTGCGGGCGTGATCCTCACCCTTCAGGGCGTTCAGGTTCTCCACGGTGGCGGTGGCGGGCTGACCTGCCGCGCGCCGTGCTTCCGCCACCCACGGGACGGGCGAGGGCTGCCGGCGGTGGTGCTGCCGGCAGCCCTGGCGGATGCCATCGCGGCCGAGGTGCTGGAGCTGGCCGCTCAGGAAATCGCTCGGAGCTGATGGGAGGGCTGAACCGCAGTGGGGTCACGCGCAGAATTTTTCCCCGCTGGTGATTGATTGTTTTTCATACGGCCTGCGGACCCGGCGGCGAATCCCAGCAAATGCTGGGGATTTTGCGGCCGTCGCGGGTTCGCAGGGTCCGCACCCTGCGAACCTACTGCGGACTGCGGACCTAGTGCGAACCTGGGCGCGGTCTGGCGGCACCGGTAGGAAGCGATTGCATGCATCCGACGCGGGTCAAGGGTCCGAGCCAACCCTATCCTGTGGATTGCGAGGAAAAAGGTTCGGCATCATCTTAGCGTTGTGGGCATGATTGCCCCAGTATCAGAAGCCCTCCGGGGCCGAGGGAGTAGGATGGAACACCGTAGCGTCATGGTCCGAGCGGAGTGGGACCCTGAGGCGAGGGTCTTTGTTGCCACCAGTGACGACGTGCCGGGCCTTGTGGCAGAGGCCTCAACCGTGCCTGAGCTTACCGCAAAGCTTCAGGACCTCATCCCCGAGCTTCTGGAGCTCAATGGGGATGCCAGCGGGGGCAGCTTCGGTGAGGTGCCCCTCTATGTCATGGCCCAGCAGGTGACAAAAATCCGCGTCCCCTGCTGATGGCGAGCTACACCCCTGACGTGAAAGAGAGGCTGGAGGCGGCTGGCTGCCGCTTCCACCGTCAGGGCAAGGGGGATCATGAGTTCTGGTACAGCCCGATCAGCGGGCGGTACTTCCCTGTAGATCACAAGATCCTTTCCCGACACACTGCTAATGAAATCATGAAGCAAGCAGGGCTGTCTCACCGCTTCCGGTGAGCAATTGGCCGCCCTTCCAACCCCGCCGTTACCGCCCCTCCGGTAGCGCCGCGTCCAGCAACCGCCGCACCGCCTCCGGCCGGCTGGGCGCGTCCTCCTGCTGGGCAATCCAGGCGTCCAGGCGGGCGAGGGCTTCGGGCTGGAGGCGCAGCATGATGGGCGTCCCCGACTGGCCTGGCCGCTTGCTTTTGGTATCAGAAGTTGACGGTGCCATGCCCTTCTGATACCAGAAAGACGGCCGAGACGGAAGTTGGCCCTTCCGTCCCGGCCTAACCCCAACCCGCTGAAGGAGTCAGCAGGTCATGGCTGAACACACCCATAGCACGCCCGCGGACCCGCTGGGCAGAAGACCCCTCACTCTCGGATTTTCCGAGGGTGCCCCAAACCTGACCATCGGGCAGGTTTTCCCCCTCGAGGGGGAAAAGGGGGCGCTGTTCACCCGGCGCACCAGCCGCCTCCCCGCCGCGGCCGTGCAGACGATGCTCGACATCTTCTGCCGCAACCTCCGCACCCCCGAAGGCCGCG
The DNA here is from genome assembly GCF_020991085.1 of Roseomonas sp. OT10. Lineage (NCBI taxonomy): Bacteria > Pseudomonadati > Pseudomonadota > Alphaproteobacteria > Acetobacterales > Roseomonadaceae > Roseomonas > Roseomonas cutis. The sequence continues at coordinate 4,228,489 of NZ_CP087719.1, forward strand.
CCGAGGCGGAAGACCTAGTGGAGCGCCTGTTGGCCCGCCTGGACGCCCTCGACGGCGACCCGGACATGGAGCCCAACGCGGACGGCGAGGCCGAGCCCGACGAGGCCAGCCTGCACCCTGTGACGCTCGCCGCGGATCGCGTGCCGGCGGTGGTGGTCCGGTTCCCCCGGCGCGGCGGCCAACTCGGCAAATTTGCCGAGTTCTTGGCCAGCCCGGCTTCAAAGTGCAAATTTGCCCTTTGCTCCTCCGGCGCCTTGCCGCCGCCGCCTGCCTTCCGGCCCGAGGGTGGCCGGTGATGGCGACCGCCACCCCAACCGCTGCGGCACCCCGTTGCCGGAAAAACCGGCAACGAAATCAGAGTTCTCGCCACCGTGGCGGAAACTCCCCCACCACCTGCCCGGCTGCCCTGATCGGCCGCGAGCTGGCCGTGCTGAACGCGGCCCACGAGGCGGCCGACGTGGCCGAGCTGGAGGCCAGAAGAGCGAACCAGGGTCCGGCCTCCCTGGCGCACTTGCACCGCAAGGAAGCCATCTGGCCGCGGATCGAGTGCCTGGAGCGGGACATGACCTTCGCCCGCCCCACCAGCCACGAGGGCGCGTTGATGCAGCTGGCTGTGGCCTACGGCGAGGCGAGCGCCCTGACGACCAACCATCTCTCCAAGGACGACCTGCTGGCCCTGGGGCGGCGCCTTGCGCGGCTGCTGTACGGGCTGCGCGGGTTCCTGGAACGGGCGGGTGGCATTGAAGCCGAGGCGCTGGGGGCCGGCTGCTACATGCCCGCCGAGCTGGACCCGCTGCGCGCTCTTGATGCGGCCCGCACCTGGGAGGCCGGCCGATGAGCACTCCTACCCCCAACGCCAAGGATGCCTTCAACGAACTGGACCGCCGCCTGCTGGAGATCGGCAGCGGGCTGCACGCCCTCCAGGAGATCGCCACGACCGGCGACTTCCGGCGAGGCTCGTGCCCCGAGGCCGATCAGTTGCAAGGCGCCATCGAATGGGTGACGGCCCGGCTGATGGAGCAGGTGGTCGCCGCGAACACCTACGCCGAGGAGCAGGCGCGGGCCCAGAGATGACCGATCGGAGGCGGGTGGCCGTGGGGCTGCCCGCCCTCCTCTGCGCAGCGCAGCACTACCCCCTTGTGATGGGTGCCGCGCAGCACTACACTTCCGGTTAGCCCGGAGAGTGCAAATGCCCATTCATCCTGCCGACCACGAAATCCGCTATACCTCCGCTCAGGCATGCGAGGCGGCCGGCATCCCATCCGACACGTTTAAAAATTGGATCATGCGGCACCCTCCCGCGATCCTGCTGACCGACAAGGAGCGAAAAAACAACGGGCGGGGACGCCCAATGATGCTGAGCTTTACCCGGATCATGCACATCACCCTGACGGCGGAATTGAACCGCCTGGGTATGGCCCCTCGCCCTGCGGCCATGGCCGCAGCCGCCTTCACCGATACGAACCGCGGCGCAGCACATGGCGGTTGGGTGGGAGAGGAGACGCCGCCGCACCGGCTGCCCGGCCAGCTCTTCCCGCAAGGCACCACCCTGCTCTTGGTCACCGGGGCGAGCGACACGCAGATGCTTGCCGACTGCATCTGCATCACGCCAAAGACGCCCGTGGCGGACCTGCTGGCGCAGCTCGCGGCCTGCATCGTCGTGGATGTCAACGCCTTCGACCTTCGCGTTCGCACGGTGCTGGGTCACCGCAGCCAGTGACCGCCTCGCCCGCCTTCCGCGTGCACAGCATGACGGTGCACGAGCCGCCGATCCCGGCGCAGCATCAGACGATCCATGCCCAGCTCGCGGTGGAGTACGGCCCGCTGCTGATCGTCGGCGCCGCCCTCGCGCAGTCGGCGGACGGCTCCATGCGCATCTGGCTTCCCAACTTCGGACGTGACCGCCGCGTGGCGTTTCGTGATCCCCAGGAACGCGAGCGCCTGTTGCAGATCGTCCTCTCTGCCTATCGCGCCTTCACCGGCCGCGACCCCGCTGACACGCCTCTCGCGAAGGCTCCCTCCCCTGACGAGGTTCCTTCGTGACCCTTCGCGAAATGCTGGAGCGCCGGGCGGCCACCGCCGCCGAGATGCGCGCCCTCAACACTGCCCCGACCGGCGAGGCCGGCGACCTCTCGGCCGAGCAGCGCACCCGCTGGGACGCGCTCAAGGCCGAGCTGGACGCGCTGGAGAGCCGCATCGGCCGCCAGTCCATCGTGGACGACGCCGAGCGCCGCGCCGCCGGCACGCCGGTCAATGGCACGGGCGACGCCCGCCTGGATGCCGAGATCGGCCGCGTCGGCATCCTCGACGTGATCCGCGCCTCCCTGGGCGGCACCGACCAAGCCGCCAGCCGCGCCCGCGAAGTGTCGGCCGAGCTGGAGCGCCGCTCCGGGCGCCGCGCCGAGGGCATGTTCTGGCACATGGGCGCACCCGCCAACGTCGAGAGCCGCGTCGTCACCACCGCCCTGCCGGCGGGCGGGCCCGGCGGCAACCTGGTGCCGGGCGAGTACCGCGAAGACCTGTTCATCGACCGCCTGCGGACCACCACCCGTGTCCGCGCGCTGGGCGCCACGGTGCTGACCGGCCTGCTGGGCAACATCACCATCCCCCGCCGCAAGGCATCCGTGGTGGCCGGCTGGGTCGCGGAGAATACCGCCCTGGCCTTCTCAGACCCGCAGTTCGACGGCGTGACGCTGACCCCGAAGCACGCGGGCGTCATCACCGAATACAGCCGCAACATGATCCAGCAGGCGAGCCCGGACGTGGAGCAGCTCGCCCGCAACGACATGGCCCTGGTGCTGGCTGAGACGCTGGACCGCGCGGCCATCGCCGGCAGCGGCGCGGGCGCCGAGCCGCGGGGCATCCTCAACACCCCCGGCATCGGCGGCGTGGCGGCCGGCACCAACGGCGGAGCCCTGACCTTCGACCTGGTGGCCGACCTCCAGGGGCAGGTGGAGGATGCCAACGCGGATGGTGGCTCCATGGGCTTCCTGACCAACACCAAGGTTCGGCGCGCCGCGGCCAAGATGAAGGACGTGTCGGGCTTCCCGCTGGGCGTCCCTATGGTGTTCCAGGGCGCCACGCCCACCGTCACGAACAACGTGCCGTCCAACCTCACCAAGGGCACCGGCACCGGCCTCTCCGCCCTGATCTACGGCAACTGGTCGGACCTCCTCATCGGGGTGTGGTCGGAGCTGGATATCCTGGTGAACCCCTACGCGGCCGATGCCTACGCCAAGGGGAACGTGCAGATCAGGGCGATGATGACGGTGGACGTCGCCGTGCGTCACCCGGAGAGCTTCGCGGCCATCAAGGACATCATCGCGTGAGCGGCGCGGCGCGCTTCCCGGACGGGCTGGAGCGTCGCGCCGCCGCCGAGCTGCGCGCCGCCGGCCGCCGTCTGGAGGGCTACGCCGCGGTGTTCGCGGCCGAGGCCCGCATCGGCGGCTTCACCGAGACGATCCGTGCCGGCGCCTTCCGGGCGTCGCTGGCCGCCGGGGGCGACGTTCTCGCCCTGGTGGACCACGACCCCGGCCGGCTGCTGGCGCGCACCGCCTCGGGCACGCTGCGGCTCGCGGAGGACACCCGCGGGCTGCACTTCTCCCTGGACGTGCCCGACACCACCTTGGGGCGCGATATCCTCGCCCTAGCCGAGCGGCGCGACCTGGGCGGCATGAGCTTCAGCTTCCGGGTGAAGGACGAGGCGTGGCCCGCGGCCGACCGGCGCGAGCTGCGCGCGGTGGAGCTGCTGGAGGTATCGGTGGTCCATGCTTGGCCCGCCTATGCCGCCACCACCGTCCAGGCCCGCAGCCGGACCGCCCAGGGCGCCGCGGCAGCCGCCCGCGCCCGCTTCCTGGAGACGCTGTGATGGCTGGCCTCCTCGCCCGCCTGCTGGGCCGGACGGAGAAGCGCGCGGCGCCCCTCTCCGACCCTGCGGGCTATGCCGCGGCCTTCGGCATCCGCCCCACCGCCTCGGGCGTCTACGTCAACGCCCGCCTGGCGGAGAACCTGTCCACCGTCTCGGCCTGCGTCGGCGCGATCAGCTCGACCATGGGCAGCCTGCCGGCCTACGTCTACCGGGTGACGCCTGGCGGGCGGGAGGAGGTGCCGTCGCATCCGGTGGCCCGCCTGATCCGCCGGCCGAACGCGCACCAGACCTGGCCCGACATGATCGAGTGGCTGATGGCGCAGGTGCTGCTGCACGGCAACGCGGTGCTGGCGCTGGAGTACGACGGCGCCGGGCGCATCACCGCGCTGCGGCCGATCCCCTGGGGCAAGCTCCAGCTCTACACCCTGCCGTCCGGACGGCTGGCCTACGACGTGGTGCAGGATGCCGGCGGCGTGCGGCGCTACCTGGCCGACGAGGTGTTCCACCTGCGCGACCGCAGCGACGACGGGCTGATCGGCCGCAGCCGGATCAGCCGCGCGCCGGAGGTGCTGGGCAGCGCCACCGCGCTCCAGGAGTGGACCGGCAGCCTGTGGCAAAACCAGGCGACGCCCTCCGGCTCGGTCACGCATCCCAAGACCCTGAGCGACGATGCAGTGCGACGTCTGCGGGCGCAGATCACAGACAGCATCACCGGCACGCGCAACGCCCGCCGGGTACTGGTGCTGGAAGAGGGCATGGAATGGAAGGCCCTTTCCGTCAGCCCGGAGGACGCCGAGGTGCTGGCGTCGCGGCGCTTCACGGTGGAGGAGCTGTGCCGGCTGTTCCAGGTGCCGCCGCCCATCGTGCAGGACTACACGCACAACACCTTCACCAACTCGCAGCAGGCGGCGCTCTGGTTCGCGCAGTTCAGCCTCACGCCCTGGGCGCGCAAGATCGAGGCGGAGTTCTCCCGCTCCATCTTCGGCACCGGCTCCGACCTGACGCTGGAGGTGGACCTCTCCGGCCTCATGCGCGGCGACTACGAGGCGCGGTGGAAGGCGCACGAGATCGCCGTGCGCAACCAGATCCTCGACCCCAACGAGGTGCGCGAGGTGGAGGGCTGGAACCCGCGGCCGGTGACGGCGCAGCAAGGCCAGCAGCAGCCGGCGGGAGGGGAGGGGGCGTGAGGGACAGCAGCACCCTCCCTGGCTGGCCGCTGATGCTGCGCCGTGAGCTGGCGGCGCAGTATCTCGGTATGTCGCCCACCACCTTCGACGCCGAGCGCAAGGCCGGCCGCGTGCCGAAGCCCGTGTCCATCACGGCCGGGTTGGAGGCATGGCACCGCGGCGACCTCGACGCCTGGGCGGAGGATCGCCGGGCCGCCGCAGCAAACGCGCCGAAGCCGAATCCCTGGGACGCCTGATGATCGTGGTGCGCCGCCGCTATCGCTATGTTGTCCAGGACCGCGACCGCCACGGCAACCTGCGCACCTACCTGCGCATGCCGGGCAAGGCGAAGCTGCGGCTGCACGAGACGCCGGGCACGCCGGAGTTCGATGCCGAGTACCGACGCGCGCTGGAGGCGAAGCCCGAGACGCAGAAGCGTGGACCGGGACAGGTGGTGCCCGACAGCCTGCGCGCCGCCTGCATCGCCTACCGCAGCTCGGCCGAGTTCAAGCGCATGGCGCCGCGGTCGCAGCATGTCCGCTGGCTGATCCTCGACCACCTGTTCGACCAGCACGGCGACAAGCCGGCGAAGCTGATGGAGCCGCGCCACGTCCGCAGGCTGCGCGACGAGAAGGCGGAGAAGCCCGAGGCGGCGAACGCCCTGGTAAAGTCCCTCCGGGCCGTCTTCCGACACGCCGTGGCGACGGGAGAGATGGCGACCAACCCGGCCGAGGCCGTGCCCTACATCCAGTCCGGCAGCGAGGGCTTCCACACCTGGACCATCGAGGAAGTGCGCAGGTTCGAGGCCCGGTGGCCGGTGGGAACGACGCCCCGCCTGGCGCTGGCCCTGATGCTCTACACGGGCGTCCGGCGCAGCGATGCGGTGAAGCTCGGCCGTCAGCACGTTCGGGACGGGCACCTGCACTTCCTGGTGACGAAGGGCGCCAGGAAGAAGCCGATGCGCCTGGTGCTGCCGATCCTGCCCGAGCTGGCCGAGGTGATCGCCGTCACGCCCGGCACCGACCTGACCTTCCTGCGCAACGGGTTCGGCCGGCCCTTCACGCCGGAGGGCTTTACCAACGTGTTCCGGAAGTGGGTCCGGGAGGCCGGTATCCCGCACTGCACCCCGCACGGGCTGCGGAAGGCGGCGGCGGTCAGGCTGGCGGAGATGGGCTGCACCGCCCACGAGATCATGGCCGTCCTGGGTCACACGACCCTCAAGGAGGCCGCCCGCTACACCGCGAAGGCCGAGCGCCAGCGGCTCGCGTCCAGCGCCCTCAGCCGGCTGTCCGGCCTGAGTCTGGACGCGAAAGTGTCCCACCCCAGCGCGCCAACGCCGAAGTGGGACGAAAACGCAACGCAGCATGATGAAAACAAAGGAGAAATCACATGGAAGATGCCCAGGGGCGGAATCGAACCACCGACACTGCGATTTTCAGTCGCATGCTCTACCAACTGAGCTACCTGGGCATAGCGCTCGTGGTGGGCGGCCATCTACCCTGGCCCGGACGGGCTGTCCACCCGCCCGGCCGTATTTTCCTCGGCCGCCCCTATCGCTCCCCCTCGCCGGGGACATCGCCTTCGCCGACCGGCTCACCGGGGATGGCGTAGTCCCCGGACAGCCAGCGCCCGAGATCCACCTGCCGGCAGCGCGGCGAGCAGAAGGGCCGGTGCTCCGGCACCACCGGCCGGCCACAGATCGGGCAGCCGCCGCGCGTCTTCGCCGGTGACCGGGGCGGTCGGGCCGGCCGGGGCGGTGGGTCAGTCGGCATCCTCGATCCTCTCCTCTCCGGGGGGCACGGTGGCATCCGGGCGCAGGAGCAGCGGCGGCGCCTCGGCCAGGGTCTCCGGCAGCGCCCCCAGCACCGCCGGATGCGCCCGCAGCGCCAGGCGCGCCCCCGGCCGGGCCGCCGCCTCCCGTGCCGCGCGGCGCAGCGCCGCCAGCCCATGGGTCAGGGCGGAGGGCGGCAGCCCCAGCACCTCGTGCAGCGGCGGGTGGACGCGGGTGCGCACCATCTCGATCAACCCCAGCCCGGTCGTCCCCAGGATACGCAACAGCCCGTCCGGCTTCGCCGCAGCCTTCAGCGCCGGCAGGAACCCCGCCCGCGCCCCCGCCGGCATCCCCGCCAGGTCCAGCAGGATCGGCCCCGCGAGGCGGCGCAGGCGGATCTGCCGGGCCGCCTCGGCCAGCGCGGCCTCGTTCACCCGGCGCTGCGCGGCGCGGTCGCGGCCGGTGGCGGTGCCGGTGTCCACGTCGATCGCGGTCAGCGCGGCGGTGGGCTGGATCAGCAGCCGCCCGCCGCCGGGCAGCGGCACCTCGGGCGAGGCGAGGGCGTCGAACGCCGCTTCCAACGCCTCGTCGAAGACCGGGCCGGGGCGCAGCGCCACCCGCCCCGCCCCCAGCGCGGCCCGCAGCGGCACCGCATCGGCCGCGGCGTCGCACAGCACCGCCGCCTGGGGATGCGCCCGTCCCAGCCGCAGCGGCGCCGCCGGCCCGCGGGCGAGCAGCCGCACCGGACCCAGCGTGGGCGCGTCGGCCGGCACCTTGCGGTCCAGCCGGGGCCCCTTGCCACCCTGGGCCGCGCGGGTCACCCGGACGGCGCGCAGGTCGCCCTCCGACAGACCCTCTCCCCCCTGGGCATCGGGGAGGAAGCCGCTCTCCTCGCCCTCCAGCGCCACGAAGACCCCGGACAGCGCCGGGACCCGCGCCGTCACCCGGCCGAGATGGAGGTCCCCCACCCCGTCCGGCCGCGCCGGGCGCTCCACCCACGCCTCCTCCAGCACCCCGTCCCGCAGCAGCGCGGTGCGACGCTCGCCGGGAGAGGCGGAGACGAGGATCAGCGTGGCGGTCATGCGGGGGCGTGCCCGGCCCGCCGGGGGCACGGCCGGCCCCCGGACTCCGGCAGGAGTCCGCCACCGGCCGCTGGCAGCGCCCGGGCCACGAAGACGGCAGGATCGCCAGTCCCATGCCCGGCGCACGGAGGCCGCCCTCGCCGGGGACCCTGGCGCCCCGCCGCACCCCGGACTCCGCGAACGGGGGCGCGGGGGCCCCGCTCCTGCCGGAGCGGGGGGTACGGGGGCGAAAGGCGGGGGTCTTCCCCCCGGGCGCCCCGGGACGGAAGGCGCCTCACGGCCGCAGCCAGCCGACCCCCCGCAGCAGCTGCGCCGTCTCGAACATCGGCAGACCCACCACGTTGGAGTGCGAGCCGGAGAGGAAGCGCACGAAGCCCTCGGCGCGCCCTTGGATGGAATAGCCGCCCGCCACGCCGCGCCATTCGCCGCTGGCCAGGTAGTCGGCGATCTGGGCGCCGGTCAGGCGCTGGAAGGTCAGGATGGAGGTCACCAGCCGTTCCCGCCGCACCCCGTCGGGCGTGACCAGGCACACCCCGGTGGTGACGCGGTGCCGGCGGCCGGACAGCAGGTCGAGGAAGCGCCGGGCCTCCGCCTCATCGGCCGGCTTGCCCAGGATGCGGCGGCCCACCCCCACCACCGTGTCGGCGGCGAGCACGAGGCTCCCCGGCGCGCGTTCCGCGGCGGCGGCGGCCTTTTCGCGCGCGAGGCGTGCGGCGAGCAGGCGCGGCAGCTCGGCCTTGCGGGGGGTCTCGTCGATCTCGGCGGGGGCGACCCGGTCGGGCACGATCCCGAGGCGGGCCAGCAGGTCCAGGCGGCGGGGACTCGCGCTCGCCAGGAGAAGGGGCGGACGGGCGGCCGCGACGGGGCGCTCCGCCGACGCGTCGGCGCTCACTTGAAGCGGAAGGTGATCCGGCCCTTGGTCAGGTCATAGGGCGTCATCTCGACGTTCACGCGGTCGCCGGCCAGCACGCGGATGCGGTTCTTGCGCATCTTCCCGCTGGTATGGGCCAGGACCATGTGCTCGTTGTCCAGCTTCACACGGAACATGGCATTGGGCAGCAGCTCGACCACATGGCCGCTGAACTCGATCATGTCTTCTTTCGACATGCATCCTCTGGGGTTGGGCAGGCCGGCGCGCACCGGGCCAGTCCGGACGTGCCAAAGCGCGCCGAGGTGGCGTTGGGCAGGCCGGAACATGGTGCCCTGGCCTGTCCGGGTCAACAACGGAAACCGTTTCAGGGTCTTGGCGGCCAGGGTGGCAGACCCGACCGGGCCGCGGGGCGGTGCCGGCCTGGTCCGGCGCGCCGTCGCCCCGCTCGACGCCGCCCACGATCCGGGCCGCCCGGATGGGGCGCCAGGGCCCAGGCCCCTGGGGCGCCGTAGCGGCCCCGCATGACGCGCCTCACGCCGCGACGCGCGCTCCACCTGCTCCGCCTCCTGGAGCGGCGCGCCAGGGGGATGGAGCCCGGCGACGACGCGCTGTCCCGGCTGCGCCTGGATCGGCTGGCGGCGGAGCCCTGGCCCTGGCTGAGGATGACCGTCGCCAAGCTGGCCGTGGTCCTCCTCCTGGCCATGCTCGCGGCGGGCCTCTTCCGCGGCGGGCTCGCGGCAATGCAGGCACTGGGCGTCGGGCGGTGAGCGCGTCCCCGCGGTATCCCCCTGGCCCGGCCTGCCGCGGGCTGCGCCCCGGGATGCGGCCGGGGCGGGTCGCACCCTCCGATCAGCCCCGGCCCATCGGACCCGGCCCTTCAGCCCCGCCCCTTCAGCCCCGCCCCTTCAGCTCTGGCCCTTCAGCTCTGGCCCAGCCGCATCGCGATGCTGCGGGCGTGCGCGCCCAGCCCCTCCGCCTCGGCCAGTTCCACCGCCGCCGGGCCGATGGCGTGCAGCCCGGCCTCCGTCGCCTCCACCCAGGTGGTGCGCTTGAGGAAGTCGTAGACCGAGAGCCCCGAGGCGAAGCGGCTGGTCCGGCCGGTCGGCAGCACATGGTTCGGCCCGGCCACGTAGTCGCCCAGCGCCTCCGGGCACCAGGGACCGAGGAAGGCGGCGCCGGCATGGCGGATGCGGGCGAAGAGCGCCGGGGCGTCGGGCACCATGACCTGCAGGTGCTCGGGCGCGAGGCGGTCGGTCAGCCGCGCCGCCTCGTCCCAGTCGCGGACCAGGATGACGGCACCATGCGCCTCCCAGGAGGCGCGGGCGATCGCGCCGCGCGGGAGGGTGCGCAGCGCCGCCTCCACCGCCTCCGCCACGGCACCGGCCAGGCCAGGGCTGTCGGTGATGAGGATCGCCTGCGCCGCCTCGTCGTGCTCGGCCTGGGCCATCAGGTCCATGGCGACGCGGGCCGGGTCCTGCCCGCCATCGGCCAGGACGACGACCTCCGACGGGCCGGCGATGGAATCGATGCCCACCCGCCCGAAGACCTGCCGCTTGGCCTCGGCCACATAGGCGTTGCCGGGGCCCACGATCTTGTCCACCGGGGCGACGGAGTCCGTCCCCCAGGCCAGGGCCGCCACGGCCTGCGCCCCGCCGATGCGCCAGATCTCCGTCACCCCGGCGCGGTCGGCGGCGGCCAGGACCAGCGGGTTGATCTCCCCCTCCGGCGTGGGGACGCACATCGCCACCCGCCCGACCCCGGCGACGCGCGCCGGGATGGCGTTCATCAGCACCGAGGACGGATAGGCCGCCTTGCCGCCCGGCACGTAGAGCCCGGCCGCGTCCACCGCCCCCCAGCGCATCCCCAGGGTCAGCCCCTCCTCGGGCAGCACCAGGTCCCGCGGCATCTGGGCGGCGTGGAAGCGTTCGATCCGGCGCGCGGCGAGGTCCAGCGCGGCAAGGCGCTCGGGCGAGCAGCGCGCCTTCGCGGCCGCGACCTCCTCCGGCGTCACGCGCAGCGCGGCGGCGCTCCCCGGCGTCCAGCGGTCGAAGCGCGCGGTCAGGTCGAGCAGCGCCGCGTCGCCCTCCGCCCGGATGCGGGCGATGATCGCGGCGACGGCACCGTCCACCTTCGCCGTGGTCTCGCGCGCCGTGTCCAGCAGCGCGTCGAACCCGGCCGCGAAGCCGGGGTCGCGCGTGTCCAGCCGCCTCATGCCTCCAGCGCCTCGCGGAAGCGGGCGATCCAGGCGCCGATCTCCTCGGGTCGGGTCTTCAGCGCGGTGCGGTTGACTACGAGGCGGGAGGTGACCGGGGCGATCACCTCCGTCTCCACCAGCCCGTTGGCCTTCAGGGTCGAGCCGGTCTGCACCAGGTCCACGATCAGCCGGGACAGGCCCAGCGAGGGCGCCAGCTCCATCGCGCCGTTCAGGTGCACCACCTGGGCCTGGATGCCGCGCGCGGCGAAGTGGCGGGTGGCGATGCCGGGGTACTTGGTCGCCACCGTCACCGCCGACCAGGTGGAGGGGTCGTCCCGCCCGGCCAGTTCGCGCGGCTCGGCCACCGAGACGCGGCAGGCGCCGAGGCGCAGGTCGAGCGGCGCGTAGAGCTCGGGGTAGTCGAACTCCATCAGCACGTCGCCGCCGCAGACGCCGATCTGGGCGCCGCCATGGGCGACGAAGGTGGCGACGTCGAAGGGGCGCACCCGCACCACGTCCAGCCCGGCGTGGTTGGTGGCGAAGCGGAGGGAGCGGCTGTCCTCGTCCTCGAAATCCGCGTCCGGGACGATGCCGGCCCGGGTGAGGAGCGGCTTCAGCTCCTTCAGGATGCGGCCCTTGGGCAGGGCGAAGACCAGCGGGGCGTCGTAGCTGGCGAGGGCGGCGGCAGCCTGTTCTGGAATCGGTTGGTCCATGGCGGAGCCTAGCACAGTCCGGGACGGGGAGGCGCGTGACCTTTCCGGGTCGCGCATGCGCCCGGACGGTGACGACGGGGCGATGGCACCGGGCGCGGCCGGGGGCAAGGGCGCGGAAAAGGACGGCGTCATGCGGGGGATGAGGGGCTGGCCGGCCCCCTCCCCCGGGCTCAGCGGGCCAGCACCGCCCGCGCCAGCCGCTCGAACTCCGCCACGTCCAGCGTCTCCGCGCGCCGCGTCGGCTCGATCCCGGCCGCCTCCAGCAGCGCCTCGGGCTGCCCCAGCGGCTTCAGCGACCCGCGCAGCATCTTGCGCCGCTGCCCGAAGGCGGCCGCGGTCAGCCGCTCCATCGCCGCGGCCAGCTCGGGGGCCGGCTGCTCCGCATGCGGAACCAGATGCACCACGGCGGACCAGACCTTGGGCGGGGGGGAGAAGGCGCCGGGCGGCAGGCGCATCACCATCCGCGCCATGCAGCGCCACTGCGCCAGCACCGCAAGGCGCCCGTAATCCTCGCTGTCCGGGGCGGCGGTGATCCGCGCCGCCACCTCCTGCTGGAACATCAGCGTCAGGCTCTCCCAGGCCCCGGCCTGGCGCAGCCAGCCGACCAGCAGCGGCGTGCCGACATTGTAGGGCAGGTTCGCCACCACCTTGCGCGGAGCCCCGACCAGGGCGGCCGCATCCACCCGCAGCGCATCCGCCTCCAGCACCGTCAGCCGCCCGGGAAAGGCCCCGGACAGCTCGGCCAGCGCCGCCACCGCCCGTCGGTCCAGCTCGATGGCGGTGACATGCTCCGCCCCCCCGGCCAGCAGCGCGCGCGTCAGCCCGCCCGGGCCGGGCCCGACCTCCACCACCTGCCGCCCGGCCAGGTCGCCCGCCTGCTGCGCGACGCGGGCACAGACCGCCGGGTCCAGCAGGAAGTGCTGCCCCAGCGACTTGCGCGCATCCAACCCATGCCGCGCGACCGTCTCGCGCAGGCCGGGAAGGTCGGCCGGGTCAGCCATGCGGGCCCCCTCGCGCCGCGGCAGGCCCGGGGTGGTGGGTGGCGTGGCCGGCCGCGGCCAGGGGGAAGGCTCCGCCTTGCCCCCCGGACCCCCCATCCGCCAGGAGCAGAGCCCCTGGACCCCCGTTCACGGGCGCGTCGCACGCCGGGGAGCCATGCTCCCCGGCGACGGCGGCCGCAGCACGTGCGGCCTTTGATTTTTCCTCGGTGCCCCGCCTGTCTGCGCTCTGCCCGGGTGCAGTCCGCAGGCTGACACCGACCACGCGGCGCCAGACTCCCAGCGGGGTCCGGGGCCCGCTCGTGGCCCCGGCGGAGGGAGGCCTGGGGAGGCGGCGACGCCTCCCCCCGGCCCGCCGCCCGGACACGCGCGCCAACCGGCCGGACGGGCCAAGGAGGGTCACCGCGCCGGTCAGTCGCGCATCTCGATCTGCGCCTGCCGGCGCAGGTTGCGCAGTTGCTGCTGGGAGATCAGCTCGGCGCGCTGGCGCAGCAGCTCGGCCTTGGCCTGCTCCTCCGTGTACTGGGCCAGGTTGCGCGTCTCGCGGGAGCAGACGGCGATCACCATGATGCCGTCCGGCGTGACGATCGGCTGGCTGGCGCGGCCGATCGGCAGGCCGGCGATCAGCTGGCGCAGCGGCGGCGGCTGCAGCGTCTCCAGCCGGATCTCGCCCGGATCGGCGGGGCGCGGGCTGTTGCGGGCCGCCGCCTCCACCGCCTCGCAGCCGCCGCGCAGGGCCTGGGCCTTCTCCAGCTGCTGGCGCTGCTGCTCGGTCGGGTTCTGCGGGTCGAGCGCGGTGCTGAAGGGGAAGAAGGCCTGGCGCACCCGCACCAGCGTCGCGATCTCGCGCCCCGTCTCCCGCCGCTGGCGCAGGGCGACGATGCGGAAGCCGCCGGGCACCTTGACCGGGTTGCTGATGGCCCCGGGCGGCATCTGGGACACGAGGCGCGCCACCTCCGGCTCCAGCGTATCCGCCTGCACCCAGCCCAGGTCGCCGCCCTGCAGGGCCGTCTGGCTCTGGCTGAACTGAGTGGCGGCGACGGGGAAGGGCAGGCCGGCGCGCAGGCGGGAGACGACGTCGCCCACGAAGCGCTGCACCTCGCCCTCGCGCGCCGGGTCGTCCAGCGGGATGAAGATCTCGGAGACGAGGTATTCCGGCTGGCCCAGCCGCGCGGCGTGCGCCTCCATCTGCTCCTTGACCTCGGCCTCGCCCGGCTCCGCCTGCGGGCCGAGCAGGGCGCGGATCATGCGGGACCAGCCGATCTGCACCCGGATCTGGTCGTAGAGCACACGCAGCTCCACCCCCGCCTGGCGAAGCTGGGCGCGCAGCCCGCCCTGCGGCAGGCCGTTGCGCGCCTCGATGTCGGCCACCGCGCGGGCCACCTCGTCATCGGTGACGGGGATGCGGCGCCGCTGGATGTCCTGCAGCCGCAGCCGGTCGTCGATCAGCAGGCGCAGCACCTGCGGCTCGATCCGCTGCAGCACGTCGGGCGCCGCCGCCATGCCGGTGCTGATGGCGAAGAGCCGGGCGCGGCTCTGCACCTCGGAGCGGGTGATCACCTCGCCGTTCACGATCGCCACGATCCGGTTGGCGCCGGGGTCGGGCCGGGCGGGGGCGGAGGCCGCCGGACGGGCCGGGCGGGGCCCCGGCTGCGCCTCGGCGGCGGGGGCCAGCAGCAGGGCCGGCAGCAGGGCCAGCGGGAGGAGCGCGGAGGGGAGGCAGCGGGAAGGCAGGGGGAACAGGCGTCGCATGGGGAGTCCGGGCTGGGCCGTCAGAGGCGCATCGGGGGGAGTCGCGGATCGTCGGCCCCGGGCTACAGCGCCCGGAAGCCGAAGTCACCCAGCGTCTTCAGGCCGATCCGGAACAGCACCGTGGTGGAGGAGGGATAGGTGCTGCCGGTCGAGGCCTGTTCGGCGTAGGATTTGTAGAAGCGGGTGTCGAAGATGAGGCACTCGTCCTCATAGGTGATGTTGGCGCCGATCGAGACGGGGCGGTCGATCTCGATGTCGTAGCGGCCGAAGCCGCCCGCCGACCAGAAGCGCGAGACCTTGGCCGAGGCCGCGCCGTAGACCTCGCGCCGGTAGTTGGACGGGGTCAGGGCCGGGTTGGGGACGGTGTAGAGATAGCCCGCGGTCAGGGTCACGTTCGGGCCGCCCAGCCCGGCCAGCCCCACCCGGGCGGAGCCGTCGACCAGTTGCCGGTCGAAGCTGTCCTTGTCCAGCCGGGTCCGCGCGGTCAGGTCCAGCCAGGGCACGGGGGAGAGCGTCACCCGGCTGACCACGTCCGAGACGCGGTCGCGCAGGCCGGAGCGCAGCGCGAAGACCTCCTCGGTGGAGGTGCGGTAGGACTGGCCGACGATCCCCTCCAGCTGCCC
Source organism: Roseomonas sp. OT10 (assembly GCF_020991085.1). Lineage (NCBI taxonomy): Bacteria > Pseudomonadati > Pseudomonadota > Alphaproteobacteria > Acetobacterales > Roseomonadaceae > Roseomonas > Roseomonas cutis. The sequence goes on from NZ_CP087719.1 coordinate 4,243,527, forward strand.
GCCATTGGGGAAGAGCCAGGCGCCGCGCATGGCGGCGTCCAGCCGGGTCCCGCCCTCCTGCCGGTCGCGGCCGGTGAAGCGGTTCAGGGCGAAGAGGTTGGCGTCGGTGAACTCGAAGTCGAGGCTGTCCTCGTTCGGGATGTCCATCTGCCGGCCGGTGGCGGGGCCGGTGACGAGCTGCAGGCGCGGCTCGACGACCTGCCGCCCGTACTCACCCGCCGAGCGGACGAAGGGCATGCGCCAGTCGATGGCGGCGCGGATGTTGGCGCGGGCGGTGGTGATGGAATCCGTCGTCGAGTAGTTCGGCGCCTGGTTCAGGTCGTCCGCCCAGTAGCCCATCAGGTCGCCCTGCGCGCGGAAGGTCCAGAGATCGCCATAGGCGCCCATGCGCGGCAGGCTGTAGGTGACGCGGCTGGAGAGGCGGCGGGTGCTGGTGCCCTTGTCGCGGGTGATGGCGAAGGCGGAGGCGTCGAAGCCCGCCGTGCCGCCCAGCCCGTCCCGGGCGAAGACGTGGTCGTAGTAGGCATTGGGCAGGACGAAGGGGATCTGCGCGATGTCGTCCGTGCTGCGCAGGCCCTGATAGGCGCGGGCGTCGATGCGGGCGTAGCCCTCCGCCCCCCAGAAGCCCTCGGCATAGACGTCGCTGCTCAGCACCCGCGGGCTGGGGAAGCGGAAGGCCCGCAGGTAGGTCTCGGAGGTGGCGCGGTTCAGGTTGAAGCCGGTGCGCCAGGTCTCGTCGATGTTGAAGGTGCCGCGGCTGAAGATGTGCCCGCCCCAGCCCTTCTCGTTGTTGGTCTCGTCGCCGTTCAGGTAGCCGACCGACCCCTCCGCGTGCAGCTCGCCGAAGTTGAAGCGGCGCCGGTAGGCGGCGGCCAGCGACGGCGGCACGTCGGTGGAGATGGTGGGGGTCACGGTGAGGTCCGAGGCCCCGTCGATCGCCCAGTAGTAGGGGATCTCGGTGAAGACCCCGAGGTAGCGGGTCTGCCCGAAGGAGGGCGAGAGGAAGCCCGAGGAGCGCGGCGTCGAGGGGTCGGGCATCGACATGTAGGGGGTGTAGAGCACCGGCACCCCCGCCAGCCGCACCGTGGCGTCGCGGAAGCGGATGCGCTGCGCGCCCTCGTCGCGCGTGGCGAGGCGCGATTGCACCTGCCACAGCGGCGGCTCCGTCGGGTCGTCGGCGCAGAGGTCGCAGGAGGAATAGACCGGCCGGGACAGGTCCAGGATCGGCCCGCCCGGCGCGTCGGTGCGCCGGGCGCCGTTGGCGATCAGCCGGCCGTTCTGGGCCAGCAGCGCGCTCACCCCCTCGATCACCCCCTCCCGCATGCCCCCGGCCAGCTCCGCCCGGTCGGCGAAGAGCACCTGCCCGTCGGGCTGGAGGAGCTGGACGTTGCCTTCCGCCACCGCGACCCCGGTGTTGCGGTCGTAGGTCATGCGGTCGGCGCGCAGGATGCGCTCGTTCTGCCACGCCTCGACGTTGCCGCTGGCGGTGACCAGGGCGCGGTTCTCGTCGTATTCGACCGAGTCGGCGGTGAAGGTGACCGGGGCGTTGCGGTCGGCCGGCGGGCCGGCGGGCTGCCGGCCGCGCGGCGCGCCCAGGATGCTGCCATCGGTGCGCTGCGCCACGGCCTCCCGCGCCGGGCCCAGCGCCGCCAGGGCCAGCGCCGCCAGGGCCAGCGCCAGGCCCGGCGCCGCCAGGGCCGGCCGCGCGGGGAGGCCCGGACGGCGGCCGCCGGCACCCGCCCGGTGAAGCCGTGCGGACCGGGCGCGCTCCGGATCGGTCCCACGCGGCCGGGCGTCCCCGGCGCGGGTTCCGGCCCGCGGCCCGGGATGGCGCATGTCTCCTCCCCCCATAGCGTCCTTCCCCCTCACCCGTCTTCCAGATGCAGCAGCAGCGACAGCGCCAGCAGGAGTCCTGCCACGGCCGGTGCCCAGGCCGCCAGCAGGACCGGCAGCGTCCCCGTCTCCCCGAACTCGCCCGCCACCCGGTCCAGCACGAAGAGCGCGAAGCCGGCGGCCACCCCCAGCCCCAGCATCTGCGCCACCCCGCCCCGGCGCGCCTGCCGCATGGAGAAGCCCGCGGCCAGCAGCGCCATGGCGACGGCCAGCACGGGCAGCGAGAGCAGGGACTGATAGTGCAGGCGGTGGCGCACCGCCGAGAAGCCCGAATGCTCCAGCAGCTCGATGAAGTCCGGCAATACCCAGAAGGACAGCGTGTCGGGGCTGGCGAAGCTGTCCTCCACCCGGTCCGGCGTCAGCTCCGTCGGCAGCTCGATCCGGTGCGGCGGGCTGGCCTGGCGGTCGGCGCCGAAGGAGACGGCGTTCTCCAGCACCCAGCGGCCCGATTGCAGCACGGCCGCCGGCGCCTCCACCCGCGCCAGCGGGCGGTCGGCGGCGGAGAGGCGCCAGACGCTCGCCTCCTCCAGCCGCAGCACGGCGCGCTCCAGCCGGCGGCCCGGCTCGGCCGGACGTCCGGCCAGGATCGCCACCCCCTGCGGGTCGAGGTCGCGGTCCGCCTGGCGCAGCCACAGCTTGCCGCCGGCGAGCGCGGTGATGCCGCCGGTGTTGCGCAGGTAGATGCTGTCCAGCCGCTCCGCCCGCGACAGCATGGCCGAGGAGAGCGGAGTGATGGCCGCGGTCGCGATCACGCCGAAGCCCAGCGCCACCAGCACCGGCCCGGTGAGGAAGCCCCAGGCCGAGATCCCGGCCGCGCGCGCCACCACCAGTTCCGAGGAGCGCGAGAGGCGCCAGAAGGCGACGATGCCGCCCAGCAGGATGGCGAAGGGCAGCACCTGCAGCGCCATGAAGGGCAGGCGCAGCCCCGCGATGGTGGCCACGATCGGGAAGGTGGCCTCGGGGCGCGTGGCGGCGCGGCGCAGCAGCTCGATGAAGTCGAACAGCGCCACCAGCCCGGTCAGGGCGGCAAGCAGCAGCAGCACCATCCCGGCGAAGCGCCGGGCGACGTAGCTGCCCAGGGTGAAGGCGAGGATCATGCGTCCGCCGTCTCCGGACGGCGGGCCCCGGCCTGGTGCCGCGCCCTCATGCCGCGGCGGCCCGCGGCGCCGATTTTGGCCAGCCGGGCCGGCCCGCCAGCACCCAGGCGGCCACCACCGCCGGCCCGACCGCATGCAGCCAGATCAGCGGCACGAAGCGGTTGTCCCGCGCGGCGAGGTTGCCCACGGCCAGCCCCAGCGCCAGCAGCACGACCACCGCGCCGACGCCGGCCGCGATGGCGAAGCCGCCGCCGTGCCGGCGGAAGCCGCTGGCGAGCGCCGCGGCCATGCCGACCATGGCGAAGGAGAGGGCGGTCAGCGGCGAGGTCAGGCGCTGGTGCCCCTCGGCGTAGAACTTCCGGATATCGCGCTCCGGCAGGTTCTCCGCCGGGTCGGGGTTCATCAGCTCGCTCACCGACCGCTCCCGCGAATCCCGGTTGCGGGCATCGTCCACGTTCCGGCCGGTGCGGGCCAGGTCCACGCTGTTCTCGCCGAAGGTCAGCACGGAGAGGCGCAGGGTAGGGGGCGTGCCGGGCGGGCTTCCCGCGGGCGGGTTCACCCGCTCCACCTGCTGCCGCTGGCCGTTGATCAGCGTCACCCGCGGCCCCTCCGGCGTCAGGGACAGGCGGCCCTCCTCGGCCAGGATGGTCACCGGGGCGCCAGTCTCACGCGCATCATGGACCAGGATGCCGCGCAGCGTCCCGTCGCGCTCGCGCAGCCGGGCATAGACCGTCAGGTCGTTGCCGATGGCACTGAACACCCCCTCCTGCAGCAGGATCGCGGCCATCTGGTTGCGGATCTCGAACTGCCAGGTGCGGAAGGCGGTGTGGCTCATCGGCACCAGCCAGAGCTGCAGGACGAAGCAGATCCCGGTGGCGATCAGCGCCAGCCCCACCGCCGGCCGGGCCAGCTGCCATTGCGACAGCCCGGCGGCGCGCATCACCACCAGCTCCCGGTCCGAGGCGAGGCGGACATAGGTGAAGAGCGTCACCACGAAGGTGGTGATGGGCAGGATCACCGCGAAGAAGGAAGGCAGCAGCAGCCCGGTCAGCTCCAGGAAGACGGCAAAGGACAGGCCCCGGTCGAGCACCAGCTCGATGAAGCGCAAGCTCTGCGTCAGCCAGATCAGGGCGGCCAGCCCCACCGTCACCGCGACCAGCGCGACGGCGAGCTGCCGGAAGACGTAGCGGTCCAGCCGGGTCATGCGGCGGCAACCTATCCACCCGGCGGGACGGCGGCAAATAACCAGACGTGACGGCCCCCGGAACGCCCGCGCCCCCTCCCCCCGCGGGCGGCACACGCCTCGGCCCTAGGGACCTGCCCGTGCCCGGGAACAGGACAGAGCCCCACCCCGGAGGCCGGCGCGTCGGCCGTGCCATCCGGCCGGCAGGATGCGCCTTGATCCGTGCCGGCGCGGGGGCGCCCGTGGCCCGGGGGCAAGGCTCCGCCTCGCCCCCGTACCCCCACTCCGCCAGGACCCTGCAGGCCCTGGACCCGGTGGGCGCTGCCGCGGGACAGCCGGATACGGGGTCGAGGCGCCGAGGAGCTTGGCTCCTCGGCGGGTACGGCCTCCGCCCTCACTGACGCCCTCTGAAGCTTTTCCAGAGTCCCGCCTGTCCGCGCGCCGTCAGGGTTGAGCCCGCAGGCTGACGGCAGCCGCGGAGAACCAGACTCCCAGCGGGGTCCGGGGCCCGCTTGTGGCCCCGGCAGGGGAGGGTCCGTGGAGGGGACGGCGTCCCCTCCCGGTCCGCCGCCGCAACACCACAGCCTGACGGGCCAGGTCATCCTGCCGCCGGCATCAGCCTCCCGGCAGCCAGACCCGGAACAACGCCCCCTCGCCCGGGGTGCTCTCGATCGTCAGCCGGCCGCGGTGGCGGTTGACCACGTGCTTGACGATGGCCAGTCCGAGTCCGGTGCCCCCGACCGCGCGGGACCGGCCCTTGTCCACCCGGTAGAAGCGCTCGGTCAGCCGGGGGATGTGTTCCCGTGCGATGCCGGGACCGTCATCGGCGACGGCGAGGAAGACCCCGCCCTCCGCCTGGCCGGTGCCGACACGCACCGTGCCGCCCTCGCGGCCGTGGCGCACCGCGTTCTCCAGCAGGTTGCGCAGCACCTGGGCCAGTTGCCCGGCCTCGGCCGGATGCGCCGGCGCCGGGGCCAGCTCCGTCCGCAGCGTCACCCGGCGCGCCTCCAGGATGGGCACCATCGCCTCCAGCTCCGCCTGGGCCAGGACGGCCAGGTCCACCTCGCCGGAGGGCGGCTGGTGCTCCGAGACCTCGATCCGCGTCAGCCCCAGCAGGTCCTCGATCAGCCGGCGCATCCGCTCCGCCTGCTCCGCCATGATGCCCAGGAAGCGGCGCCGCGCGGCGGCATCGTCGTCGGCCGGGCCGCGCAGGGTCTCGATGAAGCCGATCAGGCTGGCCAGGGGGGTGCGCAGCTCGTGGCTGGCATTGGCCACGAAATCCGCCCGCATCCGCTCCACCGCCCGCTCCCGCGTGCGGTCCGACAGCACCACCAGCAGCCGGCCGCCATCGGAAAGCGGAGGCTCCAGCGGGCTGACCCGCACCACCAGGTCGCGCGTCATCGGCACCGGCAGGGTCAGGTCCGCCACCTGCGGCACGCCCTCCGCCATGGCCCGCTCCACCGCCCCCGCCAGGACGGGATGGCGCAGCAGCGCGCCCACGTCGCCCGAACCCGGCGCATCGCCGGCCGTGCCGAACAGGACCCGGGCGGCGGCATTGGCGCGCAGCGGCACGCGGTCGGCGCCCAGCACCAGCAGCGGGTCGGGCAGGGCCTCCACGATCGCGGCATCGGCCGCGCGCAGCCGGCCGACCAGCGCGCCCCGCTCGGTCAGGTCGCGCACCAGCCGGGCCGCCGCGTCGGAGACCTCGCCCAGCAGCGGCAGGGCGGGCGGCGGCCTCTCCCCGCGCAGTGCCGCGGCCAGCCGGGCCAGCGCCCCCAGCCCGATGCGCGCCAGCAGCCAGGCGGCGGCCAGGGTGGCCAGCAGCGCCGCCAGCACCGCGTCCCAGCGGGCAGCGCCCTGCGCGCCCATGGCCAGCAGGCACAGCGCCGGCACGCCGCCCAGCGCCAGGGTCAGGAAAAGCAGGCTGCGCATCGGTCCCGTCGGGTCAGGGGGCGGACGGGGCCGGCCCCGCCAGCCCCCCCGGGGAGGCCGTCGCCGGCATCCCGGGCTGCCGCATCAGGCGAAGGGTGGCGGGGCAGCCCCGGCCAGGGGGCCAGCCAGGGGACCGGTCACGACCCGGCAGCGCCCGGCAGGGTCGCCGGCTCGACCACCCGCGGCTCGGCCCCGGGCTCCAGCGCGAAGACGGCCAGGGCGCGCTGGGTCTGGCCGTCGGGCAGCAGGCGCAGCGCGCCGTCGCCGCCCAGCACGATCTCGTCCAGCGGCAGGGCCAGGGGCGCCTCGGGGCCGTTGCGGGCGGCGCGCACGGCCACCGTCGCGGCGTCGTAGGCGGTGGCGGCGAGGCGCGGCGGGCGGTCGCCGAAGGCCTGCTGGTAGCGGTCCTCGAACTGGGCATGGGCGTAGCTGTCCGGGGCGGGGAACCAGGCCCCGGCCAGCGCCGGCTCCTGCGCCAGGGAGACGGCCTCCTGCGCCCAGAGCGCGTGGCCGGCGAGCCGCAGCGGCGGGACGGCCAGCCCCGCCTCGGGCAGGGCGGCGGCGAACTGCCGGGCGCGGGCCCCGCTCTCGCCCAGGATCAGCAGCCCGACCGGCTCCGGGCCGCCCTCCGGCGGCAGGCCGGCGCCGGGGGCCGCGGAGCCCGGCACGGCCGCATCCGGGGTGGCGGGCGCGGCGCCGGGCGGCAGGACGCGGCTGGCCAACTCGCGCGCCGCCATGCTCATCGCCGCGCCCTGCGGATAGGTGACGACCAGGGGCGGCGGCAGCCCGGCATCCTGCGCCGCGGTGCGCAACGCGGCGGCGAGCTGGGTGGCGAAGGGGCCGCTCGGGGCGGCGAGGGCGATCCGGCGGACGCCCTGCCCCTGTGCCGACTGCACCAGCCGGCGGACCTGCTGCGCCGGGGTGATGCCCAGCACCCAGGCGCCGCGCCCGGCGAGGTTGGCGTCGTTGGTGAAGGCCAGCACCGGCACGTTGCTGGCCCGCGCGACCGCCGCGACGCTGCCCGTCTCGGCCGAGGTCAGGGGGCCGACGATCACCCGCGCCCCCTCGGCGATGGCGCTGCGCGCCGCCTCCGCCGCGCCGGCGGGCGAACCGCCCGTGTCGCGCGGCAGGAACTCCACGGCCGGGCCGGACTGCTCGAACAGGGCCAGGGTCGCGGCGTTGAGCATGGAGCGGCCCAGCGGCGCCTGGCTGCCGGTCAGCGGCAGCAGCAGGGCGACGCGGGCGCGCGGCGCCTCCACCGGCATCGTGCCGCCGGGCGGGCTGGGCGGGACGTAGCCGATCGGCCCCCGGGCTTGCGGAGCGCAGGCCGCGAGTGCGAGGACGGCGGCGAGGATCGGGAGACGCCAGCTTGGGCGAGGAAAGGCGGGAGACCGCGGGGGCAGGAGAGGCTTCACCGGACGAACTCCCTGTCGCTGGCGCGCCCGGGGCCGAGGCCGGGGGCAGGCCGGGTGGTCTGGTACTGGTCGCGACGCCGATCGGCAACCTGGGGGATCTGTCCCCCCGGGCGGTGGCCGCACTGCGCGACGCGGACGCCGTGCTCTGCGAGGATACCAGGGTGACCGGCCCGATGCTCGCGCGCCAGGGGGTCGGCACGCCGCTGGTGCCGCTGCACGACCACAACGAGGCGAGCGCCACGCCCCGCCTGCTGGAGCGGCTGCAAGGGGGGCAGGCTCTCGCCCTCGTCTCGGATGCCGGCACGCCGCTGGTCAGCGACCCCGGCTACCGCCTGGTGCGGGCCGCGATCGAGGCGGGGCTGCCGGTCACCGCCATCCCCGGCCCCAACGCAGCGCTGGTGGCGCTGACCCTCTCCGGCCTGCCGCCGCACCCCTTCCTGTTCCATGGCTTCCTGCCGCCGAAGCCCGGCCCCCGCGCGGCGGAGGTGGCGCGGCTGGCCGGGCTGGAGCGCGCCGGGCTGCGCGCCACGCTGATCCTCTACGAGGCGCCGCACCGGCTGGCGGAGACGCTGGCCGCCCTGGCCGAGGGGCTGGGCGCCGGCCGCCCCGCCGCCGTGGCGCGGGAGCTGACCAAGCGCTTCGAGGAGGTGCGGCGCGGCCCCCTCGGCGAGCTGGCCGCGCACTACGCCGCCCATGCGCCGCGCGGCGAGATCGTGCTGGTGGTCGGCCCGGCGGAGGAGACGGTGGCCGGCGAGGACGAGCTGGACGCGCGCCTCCGCCAGGCGCTGGCCAGCGGCGCCTCGCTGCGCGACGCGGCGGCGGTGGTGGCGGCCGCGCTCGCCCTGCCGCGTCGGCAGGTCTATGCCCGGGCGCTTCAGCTCGCCGGGCCCGTGGCGGGCAGCACGACGTAGCGGCTGCCGGGCACCAGCCGGTCGGCCAGGGTTCCGGCGGCGCGGCCCGCCTCGTCCTCGGCATGCGGCGCCAGCGCCAGGCAGGGCACCCCCCGCGACGCCGCGAGCGCGATGGCCAGGTCCCGCCCCGCCACCACCGCGTCGCAGGCGCCGAGCCAGCCCGCCAGCCGCGCCGGCGTCGCCTCCGCCCGCCAGGCATCGGGATGCTCGGGCCAGGGGTCGAGGACCGGCGAATCCGGCAGGAAGCGCGCGGCGAAGTCGCGGGCGGCGCGGAGGTCGTCCGGCTCCCCCTCCCGCCGCACCACGGGCAGGGGCAGCACGGTCCAGCCGGCGTAGCGTTCGACCAGCGCGGCGATGCGAGCCCCGTGCACTTCCGCCGCCTGACGCACCGGGCCGCCGTCGCGGATCGCCAGACCCAGCAGCTTCCCGGCCGGCCGGTCCGCCGGCAGCTCCGGCACCGACCAGGCGCCCGGAAAGGGATCGAGCGTCGGCATCCAGGGGCAGCGCCATTCCAGCAGGCTGTCCAGCGTGCGGTGGTCGCGCGCGGAGACCGATTCCAGCCGCTCCAGCACCGCCCGCAGCGCCGGCGCCGGCCGGTGCAGCGGCCCCCAGGCCTGGAAGGACACGGCGTGCAGCCGGATCGCCGCCCCGCGCGCCGCCAGCTCCCCCAGCCGCCCGATCAGCGCCGCGGTGCGCTCCGCCGGCGGATGCAGCGGCCCGGTCAGCACGGCGAGCCGCACACCCTCCGGCAGCGGCCCGCCCGGCGGCAGCGGCCGGCACCCCGGCAGCACCCGCCGGGCGGCCGCGGCATCCGCCGTCTCGACCCAGCGCGGCCCGGGTAGCGTGACACAGGCGGACAATGCCGCCTCCGCCGCCAGGTCACCGCACCCGAACCCCCCGAGGATGAGCGTGGTCACGGCGGCGTTGCGCCCCCCGTCCCGGCGGCCAGGAGCCCCGGGCCGGTCAGCTCAGCCACAGCCGCGGCAGGCGCGGCGCGCGGCCCTCGGCGGCGCGCAGGGCGATGATCGCCTGCCCCACCGCCGCGCGCAGGGCCGTCGCGGGGCCGAGCCAGCGGGCGAGGAGGAGGCCGTCGCGCGGCAGGGTGGCGGCGCCGAGCGGGCCCGCCGCCTCCCGCAGCAGCGGCAGGTGCGCGGCGGCGTCCGGAGCGGCGAGCAGGAGGGTGGCCAGCGCGCCGCCGCCATGGAGCCCGAAGGGCGCGGCGAGGGCGGCGGCGGGATCATCCAGCCGCAGCGCATCGGCCCAGAGCAGGCGGCCGCCGCGGCGCAGGCGCCAGGAGTCGAGGAGCCGCCCGCGGGCGAATCGCTCGCCGCGGGCGGCGCGGCCGAAGACCAGCATCTCCGCGGCGAGCAGGCGCGCGCCGGGGGCGAGGTCCGCTTCCGTCCGGCGGCGCAGCCGGGCCCCGTCGAAGAGGATGGTCTCCTGCGGCAACCATTCCAGCAGCGCCCCCTCGCCCAGGGAGAGGCGGTTGGCGACCTCCGTCGTGTCCCCGAGGCTGCGGTAGATCTTCTCGGCGGCGGGGCTGGTGGCGGTGGCCGCCGCGCCGGCCTCCACCGCGACGGAAAGGCGAAGGCTGTCGCCCCCGGCCAGCCCGCCGGCGGTGTTGACCAGGGCGGCGACGGGCAGCTCCCCCGGCTCCGGATCGGGGAAGAGCGCGCGGGCGGGCGCGGCCTGGTCCAGGTGGCGCAGTGCCGTGCGCGGCCCGACCAGCCCGAAGCGGAGCACCACCGTCCCGTGCGAACGCTGGTGGGCGAGGGCGGCGGACACGGCTCGGCTCAGGCCGTGGCGCCGGGGCCGCCCCCGACACCACCGTGATGCAGGTGGCAGGCGGCGACCTGCCCCGGCGCCACCGGCAGCAGCGCCGGGGCCTCCACCCGGCAGCGCGGCCCGGCCTGCGGGCAGCGGGGGTGGAAGTGGCAGCCGGGCGGCGGGTGCAGCGGCGAGGGGATCTCGCCCGCGATCGGGTGGAAGTTCCCCCTGCCCCGCCCCAGCCGCGGCACGCTGTCGAACAGCGCGCGGGTGTAGGGATGCGCGGGCGCGGCGTAGAGCGTCGCGGTCGGCGCCAGCTCCACGATGCGGCCCAGGTACATGATCGCCACGCGGTCGGAGACGTGCCGTACCACGCCCAGGTCGTGCGAGATGAAGATCGCCGTCAGCCCCATCTCCGCGCGCAGGTCGAGGAACAGGTTCAGCACCTGCGCCTGGATCGACACGTCGAGCGAGGCGACCGGCTCGTCCAGCACCAGCAGCTCCGGCTTCAGCGCCAGAGCGCGCGCGATGGCCACGCGCTGGCGCTGCCCGCCGGAAAACTGGTGCGGGTAGCGCCGGCGCAGCGCGGGGTCGAGCCCGACGCGGCCGAGCATGCCGGCGACATAGCCGTCCGCCTCGCCGCCCCGGACGATCCCGTGCGCCACCGGCCCCTCCGCCACCGTGTCGCCCACGCGCATGCGCGGGTCGAGGCTGGCGAAGGGGTCCTGGTGGATCATCTGCACCCGCGCGGTGCGCTTGCGCCCGCCCTGCATCACCGGCGCACCCTCGAAGGCGACGGTGCCCTCGCTGGGCTCGTAGATGCCGGCGACGATGCGGCCCAGCGTGGACTTGCCGCAGCCGCTCTCGCCCACCAGCCCCAGCACCTCGCGCTTCGGCAGGTCCAGGCTGATGTCGTTCACCGCCCGCACCACGCGCGGCGGCGCCCCCGCGCCCAGCAGCCGCGCCAGCCGCTCGCCCAGCCCGGGCGGCCGGGCGAAACGCTTGCTGACGTGGTCGATCCGCAGCAGCGCGCCGCTCATGCCGCGGCCTCCAGCGGATAGCGGCAGAGCGCGGAATGGCCGCCGCCGAACTCCGGCTCCGGCGGCGGCTCGGCGCAGTCGGGCTGCGCGCGCGGGCAGCGGTTGCGGAAGGCGCAGCCGGGATCGGGCACCGCGCCCACCAGCCCGGGCGGGGCGCCGGCGGGGATCTGCGGCAGCCGCGCGCCCGGCGCGTGCTCCGACGGGACGGAGCCGATCAGCGCGGCGGTGTAGGGGTGGCGCGGCGAGGCGATGACGCGCTCGGCCGGGCCGCGCTCGACCACGCGGCCCGCATACATCACGCAGACATCGTCCGCGAGCGAGGAGACCACGGCCAGGTCGTGGGTGATCCAGAGGAAGGCGGTGCCCGTCTGGTCGGCGAGGCGCCGCACCTCCGCCAGGATCTGCCCCTGGATGGAGACGTCGAGCGCCGTGGTCGGCTCGTCCGCGATGATCGCCGCCGGGCGATGCAGCAGCGCGGTGGCGATGGCCACCCGCTGGCGCATGCCGCCCGAGAGCTGGTGCGGATAGGCCTCCAGCCGCTCGGCCGGGCTGGGGATGCCGACGATGGCCAGGGCGTCGCGCGCCCGGTCCCAGGCGGCCTTGCGCGAGACCTTGTCGTGCGCGCGCACGGCGGCGGCCATCTGGGTGCCCACGCGCAGCACGGGGTTGAGCGTCATCAGCGGGTCCTGGAAGACCATCGCCACCCGCGCGCCGCGCAGCCGCCGCATCGCCTCGCCGGTCAGGCGCGTGATGTCCTGCCCGTCCAGCCGCACCTCGCCCGCGGTGACGCGCCCCGGGGGTTCCACCAGGCGCATGATGGAGAAGCCGGTGACGGACTTGCCCGAGCCGCTCTCCCCCACCAGCCCCAGGATGCGACCGCGCCCGATGGCGAAGGACACGCCGTTCACCGCCCGCAGCACGCCCTTGCGCCCGGCGAATTCGGTGCACAGCCCGCGCACCTCCAGGGCCGGGGGGGGCGCCGTCGCCACCGCGCTCAACGCCGCCTCGGGTTGATGACCTGGCGGAGCTGGTCGCCCACCAGGTTGATGGCCAGCACCGTCACCATCAGCGCGATGCCCGGATAGACGGAGATCCAGTAGCGGCCGGAGAGCAGGAACTGGAAGCCGTTGGCGATCAGCAGCCCCAGCGAGGGCTGCGTCACCGGCAACCCCAGCCCGAGGAAGGAGAGCGTCGCCTCCAGCGAGATGGCGGTGGCGATCTGCACCGTCACCACCACGATCAGCGGCGGCAGCGTGTTGGGCAGCAGGTGCCGCAGCAGCACCCGCTGGCCCGAGAGCGGGGTGGAGAGCGCGGCCTCGATATAGTCCTTGCGCCGCTCCGCGCTGGCCGCGCCGAAGGCGGTGCGGGCGAAATAGGCGTATTGCGCCGCCACCAGCGCCGCCATCAGCTGCGGCACCCCCTGCCCCAGCATCGCCACCATCACCAGCGCCAGCAGGATCGCCGGCAGGGACAGCTGCAGATCCACGATCCGCATCAGCAGCGCGCCGAGCCAGCCGCCGTAATAGGCCGCGACCAGCCCGACCGCCGTACCGACCGCCAGCGCGATCAGCCCGGCGGTGACGGAGATCATCAGGCTCAGCCGCAACCCGTAGAGGATGGCCGAGAGCAGGTCGCGCCCCGCATTGTCCGTGCCCAGCAGGTGCGGATAGCCGCCGGAACCGATCTCCCCCGGCTCCAGCCGCGCATCCGACAGGTCCAGCCCCGACTGGTCATAGGGGTTCTGCGGCGCGATCCAGGGCGCGAAGACCGCCAGCAGCACGATGAGCACGACGACCGCAAGCGCGATCACCGCCACCGGCGAGGCGCGGTACTCCGCCCAGCCGTCGCGCAGCGCCTCGGCGTTCATGCGCTTGGTCCCTGTGAACCCGGGGGGAAGACTCCGCCTTGCCCCCCCATGCCCCCCATCCGCCAGGAGCCTGCGGGCCCTGGACCCAGGGGGTGCTGCCGCGGGACAGACTGACACGGGGTCACGGCGCCGGAGGCCCCTGGCCTCCGGCGGGCCCGGACGCCTCGCGCGCCGCCGGCTTCTTCCACTCTCTCCCAGTCCCTTTCCCAGGCGGAGCCAGACTCCCGCCGGGGTCCGGGGGCCGGCCCGCCCCCGGCGGAGGGGGCATCGGGGGCTCGACGCATTGCGTCGAGGCCTCCCCCGGGGACCGCGCGCAACGCCGCCATCAATGCCCGCCCTTTGCCCGCACGCGCGGGTCGAGGAAGCCGTAGGTCAGTTCCACCAGCAGATTGATCGTCACGAAGAGCAGCACGACCAGGATGAGGTAGGCGACCATCACCGGGCGGTCGAGGGAGGTGATGCTCTCGATGATCAGCTTGCCCATGCCGGGCCAGTTGAACACCGTCTCCGTCACCACGGCGAAGGCGAGGGTGGAGCCGAACTCCAGCCCGAAGACGGTCACGATGGGGATGCCGATGTTCTTGAGGACATGCAGCCCCACCACCTGCCGCTCCGGCAGGCCCTGGGCGCGGGCGAAGCGGACGTGCTCGCTGCCCATCACCTCCTCCGTCCCGGCACGGACCAGACGGATCAGCAGGCCGAGCTTGAACAGGGAGAGGTTCAGCGCGGGGAGGAGGAGGTACTTCCACCCCTCCGGCCCGAAGACGGACAGCCCCAGCCACCCGGCCGGTCCGCGCCCGCCGGAGGGCAGGACGCGCCACTCCACCGCGAAGAACAGGATCAGCAGCAGCCCGACCCAGAAGGTGGGCACGGAGAAGCCGAGGGTGGAGAAGGCCATGATCGCCTTGCTCGACGCCGCCTGTGGCCGGTAGCCGGCCCAGATGCCCAGCGGCACGCCGATCAGCGTCGCGATCAGCATCGCCGTCACCGCCAGCTCCAGCGTCGCCGGCAGGCGCGAGAGGATCAGCCCCAGCACGGGCAGGCGGAAGACGAAGCTCTGGCCGAAATCGCCATGCGCGACGTTGGAGAGGAAGTGCAGGTATTGCTGCCACAGCGGCAGGTCGAGCCCGTACTGCCGGATGATGGCCGCGCGCATCGCCTGCGTCGCGGCCGGATCGATCAGCACGTCGATGGGGTTCCCGATGGCGAAGACCCCCAGGAACACCAGCATCGACATGACGAGCACGACGAGGGCGGCCTGGACCAGCCGCCCCAGGAGAAAGCCGATCACGGAGATTCAGGCACCGGCCAGCGTCAGCCCTTCGGCGTGATCAGGTGGGCCAGCGTCTCCTGGTCCACCCGCGGCGTGAAGGAGAGCTTGCCCTTGCCCATCGCCCAGACCGTCTGCGGCATGACGATCGGCAGCATCGGCCGGTCGTTCATGCTGATGTCGGTGGCGCGGATGAACATCTCCTTCCGCTTGGCGTCGTCCAGGGTGCGGCTGCCTTCCAGCAGCAGCCTGTTCACCTCGGGGTTGTTGTAGCCGGAGCGATTGAAGTTCCCCAGCCCGACGGAGGGGTCGGGACCGTGGATCATCGCGCCGTAGGTATAGGCGGCCTCGCCCGTCAGCGTGCCCCAGCCGGACATCTGCAGGCTGTACTCGCCGCGCGTGCTGGCGGGGAAGAAGACGGTGCCCGTCACCGCGTTCGGGTTGGCCTTGATGCCCACGCGCGACCATTGCTGCGCCAGCGCCTCGCACAGCGCGCCGTCGCCGGGCAGGCGGTTGCTGGTGGAGAAGAAGTCGATCTCGAAGCCCTTCGGGTAGCCCGCCTCGGCCAGCAGAGCGCGGGCCCTGGCGAGATCGGGACGGCGCTCCGGCAGGTTCGGGCTGGCGCCGAAGAAGTTGTCCGGCATCAGCTGGCTCATCGGCTTGGCCAGCCCCTCGAACACCACGCGCGCCAGGGCGCGGCGGTCGGTGGCGAGGTCGAAGGCCTCCCGCACGCGCGGGTCGCGGAACGGGTTGGCCTCGATCTCCCTGCCGTCCACCTTCGCCGGCTTCGGCAGCTTCTCGGCGAGCGAGAAGTAGACGTTGAAGACGTAGACGCTGTCGCCCACCACCACGTCCATGGTGGCATCGCGCTTCAGCGCGTTCACGTCCGTGGCGGGGACGTAGTTGAAGAGGTCCACCTGCCCGCTCTTCAGCGCCGCGATGCGGGCCGCGTCGTTCGGGATCTCGCGCCGGATCACGCGGGCCCAGGGCTGGGTGCCGCCCCACCAGCCGTCGAAGCGCTCCATCACCAGGTCGCCGCGCGGCTCCCACTTCACGAAGCGGAAGGCCCCGGTGCCGATCGCGGCCTTGCCGCTGTTGAACTCCTCGTTGCGCGGCTCCATGCCGATCCTGTGGCTGACGATCATCAGCCGCGCGAAGTCGTTCGGCAGGGCCGGCGCCGGGCCGCGAGTCTTGAAGCGGACGGTCAGCGGGTCCACCACCTCGGCCGACACCGCCTGCTTGGTGTAGAGCGTCATCGACATCGGGCCGGTGACGACGGGAATACGATCGAAGGAGAACTTCACGTCCTCGGCCGTGAAGTCGGACCCGTCGTGGAACTTCACCCCCGGGCGCAGCTTGAACTCCCAGGTGGTGGGATCCACCGCCGTCCAGGACAGGGCGAGGTTCGGCTTCAGGTTCAGGTTCTCGTCCTGGCCGACCAGGCTGTCGAAGATGTGGCGCAGCGCCTCGATATGCCCGCCCAGGGTGGACCAGTGCGGGTCGATGCTCTCCGGCCCCGTGCGGACGCCGACGGTCAGGGTGCGATTCGTCGGCGCGGTCTGCGCGCGCAGCGAACCCCAGGGAGACGCCACGGGAAACAGGGCGGCCGCCGCAACGGCGGACATCAACTGACGGCGCTTCATGATCCGGCGACCCCCGCGATGGCCCTGGCGCCGGTTCGGCAGCCGGGCGGAGATGGTATGCTGCGGCACCCTAGGAAGGGCATCCGGCAGGCGTCAATGCGCCCCGCCCCGGCAATCCCGGCCCGGCCCGGGCGAATGCCGCCTGCGCCGGCACCCCCGGGGCCAGGCGGCCCAACGAAACGGCAGTTCAGCGCGGCAACTCCAGGAGGTTGTCGTCCGAGAGCGGGCGCCGGCCGTCCTCGATCTCATGGATCATCTCCGCCAGCCGGGTCAGCGCGGGGCAGGCGATCCCGTGCCTGCGGCCGGCCTCGATCGCCGTCCCCACCTGGACGTCCACCTCCGTGCGGCGCTTGCGCACGGCCAGGTCGCGCCAGATGCCGGAATGCGTCTTGGCGCTGGTGCTGTTGAAGGCGACCATCGCGTCGATGCTCTGGCGCGTCTGCTCCATCGGCGCGCCGGGGCGGAAGGCCTCCGGGTCGAAGCCGTTGAATCCGCGCGGCTTGATGCCCTCGGCCAGGGCGACGGACACCGCCTCCTCGCCGATGCGGCGATAGGCGGCGGCCAGCTCCGGCCGCGCCAGCCCGTCGGCGATGCCCTTCTCTCCCAGCGCCGTGGCGAAGAGCAGGGCGCCGTAGCCCAGCTTGCCCCAGAGGAAGGCGTTGATCTCCGGCGTGGTGATCGCATCGGGCTCGAAATGCTGCAGCACGGCATGCAGCGCCTCCAGCCGCGGCGTCATGCGCCCGTCGATCTCGCCCAGCACCACGGCGCCGCGGTTGCCCAGCATCACGTGCCCGGGCTCGATCCAGTCGGCGCCGAAGTTGACGAAGGCGCCCATGGTCCGCTCCGGCCCGACGACGCTCGCGATGATCGGCTCGCAGAGACCGTTCTGCAGCGAGAGCACGTAGCCGTCCGCGGAAAGGTGCGGCAGCAGGGCGCGGCAGGCTGCCTCGGTGTGGTGCGCCTTCACCGCCAGGAAGACGCGGTCCCAGACGCCCTGCACCTCCTCCGGCAGGAAGGCCGGGGCGGTCACGGAATATTCCGCCACCGGCCCGGAGATGCGCAGGCCGCGCGCCGGATCGCGGATCGCCGCGACATGCTCCGGCACGATGTCCACGAAGGTCACGTCGAAGCCGTCCCGCACCAGCGCCGCGCCGATCGCGCCGCCAATGGCCCCCGCGCCCCAGATCAGGATCCGCCGGTCCCCGTCCCCTGCCATGCGCTGCCTTCTCCTCTGCTCGCGGTGCCCAGCTTGCGTCCGGAGCGAGCCGGGCAGAAGGGGGCGGGACGAAAGAACCATGTCGTTCCGCATCCCGGGCCGCCCCGCGGAGGTGGCGGCCGCCATCGTCTTCCTCTGCTCCGAATGCGCAGCCTCATCAACAGCGCCAACCTGCGCGTCGATTCCGGCCCCGTGACGACGAGCGTCCGGCGGCGCCGTCAGACCCGGGACAGCAGTTCCAGCAGCTCCTCGTGCACCGCACCGTTGGAGGCGACCCGCTCCAGGGATTCGTCGTCCGCCTCCGACCCGTCCAGGCGGGTGACGCGCCCTCCGGCGGCGCGGACCAGGGCCATGCCGGCGGCGTGGGAGACGGCGTCCGCCTTGAAGGAGACGAAGGCCTCCAGCCGGCCGGCGGCGACCAGCGACATCTCCAGCCCGCCCGAGACGATGACCCGCACGCCCCGCGCCCGCTCGCCCAGCAGGCGGATGGCGGCGGCGGTCCGCTCCACCTCCCCGGCGGAGAAGTGGGAGGTGAGGCAGACGGACACGACCGCATCGGCCAGCTCCCGCACGGGGGAGACGGCTGCCGCCCGCCCGTCGACCAGGGCGCCTTCCGCCTCGGACCAGCTGGCGACCAGCGGCACGAGCGGCGCATGGACGATGCCGGCACGGAGGCGGCCGTCCTGGCGATAGGCCATGGTGACGGAGAACCAGGGCAGGCCGGCCGCGTAGTTCACCGTCCCGTCGAGCGGATCGACGATCCAGGACGCGCCGGAGAGGTCGCCGCTGGCCCCGGCCTCCTCCGACAGGATCGCGGCGTCCGGCGTCAGGGCGCCCAGCCCCCGCAGCACCAGCGCCTCGGAGGCCAGGTCGGCCTCCGTGACCACGTCGTTCAGCTCCTTGCGCCGCACCGCGCGCAGGCTGCCCTGCATGCGGACCAGCGTCCCGGCCGCCTCGGCGGCGATGGCCCGCATGCCGGACAGCAGCCCGGCCGGCAGCGCCGCCGCGGGGCCGGTCACGACATCAGGGCCTTGGTTTCCGCCACCAGCCGCTCCAGCCCCACCTCGGCCGTCACCTCCCCGCGCATGACGCGGTTGATGATCTCGCGTTGCGTCCGCCAGATGCGCACGGAGTTGCCGCCCGGATAGCCCTGCCAGGGCACGGAGCGGTCCATCTGCCGGGTGATGGTGCGGAAGTTCGGGTTGGCCTCGTAGAAGGGCCCGAGGAAGTCGGGACCCAGGGCACGCAGGTTGGTGGGCAGGTAGCCGCTGGTCTCCACCACCATCTTCTGGGCCTCGGGCCCGGTCATGAACTTCAGGAACTCCCAGGTCGCGCGGCGCCGCGCGTCGTCGCGGCTCATGATGATGCCGGCATTGCCGCCGGTCGGCAGCCCGCCCTTCTGCTTGTCGTCCACCGGGAAGGTGGAGGTGCCCAGGGTGAAGCGCTGCCCGATGAGGTCGGTGACCTGGCGCAGGCGCGCCGGGGTGTCGAAGAAGATGCCGATCTGCCCGGCGATGAACTGCTGGCGCGACTGGTCCCAGTCGATCAGCGGCATCGCCCCCTCGGTGACGAAGCGGCGCACGTACTGCATGGCGCGCAACCCGACCGCGTCGCCGAAGGCCACGGCATCCCCGGCCGGGTTCAGCATGTTGCCGCCGCCCTGGTGGATCAGGCCGCGGAACAGCCAGTCGTCCGGCCAGTCGTGGATGTTGTAGGCCATGCCCGCGACCTCGGGGCCGCCGGCGTGGATCTTCTGCGCCAGGGCCAGCGTGTCCGTCCAGTTGTCCGGCATCCTCGCCGGATCGCCGCCGGCCTTCCGCACCAGCTCGGTGTTGAAGTACATCAGCGGCGTGGAGGCGTTGACGGCCATGCCGTACTGCGTGCCGTCCACCTTGCCGAGGTCGAGGATGCGCGGGGCGTAGTTGGCCTCGACCCACTCCTTCGGCTCGGCGGCGAGGAGCGGCCCCAGATCCGTGACCTGCCGGCGCCGCTGCAGGGTGCGGACCAGCTCCGCCAGCAAGTGGAAGCCGGAGTAGTAGAGGTCCGGAAGCTGGTTGGTGACCGCCGCCCGCAGCATCGCCTGGTGCCCGTCGTCATAGGTCGGGGCGGGGGCGCGGAAGTTCACCTTGATGCCCGGCTGCCGCTTCATGAACTCCGCCGCCACGCCCTCGTGGAAGCGGGCGAAGGCGGGGAAGCAGTACAGCACGTCGATGGTCACCGGCTGCTGGGCCACCGCCCGCCCGCCGGGGGCCCCCGCCAGGGCGAGGGAGCCGAGAGCGAGGGAACCGACGCTGCGCCTCGTGAAGGTCATGGTACCTCTCCTTGCGTGCTACTTGATGCCCGTCATCGTCACGCCGGCGATGAAGCGCCGGCGCGCCAGGAGGAAGACGACCACCAGCGGGGCCGTCAGGATGGCGGCGGCGGCCATCAGCGCGCCGTAGTTGGACCCGGTCTCCGCATCGGCGAAGAGCATCATGCCGAGCGGCGGCGTGGCGAGCCGCCCTTCGGTGATGACGATCAGGGGCCAGTAGAGGTCGTTCCAGTGCGCGACCACGGAGAAGACCGCGAAGGCGGCGATGGCCGGCCAGGCGCTGGGCGCGACGATGCGCCAGACGATCTCCATCTCGCCCATGCCGTCCAGCCGCGCCGCCTGGATGATGTCGTCCGGGTAGGAGCGGAAGAACTGCCGCAGCAGGAAGATCGCGAAGGCCGAGAAGAGGAACGGCACCATCAGGGCGAAGTAGGTGTTGAGCAGCTCCAGCTCCGCCAGGCCGATATAGAGCGGCAGCGCCGGCACCTGCACCGGGATGGCCAGCGCCAGCAGCACCAGCAGGAAGGCCAGCCCGCGGCCGGGGAAGCGCAGCTTGGCCAGCGCATAGGCGCAGGGGATGGCGAGGAGCAGCTGCGCCGCGAGGATGCCGAGGCAGACGATCACCCCGTTCAGCGCGAAGCGCAGCAGCGGCGCCTGGGTCAGGGCGAAGCCGTAGTTCTCCGCGCCGAAGAAGCGCTGCGGCAGCAGGCGCAGCGTGGCGCTGAACACCTCCTCCGGGGGCTTGATGGAGGTGGCCAGCATCCAGACGAAGGGCAGCAGCATGAAGACCGCGCCCAGCAGCAGCACGCCATGGGCCAGCAGCAGCGACAGGGCGCGGCGCGGGGCGTGCATCAGTAGTGCACCCGCTTCTCGATGACGAGACTCTGGACCGCCGAGAAGACCAGGATGAAGGCCAGGAAGACCACGGTCAGCGCCGCGGCGTAGCCCATGTGGAAGTACTGGAAGCCTTCCAGGTAGATCGTATAGAGCAGCACCTCGGAGGAGCCCATCGGCCCGCCCCGCGTCATCACCGCCACCGTGTCGAAGATCTTGAAGGCGGTGATGGAGGTGGTGACGACGACGAACATGGTGGTCGGCGTCAGCAGCGGCCAGGTGATGGTCAGGAAGCGGTCCAGCGGCGAGACGCAGCCATCGATCTCCGCCGCCTCGTAGAGATCGCGCGGGATGGCGGAGAGCCCGGCCAGGAACAGCACCATGTTGAATCCCAGCAGCTGCCAGATGCCGACGACGGCGAGCGTGGGCAGCGCCAGGGCCGGGTCGCTGAGGAAGGCGATCTCGCCCACGCCCAGCAGGCGCAGGAAGGCGTTCACCGGCCCCAGGCGCGGGTGCAGCAGGAACTGCCAGACCGTCGCCATGGCGATCAGGGTGGAGGTGACGGGGAGGAAGTAGACCACCTCGTAGAAGGAACGGCTGCGCCGGCGGCCATGCACCAGGACGGCGACCAGCAGCCCCAGCCCCACCGCCCCGGGCAGCACGATGGCGACGTAGAGCAGCGTGTTCCAGACGGAGCGGCGAAAGACCGGATCGCCCAGCGCCTTGGCGAAGTTCGCCGTGCCGAGGTGGCGGACATCCACCGCCCCCAGCTCATAGTCGGTGACGCTGAGCCCGAGCAGCACGGCCAGCGGGAGCAGGCTGGTCACGGCGAAGACGATCATCGCCGGCGTGACGAAGCCGATCCCCGTCCAGCGCTCGATCCGCTCCTGGCGCGGACGGGGGCGGGGGCGGGCGCTCACGACGCCTCCGCCGCGGCCGTGGCGCGCGCGGCCGCGGCGGGCAGCGGCGCCACGCGCTGCCCCGCGCCATCGAAGACATGCGCCGCGCCGGGATCGAAGCCCACCGTCACCGCCTCGCCGGGCGCGGCCCCGGCCGGCCCGGTGGCGCGCAGGATCAGCCCGCGCCCCGGCAGCCCCGGCAGGTCGAGGTGCAGCAGGGACTCCGCCCCCAGGTTCTCGACCCGCCGCAGCCGCGCCGGCAGGGCGGGGCCCCCGCCGGGGCCGCGCAGGTGCAGCGCCTCCGGGCGCAGGCCGATGGTCGCCTCGCCGCCCGGCGGCAGGCCGGTGCGCAGCAGCGCCTCGCCGGTGGGCAGCAGGGCCAGGCCGCCCTCGCCGATGCGGACGGGCAGCAGGTTGATGGCGGGGCTGCCGATGAACTGCGCCACCGACAGGCTCGCCGGGCGCTCGTAGAGCTCCAGCGGCGTGCCGAGCTGCAGGACGCGCCCCGCCTCCATCATCGCGACCCGGTCGGACATGGTCATCGCCTCGACCTGGTCGTGGGTGACGTAGACGAAGGTGCTGCCCAGCCGCCGGTGCAGCTCCGCCAGCTCCGTGCGCATGTGCACGCGCAGCTTGGCGTCGAGGTTGGACAGCGGCTCGTCCATCAGGAAGACGTCGGGGTGGCGCACCATGGCGCGGCCCAGCGCCACGCGCTGCCGCTGCCCGCCGGAGAGCTGCGCCGGGCGGCGGCCCAGCAGCGGCTCGATCTGCAGCTGGGCCGCGACCGAGCGGACCTCCGCCGCGATCCCCGGCATGACGCGCCGCCGACGCGCGGAGAGCAGGCGCAGCAGCGGCACCCGCTCCCACAGCGACAGGCGTTGCATCGTGAGCGGCACCGCCATGTGCGCGAAGACGGACATGTGCGGGTAGAGCGCGTAGTTCTGGAACACCATCGCGACGCGCCGCTCGTGCGGGCGCAGCGGGTCCACCGGGCGCCCGTCGATGCGCACGCTGCCGTGGCTCTGCGGCTCCAGCCCGGCGATGATGCGGATCAGCGTGGACTTGCCGCAGCCGGAGGGACCGACGAGGGTGAGGAACTCGCCGTCGGCGATGTCCAGGGTGATGTCGGACAGCACGCGGGTGTCGCCGAAAGACTTGCCGATGGCGTCCAGCTCGACGCGCGCCATGCAGGGCGGCCCCGGTCAGGCCGCGCCCAGCGGGGCGCGGGGCGGGTAGACCTCGTGCAGCACGTCGTCGATCCAGAGGGTGGTGAGCCCCGGGACCTCCGCCGGCGTCACGCGCACCTGATCGCCGGCGAAATCGTAGGTGACGGCACCCAGCCGCGCCTCGCCCGGCATGGGCGGCTGGTTCGCCGGCCCGACCACGAAGCCCGAGGAGGCGCCCCAGACGTAGCGCCGGCCGTCCCGCTCCGAATCATGCGCGCGGTGCAGGTGGCCGGTGGCCACCAGCGCGACGCCGTGACGGTCGAAGGCCTCCAGCAGCCGGCGGCGCGGGTCGGGCTTGACCGACCAGTAGCCCGTGTCGGGCTCCAGCGCGTGCTCGATCATCAGCGGGCGGTGGGTGAAGACGGCGATCCGCCGGCCCTGCGCTGCCTCGAGGGTCCCGTCCAGCCAGCGCCACTGCGCCGCCTCCTCCTCCAGGCCG
Source organism: Roseomonas sp. OT10 (assembly GCF_020991085.1). Taxonomy (NCBI): domain Bacteria; kingdom Pseudomonadati; phylum Pseudomonadota; class Alphaproteobacteria; order Acetobacterales; family Roseomonadaceae; genus Roseomonas; species Roseomonas cutis. The sequence continues at coordinate 4,266,470 of NZ_CP087719.1, forward strand.
GAGCCCAGCAGCATCGTGTCCAGCCCGACCAGCCGCCAGCCTTCCAGGTCCCGCGACCACCAGTCGGGGCCGAGGTGCCGGCGCCAGCGCGCGATGCGTGCCGCGTCGACCGGCTGGTACGGGTGCCCGGCCTCGCCGACATCGTGGTTGCCGGGCACGGCCAGCACCGGGGCGGGCAGCGTGGCCAGCCGCGCGGCGCAGAAGCGGAAGTCCTCCTCCTCGTCCGCGCCATCCACCGTCACGTCGCCGGTGTGGATGATGAGGTCGGGGCGCTGCGCCTCCAGCCAGGCGGCCAGCGGCGCCCAGTTCGCCTCGAAATGCGCCTTGTGCGGGCTGAGATGGGTGTCGGAGATCTGCACGACGCGCGTCATGGCCTCACCCGGCCACCGGATGCGCGAAACCCGTCGGACCAAGACGCACACGCACCTCCCTCAAGGGGCCATTCCCGGCCCTTGGGGTTAGCGTATCAGATGGTTCTCTTGGATGACAATTGTATTGAACCCGTTGCCGGAACGGTCGTCACCTGCCGCCGGGATGGGCCGGGACGGCACTGCCGCGCGTCCGGCCCCGGGGCACCCCGTGCCCCGGGACCGTTCCATGGGCGGCTAGCGCCCCAGCCCGTCCCAGAACTCCTTCACCTTGGCGAAGAAGCCCTCGCTCTCGGGGCTGGAGCGGTCGCCCTCCTGCGCCTCCGCCTCGAACTGCTCCAGCAGCTCGCGCTGGCGGGCGGTCAGGTTCTGCGGCGTCTCCACGCTGACCTGCACGTACATGTCGCCGCGCGCGGCGGAACGCAGGACGGAGAAGCCCTTGCCGCGCAGGCGGAACTGGTCGCCCGTCTGCGTGCCCTGGGGGATGGAGACTCGGGTGCGGCCGCCGTCGATGGTCGGCACCTCGACGCTGCTGCCCAGGGCCGCCTGGGTCATGCGCAGCGGCACGCGGACGAAGATGTTGTTGCCGTCGCGCACGAAGAGCGGGTGCGGCTTCACGCCCACATCCACGTAGAGGTCGCCCGCCGGCGCACCGCGCAGCCCCGCCTCGCCCTCGCCGGAGAGGCGGATGCGGGTGCCGTCCTCGACGCCGGGCGGGATGGTGACGGAGAGGTTGCGGTCGCGCTGCACCCGGCCGCTGCCCTGGCAGACCTTGCACGGGTTCTTCACCGTCTGGCCCTGGCCGCCGCAGGTGGGGCAGGTGCGCTCCACCAGGAAGAAGCCCTGCTGCGCCCGCACCTTGCCCGCGCCCTTGCAGGTGGCGCAGGTCTGCACGTTCGCCTTGCCGCCCTCGGCGCCCGATCCGTCGCAGGCCTCGCAGGCGACGGAGCTGGGCACGCGGAGCGTGCGCTTCACGCCCGCGAAGGCCTCCTCCAGCCCGATCTCCACGCCCATCCGCAGGTCGGCGCCGCGCCCCGCGGCACCGCCGCCGCGCCCGCCCCGGCCGCCGAAATTGGCGCCGAACATCTGCTCGAAGATGTCCTCGAAGGGCGAGCCGGCGAAGCCGCCGCCGAAGCCGCCCGCGCCACCGCCGCCGCCGCCCTCGAAGGCGGCATGGCCGAAGCGGTCATAGGCCGCCCGCTTCTCGGGGTCCTTCAGGACGTCATAGGCCTCGTTCAGCTCCTTGAACCGGACCTCGGCCTCCTTGTCGCCGTGGTTGCGGTCCGGGTGGTACTTCATCGCGAGCTTGCGGAAGGACTTCTTCAGCTCCTCGTCGCCCGCGTCCCGGCCGCAGCCCAGGACCTCGTAGTAATCTCGCTTCGCCATGATCCGTTCCGTCGGCTCGACACGCTGGCGCCCTGCCAGCCGTATGGGCGGCGCTCCCCGTTGCGGCGGCCTCGCCGAGGCCCAGGCCCCGACATGGAAGCGCCCGGCCCAGGGGATTCAACCCCAGGGCCGGGCGCCAGCCGTTCTGCGCGGGGAGGCCTCCCGGCCCGTCAGCCCTGCTTCTTCTTCTGGTCGACGTCCTCGAACTCGGCGTCCACCACCTTGCCGTCCGGGCCGGCGCCCGAGCCGCCACCGGGGCCACCCTGCGAAGAGGGGCCCGAGGCCCCCTGGGCCGCCGCGGCCTCCTGCTGCGCCTTGTACAGCGCCTCGCCGATCTTCATCGACGCGGCGGACAGGCGCTCGGTGGCCTGCTTCAGCCCCTCGGCATCGGCGCCCTCGCGGGCGGACTTCGCCGCCTCCAGCGCGCCCTGGACCTCGCCCTTCTCCGCCTCGCCCAGCTTGTCCCCGGCCTCGGCCAGCGACTTCTCGGTCTGGTGGATCAGCGCCTCCAGGGTGTTGCGGGCCTCGACCCCCTCGCGCCGCTTCTTATCCGCCTCGGCATTCGCCTCCGCGTCCTTGACCATGCGCTCGATGTCGGACTCGCTCAGGCCGGAGCGGGCCTGGATCTTGATGTTCTGCTCCTTGCCGGTGGCCTTGTCCTTGGCGCTGACGGAGACGATGCCGTTCGCGTCAATGTCGAAGGTCACCTCCACCTGCGGCACGCCGCGCGGCGCGGGCGGGATGCCCTGCAGGTCGAAGTTGCCCAGCAGCTTGTTGTCCGCCGCCATCTCGCGCTCGCCCTGGTAGACCTTGATGGTCACCGCCGTCTGGTTGTCGTCGGCGGTGGAGAAGGTCTGGGACTTCTTCGTCGGGATGGTGGTGTTGCGGTCGATCAGCCGGGTGAACACGCCGCCCAGCGTCTCGATGCCCAGCGACAGCGGGGTCACGTCGAGCAGCAGGACGTCCTTCACCTCGCCCTTCAGCACCGCGCCCTGGATGGCGGCGCCGATGGCGACGACCTCGTCCGGGTTGACGTTGCGGGCGGGCTCCTTGCCGAAGAACTGCTTCACCGTCTCGATGATCTTGGGCATGCGGGTCATGCCGCCGACCAGGATCACCTCGTCCACCTCGTTGGCGGCGAGGCCGGCATCCTTCAGCGCCGCCTTGCAGGGCTCCAGCGTCCGCTGCACCAGGTCGTCGACCAGCGCCTCCAGCTTGGCGCGGGTGAGCTGCATGACGAGGTGCTTCGGCCCGGAGGCGTCGGCGGTGATGAAGGGCAGGTTGATCTCGGTCTGCTTGGCGCTCGACAGCTCGATCTTGGCCTTCTCGCCGGCCTCCTTCAGCCGCTGCAGGGCGAGCTTGTCGCCGCGCAGGTCGATGCCGTTCTCCTTCTTGAACTCGTCCGCGAGGTAGTCGATCACCCGCTGGTCGAAATCCTCGCCGCCCAGGAAGGTGTCGCCGTTGGTGGACTTCACCTCGAAGACGCCGTCGCCGATCTCCAGGATCGAGACGTCGAAGGTGCCGCCGCCGAGGTCGTAGACCGCGATCGTGCCGGAATGCTTCTTGTCGAGGCCGTAGGCCAGCGCGGCCGCCGTCGGCTCGTTGATGATGCGCAACACGTCGAGGCCCGCGATGCGGCCGGCCTCCTTGGTCGCCTGGCGCTGGGCGTCGTTGAAGTAGGCGGGGACGGTGATGACGGCCTGCGTCACCTTGTCGCCGAGGTAGGCCTCGGCCGTCTCCTTCATCTTGCCCAGGACATAGGCGCTGATCTGCTGCGGCGCCATCTTTTCGCCCCGCGCCTCCACCCAGGCGTCGCCGTTGTCGGCGCGGATGATGTGGAAGGGGGCGAGGCTCTTCTCCTTCTGCACCATCGGGTCGTCGAAGCGACGGCCGATCAGGCGCTTGACGGCATAGAGCGTGTCGGTGGGGTTGGTCACCGCCTGGCGCTTGGCGGCCTGGCCGACCAGCCGCTCGCCGGTCTTGGAGAAGGCGACCATGGACGGGGTGGTGCGGGCGCCCTCGGCGTTCTCCAGCACCTTGGCCTCGCCGCCCTCCATGATGGCCACGCAGGAATTCGTGGTGCCGAGGTCGATGCCGATGACTTTGCTCATCCGTGGGCTCCTCTGTGGCGAACCGGGGTGGCCCGTCGAAGGCGCCACGCCGGCCCCCTGTGTTCGGATGGGGGAATTGGGAAGCTGGGTCGGGACCGACCCGCGAGGGGGATGTATTTCGCGGGACGCCCCGCAACAAGACCCCGGCTCGCAAGACCGCGGCCCGCGGGGACGATCCCGCACCCCTGCCCCACCCCCAGGCCCAGGCCCAGGCCCCAGGCCCAGGCCCAGGCCCAGGCCCCAGGCCCCAGGCCCCAGGCCCCAGGCCCCAGGCCCCAGGCCCCAGGGGATTGGGAGCCCGGGTGGGACGGTCGCAAGCCTCCCCCGGGGGAAGGACGCTCGGTGAAGCACCGAACCACCCCAGACGAGGAGCTGCCGCCATGGCCCATCACAACCCGATGCATCAGGACCTGATCCGCACCGCGCTCGACTGCCATCAGGAATGCCTGACCTGCGTGGACCACTGCCTGACCCTGGGCGGCCGCCACGCCGAGGCCGGGCACGTCCGCGCGATGCTGGACTGCGCCCAGATCTGCGTGACCATCGCCGACTTCCTGGCGCGAGGCTCCCGCCACGGGAAGCACCTGGCCGGCGAGTGTGCCGAGATCTGCGACGCCTGCGCGACGTCCTGCGGCGAACACCCGGACGCGGATGCCCACATGAAGCAGTGCGCCGAGACCTGCCGCCGCTGCGCCGAGGCATGCCGCGCCCTGACTCACTGATCCGCACGGGGGGGGCGGGGCAGCGGGGGACGGCGGGCCCCCGAGGCCCGGGCCCCGCCGTCATTCGATGCGATAGTGCAATCACAGGTTGGAGAGTTTTCGCCTCTCCATCCATACGGTGGGCCTCCGCGGCAGCCCAGCCATGCTACGCCGCTCGCATGCGAGTCGCGGCGACCCTCCTGGTGGCTTCCCTGAGCTTGCCTGCCTGGATCGAGACACCGGCCCGGGCCCAGCCGGCGCCACCTGCCCCCGAGGCGCCGGGACCGCTGCGCCCCGTCCCCTTCGACGCCATCCCCGGCTGGGACTCCGACCGGACGGCCGAGATCCTGCCCCTGCTGCTGGCCAGTTGCCGCGCCTTCGCCGCCTCCTCACCCGGCCGCAGCCTGGGCGGCAGCGGCGAGGTCGCCGAGCGCGGCGGCTCGCCCGAGGACTGGCAGGAGGCCTGCGCCGCCGCCGCGCGGCTGCCGGCCCTGCTGCCGCGGATGCCGCGCAATCCGGGGCGCGGCCGGGCGGCGGAACGGGCGCGGGCGGCGGTGCTGGTCCAGCGCAACGAGGCGGTGCGCAGCTTCCTGGAGGAGCGCTTCGTCGCCCATGCCGCCGGCGAAGGGCTGCTGACCGGCTATTACGAACCCATCCTGCGCGGTGCCATCACCCCGGGCGGGAGCTATGCCACCCCCCTCTACACCCGGCCGCCGGAGCTGGTGGACGTGGAGCGCCCCGGTGGCGGGCGCCGGCAATGGGGGCAGTGGCAGGAGGGCAAGCTGGTCCCCCTGCCCGACCGTGCCGGGATCGAGACCGGCGCCCTGGCCGGCCGGGGGCTCGAGCTGGTCTGGGTGGAGGATGCCGCCGAGGCCTTCTTCCTGCACATCCAGGGCTCCGGCCGGGTGGTGCTGCCCAACGGGGCGGTGCTGCGCCTGGGCTATGCGGGGCAGAACGGCCAGCCCTACCGCGCCATCGGCCGGCCCCTGATCGAGCGCGGCGAGATCCCGCGCGAGCGCATGTCCTCTCGCAACATCCGCGAATGGATGCTGCAGGCCGGGCCCGAGGCCGCCGCCGCGCTGCGGCGGGAGAACCCGTCCTATATCTTCTTCCGCCGGGTCGAGGGGCTTCGCGACAGCGACGGCCCGATCGGCGCCTTCGGCGTGCCGCTGACACCGGAGCGGTCCCTGGCCGTGGACCCGGCCTTCATCCCGCTCGGCGCCCCCGTCTTCATCCGCCCCCTGCCGGCTGGCGAGGCCGAGGGCACGGCGCCCCCGGCTGCGCCCCCTGCCGCCGCCCGGGGTGGGCGCGGCCGCCCCCGCCCCGCGCCCGCCGCCCCGGCGGTGCTGCCGCCCCGGCTGACCATCGCCCAGGACACCGGCGGCGCCATCCGCGGCCCGGCCCGTGGCGACCTGTTCCGCGGCTGGGGCACGGAGGCGGGAGAGCGGGCCGGCACCATGCGCGGGCCGGTGGCCATGTGGGTGCTGCTGCCCCGGCCGAAGGAGGAGGCGGAGCGGCCGCTGGTGGCGACCTCCGACCCGCCGCGCCCCGCCGACGCCTCCCGTGCCCCCCCTCGTCCCTCCACCGGACCCGCGCCGGCCTCCGGCACGCCCCGGCCGCCGGCCGGCGCCCCCGCCGCGGCGTCGGGCTGGACCACCCGGATGCAGCTGGTGGTGCCGCCGCCCGGCGCGGGATCGGTGCAACTGGTCGCGCCACGCACCAGCCTGACCCAGGGCACGCCGTGACGGCCCTGCCGGCACGGCGGGTCTCCTGCCTTCGCGTCGCGCTTCATGGCAGGCCATGCCTGCCCTATCCTTAGGAGCATCATGCCGTCCCGGCCCCTGCCGCCCGGCCCGCGGCGCGGGCCGGGCGCCCACCATCCCGACACCGGATCGCCATGGCCCGTCGCCCTCGCGGGCTGAGCGAGGCGGAACGCACGCTGTGGCGGGCCTGGGTCGCACGCAACGGCGTCGCGGCCCTGCCCGGCCACGCCCTGCCGCCCGATCCGCCGGCCCCGGCGCCCGCGGCCCCGCCACCCGCACCCGCCCAGGCCGCCCCGGCCCGACCGGCGGTCCGTCCGGTGGCCCGCCCGCCGCTGCCCGTCCTGCAGGTGGGGCTGGCGCCCGCCGGGCTGGACACGCGGCGCTGGACGGACCTGCGGCGCGGGCGGATGCGGCCGGAGCGCACGCTGGATCTGCACGGCCGGCGGGCGCAGGAGGCGCATGCGGCGGTGGTGGCCTTCCTCCACGACGCCCAGGCGGACGGCATCCGCTGCGTCGCCATCGTCACCGGCAAGGGCGGCCGGCCGGGGCGGGACGGGCTGGAAGCCGAGAGCGGGGTTCTGCGCCGGGAATTGCCGCACTGGCTGAACCATCCCGGTCTGCGCCCCCTGCTGCTGGGCGCGGCGCATCCGCATGCGGCCAACTCCGGTGCCGTGCACCTGCTGCTGCGCCGGCGCGGATGAGCCGGCGCCTCGGAGACCCTTGGCGGCCGTCGCGCCGATGCCTCGTGGCCGAGGCGGAGCCTCCCCCCGGTCCCGCGGCGCGGCATCCGGGACCGGGGGACGGGCCGGGGCAGCATGCCCCCGGCCGCAAGCCGGGCGCCGAGCCGGCCGGGCGCCCCGCCCCGTGACGCCCTTCGGGGCACGGCTGCGGGCGCTGCGGGCCGAGCGCGGCATCCCTCTGCGCGAGATGGCGGTGGCGCTGCACGTCTCGCCCGCCTACCTCTCGGCCCTCGAGCACGGCCGGCGCGGCACGCCCACCGCCGGGCTGATCCATCAGGTCAACGAGTTCTTCGGGCTGATCTGGGACGATGCGGAGGAGATGGCGCGGCTGGCCCGCCTCTCCCGCCCGCGCCCGGTGCTGGACACCGCCGGGCTGCGGCCGGAGGCGACGGAGCTGGCCAACCGGTTGGCCGATGCCCTGCCGCGCCTGTCCGCGGAGGCCCTGGCCGAGCTGCGGGCGGTGCTGGACCGGCTGGAGGCGGCGGGGCGCTGACGCGTGCCCGCCGTCGGGTCCGGGTCCGGGGGCACCAGCGCCCCCGGGGCGGCACAGCTCAGCGCTGGCCGCTGCTGCGGCCGGTCGAGGAGGGCGAGGCCCCCGGCGTGGAGCGGGCCGTCGGAACCGTCGACACGCTGGTATCCGTGCTGGTCGAGGTGCGGCCGGAGGAGGCGGGCGAGGCGCCGGGGGTCGCCTGAGTCGTCGGGACGGGGGCCACCCGCTCGCCGGCCGGCGGGCTGGTCATGCTACGGTTGTCGGCCGGGGCCGGGGTGCTGGGCGTGGCGCAGGCGGCAAGCCCGAGGCCCGCGAGGGCCAGCGTCAGGATGGCGGTGGTCCGAGGGGTGCGGATGCTCATGGAAGTCCTCTGTCGGTTGGCGTGGCTGTGGCCAGGCGCTGGCTTGCGAGACCGCCGCGCAGCACTGTCCCGCCCAGGGGGAAGGAGCATCGTCCGGCAGGGCCGGGCCGCGGGCATGCGGCGGATCCGGGGACCGCAGCGCAAGGCCCGGGGCCCCTCGGTCCCGGCTCCGCCGTCGAACATGCCCTGGCGACTGGTCGTCCCTGCAAGCCGAATCCGCTCCTTTCCCGAAAGGCAGACGATGTTTAGCTAAGCGGCATAATCTCGATACCGAAAGTTCTGCCGCTGTCTCCGGCCGCCGGGATGGTGCCGCACCTCAACATTGTGGCCACAATGCCACACGCCCCCCGGCGACGCCGGCCCCGCGTGGCGAGCCGGGACAAGGCAGGTCCGGCCGGTCAGCGCCGGCGCTTCGGCTTCGTGGGTTCCGGCACGGGCTCCGGCCCCGCCATGCGGCGTGCCACCAGCAGCGCCTGCTTGCCGGCATGGTCGAGCCGGGCATAGGCCGCCAGCAAAGCCTCCTGGTCGCCGGACAGCAGGCCGAAATCCGCCTGCGCCTCCTCCAGCACCTCCGGCGGCGGCGGCACGTCCGGGTCCAGCCCGACGAGGTAGGAGATGGAGCATTCCAGCACCTCGGCCAGCTTGCGCAACGCCTGGCCGCGCGGGCTGGGCGCCTGGCCGGCCAGCAGCCTCGCAATGCTGCCGGGCGGCAGGCCGGCGCGGCGGGTGGCCTCCTCCGGCGCGAGGCCGAGCCGGTCCAGCCGGGTCTCGATGCGTTCCACCATGGGCGAGGGCAGGCTGGCAGCGGGTGGCGGGGCGGGCATGGTAAGGGGCTCCTGCGGGACCCGGAACGCCCGGGACCCGGGGCGAGCGCCGCGGTGGCGACGGAGGTTGAAACCGCCCCTGCAAGGAAAATGCCCGGACGGCGTTGACGCAAGGGGCGCGAAACCCCTATTATCCGAGCGCTTCCCGCAGGCGCACTCGGACCGACCGGCCCGTCTCGCGCTTCCCTCCTCCCAGCATTCTCGGGATCTCGCGGGCGGCGCCATCCTTCCCTGGAACCTGGCGCAGCGCCCCGCGAGACGGCCAACCAGCCTTGGGGTCCCGTACCCCGAAGCGCAGGACTGGCTCACCGGGAAGGGTCCCGCCCTCCCTGCCCAGACGGATTCGTCCGCGACATGCATCTTTCCGAACTCAAGGCCAAGAGCCCCGGCGACCTGGTTGCCTTCGCCGAGTCCCTTCAGATCGAGAACGCCTCCTCCCTGCGCAAGCAGGACATCATGTACTCCATCCTCAAGACGCTGGCCGAGAACGACCAGGCGATCCACGGGGATGGAACCCTGGAGATCCTTCCCGACGGCTTCGGCTTCCTGCGCAGCCCGCAGGCCAACTTCCTCCCCGGCCCCGACGACATCTACGTCTCCCCCACCCAGGTCCGACGCTTCGGCCTGCGCACCGGCGACACGGTGGAGGGGCAGATCCGGGCGCCCAAGGACGGCGAGCGCTACTTCGCCCTGCTGAAGGTCGAGGCGATCAACTTCGAGCCGCCCGAGGCGCTGAAGCACCGCATCAACTTCGACAACCTCACGCCCCTCTACCCCACCCGCCGGCTGCGGATGGAGAACCCGGAGCTAGAGGCGGCACCCGCCAGCAGCAAGGGCCCGACCAAGGACAACACCCACCGGGTCATCGACCTGGTCGCCCCCATCGGCATGGGGCAGCGCGCCCTGATCGTGGCGCCGCCGCGCACCGGCAAGACGGTGATGCTGCAGAACATCGCCAAGTCGATTTCCGCCAACCACCCCGACGTCTTCCTGATGGTCCTGCTCATCGACGAGCGGCCGGAGGAGGTCACCGACATGGCCCGCACCGTGCGCGGCGAGGTGGTCGCCTCCACCTTCGACGAGCCGGCCACCCGCCACGTGCAGGTGACGGAGATGGTGCTGGAGAAGGCCAAGCGCCTGGTCGAGCACAAGCGGGACGTGGTGATCCTGCTCGATTCCATCACCCGCCTCGGCCGCGCCTACAACTCCGTCGTGCCCTCCTCGGGCAAGGTGCTGACGGGCGGCGTGGACGCGAACGCGCTGCAGCGGCCCAAGCGCTTCTTCGGCGCCGCCCGCAACGTGGAGGAGGGCGGCAGCCTCACCATCATCGCCACCGCGCTGATCGACACGGGCAGCCGCATGGACGAGGTGATCTTCGAGGAGTTCAAGGGCACCGGCAATTCCGAGCTGGTCCTGGACCGCAAGCTCTCGGACAAGCGCACCTTCCCCGCGATCGACATCACCAAGTCCGGCACCCGCAAGGAGGAGCTGCTGGTCGACCGCGCGACCCTGACCAAGATGTGGGTCCTGCGCCGCATCCTGAACCCGATGGGCACCCAGGACGCGATGGAGTTCCTGCTGGACAAGCTGAAGTACAGCAAGACCAACAACGACTTCTTCGACGCGATGAACACCTGACGCGCCATTGGCGCGATGAACACCTGACGCGCCGGGCCGGGGCTTGCCCCGGCCCGGCCACGGCCTTGCCCCGGGGGCCTCCCCCCCGGGGACGGCCTCCGCGCCCTATTCGATCCGGGCGCCGGAGGCCGCGACCATCTCGCGCCACAGCGGCCGCTCGCGCGCCAGGCGCTCCTGCACGCCGGCCGGGTCCAGCGGCGGCATCATCAGCAACCCGGACTGGCGCAGCTTCTCCTCCAGCCCGGGCTGGGCATTGGCCTTGCGCACCCCGTCCAGAATGGCGGCCGCGACAGGGGCGGGCAGGTTGGCCGGGGCGGTCAGGGCGTTCCACGACTGCAGGTCGATATCGGCGAGATTCAGGTCGGCGAACTCGCCCATGCCCGGCACCTGGGGCAGCAGCGGGATGCGCTCCCGCATGCCCACGGCCAGGGGCACCAGCTTGCCGGCGGCGACATGCGGCATCAGCGCGGGCATGAAGTCGAAGACCATGTCGATCGAGCCGGCGAGCAGGTCGTTCAGCGCCGCCGCCCCGCCGCGATAGGGCACCACCGTGATGGCCGCCCCCGATCGCTTGGCGATGGTGGCGCAGAGCAGGTGCGAGGCGCCGCCGCTGGCCGCGGCGCCGTTGGTCAACTCGTTCCCCGGCTTGCGCGCCCAGTCGACCAGGGCCCGGAAATCGGTCCAGCCGCGCTCCCTGGCCCGTTCGGCGGTGACGACGCACAGGGTGGTGCTGGTGACGATGCTGGTCAGCGGGAACAGGTCACGCTCCACGTCCAGCGGCATCTTCGCCATCATCGCCGGCAGGGCGTTGAAGGCGGTGACACTGAAGATGCCCAGGGTCTGGCCGTCCGCCGGGGCGCGCGCCACGGCATCCATGGCGATCAGGCCGTTGGCACCGGTGCGGTTCTCCACCACCACGGACTGGCCGGCCGCGGCCTGCAACGCATCGGCGTAGAGGCGGGCGATGGTGTCGGACTGGCCGCCGGGCGGGTTGGGCACGACCAGCTTCATGGGCCTGCCGCCCGGGAGGATCTGCGCGCCCGCCGACCCCGCGCCGGTGGCCGCCCCGAGCCCCAGGCCGAGGGCCCCCGTCACCAACCGACGCCGACCGATCATCCATCCCTCCGGGAAAGGCGCCCGCACCGAATTTACGGGCCACGAGACGCGGATTAAGCACGCGTCATGCCACGTCCATCCGGACGCCATCACCACCGGAGTCCCAGCCCATGCCCAAGCGTGCCGTCTCCTCCCCCAAGGTCGCGAAGAGCGCCCGCCCTTTCGCCCAGGCGACGCTGGCCGGGGGCTTCATGTTCGTCTGCTGCACCGGGCGCGACCTCCAGGGCCGCTTCGTGCTGGGCGACGCCCGGGCGCAGACGCAGCAGGCGATCGACAACATCCGCGCCCTGATCGAGGAGGCGGGGGGCACGCTGAAGGATGTCGTGAAGTGCACGGTCTACGTGACCGACCGGGCGCACTGGGAGCCGATGAACGAGGTCTACTTCGCCAACTTCGCCGAGGACCCGCCGCACCGCGTCTCCTGCATCGTCCAGGGGCTCGGCTCCCGGACTGCCTCGTGGAGATCGACGCGACGGCCTATCTCGGCGAGAAGGCCCAGGCCTGATACGGCCGGCCCGGGCGGCCCCGTCCGGCATCTCCGGCCCGGCGTCGCCCGATCGGCGTCCCCTGCGGGTCTGCCCTGGCGGCTCAGCCTCCGGGCGCGATCAGCCCTTGCCCGCGCCGCGGGAAGCCTCGCGTCGGTGCGCCATCAGCCGCACCAGCAGGACCAGCGCTGCCCGCCCGACCGGGGAAGGCCCGGGATGCGCCGGCCCCGGGGCCGGCGCCACGGGGCGGACCGCCCCGCCTTCCCGTCGCATCGATCTCTCTGCCATCGCTCCTCGCCCGGCCCTGCCCAAAGGGTTCTGCAACCCGGCGGGTCGGCGGGACAGGACATTGATCTTGTCGGATCAATAGACGTTTCTTATCGTCTTATCTGTTTCGTGAGTTATCGCCTATGTCCCTCGCGGGCCTCTCCCTGCGCGACCTAGAATACCTGGTGGCCGTCGCGGAGCTCCGTCACTTCGGGCGGGCCGCGAGCCGGTGCGGCGTCTCCCAGCCCGCGCTCAGCGCCCAGCTCCGCAAGCTCGAAGCCCTGCTGGGCACCCAGGTGTTCGAACGCGGCCCCGGCCGGGTGCTGGTCACCCCGCGCGGCGAGGCGGTGGTGGAGGCGGCCCGGCAGGTGATCGCCCAGGCCCGAGCCCTGCTGGCGGTGGCCCGCGCCGGCGAGGGGCCGCTGTCGGGCCCGCTGCGCATCGGGGCGCTCCCCACCCTTGGCCCCTACCTGCTGCCACGGGTGCTGCGGCCGCTGCGGGAAGCCTTCCCGGAGCTGCGCCCGATCCTCAGCGAGGAGCGTTCGGCCGGGCTGGTCGCGGCGCTGCGCTCGGACGGGCTGGACGTGGCGCTGGCCTGCCTGCCCCTGCCGGACCCGGCGCTGACGCTGCATCCGCTGTTCCGCGAGCCGCTGCTGCTGATGCACCCGCCGGAGGTGGCGCCACGCTGGCCGCTGGAGGAGACCGGGGCACGGTTGGTCCTGCTCGGCGAGGGCCACTGCCTGACCGACCAGACCCTGGCCCTCTGCGGCCCCGCCGTGCCGCGCGCCGGCCGCCACGCCACCGGGCTGGAGATGGTGCGCCACATGGTCGCGGCCGGCGAGGGCGTGGCGCTGGTGCCCGCGCTGGCCGCCGCCAGCCTGGGCACGATGGACGGGCTGCTCGCCTATTCCCCGCTCGGGGCGGCCATCCCCGCGATGGGGCGGGAGGTGGCGCTGGCGCATCGCCGCTCCGACCCGCGCGCGCCGCAGTTCGCCACCCTGGCGGCGTTGCTCCGGGGGCTGGCACCTCCCCCGGCCGAGCCCTTGCCGGCCGGGTGAGCGCGCCCCTCCCGGCCACGCTCCCGCGCCGCCCCTGCCTTGCGCCTGCCATGGCGCCCCCGCATCTGATACCGGCCCGCACGCGGCACGCCCGTGCGGGCCGGTATCAGATGCGGGACTGGCGCACCGGCAAGGCACGGCCAGGGCCCGGAGACGGAGGACGAGGATGCGGGCGATCGGGCGACGGGCGGTCCTGGCCGGGGCGGTGGCGGCGCCCCTGGCAGCGCCCGTGCGGCTGCAGGCCCGCGGCGACCGGCTGCGCATCGGCGAGGTGAACTCGCACGGCCAGCATGCCGGCTTCCTCGACGCCTACCGCAAGGGCTGGACGCTGGCGGAGGACACGCTCAACGCCCGGGGCGGCGTGCTCGGCGCGCGGATGGAGACGCTGTTCCGCGACGATTCCGGCCGGCCGGAGGAGGCGGCGCGCCAAGCCCGGCTGCTGGTGCAGGAGGAGGGGGTGGCGCTGCTGGCCGGTGGCTTCCTCTCCCATATCGGCCTGGCGCTGAGCGAGGCGGCCGAGCAGAGCCGGCGCGTCTACCTGGCCAGCGAGCCGCTGACCGATGCGCTGGTCTGGTCGCGCGGCAACCGCTTCACCTTCCGGCTGCGCCCCAACACCTACATGCAGGCGTCGATGCTGGCGGAGGAGGCGGCCAAGCTGCCGGCCACGCGGTGGACCACCGTCGCCCCCAATTACGAGTACGGCCAGTCCGCCGTGCGCCACTTCCGCGAGCGGCTGCGCCGCGCGCGGCCGGAGGTGCAGTTCGTCGGCGGCCAGTACCCGGCGCTGGGGCGGTTCGATGACGCCGTGGTGCCGGCCCTGGCGGCGACCGAGGCGGAGGCGGTGTTCAACGCCTGCTTCGGCGAGGACCTGGCCGCGCTGGTCCGGAACGGCCAGGCGGTGGGGCTGTTCGAGGGCCGCAGCGTCGTCTCGCTGCTGACCGGGGAGCCGGAATACCTGGACCCGCTGGGCGAGGCGGCCCCGGAGGGCTGGATCGTCACCGGATACCCGGAGCCGCAGTTGCGCAACCCCGTGCACGACGCCTTCCGCGCCGCCTATCTCGACCGCTGGGGTGAGGCGCCCCGCTGCGGCTCGGTGATCGGCCACGACACCGTCACGGTCATCGCCGCCACGCTGGAGAAGGCCGGCGGCACGGAGACGGAGGCGCTGATCGCGGCGCTCTCCGGCCTGCGCTACGACACCGCCTTCGGCACGGGAACGGTGGAGTTCCGCGCGATCGATCATCAGGCCACGCTCGGCACCTTCGTCGGCCGCACGGCAGTCCAGGACCGGCGTGGCCTGATGGTGGACTGGCGCTACGCCGACGGGGCCAACCACCTGCCCCCGGACGACGTGGTCCGAAGCCTGCGCCCACACGGCTGACACCGCCGTAGACCGGCACAGCGCCCGGCCCCAATCCGCCAGCCCGGAACGATACTGCCTCATCCGGTCGACGGAATGCGCCTTGATCCGTGCTGGCACAGGGTCCGTCCGTGGCCCGGGGGCAAGGCTCTGCCTCGCCCCCGATACCCCCACTCCGCCAGGACCCTGCGGGCCCTGGACCCGATCGGCGCTGCCGCGCGGATGACTGCGACGGGGTCGAGGCGCCGAGGAGCCATGCTCCTCGGCGGGTATGGCAGCAGCATTCGCTGACGCCTTCTGAGCTTTCAGAGTCCCGCCTGTCCGCGCGCCGTCAGGGTTCAGCCTGCAGGCTGACGGCAGCCATGAAGCACCAGACTCCCAGCGGGGACCGGGGCTCGCTTGTGGCCTCGGCCGGGGAGGGTCCGGGACGGGGATCGACGCACGGCGTCGATGCCGCAGGCCGGCGTCCCCTCCCGGTCCACCGCTGGAACACAGCAGCGCAGCGGGTCATCCCGCCGTTGGCAGGACGCGCCGTTTCCGCAGGCATCTGCCACCGCAGCACGCACTTCTCCCGGAGAGCCCGTGCGCAAGATCGCAACGGGCGTCAATTTGTGTTGACGCAAAGGCAGGCGTGTCGTTAGCGTAAAAGACGAACGCAGAGTTCTTATTTGAACGGAGACGCCCGTGAGCCTTGGGGAGATCACCTTGCCGCGTCCGTCCGCCTCCGTCGTGCCGCCGGCCTCTCCTGCGCAGGCCGTCCTGTCGCTTGACGGCGTGACCCGGCGTTTCCCCAACCGCGACCGGCGCGGCGCGGTCTTCACCGCGGTCGAGGGGCTGACCTTCGACGTGCGCCCGGGCGAGTTCGTCTCCATCGTCGGCCCCTCCGGCTGCGGCAAGAGCACCATCCTGAACATGGTCGCCGGCCTCGACCGGCCGAGCGAGGGGCAGGTCCGCCTCTCCGGCGAGGCCGTCACCGGCCCCAGCGCGCATGTCGGCTTCATGCTGCAGAAGGACCTGCTGCTGCCCTGGCGCACCATCCTGCGCAACGTGGAGTTCGGGCTGGAAGCGCGCCCCATCGCCAGGGCGGAACGCCGGGCCCGCGCGCTGCGCGAGCTGGCGCGCTGCCGCCTGACGGACTTCGCCGACCGCTACCCGCACCAGCTCTCGGGCGGCATGCGCCAGCGCGCGGCGCTGGCCCGGACGCTGGCCATCGAGCCGGAGATCGTGCTGCTGGACGAGCCCTTCTCCGCGCTCGACGCCCAGACCAAGCTGCTGCTGCAACGCTCCTTCGCCGAGACCATCCAGGCCTCCGGCGTCACCACCCTGCTGATCACCCACGACCTGACCGAGGCGGTGGTCATGTCCGACCGCATCCTGGTGATGAGCGAGCGCCCGGGGCGCATCGTGGAGGAGATCGTGGTGGACCTGCCGCATCGCGAGGACCCGATCGCGCGCCAGGGCCTGGCCCCCGCGCGGGAGATGATCGCGCACCTGTTCCAGTCCCTGCACCTGACCGACCGCCACGATGTCTGAGGCGAGGCGGCGCATGACCAAGACCCAGCAGACCGAACCGGGGAGCCCGACGAGCATGGTGGCACTGACGCGACGCAGCCTGGCCGGCGCCATCCTGGGCGCAGGCGTCCTCGCCGCGGGGCCGCGCACGGCCTGGGCGGCGGAGAAGGCGACCTACCTCCTCCCCGCGCCGCCCTTCCTGCCGGCCTTCAGCCCGTTCCAGATCGCCCAGAAGCAGGGCTACTACGCCGCCGAGGGCGTGGAGCTGACCTTCCAGGCCGGGCGCGGCGGCGCCGACGTGGCCAAGCAGGTGGGGCTGGGCAATGCCGAGATCGGCGGCGGCGTCGGCGACACCTCGATGATCGTGCGGGCCCAGGGCCTGCCGGTGCGCGCCGTGGCGCTGCTGGGCCACCGCCCCATCTTCCAGGTCGCCATCCGCAAGGCCGCCGGCATCCGCGACATCGCGGGGCTGAAGGGCAAGAAGATCGGCGTCATCGCCTTCCAGGACACGAGCTTCTACGCCCTGCTCGGCACCCTGGCCGCGCTGGGGCTGAAGCGCAACGACGTGCAGATCCAGGCGGTCGGCGCCGCGGGCATGACGCAGCTGATGATCAGCGGCGACCTCGACGCCATCATGGCGACCCCGGAATGGGGCATCACCATCGAGGACGCGAACGTCCCGCTGGACTACCACCCGATCGACCAGCTCTTCCCCGCCATGGCGCAGGCGATCCTCACCTCGGACAAGCTGATCTCCGAGCGGCCGGCCCTGGTGCGCGGCGTGGTGCGCGGCACGCTGAAGGCGATCCGCGACGTCATCGCCGACCCGGCCGCCGCCACGCGCGTCTACGTCTCCGCCGTGCCGCAGCATGCGGGCAAGGAGGCGGAGATCGAGCGCATCCTCCGCCGCTACGCCGAGCAGGTCTATGCGACGCCCAGGCCCGAGGATCTCGGCCGCTTCGACGCGGAGCGCATCCGCACCGTGCAGAAGTTCTACATGGAGAACGGCATCATCCAGACCGCCGTCCCCGTCCCCGAGCTCTACACCAACGAGTTTGTCGGCTGATGTCCGCCACCGCCTCCTCCCCCGTGGCCGGGGCGGCGCCGCGCGCGCCGCTCCTGTCGGGCTTCTCCTCCCTGCTGCTGCCGGTCGCGATGGCCGGCGTGGCGGTGGTGGTGCTGGCGCTGTGGCAGTTCCTGCCGCCGGCGCTGGGCGTGCCGCGCTACATCATCCCCACCGTGACGGACATGGCGACCGAGATGGCGCGCATGGCGGCGCAGGAGAGCCTGTGGATGCACGTCGCCTCCACCGCCGCCATGGCGGTGCTGGGCTTCGTCGCGGGCGGGCTGCTCGGCGCCGCCTGCGGCTATGCGCTGGGGCTCTCGCCGCTGTGGGAGAAGGTGCTCTCCCCCTACATCCTGGCGCTGCAGATCGCGCCGAAGGTGGCCTTCGCGCCGCTCTTCATCATGTGGTTCGGCTACAACGCCTGGCCCAAGCTGATCGTCACCGTGCTGGTCGTCTTCTTCCCGATCCTGGTGAACGTGCTGCAATCGATGAAGACCGCCGACCGCGACCTGGTGAACCTCGCCCGCGCCTATTCGATGAGCCGCGCGCAGGTCTTCTGGAAGGTGCTCTTCCCCGCCTCCATGCCCAACCTGATGGCCGGGCTGCGCATCGGCGCCACGCTCGCCGTGATCGGCGTGACGGTGGGCGAGCTGGTCGGCGGCTCGGTGGGCCTCGGCTACCTCATCACCTATGGCGAGGGCGCGGCCAACACCGCCATGGTGTTCAACGCCATCCTGCTGCTGACGGTGATCGGCATCGCGCTCTACTGGGCCGTGGCGGCGGTCGAGGCGCGGGTGCTGCACTACATCCCCCGCCGGGCGCACTGACCGTGCCGGGCGCGCCCATCACCCCCCTCCGCGCCGCCGGCCTGACCGGGCTGCGCCGCGACGGCGGGGGCGGCGCCCTGCCGCTGGTGCTGCTGCACGGCATCGGCAGCAACGCGCGGAGCTGGGAGCGGCTGCTGGACCTGCTCGACCCGCATGCCACGGCCATCGCCTGGGACGCGCCGGGCTATGGCGGCTCCGACGCCCTGGCGCCCGCCGCGCCGGGCCCGGCCGACTACGCCGAAGCGCTGGAGCGGCTGCTGGACGCGCTGGGCCTCGACCGGGTGCGGCTCGTGGGGCATTCGCTCGGCTGCCTCTTCGCCGCCCGCTTCGCCGCGACGCGGGCGGACCGGGTGGCGACGCTGGCCCTGCTCTCCCCGGCGCTGGGCTATGGCGTGCCGCCGGGCATGCCCCTGCCGGCCGCCGTGCAGGGGCGAATCGACGAGCTGGAGCGGATGGGCCCCGTGGCCTTCGCCGCCGCCCGCGCCGCGCGGCTGGTGTACCGGCCGGAAGAGAAGCCGGAGGTGCTGGCCGCCGTGCGCGCTGCGATGGGCGCGGTGCGGCCGGACGGCTACGCCCAGGCCGTGCGCGCCCTGGGTGCCGGGGACCTGCTGGCCGATGCCGCGCGCATCGAGGCGCCGACGGCGGTGGCCGTGGGGCTGGAGGATGTGGTGACGCCGCCCGCCAACGCGCACCGGCTGCACGACGCGCTGCGGCACGCCGGCGCGCTGCTGGAGGTTCCGGGCGCCGGCCATGCCCTGCCGCAGGAGCGGCCGGAGGCGGTCGCGGCGCTGCTGACGGAGACGGAGCATGGGTGAGACCGCGGAAGGCCCCGAGGACGCCTATCTCTCGGCCCCGGTGCAGCGCGCCACGCGCCTGCTGCGCCACATCGCCGAGGGCGACCCGGTGACCAACATGGCGCGCACCGCGCGCGAGCTGGGCATCAACCGCACCACGCTGCTGCGCCTGCTGCGCACGCTGGAGGCGGAGCGCTTCATCGAATCCCGCGGCGAGGGCCAGGGCTACCGCGTCGGGCTGGCGCTGATCGGCCTCGCGGCGCAGGCCTTCTTCTCCCAGGATCTGGTGCAGGTCTCCGTCCCCGTGGCGACGCGCCTGGCCGAGGCGCTGCACCTCTCCGTCCATCTCGGCGTGCCGGACGGGCGGGAGGTGGTCTATGTCGTCCGCCGCACCCCCGAGCGCGGCGCCTATGTCAGCAACATCCGCATCGGCAGCCGCCTGCCGGCCCATGCCGGGGTGATGGGGCGGATCATGCTGGCGAACCGTCCCTGGGCGGAGGTCGAGGCGCTCTATGCCGGCGTGAAGCTGCCGGCGGTGACGGCGCACACGGCGACCACCCTGGAGCAGCTCCGCGCCCGGCTGGAGGCCGACCGTGCCGAGGGCCTGGCCTGGAGCGACGGCTTCTTCGAGGCGGGGATCAGCTCCGTCGCCGCGGCGGTGTTCGACACGACCGGCGCGCCCGTCGCCGCGCTGAACGCCAGCGGCCCGACCGCGACCTTCCACGACCCGGCGCGGCGGGCGGAGATCGGCGCGGCGCTGCGCGCGGCGGCCGAGGAGATCTCCTGCCGCCTGGGCTGGATGAAGCCGACCGGGACGCGCGAGGATGCTCCCGCGGCAGAGCGGCAGACGAGCAGGATTCTGGAGGCGGTGCCATGAGCGAACGCATTTCCGTGGACTTCATGCGCGGCATCGCGATGCGCGCCCCCGGCGTGGCGCCGACCCGCGAGTTCTACGAGAAGAACTGGGGGATGCGCACCGTCGCCCAGGGCAATGACGGCACCGTCTACTTCCGCGGCACGGGTCCGGAGCAGTGGATCTACGCGCTGCGCGAGGACAGCACCTACGGTATCGACTACATCAACTTCGGCATGCGCACGCGCGAGCGGGTGGACCTGCTGCACGCCCAGCTCGTCGCCGAGGGCGTGGCGGTGAGCGGCCCGCCGGCCGAGCTCTCCACCCCCGGCGGCGGCTACGGCTTCACCGCGCTCGACCCGGAGGGGCGCCGCCTGCGCTTTGCCGCCGACGTGGCGCGGCATGCGGACACGGATGACGAGCGCGCCCTGCCGCGCAAGGTGTCGCATGTCGTGCTGAACACCCCCGGCATGGAATCGCTCCAGGCCTTCTTCGAGGAGAAGCTGGGCTTCCGCATCAGCGACTACTCGGCCAACGCCATGGTCTTCCTGCGCTGCGCGACGGACATGGAGTTCAGCGACCACCACTCCATCGCGCTGAACCGGGGGATGTACGCCTCCATCAACCACGTCGCCTTCGAGATGCCCTCGATCGACAGCTTCATGCGCGGCATCGGCCGGATGCGGGTGCTGGGCCAGTCGCCGGCCTGGGGGCCGGGGCGGCACGGGCCGGGGAACAACCCCTTCGCCTATTTCGTCTCGCCCTCCGGCTTCGTGATCGAGTTCACCTCCGAGGTGCAGCAGATCGACGAGGCGACGCACCAGCCGGAGGTCTGGCCGCGCGACGTGCCGGAGAAGATGGACACCTGGATGACGGCGGGCCCGCCCACGCCCGCCATGCGCACCGTCATGGCCGGCCGCCCCGATGCCGGCTGGCAGACGGCGGGCTGAGGCGATGGACCTCGGCTATTCCGGCCGCACCGCGGTCGTCACCGGCGGTTCCTCCGGCATCGGCCTCGCCACCGCGCGGCTGCTGCTGGCGGAGGGCGCGCGCGTCGCCATCTGCGGCCGCGATGCCGGCCGGCTGCAGGCCGCCGCCGCGTCGCTGGAGGGCGGCGACCGGCTGCTGGCGCATCGCTGCGACGTGCTGGTGCGCGAGGAGGTCGAGGGCTTCGCCGCCGCCGTGGCGGAGTGGTCCGGCGGCGCGGTGGACCTGCTGGTGAACAATGCCGGGCAGGGCCGCGTCTCCACCTTCGCCGACACCACCGATGCCGACTGGGCGGAGGAGCTGCGGCTGAAGTTCTTCTCCCAGGTGCTGCCGCTGCGCGCCTTCCGCCCGCTGCTCGACCGTGCGGAGAGCCCCGCCATCGTCGGCGTGAACTCGCTGCTGGCGATCCAGCCGGAACCGCACATGGTCTGCACCTCCGCCGCGCGGGCGGGGGTGCAGAACCTGCTGAAGTCGCTGGCCACCGAATTCGCGCCGCGCATCCGGGTGAACTCCGTCCTGCTCGGGCTGGTGGATTCCGGCCAGTGGCAGCGCCGCTTCGAGGCGCGCGACGACAGGGCCCAGACGCGCGAGCAGTGGTTCGGCGCGCTGGCGGCGAAGAAGGGCATCCCGCTCGGCCGGCTCGGCCGGCCGGAGGAGCCCGCCCGCGCCATCCTGTTCCTCGGCTCGCCGGCGGCGGGCTACATCACCGGCGCCAGCCTCGAGGTTTCGGGCGGCGTTTCGCGACACATCTGACGACAGGACCGGAACGCCCGCCATGGACGTCTCGCCGCTTACCGCCACCCGCCTGACCGAGGAGGAGCCCGTCGGCGACCTGCTCGCCCGGGCACTCGCCGATCTGGGCGTGACCACCGTCTTCGGGGTCATCTCCATCCACAACATGCCCATCCTGGACGCCATCGCGCGCCAGGGCCGCATCCGCTTCGTCCCCGCGCGCGGCGAGGCGGGCGCCATGAACATGGCCGACGCCTTCGCCCGCGTCTCCAAGGGGCTGGGCGTGGTCATCACCTCCACCGGCACCGGCGCGGGCAATGCGGCCGGCGCGCAGGTGGAGGCGCTGACCGCGGGTTCCCCGGTGCTGCACATCACCAGCACGGTGGACCGCGCCCTGATGGACCGCGACCGCGCCGCCATCCACGACGTGCCGCGCCAGGCGGACATGCTCAAGGCGGTGTCCAAGGCCTTCCACCGCATCTGGGAGCCCTCGGCCGCCGTCGACACGCTGCTGGCCGCCGCCCGCGCCGCGCTGTCGGCGCCGTCGGGCCCCGTCTCGCTGGAGATCCCCATCGACGTGCAGCGGGCCAAGGCCCGCGGCCGCGCCCTGCCGGCCAGCCTGCACATCGCCCCCACCCCGCCGGACCCGGCGCTGCTGGACGAGATGGCGGCGCTGCTGCTGCGCGCCAGCCGCCCGATGCTGTGGCTGGGCGGCGGCGCGCGCGGCGCGGCGGCGGCGGCGACGGCGCTGGCCGATCGCGGCATCGGCATCGTCACCAGCACCCAGGGCCGCGCCACGGTGCCGGAGGACCATCCGCACAGCCTGGGCGCCTTCAACATGACCCCCGCGGCGGCGGCGCTCTACGCCCGCTCCGACCTGATGGTGGTGGTGGGCTCCCGCCTGCGCGGCAACGAGACGCGCAACAACGCCATGCCGCTGCCGCAGCCGCTGGTGCAGGTGGATGCGGACGCCACCCAGGCGGGGCGCAACTACCCGGTGGACCTGTTCATCCCCGGCGATGCGCGGCTGGTGCTGGAGGGGCTGCTCGCCCGCCTGCCGGAGAAGCTGGCGACGGACGCCGCCTTCCTGCACGACATCGCCATCGCCCGGGCGCAGTCGGAGGGCGCGCTGCGCTCCACCCTCGGCCCCTACCAGGTGGTGGCGGACGACCTGCTGGCCCGCGTGGCGCCGGGGCGGCACCCCTTCGTGCGCGACGTGACGCTGTCCAACAGCACCTTCGGCAACCGCTACGTCCAGCTCGCCGCGCCGCACCTCGGCGTGCACGCGCTGGGCGGCGGCATCGGCCAGGGCATCGCCATGGCGATCGGCGCGTCCATGGCCGGCGAGGCGAAGACCGTCGCCCTGGTCGGCGACGGCGGCGCCATGCTGAACATCGGCGAGCTGGCGACGGCCACGGACATGCGCGCGCCCGTGGTCTTCGTGCTGATGAACGACCGCGGCTATGGCGTGATCCGCAACATCCAGGACGCGCAGTACGGCGGCCGGCGCCACTACGCCGACCTGCTGACGCCGGACTTCGCGATGCTCTGCGGCTCCATCGGGCTGCGGCACGAGCGGGTGTCGCGGATCGAGGACTTCGCCGCGGCACTCGACCGCGGCATCGCCTTCGACGGCCCCTGCGTGGTCGAGGTGGACATGGTCTCGGTCGGCCCCTTCGCCGAGAGCTTCGCCGGCCCGCCGGCGGGCGCGGCCGGGAGCGTGCGCTGATGCTGCGGCGGCTGGGGCTGATCGGCGCGGGCGGGATGACGGCCACGCTGCTCGGCGCCCTGGCCGAGGGGCTGCCGGCGCCGCTGGAGGTGCTGACCGTGCTGGTGCGCGATGCGGGCCGGGCGCGCATCCCGCGCGCCCCGCGCCTGGCGGAGCGGGTGGAGATCCGCACCGACCGCGACGCCTTCCTGGCGGACGGGCCGCAGGTGGTGGCGGAGTGCGCGGGCCATGCCGCGGTGCGCGAGCATGGCGCGGCGGTGCTGGAGGCCGGCTGCGACCTCGTCCTCATCTCCTCCGGCGCGCTAGCGGACGACACGCTGCGCGACGCGCTGCTGGCGGCGGCGCAGCGCGGCGGCGGGCGGATCGGCCTGCCGGCCGGCGCCGTGGGCGGGATCGACGCGCTGGGCGCGGCAAGGCTCTCCGGGCTGGAAACCGTCACCTACATTGGCCGCAAGCCGCCCCAGGCCTGGCGCGGCAGCCCGGCCGAGCGGGCGCTGGACCTCGGCGCCCTGACCGAGGCCGCGACCTTCTACGAGGGCACGGCGCGCGAGGCGGCGCGGGACTATCCGGCGAACGCTAATGTCGCGGCGACGGTCGCCCTGGCGGGGCTGGGCTTCGACCGGACCCGGGTGCGGCTGGTGGCCGATCCCGCCATCGCCCGCAACGTCCATGAGGTGGCGGTGCGCTCCGCCGCGCTGGACTTCACCATCCGGCTGGAGGGACGCCCCTCGCCGGACAATCCCAAGACCTCGCTGACGGCGGGGTACAGCATGGCGCGCGCGCTGCTGAACCGCGCCGCGTGGCTGGAGATCTGAGCGATGGCGCAGATGCAGAACCTCGAACTCCCCGACGGCCGGATCTTCCTCGGCGGCGAATGGCGCGAGGGGCGGGGGGCGGAGATCACCTCCCTCTACCCCGCCGACCGCAGCGTGAACCGCGTCCTCCGCGGCGCCTCGCGCGAGGATGTGGAGGAGGCGATCGCCCGCGCCCAGGCGGCCGCGGCCGACCCGGCCTGGCGCAACCTGCGCCCGCACGAGCGCGCGGCCTACCTCTACCGGATCAGCGAGGGCATCGCCCGCAACGCCGAGCGCATCGCCCAGGTGCAGAGCCGCGACACGGGCAAGACGCTCGCCGAGACCCGGGCGCTGGCCGCCAGCGCCGCCGGCACCTTCCGCTACTTCGCCGCCGTGCTGGAGACGGAGGAGGAGGCGATGACGCCCGCCCGCGGCGACTACCTGACCTTCTCGGTGCACGAGCCGATCGGCGTGGTGGCGGGGATCACCCCCTGGAACTCGCCCATCGCCTCGGATGCGCAGAAGCTGGCGCCGGCGCTGGCCGCCGGGAACGCCGTGCTGATGAAGCCCGCCTCCTGGAGCCCGCTGGTCTCCCTGGTCCTGGCGCAGATCGTGGAGGAGGCGGGGCTGCCGCGCGGCCTGCTCTCCGTGCTGCCGGGCCGGGGCGACGAGGTGGGCGAGACGCTGGTCACGCATCCGGCGGTGGGCAAGGTCAGCTTCACCGGCGGCACCGCCACCGGCCGCGCCCTGGCGGAGAAGGCGGCGCGCAAGCTGATGCCCGTCTCGCTGGAGCTGGGCGGCAAGTCCGCCACCATCGTCTTCGACGACGCGGACCTGGACCTGACCCTGGCGGGGGTGCTGTTCGGCATCTTCTCCTCCACCGGCCAGTCCTGCATCGCCGGCTCCCGCTTGCTGGTGCAGCGCGGCGTCTACGACCGCTTCCTGGAACGGCTGGTCGCGGCCACGAAGGCGCTGCGCGTCGGCCATCCCGCCGACCCCGCGACGCAGGTGGCGCCGATGATCCGCGACCCGCACCGCGACAGCGTGGAGCGCTACGTCGCCCTCGCGCGCGAGGAGGGGGGCGAGATCCTGGCCGGCGGCCGCCGCCCCGAGGGCGCGGCGTACGAGGCGGGCATCTACTACCTGCCCACCATCATCGCCGGCCTGCCGAATTCCGCCCGCGTGTGCCAGGAGGAAATCTTCGGCCCCGTCGTGGTGGTGCAGCCCTTCGAGGACGAGGCGGAGGCGGTGGCCATCGCCAACGACAGCGAGTACGGCCTCGCCTGCGGGATCTGGACGCGGGACCAGGGCCGCGCCTGGCGGGTCGGGCGGTCGGTCGCGGCCGGCACGGTCTGGGTGAACACCTACAAGCAGTTCTCCATCTCCACCCCCTTCGGCGGCGTGAAGGACAGCGGGCTGGGGCGCGAGAAGGGCCGGCAGGGGCTGCGCGCCTGGATGCAGCAGAAGTCGCTCTACCTCGACACCTCGGGCCGGCCGCATCCCTGGGCCCGCCTGTCGGAGCTGGGGGCATGAACGCCGTCTCGCCGGAGGCCGTGAAGGCCGTCGCGGTGGCCCAGACCTTCCCCGCCCGCCTGCGCCGCATGACCTGGGAGGCGCCGGGCGTGCTCTCCCTCGACTTCGAGGCGGAGGACGGGCGCGAGCTGCCGGGCTTCGAGCCGGGCGCGCATGTCGACCTGCACCTGCCGGACGGGGCGATCCGGCAGTACTCGCTCTGCGGCGACCCGGCGGACCGGCGCCACTACCGCATCGCCGTGCGCGACGTGAAGGGCGGCCGGGCCTCGCGCTTCGTCCATCGCGGCGACCTGCGGCCGGGCGTGGTGGTCACCATGGGCTACCCGCGCAACAACTTCGCCTTCGACCGTGCCGGGCGCTACCTCTTCGTCGCGGGCGGCATCGGCATCACGCCGCTGCTGCCGATGATGCGCGCGGCGAGCGCCGCGGGCGCGCCCTGGACCCTGCTCTTCGCCGCCAAGCGCACGGCGGACGCCCCCTTCCTGGCCGAGGCGCGGGCCCTGGGCGGCGAGGTGGTGGTGCACGCCTCGGCCGAGGGCACGCGGCTGGACGTGGCGCAGCGGCTGCGGGACGTCCCGGCGGACACGCTGCTCTACTGCTGCGGCCCCGATGCGCTGATGACCGCGGTGGAGGAGGCGACCGGCCACTGGGTGCCCGACAGCGTGCGCTTCGAATGGTTCACCCCGCGCGTGCAGGCGGGCGGCGGCGGCGCCGAGAGCTTCGAGGTGGTCTGCGCGAATTCCGGCCTCTCCACCCGGGTCGAGCCGGGGGTGAGCGTGCTGGAGGCGCTGAACGAGCTGGGCCTCGCCATCCCCTGCTCCTGCGAGCAGGGCGTCTGCGGCACCTGCGAGGTGGCGGTGCTGGAGGGCGAGGTGGAGCACCGCGACAGCATCCTCTCCTCCGCCGAGCGGGCGTCCAACACCATCATGATGACCTGCGTCTCCCGCGCCAGGTCGCCGCGGCTGGTGCTCGACCTGTGAGCGGGGAGAGCATCCTGCTGACCATCGTGCTGAAGCACGACCAGTCGCAGAACATCGACCAGATCCAGGGCAAGCTGGCGGAGCGCGCCTGGTGGGAGCGCTTCCCGCCCGAGGGTTGCGAGATCGTGAGCTGGACGGTGGCGATGGGGCTGGGCCAGATCGTGACCCTGCGCCTGCCGCCCGCGCTGCTCAACACGGTGAACATCGAGATCGAACGCTCCGCCTGGGGCGTGTTCTCGACCGATTTCTACCCCACCTATGATTTCGTCCCGGTGCGCGAGCGGCTCACGCGGGAATGGCAGGCCCGGCGAGAGGAGAAGGCGACGTGAACGACACCTACAAGTTCCCCTACCTCGAAGCGCGCCAGCATCTGCTGCGCGAGCCGACGGAGTGGGAGGACGACCTGGCCGGCACCATCGAGAATGCCTTCGCCAAGGGGCATTGGGAGCTGGAGGAGCTGGTGGCCGCGCTGAACCGTTCGCGCGTGCGGCCGCGCCAGGGGGGAAGCTGGACCCCGGAGAACTTCCAGGCCGTGATGCGCGAGCTGGGAGCCTGAGCCGATGAGCGCGACCACGCTGCAACGTCCCGCCCCTGCCGCCGGGGACCGCCCGCCGCCGGTGACCGAGGCGGAGATCCGCGAATACCTCAAGCTCGGCGTCCGCAACCGCTGGTGGCCGGTGCTGCCCTCGCGCTTCGTGCGCGCCGGCGACAAGCCCGTCGGCATCACCCGACTGGGCGAGCCGCTGGTGCTGTGGCGCGACACGCAGGGCGCGATCCACGTCCAGACGGACCGCTGCCCGCACCGCGCCGTGCCGCTCTCGCGCGGGATGAACGAGGGCGACCGGCTGCGCTGCAACTACCATGGCGTGGAGGTCGGCGGCGACGGCACCGTGCTCTCCGTCCCCGGCCAGCCGGGCTGCCCGCTGGAGGGCAAGAAGGCGGTGAAGACCTGGCCCTCCGTCGAGGTGGCGGGCGTCGTCTTCGTCTGGTTCGGCGACGCGCTGCACGAGGAGGCGCCGGATTTCGTCCCCCCGCCGCAGCTCGCAGCACCCGAGTGGGAACGCTTCGTCTGCTACGCCGACTGGGAGATGTTCTGGCGCTACTCGCTGGACAACGCGATGGACCCGATGCACGGGACCTTCCTGCACGCCAACTCCCACACGATGTACCAGGGCGAGACGGAGGCCCACTTCGTCACCCGCGACACGCCCACCGGCTTCGTCTTCGAGAAGGAGGGCCAGCGCGACGTCAACTTCGACTGGTCGGAGCTGGTGGACGACGGCGCGCTCTACGTGCGGCTGGAGATCCCCTACCCGCCCTCCGGCGGCCCGGGCGGCAACTTCGCCATCATCGGCTTCGCCACGCCGATCGACGAGAACAACACCGCCAGCTTCTTCTGGCGCTGCCGCAAGGTGGAAGGCTGGCAGCGCGACGTCTGGCGCTTCCTGTACCGCAACAGGATGGAGCCGCGGCACTGGGCGGTGCTGGAGCAGGACCGCGAGATGCTGGCCGGCTGCAAGCCCGGGCTGGAGAAGTACGAGATGCTCTACCAGCACGATGCCGGGCTGATCCGCCTGCGCCGCTACCTCTCCCAGCTCGCGCGCAAGCACATCACCGAGCTGCGCGCGGCCGGCAAGGCGTGATCCGTCGCGTCGCCACCCCGGCGGTGCCAGAGCCGCCGCCGGGACTGTTCTCCAACTGCCTTGTCGCCGGTGGGCTGATCCACGTCTCGGGCCAGCATGCCGGCGCGCCGGGCGGCGGGGTGCTGGGCGACGGCAGCGTGGCCGACCAGACGCGGCACGCGTTGCACAAGGTGCTGGCGCTGGTCGAGGCGGCGGGCGGCTCCGCGGCGGGGGTGGTGAAGCTGACCGTCTACCTCACCGACATGGCCCGCAAGGCGGAGGTGAGCGCCGCGCGGCGGGAGTTCTTTGCCGACCCCATGCCCTGCTCCACCCTGGTCGGCGTCGCCGCGCTGGTGGCGCCGGAGCTGCTGGTGGAGGTGGACGCCCTGGCCGTGCTGCCGCCCGCATGACCGCGCCCTGGACCCCGGATCAGGAGACCCGCATGCACCCCGACCTGCGCCGGATCGTCGCCGTGGAGGTCCACCGCCGCCGCGCCGGCCGCTGCCCCTACACCGTCTATGCCTTCGATGCCGGCGAGGTCTTCGCCATCGAGCCGTATGCCGGCGGCTTCCGTGACCTGGCCTCGGGCCTCGCCGTGCGGTCCGAGCCGGGCCGGATCGTGCTGGAGGATGGCGGGGTGGTGGAGCTGCGCCTGGACGGGGATGTCGGCTTCTCCGGCCGCGACCTGGTCTCGGGCGAGCGCTTCACCGGCCGGGCCGGGGGAGGAACCTCCGTCACCGTCTACGACGCGCGGGGCGAGCAGTTCTTCCCCTATGGCATGGCCGGCCCGGGCGGCGAGCTCTCGGCGGAGACGCTGGCGGAGGCGTGATCGGAGCGGGCGCGCTGGCGACAGCGTCGCCGGGGGAAAGCGGCGCCCCACCTCGCCGTGGCCACGGCCGGCTGCCGGCGCTATCCCAGAAGCTGGCCGATCACCCGGGCGGTGTAGTCCACCACCGGGATGACCCGGCCGTAGTTGATGCGCGTGGGGCCCACCACGCCCACGGCGCCCACGATGCGCTCCTGGGCGTTGCGGAAGGGGGCCACGATCATCGACAGCCCGGCGGCGTCGAAGAGCCCGCTCTCGGCGCCGATGAAGATCTGCACCCCCTCGCCGCGCTGCACCAGCTCCAGGAGCTGGAGCATGGTCTCCTGCGCCTCCAGCCGGTCGAACAAGCCCTGGATCTCGCCGACCCGCGCCGCGTGGTCGAGGTTCTCCAGCAGCCGCGACTGCCCGCGCAGGATCAGGGAGCCGCCGCCGCCGCCGGCCCAGGTGGCCAGCCCCGCCTCCACCACCTGCGTGGTGAGGGCATCGAGCGCGCTGCGGTTGGCGGCGATCTCCTCGGTGACCTGGGTCCGGGTCTCCTCCAGCGTGCGGCCGTTGAGCCGGTTGTTCAGGTAGTTGGTCGCCTGGGCCAGCGCCCCCGTGGGCAGGCCGGCGGGGACCTCGATCACCCGGTTCTCGACCTGGCCGCTCTCGCCCACCAGCACCACCAGGGCGCGGCCGGGGCCGAGCGCCACGAACTCGATATGCCGCACCGCCGATTCGGTCTTGGGCGCCACCACCAGCCCGGCGGCGCCGGCGAGGCCGGAGAGCATCCGCCCCGCCTCGCCCAGCGTGTCCTGCAGGGAGCGGCCGGAGGCGGCGCAGCGGCTGGCGATGGCCTCCCGCTCCTCCTCGGAGAGCTGGCCGAATTCCAGCAACCCGTCGATGAAGAAGCGCAGCCCGCGCTCCGTCGGCAGCCGCCCGGCGCTGGTATGGGGGGCGTAGAGCAGCCCCGCCTCCTCCAGATCGGCCATGGCGTTGCGGATGGTGGCGGGGGAGAGGGCGACCGGCAGCCGGCGCGAGAGGGTGCGCGAGCCGACCGGCTCTCCCGTCTCGACGTAGAGTTCGACGATCTGGCGAAGGATGGCCGCGGAGCGCCCGTCCAGGGAGGTTGCCAGGCTGGGCCGGGAAGGTCCCTGGGACAGCCAGGCCGGGCGGCCGACGCGAGGGACGTGGGGCCGGTCTTGCACGGCTCAAAGGTATGGTCGCCCCCCACCAGGGTCAATGTGGCCCTGGCCCCCTTCCGACCTTCCCCGCCCGGGGCGTCGCGGCCGTGGCAGGGCCGGCCTCGCCCCCTGCCCCGATGCGCCGGGATCATGCAGACCCGTCACGACGGGGGCGCCAGCCATCCGGGCGGGCCAGGCGGTTGACACCCGGGGCCGGCGCGACGATCCCTCCGCCTGTTCGCCGCAGACCGACCCGAGGCCCCTCCGGGCCAGGAGCCTTCCCATGCCCCGCCCTTCCGGCCGCGCCCCCGATGCGCTGCGCCCAGTCTCCCTGCTGCCCGGCGTCGCCCGCCACGCCGAGGGGTCCTGCCTGATCCGCATGGGCGTGACGGAGGTGCTGTGCACCGCCAGCGTCGAGGGGCGGGTGCCGCCCTTCCTGCGCGGCTCGGGCAAAGGCTGGGTGACGGCGGAGTACGGCATGCTGCCCCGCGCCACCCACACGCGCGGCGACCGTGAGGCCGCGCGCGGCAAGCAGTCCGGGCGGACGCAGGAGATCCAGCGGCTGATCGGCCGCAGCCTGCGCGCCGTGACCGACCGGGCGGCGATGGGCGAGATGACCATCACCCTGGATTGCGACGTGCTCACGGCCGATGGCGGCACCCGCTGCGCCGCCATCACCGGCGCCTGGGTCGCGCTGCACCAGGCCTTCGCCCATTGCCGCAAGATGAACATCCTGGCCCGCGACCCGCTGGCGGGGCAGGTCGCCGCCGTGTCGGCCGGGCTGTGGGAGGGAGAGGCCATCCTCGACCTCGAATACGCGGAGGACAGCGCCGCCCAGGCGGATGCCAACTTCGTCCTGACCGGTGCGGGCGGCATCGTCGAGGTGCAGGCCACCGCCGAGGGCGAGCCCTTCACCGACGCGCAGTTCCAGTCGCTCCTCACCCTGGCGCGCACCGGCACGGCGGAGCTCTTCGCCGCCCAGCGCGCGGCGGTCGGCCTGGCATGAGCCGCCGGCTGGAACGGGGTGGCCGGCTGGTGCTGGCGACCCACAATGCGGGCAAGGTGCGGGAGGTCTCGGCCCTGCTCGCCCCCTGGGGGATGCAGGTGCAGGGCGCCGGCGCGCTCGGCCTGCCGGAGCCGGCGGAGACGGAGAGCAGCTTCCTCGGCAATGCCGCCATCAAGGCGCTGGCTGCGGCGAAGGCCACCGGCCTGCCCGCCCTGTCCGATGATTCCGGCTTCTCGGTCGCCTCGCTGGACGGCATGCCCGGCGTCTGGACCGCCGACTGGGCCGTGCAGCCGGACGGCAGCCGCGACTACGGCAAGGCCATGGCCGAGGTGGAGCGCCAGGCCCGCCCCTTCCCCGACCGCGCCGCCTGGTTCTCCTGCGCCCTCGTCCTCGCCTGGCCGGACGGGCATACCGAGGGCTTCCTGGGCGAGGCGCATGGCGAATGGGTCTGGCCGCCGCGCGGCGAGAAGGGCTTCGGCTACGACCCGATCTTCGTCCCCGCGGGCGAGGCAGAGACCTTCGCCGAGATGACACCGGAGCGGAAGCACGCGATCAGCCACCGCGCCCGCGCCTTCGCCCTGCTGGCGGCCGCCTGCCTGCCGGAGCCGCCAGCAGCCTAGAGCACTTGTTCGAGGGGCGGATTGACGCCTTCGGACGATCCCATCCTCCAGCGACCTGCCCTGACGTCCCGGGCCGACAACGCGATTCCGATGCTGTCGCCCACCACGGCAAATCGATATCTTTTCGCAACGAAATGGCGCCGGCTTCTGCAAAGCCATTTCGGCGCCGCGCTGCGTTTCGGCCCCCAGCGACACCCGCGCCGGCTCGGAGAGGTCCCTCCCCCCCGACCGCTGCGGCCGACGCGGGCCCGCCCCGGTCGCTGAAGGAGGAGCGTCGTGTCGCATTCCGAAAAAGCCATGGACAACATGGGGATGCTGAACAACGCCTGGGGCATCGCCCGGCTGGTGGATCCGGGCACCACGCCCAACGAGATGCTGGTGGGCCTCTACCGTGACGACGGCAACGCCATGGGGATCCACGGCGGCCTGCGGCACTACGTCTACGACCTGAACGGCACCGACTACAGCTGGGGGCAGCGGTTCGCGAGCATCGCCCAGATGAACCGCGGCTATCAGGGCATATCGCAGACGATCGCACTCTGAGGAACGCGCGCCGGCCGGCGCCGAGCGGGTGATCCGGCCCCTTGCGCGGCGCGCGCCGCAGCCTGCACCCTGCCGCCGCGATGCGCCTGCTCCTGCTGAACGGCAACACCGACACGGGCGTGACAGAACGCCTGGCCCGGCACGCCCGCGCCCGGCTCGACGCCACCGGCCGGGCGGCGGTCGCGCTTCGCCCGGCCACCGCCCGCTTCGGCGCCCGCTACATCAGCAGCCGCGCCGCCGTGGCCGTTGCCGGCCATGCGGTGCTGGACGCCATCGCTGCGCAGGCCGGCACGGTGGATGCCGTCGCCATCGCCTGCTTCGGCGAGCCCGGCCTCCTGGCGGCGCGCGAGGTCGCCGGGGTGCCGGTCCGGGGCATGGCCGAAGCCAGCATCGAGGCGGGGCTGGCGCTGGCCCCGCGCATCGCCCTGCTGACCGGCGGCGCGGCCTGGGTGCCCATGCTGCACGAACTGGTGTTCAGCCTGGGCCTGCCCGCCGAGCGTATCGACATCCGCTCGGTCACGCCCACCGGCGACATGATCGCCCGCGACCCGGACGGTGCCCTGGCCTTGCTGGCCGCCGAGGCGCGGACCGCGGCGGCAGCAGGGGCAGGCGCCATCATCCTGGGCGGCGCCGGCCTGGTCGGCCTGGCCCCGCGCCTCGCGGAGCGGACCGGCCTGCCGGCGCTCGACAGCCTCGACTGCCTGCTGGACGCGGCGCTGCGCCCACCCCGCGGGACGCCGCCCGCAACGGTTGGCGGAACCCCCTCCATCGGGCTGGCGCCGGCGCTGGAGCGCCTGCTGGCGGGATGACGGCAGGTGGCGGGCCCGCCACCGCCCCACCCCGACCGGTGCACGCGGCGGCCGCGCCGCCGCTTGCCCCCGGGCCGGGCCGCATGGGATGGGTCGCCGCGCCATGCCGCGACGCAAGCCCTCCGCGCCGGGAGCCGCCAGCCAGCCCCCGCATCTGAGCATCCGCCTCGATCTGGGCGGGGGCGTGCGGATCGGCCCCGGCAAGGTCACGCTGCTGGAGGAGATCGGACGCAGCGGCTCGATCGCGGCGGCCGGGCGCGCCCTGCGGATGTCCTACCGGCGGGCCTGGGAGCTGGTGGAGGACCTGAACCGCAGCCTGGGCCGGCCGGTGCTGGAAGCCACGGCCGGCGGGAACGGCGGCGGCGGAGCACGGCTGACAGCGCTGGGAGAGGCGGTGGTGCGGGAATATCGCGCCATCGAGGCCGAGGCGAACGCGGCCGCCGCCACGCGCCTGGCCCGGCTGGCCGGTGGGCGGCAGGAGGCGGGGCCCGGTTGATCCGCGGCGATCAGGCGGGGCGCCACCCCAGGCGACGCGACAGCCAGCTCCGCCAGGCCAGCACCGCCTCGGGCGGGGGGGTCAGGCTGGCGAGGGCGGCCACGGCGGCGACGTCGGCAAGCGGCTCGCCCTCCGCCTCGGCGCTCTCGGCGCGCTCGCCGTCGCGCCAGCGCTGCCCGGCCTGTCGCCAGGCCGCGACCATGTCGCTGGAGGTCAGGCGCGGCAGGATCAGCGCGGCGTGCAGCTGGGCGGTGCCGATGACGGCCAGAACCGCCCTCTGGCGGGCCGGGTCGAGGGCGGGAATGGCGGCATAGGGCCGGACGGCCTCGCCCGCCTGCCCGAAGCCGAACCAGGGCGTCGCGCCCAGGGCCTGCGCCTGGGCCACGGCGCCGGGGCCCGTCAGCAGCACCGCATCCACCTCGCCCTGGGCGAAGGCCTCCTCCGGCGGCCAGGGGCTGGCCGCCACGGAGGCGACGGCGGGCTCCGCCGGCAGGCCGATCGTCTCCAGGGCCAGGAGGACGCCCGCCTCGGTGGTTTCCGGTCCCGAGAGCGGCACGCGAATCGGCGCGCGGGGCTGGCCGGGTGCCGGCAGGGGGCCGCGGCCCGCCACCATCGCGCCGCGCCAGGACAGGCAGACCGGCAGCCAGGCCGCCGGATCATAGCTCGCCCGGGGAGAGCCGGAGAGCCAGGGCAGCAGCGCCGGCCCGGCCAGGGCAAGCAGCAGGTGCCCGTCCTCGGCATCACCGGCGATGAAGCGGTTGGCGGCGGTCACGCCGTCCGGGCCGCCGACGGCACGCAGGACCGGCGGCGGCAGGCCGGGCATCACGCGCCCGACCCGGCGGACGAGGCGATGGGCCCAGCGCATGGTGGCCCCGTCCTCGGGCCCCGGGGCCAGCACGGCCGGCGACCCGGCGGCCTCTGCCCGGCCGATGCCCGCCAGGAAGGGCAGCGGCAGCAGCGCGCGGCGGCGCAGCTCAGGCCAGGATGGGCGCACGGAACGGCTTCCTACCGGAGTGCCCCGCCGGTGCCCTGGCCTCGTGGAGACTCATGGGCGCAGCGTCCGTCGCGGAAGGGGCAGGATCGTGGCGGCCGCCGGGCCGTCCCCAGGGGCGCCGCGGCCGGCCGGTCCGCCCGCCGCGCTCACCGGTCGTAGGCCACCAGGGTCTCGGCCGGCACGTCCAGCCGGTCGCGGCCCTTGAGGAAGGTCAGCTCGATCAACGTGGCGATGGCCGGCACCTCGGCGCCGACGGAGCGCAGCAACCGGACGCTGGCCGCCATGGTGCCGCCGGTGGCGAGCAGGTCGTCCAGGACCACCACCCGGTCGCCCGGCTTCACCGCATCCGCCTGGATCTCCAGCCGGTCCGTGCCGTATTCCAGCGCGTAGTCGAGCGCGACGGTCAGGCCCGGCAGCTTGTTCCGCTTCCGCAACATGACGAAGCCCAGGCCCAGCTCCAGCGCCAGGGGGGCGGCGACCAGGAAGCCGCGGCTCTCGATGCCCGCCAGCACCGTCGGGGCATAGGGGCGCACCGTCCGCCCGAGCCGGGTCACTGCCTCGCGCCAGGCAGGGCCGTGCCGCAGCAGGGTGGAGATGTCGTAGAACAGGATCCCCGGCTTGGGGAAATCCGGCACGGCGCGGATGTGCTGCTTCAGGTCGATCGCCGCGGCAGTCTCCTCACGCGCGGGGGCGGCATTGTCCATGGTGGCGGGCGACGTCCTGGTGGGGGGTGCGGGGGCCGCAAGCTACCCGCAGCGGCGCCGCCATGGCTAGGCTTCCCTCCCACAGCCCCCTCCGCGCTTCCCACCCTATCCCGGGGCGCCGCGCACCGGGGCGCGCACCGCCAGCGGAATCGGCAGGCTGCGATAGGCCTCCAGGCCGCGCCCCCGGCCCCCCTCCCCGGCCGGCAGGCTGCGCGTCACCGTCGCCACCATCCCGCCGCCATTGGAGCGGGAGCCGCCGAAGGGGGAGCCGGCGAAGGCCGGGGCCGCCATGACGGCCGGGGCCCGCCAGGCAGGGTTCCAGGCAGGGGCGCTGCCCGCCTCGCGCTGCGCCTGCGGCAGGGCGGCCGCCACCGCCGCGCGATAGGCGGCGGCGCGCTCGGGCGTGTTGCTGTGGTAGTTGGCCGCCGCCTGCATCCAGTCGTTGCGGGTGGACTGCAGTTCCTTCAGGAAGCGCGCGGCATAGCGGGCATTGGCCAGGGGGTCGAAGGCCTCCTCCAGGCTGGCGAAGGCATTGGGGTGATGGTGCAGGTTGATCTGCATGCAGCCCACGTCGATCAGCCGCATCCCTCCGGCCCGAAGCTGCCGCACCTCGGCAACCGCTTCCGCCTTGCCGGGGAAGAATTTGCCGCGCCCCTCCGCGTTCATCGTCCAGGGCCAGGGGCCGGTCTCCCCCGTCGCCGGATCGCGGCGGCCGGATTCCACCCGCCCGATGGCCGCCAGCAGGCCGGCCGGCAGGCCGTATTCCCGCTCCGCCGCAGCGATGGCGGCGCGGCAGAGCGCGGAGGGCGAGGGCAGGCCTCCCGGGCCATTCGCCCGGGCGGTGACCGGCAGCGCCAGAAGCAGGAGAAGCAGGAATCGGCCCATGGGCCGGAAGGAGCGAGGCGCGTGCCAGCCGCTGGGCGGGACGGGGCCGCCCAGCAACGAGCCGGATTCTTTTCAAGGATTAGCAAGGATGTACCGGCCGAGGCTGGCGTCAGCCAGGAACCCCGCGCCTGTCGCGGCACAGACCTGCCCGTGCGGCATGGTGCAGTGCGATAAAAGGCTTGGCAGGACAGGGTCCATCACCTATCTTGTGCATCGCAGCAACACGGCCTTGCCGGGTTGTCTGCCTTTCTTGGACGTTTCCTCCCTAAACTCGGCGGTGCCTCTGGCACCGCCTTTCTTTTTGCCCGCTGCCCAACCCGGCGGGCCAGCGGCTCAGGGCCGCAGAAAGCTCCAGTCCGTCTCCGTCAGCCGTCCCAGGAACAGTCCGATCTCCTGGTGCAGCCGCGCCATCTCCGGCAGTGGCCGGACCATCCGCTCATCCATGTAGAGCCCGCGCGCCACCTCGATCTGCAAGGCGTGCACGCCCTCGCGCGGGCGGCCGTAATGGCGCGTGACATAGCCGCCGGCATAGGGATCGTTGCGCCGGACCCGGTAGCCGCGGTCGCTCAGCGCGCTCTCCACCAGCCGCGTCGCCCGCGGGGCGCAGGCGGTGCCGTGCGCATCGCCCAGGATGAAGTCCACCTTCGTCGCCCCCGGCAAGCCGGACGGCATGGAGTGGCAATCCACCAGCAGGCAGCAGCCGAACCGCTCCCGCGTCTCCGCGATCAGGCCGGCCAGGGCCTCGTGATAGGGCTGCCACAGCCGGCGCACACGATCCGCCGCCTCGGCGAAGCTGAGCCGGATCGCATAGACCGGCTCCCCCGTGGTGACGACGCGCGCGATGGTGCCCAGCCCCGCCCCCACCCGCGGCGAGGCGGTGTTGACCCAGTCCGGCAGCGGCCCGTCGAACATGGCCGGATCCAGCTCCCAGGCCTCGCGGTTCGCGTCGCAGTAGACGCGCGGGAAGGTCGCGGCCAGCAGCGGCGCCCCGAAGGCGGGCGCATCGCCGAACAGCTCGTCTACGAAGCCGTCCTCGGACAGGCGCAGGGTCAGCGGGTCGAGCCGGCTGCGGGAGAGCAGATCCTCGGGGTAGTCCCGCCCGGAATGGGGCGAGGCGAAGACCAGCGGCATGGTCTGTTCCGCCGGACGCGTGACGATGAACGGCATCGTCGCATCCGGCGTCGCAGCGCCCACTGTCGGTGGCAGATCCATGTCAGGCCTTGATAGCCGCCGGCCGCCGACTCGTCACGCGCCCGATCAGCCGCCCAGCCCGTCCAGCGAGACCACCATCAGCAGCGAGCGCTGGATGGGATTGGCATTGTCGTCCGAGACGATGGCCGCCAGCAGCCGGTCGCGATGCCGGAACACCCCCACGCCCTCCCAGTTGTCGGTCGGCAAGGGGGGGACCAGACGCATCACCGTCCGCCCCTCCAGCACGCTGCCGGGGCGGGCGGCCGCCAGCGCCGCCGCCGGCACATGGGCCAGCCGGCCGCTCAGCCCCTCGGTCCAGGCGAAGCGGCGCTCCAGCACCAGCGCCCCGCCATCGGGCAGCGCGCAGGCATCGCTGGGGTCGAAGCCCGGCTGCGGCCGGTAGGACAGCCGCAGCCAGTCGCCCGGCCGACCCAGCCATCCCGCCCGCAGCCCGGGATCGCCCGCCACCGGCAGCCATTCCGCCAGCGCCAGCCAGCGCCCGTCCGCCAGCACCGCCAGCGATTCCAGCCCGCCGTTCAGCGGCGCCTCCTCCAGCCCCGGCAGCGGGCCCGTCGCCTCGGCGGGGCCGTCCAGGTCGCGGTAGCGCCAGATGCGGTGCCAGCGCTCGAAGCCCACCAGCCACCCGCCCCCCGGCAGCCGCGCCAGGCTCTCGGCATCCGCCTGGTACATCGGCCGCAGCTCCTGCCCATGGGTGTCGTGCAGCCGGCCGGTCCGCGCCTCCTCCAGCGCCAGCGGCACGCCGCGCGCGTCCAGCCGCAGCCGCGCCGTGCTCCAGGAGCCGCGGTCGCCGATCGCCCAGAGACGCGGCGGCCCGTCCGGCGGCGCCTCGACCCGCAGCCCCGACAGCCCGTCCCCGCCCAGGGCCGACCCGTCCAGCTCCAGCACGCCCAGCACCCGCTCGCCGCCTTCGGGCAGCGGCCCGTCCGGCAGGGGCACGGGGCGGGAGAGCGGGCGCTGGGTCGCGCAGCCCGCGAGTCCGGCCAGGGCGAGGAGGGAGCGGCGGCGGATCATGCAGGGGGGAGGTGGCCCGGGGGGAAAGGCGCCGCCTTTCCCCCCGATACCCCCCTCTCCGCCAGGAGCAGAGTCCCTGGCCCCCCGTTCACGGACGCGTCGGCACGCCGGGGAGCCGGGTCCCCCGGCGACTGCGGCCTCAACGCATGCGGCCTTTGGTTCTGGATTGGCGTCGGGGCTTTTTCCGGGCCCGGCCTACGGGCCGGCGGTCGGCCCACGGAGCCGCCGTCCGCCGGGGTCCGGAGGTAGCCCGTGCCCCTGGCGGAAAGGGTCCGGGAGAGGCAGCGCCTCTCCCGGAGCATCCCACGCATGCGACGCCGCAAGGAAGGCGCTAAACGGCCCGCGTCACACCAGCACCGGCGCGCGCTCGGCGGCGGCGCGCTGGTAGGCGGCGGCGGCATCCTCGTCGAACAACTCGGCGAGCTTCTTCATCATGGTGCCGCCCAGCTCCTCGGCATCCACGATGGTCACGGCGCGGCGGTAGTAGCGGGTGACGTCGTGGCCGATGCCGATGGCGATCAGCTCCACCGCCTCGCGCCCCTCGATCTCGCCGATCACCTTGCGCAGGTGGCGCTCCAGGTAGTTGCCCGGGTTCACCGACAGGGTGCTGTCGTCCACCGGCGCGCCGTCCGAGATCACCATCAGGATGCGGCGGTGCTCCGGCCGGGCGAGCAGGCGGCGATAGGCCCAGTCCAGCGCCTCGCCGTCGATGTTCTCCTTCAGCAGCCCCTCGCGCAGCATCAGCCCGAGGTTCTTGCGCGCCCGGCGCCAGGGCGAATCGGCCGCCTTGTAGACGACGTGGCGCAGGTCGTTCAGGCGCCCCGGGTTGCGCGGCTTGCCGTCCTGCACCCAGCGCTCGCGGCTCTGCCCGCCCTTCCAGGCGCGGGTGGTGAAGCCCAGGATCTCCGTCTTGACGGCGCAGCGCTCCAGCGTGCGCGCCAGGATGTCGCAGCACATGGCGGCCACCGTGATCGGCCGGCCGCGCATCGAGCCGGAATTGTCGATCAGCAGGCTGACGACGGTGTCGCGGAAATCCGCCTCCCGCTCGTGCTTGTAGGAGAGGGAGTGGTTCGGGTTGGCGACGATGCGGGCCAGGCGCGCCACGTCCAGCACGCCCTCCTCCAGGTCGAACTCCCAGGCGCGCTGCTGCTGCGCCAGCAGCCGGCGCTGCAGGCGGTTGGCCAGCTTCGACACGACGCCCTGCAGGTGGGAGAGCTGCTGGTCGAGCTGCTGGCGCAGCCGCGCCAGCTCGTCGGCGTCGCAGAGATCCTCCGCCCCGACCTCCTCGTCGAACCGGCGGGTATAGGCGCGGTAGACGGAGGCGTCGTCGGAGGCCGGGACCTCCTTGCGCTGCTGCGGCCCGCCGGGGCGGTCCTCGCCCTCGGCCGCGGCGCCGTCCTCCTCCTCGCCCTCGCCCTCCTCCTCGGCGGCCTCGCCCTGGGCCTGCTCCGGCTGGGCGCCGAGAATGCTCTCCGCATCCTGGGCCTGCGCCTCGCCCTCGCCGGAATTGTCCTGCGGCTGGCCGGACTGGGAGCCTTCCTCGCCCTGCTCGCTGTCCTCGCTGCTCTCCGCCTCGACCTCGGCCTCCGCCAGGTCCAGCGCGGTCAGCAGCTTGCGCGCGGCGCGGGCGAAGCTGTCCTGGCTCTCGGACGCGCCGGCCATCTCGTCCAGCGCGGCCTCGGCCTTCTCGCCCAGCGTGTCGCGCCACAGGTCGAGCACCCGGCGCGCGGCCTTCGGCGGGGCCTCGCCGGTCAGCCGCTCGCGCGCCAGCAGGGACAGCGCCGCGGAGAGCGGCAGCTGGTCCTTGCGGGTCATGCGGTCGTAGCCCTCGGCCTCCGCCTGCTCGCTCAGCCGGGCGCGCAGGTTGGCGGCGACGCCGGCCATGGTCCGGCTGCCCACCGCCTCCACCCGCGCCTGCTCCAGCGCGTCGAACACCTCGCGCGCATCGCGGCGGGGCGGGGTGCGGGCGGCGTGCGTCGCCTCGTCATGGTGGCGCAGCTTCAGCGCCACGGAATCCGCCGCCCCGCGCAGCCGCGCCATCTCGGCGGGCGGCAGGGCGCGGGTGGGCAGGGGCAGGCGCGCGCGCTTGCCGGTCAGGCCGGAGGGACCGGGCTGGAAGGCGACCTGCACCTCCTGGTTCCGCGCGATGGCACGCACGGCGCCGGCCGTGGCGCGCTTGAACTCCTCCTGCCGGGTCTGGTCCTTGTGGCCGCTCATGCCGGGGCCGCTCCCTTGCGATAGGCCGCCTGCCGCGCCGGGCGGGCGTCGAGGGCCGCGACGTAGCGCGTGACGTTGGGGGTGGGGGACCAGATCCCCCATTGCGTGATCCAGGCCAGCAGCCCGCCGACGGTGACGTCCGCTGCGCTGAAGCGCTCGCCCAGCAGCCAGGGGCTGCGCTCCAGCGCCGCCTCGACCCGCTGCGCCGCCTTCTCGAAGGAGGGCCAGCCGATCGCGGTGGCCGGTGGCTCGCCGGCGCGCGGCCAGGCGCGGTCCGCGAGCGCCGGCTCCAGCACGCCGGGGCCATAGGCCATCCAGGTGGCATAGGCGGCGCGGGCCGGGTCGCCCACCGGCGGGGCCAGCGCGGCCTCCGGCAGGGCATCGGCGAGATAGGCGGCGATGGCCGCGGCCTCCGTCACCACCACGCCCGCCCAGTCCCCGGCGGGGCCGCGATCCACCAGCGCCGGCAGCTTCCCGGCGGGATTCACCGCCAGGTAGTCGGGGCGCCGGTGCGTGCCGGCGGCGGTGTCGTGCCAGTGGAGGTCATAGTCCGCCCCCGCCTCCTCCAGCAGCCAAAGGCTGCCGAGGGAGCGGGTCTTCGGGGCGTGGTGCAGCAGGAACCGCGCCGCCATGGCGCGATCAGCCCTTCACGTAGAGACCCGTCGGGATCTCCTCGTTGAAGCAGCGCTGGTAGTACTCGGCCACCGTGCCGCGCTCCGCCTCGTCGCACTTGTTGAGGAAGGAGAGGCGGAAGGCGAAGCCGACATCGCCGAAGATCTTCGCGTTCTCGGCCCAGGTGATGACGGTGCGCGGGGACATCACGGTGGAGATGTCGCCCGCGATGAAGCCCGCGCGGGTGAGGTCGGCGAGCGACACCATCGCCTCGATCTGCTTGCGGCCCTTCTCGTCCTTCGAGTCAACGCCCAGCTTGGCCATGACGATCTCGCTCTCCTGCTTGTGCGGCAGGTAGTTGAGCGTCGCCACGATGTTCCAGCGGTCCATCTGGCCCTGGTTGATCTGCTGCGTGCCGTGATACAGGCCCGTCGTGTCGCCCAGGCCCACCGTGTTGGCGGTCGCGAAGAGGCG
Organism: Roseomonas sp. OT10; assembly: GCF_020991085.1. NCBI lineage: Bacteria > Pseudomonadati > Pseudomonadota > Alphaproteobacteria > Acetobacterales > Roseomonadaceae > Roseomonas > Roseomonas cutis. Next base: position 4,308,139 of record NZ_CP087719.1, read on the forward strand.
GAAGGCCGGGTGCGGCCGGATCACGCGGTTCTGGTCGAGCAGGGTCAGCCGGCCCTCAACCTCGAGGACGCGCTGGATCACGAACATCACGTCCGGGCGGCCCGCGTCGTACTCGTCGAACACCATGGCGCAGGGGTGCTGCAGCGCCCAGGGCAGGATGCCCTCGCGGAACTCCGTGATCTGCTTGCCGTCCTTCAGGACGATGGCGTCCTTGCCGATCAGGTCGATGCGGCTGATGTGGCTGTCCAGGTTGACGCGCAGGCAGGGCCAGTTCAGCCGCGCCGCCACCTGCTCGATATGGGTGGACTTGCCCGTGCCGTGATAGCCCTGGACCATCACGCGCCGGTTGAAGGCGAAGCCCGCCAGGATGGCCAGCGTCGTGTCCTTGTCGAAGCGGTAGGTGCTGTCGACGTCCGGCACGTGCTCGGTGGCGGAGGAGAAGGCCGGCACCTCCATGTCGCTGTCGATGCCGAAGGTCTCGCGCACCTTCAGGCGCAGGTCCGGCATCTCGGGGCGGTTCTCGGCCAGGGTGATCCTGCTGCTCATCGGGCGACTCTTCCCGTCTCTCTCTTGCGTGTCAGGCGGCGGCGCTGGCGACCGGCTGCGCCATCGTCGCCAGGCGCTTGCGCAGCAGGCTGTAGGCGCGGTTGACGTCCTTCAGACGCTCCTCGGCCGACTTGTCACCGCCGTTCGCATCCGGGTGGTAGCGCTTCGCCAGTTCCTTCCAGCGCTCGCGCAACGCCTCCTCGTCCAGCGGCCAGCCCAGGCCCAGAACGTCCAGCGCGGCGCGGAGTTCGGCCGGGGCCTTGGTGGCGGACTTGCGCGGCGCCGGCTTGGCGTCGGCGAAGAGGCCCAGCGGGTCTTTCAGGAAGGCCGGATCGAACTTGCCCTGGGTGCCGAGCCGGCCGAGCGGCCAGGTCGGCCGCTGCCAGCCGTTGTCTTCCTTCAGGTGCTGCTCGATCTCGTCGGGCGTCATGCCTTTGTAGAAGTCCCACGCCTGGTTGTAGGCGCGGACATGCTCCAGGCAGAAATGGTAGTAGTCGCGCAGGCGGGAGCGATCACGAGGGGCGCGGAACTCGCCGGCAGCCTCGCAGCCGGGAGCTTCGCAGGGACGGAAGCTGCTGCTTCCGCGCGGAGGCGGGGTGGGGGATGTTGCGCCGCGGCGGGCCATGGTCCGCCCCTTATGGGCGCCAAGCCTCCGGCCGGCAAGGCATAACCCGGGGCTTCACAGGTGACGGATACGCATGGGAAAAACCCTTGCATGACCCCTTCCCGACGCGCCGATCGTCTCCATGCGGCGCTGGCCGCCGCCTTCCCCGGCGCCACGATCGCGGTGCGCGACGACAGCGCCCGGCACGCGGGCCATGCGGGAGCCCGCCCGGAAGGCGAGACCCACTACGCCGTGCGGGTGGTCTGGCCGGACTTCGCAGGACAATCGCGCGTGGCGCGGCAGCGGGCTGTGAACGCCGCCTTGGCGGGAGAATTCGCCGACGGAATGCACGCCCTGGCCATCGAGGCTCGGACGCCCGAAGAAGCCTGATACGGACGGCGTGATGCGTTGACGTCCGCCGGCGTGGCGCCCGTGGCCCGGGGGCAAGGCGCTGCCTCGCCCCCGTACCCCCACTCCGCCAGGACCCTGCGGGCCCTGGACCCGATCGGCGCTGCCGCGGGACAGCCTGATACGGGGTCGCGGCGCCGAGGAGCCATGCTCCTCGGCGGGACCGGCCGCCGCTCTCGCTGACGCCTATGACACTTTCTCAGAGTCCCGCCTGTCCGCGCTCCGTCAGGGTTCAGCCCGCAGGCTGACACCCCCCGAAAGCACCAGACTCCCAGCGGGGTCCGGGGCCCGCTTGTGGCCCCGGCAGGGGAGGGTCTGGGAGGGGACGGCGTCCCCTCCCGGTGCCGCCGCCGGAACACGACAGCGCGGCGGGCCACACCCAGCCGTCGGTATGAGGCCGCGCCGCCCCCCTGCTTCGGGCCCGTGGCCAGGGGAAGGGTCCGCCTGTCCCACCGGGGGTCGGCGCCACGCCTCAGCCGGTCCGGCCGCCGGCCTCCGCCACCACCTGCTGCTCTGCCGCCGTGGTCGTTCCCAGCTCCGATTCCCCCAATGTTCGCGGCTCCGGCCAGCGCATCCGCACCACGGGACTGTCCGGGGCATAGGCGTAGCAGGTGCCGATCATCGGGTTGCCCTCGCGCAGGTTCCGGCCGTTCTCGGCTGCTTCGCGCTCCCGCTGCCGGCGGACGGGGTAGAGGGTCTGGAAGGCGACGGTGGCCATCTGCGCCAGCACCTCGCGCAGATGGGTGCAGCCCAGCACCCCGCCGACCCGTTCCTTCACCGCCCGGTTGAAGCCGGGCCCGATGCGCACCCCGGCTAGCCGGGCGAAGTTCGGTGCCGCCTGGGGGCAGATGGAATAGGGCGAGAAGTCGGTCGCCGCCTCGCAGGCCACGATCACCATGTCCTCGTCCACGGTCAGGCGGATCCACATGCCATGCAGCGGCTCGCCGGGCTCGATGGTGCCGCGGTCGAGGTTGCCGAAGGCATAGGTCTTGGTGTCGGTGAGATGGGCCTCGATGTCGAACAGCCTGTCCGACCGCTGGTAGCCGCGCAGCGCGATGTCCCGGCGGTGCAGCAGGCTCCGTTCGGCGGGCGCCGGAAGGGGCATGGGGCGGCAGCCTCCTGTTGCGGTGCGGCAGATATGGGGCCGTCAGCGGGGCAGGGGAAGCCCGCCCCGCCGCATCAGGGCGCGCAGCCCTCCTCGCGCAGCAGGATCTCCACCACCTCCGGCGGCACGGTGGCGTCGGTGAAGGCCTCGCCCGGGGCGCGCAGCAGGATGAAGCGCAGGGCGCCGTCGCGCACCTTCTTGTCCTTGCGCATCCGCCCCAGCAGGGCGGCGGCCGAGAAGCTCCTGCCCAGATCGGCGATCCGCGCCGGCAGCCCGACGGAGGCCAGGTGCGCCGCGACCTCCCCGGCCAGCGCCGGGTCGCAATGGCCCAGCCGGGCGGAGAGCTTCGCGGCCAGCACCAGCCCCAGCGCCACCCCCTCGCCATGCAGCAGCACGCCGTCGTAGCCGCACTCGGCCTCCAGCGCATGGCCGAAGGTGTGGCCCAGGTTCAGCAGGGCGCGGCCGCCCTCCGCCTCCTCCTCGCGCTCGTCCGCCGCGACCACCCCGGCCTTCAGGCGGCAGGATTCCAGCACGGCGTGGCGCAGCGCCTCCGCGTCGCCGGCGACCGCGGCGGGGCCGTTCGCCACGCACCAGGACCAGAGCGGCCCCTGGAGGAGGCCGTGCTTGGCGACCTCCGCCCAGCCCGCCCGCAGCTCGCGCGGCGGCAGGCTGGCCAGGGTGCCGGTATCGGCCAGCACGATGCGCGGCTGGTGGAAGGCGCCGGCGAGGTTCTTGCCGGCCGCGAGGTTGATCCCCGTCTTGCCGCCGACCGAGCTGTCCACCTGGGCCAGCAGGGTCGTCGGCACCTGCACGAAGGGCAGGCCGCGCAGCGCCACGGCGGCCGCGAAGCCTGCCAGGTCGCCCACCACCCCGCCGCCCAGGGCGAGCACCGCCATGCGCCGGTCGGCGCCCCCGGCCAGCAGCCCGTCCAGCACGTCCCCCAGCGAGGCGAGGCTCTTGGAGCCCTCTCCCGGCGGCACGGCGATCTCCGCCCGGATGTCGAACCCCGCCTCCTCCAGCCCGGCGCGCAGGGAGGGGCCGTGCAGCGCCGCCACCGCCGCGTCCGAGACCACCGCCACCCGGCGGGAGGGCAGCGAGGCGGCGATCAGCCCGCCGGCCCGGTGCAGCAGCCCGTCGCCGATCACCACGTCATAGGCCCGCTCGGCCAGCCCGACCCTCAGGCGGGCCGGCGGGTGGTGGGCGGCGAGCAGGTCCTCCAGCCGGGAGGTCATCTCGTCCGGGCTGTCATCCGTGCAGTCGATGACGAGGTCCGCCTCGGCGTAGAGCGGGTTGCGGCGCCGGGACAGGTCGTTCAGCACCTCCATCACGTCGCGGCCATGGAACAGGGGGCGGTGCTCCCGGCCCGAGATGCGCTTGACCAGCACCGGCAGGCGGCAGCGCATCCAGACGGAGGTGGCGCCCAGGGTGCGGATCGCCTGCCGGGTCCGCGGCTCCACGAAGGCGCCGCCGCCCGTGGCCAGGACCACCGGGGGCCCCGAGAGGATGCGGGCGATCACCCGGCGCTCGCCATCACGGAAATGTGCCTCGCCGTAGCGGGCGAAGATTTCCGCGATCGGCATGCCCGCCGCCGCCTCGATCTCCGCATCGGCATCGAGGAAGGGCAGGCCCATCCGGGCGGCGAGGCGCCGGCCGATCGAGGATTTCCCCACCCCCGGCAGGCCCACCAGCACCACGCTGCCGCCGGGCTGGTCGGGGTCGTGGGCCGGGGCCGGGCGCGCCGGGACGGGGCGCACCAGGCTGGCGCCGGCCGGGGCGGCGCCGGGGGGCGCCGGGGCGGGCTGGGGATCGAGGAGGAGGCCAAGGTTGCGTGACACGGTGCGCAAGGCTAGCACGGCCGCGCCTGCACGCGAGGACCCAGCGCCACTCCATGTTCCGTCACCCGCTGATGCTGATCCTGACCGTTGTCGTGGGCCTCCTCCTCCTGGGCCTGCTCGCGATCGGCGCCTTCCCGCCCTCGGTGACCCCGCAGCCGGTCGAGCGCACCATCCCCGCGGAGCGCTTCGGCACGCGCTGAGCGCGGGAGGCCTGGCATGGAGGCCGGCCTGGAAGCCTTCCTGGAGATGCTCGCCGCCGAGCGGGGGGCGGCACGCAACACCCTCGCCGCCTACCAGTCCGACCTGGAGGACCTGGCCGCCCATGCCCGCGCGCGCGGGGAGACCCTCGCCGGTGCGGGCGAGGCCACGCTGCGCAGCTACCTGGGCGGGCTGACGGCCGCCGGCCTCTCCCCGCGCACGGCGGCCCGGCGCCTCTCCGCGCTGCGCCAGTACTACCGCTTCCTCGCGCGGGAGGGCCGGCGGGCCGACGACCCCTCGGAGGGGCTGGACACGCCGCGCCTGCCCCGCTCCCTGCCCAGGGCGCTGCGCGAGGAGGAGGTGGCCCGGCTGATCGAGTCGGCGGCCACCCTGCCCCGCCGCGGCCCGCTGGCCGCCGCCATCTGCGAGCTGCTCTACGGTTCCGGGCTGCGGGCGAGCGAGTTGGTCACCCTGCCCGTCTCGGCGCTGAACGACCAGGCGCCGCTGGTGGTGGTGCGCGGCAAGGGCGGCAAGGAGCGGCTGGTCCCCATCGGGCCGCGCGCCCGGGCGGCGCTGCGGGCGGCGCGGACGGAGGCGAAGCCGGGCGCCTCGCGCTGGCTCTTCCCCTCCCACGGCGCCTCGGGGCACCTGACGCGCCAGGCGCTGAACGCCATGCTGCACGATGCCGCCCTGGCCGCCGGGCTGGAGCCGGGCCGGGTTTCCCCCCATGTGCTGCGGCATTCCTTCGCCTCGCACTTGCTGGCCCGGGGGGCGGACCTGCGCAGCCTGCAACTCCTGCTCGGCCATGCCGACATCGCAACGACCCAGATCTACACGAAGGTCATGGAGGAGCGGCTGCGCGCGGTGGTGGAGGCCCACCACCCCCTCGCCCGCCCTGCCCCGGGCGAGGCGTGACGGCCGCTTCCGCCTGGGCCTAGGCTGGGTGCGATGGCACCGTCACACCCTCTTTGGTGGACTCGGCGCGCAGCGCGCCTATGTTGCATCGCAACATGACCTGTCGGCACCGGAGTCTTGCAGATGACTGATCCGCTGAAGCACGGCCTGCTCGGCTGGCCGGGCTTCGTGGCCTGGAGCCAGGGCGTCTCCTATGCGCTCGATGCCTGGCAGCGGGGGATCCTCACCCTCGACGTGATGCGCCAGCGCGGCAACCAGTACCACGAGCACATGGCCAAGCAGGCGCCCAACGTCCTGAGCTTCGGCAGCGAGGTGGTGCTGGACGGGCGGCAGTTCGAGCGCCCGGTCAATTACGGCCTGCTGCGCATCACCCCGCCGGCGGGGGTGGAGGTGGACCCGCTGAAGCGCCCCTTCATCGTGGTCGACCCGCGCGCCGGGCACGGCCCCGGCATCGGCGGCTTCAAGGCGGACAGCGAGATCGGCGTCGCCCTGCGCGCCGGCCATCCCTGCTACTTCATCGGCTTCCTGCCCTATCCCGTGCCGGGGCAGACCGTCGAGGACGTGGTCGTCGCCGAGACGCGCTTCGTCGAGCATGTGTGCCGGCAGCACGACGACGCGGACGGCAAGCCCGTGGTGATCGGCAACTGCCAGGCCGGCTGGCAGATCATGATGGCCGCGGCCATCCGGCCGGAGGTGTTCGGCCCGATCCTGATCGCCGGCGCCCCCCTCTCCTACTGGGCCGGCTGGTCCGGGCGCAATCCCATGCGCTACAGCGGCGGCCTGCTGGGCGGCAGCTGGATGACCGCGCTGGCCGGGGACCTCGGCCACGGGCTGTTCGACGGCGCCTACCTGGTCGAGAACTTCGAGGGCCTCGACCCCGCCAACACCTGGTGGACGAAGCAGTACAACCTCTACTCGCGGATCGACACCGAAGGCCCGCGCTACCTCGGCTTCGAGAAGTGGTGGGGCAGCCACGTGCTGCTCAACGCCGCGGAGATGCAGTACATCGTCGACAACCTCTTCGTCGGCAACCGGCTCTCGACGGCCGAGCTCACCATGTCGGACGGCACGCGCATCGACCTGCGCAACATCCGCTCGCCGATCATCGTGTTCTGCTCGCGCGGCGACAACATCACCCCGCCGCCGCAGGCGCTGGGCTGGATCACCGACCTCTACGGCAGCGTCGACGACATCCGCGCCACCGGCCAGACCATCGTCTACGCCGTGCACGACAGCATCGGCCACCTGGGCATCTTCGTCTCCGCCGCCGTGGCGCGGAAGGAGCACGAGCAGTTCGCGACCAACATCGACCTGATCGACGTGCTGCCGCCCGGCCTCTACGAGGCGGAGATCCGCAACACCGATCCGGAGATGCCGCGCGCCGACCTGGTGACCGGCGACCACATCTCCCGCTTCGCCGCCCGCGACCTGGACGACGTCCGCGCCATCATCGCCGAGGACCCGGAGGACGAGCGCCGCTTCGCCACCGTCGCCCAGGTGTCGCGCGCCAACCTGGGCCTCTACCGCACCTTCCTGCAGCCGGCCGTCCTGGCCTGGAGCAACGAGGCCACGGCGGAGTGGCTGCGCCGGATGCACCCGCTGCGCATCAGCTTCGAGATGTTCTCCGACCACAACCCCTTCCTGCGCGTGGTCGCGCAGGTGGCGGAGCAGGTGCGGGAGAACCGCCAGCCGGTCGGGCCGGACAATCCCTTCCTGCAGATCCAGGGCAGGATCTCCCGGCAGATCGTCGAGGCGCTGGACCACTACCGCGACGTGCGCGACGGCATGGCCGAGGCCGTGTTCAAGCAGACCTACGGCAACCCGCTGCTGCAGGCGCTGATGGGGCTGTCGGCCGATGATTCCACGCCCCGGCCCAAGCCCGGCCAGGACCCCGGCCACCGGCACTTCGTGGAGCGGCGCGCGACGGAGCTGCGCACGCGGCTGGCCGAGGGCGGGCTGCGCGAGGCGGCGCTGCGCGCCTACATCTACATCGGCCTGGCGGAGCGGGTGGCGGACGAGCGCAGCTTCAGCCTGCTCAAGCGCATCCGCAGCAACGCCGGCGAAAACCTCTCGCTGGAGGACCTGAAGGAGCGGCTGCGCGAGCAGTTCTTCATGGTCCTGCTGGATCCCGAGGCGGCGCTGGCCGCGCTGCCGCACCTGCTGGACGGCGCCGATGCCCAGGTGATCCGCGCCACCTCCCGCCGGATGCACCAGGTCGCGGTGGCCGGCGGCCCGCTGACGGAGGCCGCGGCGGCGCGCCTGCAGGCGGTGGAGGAGATCTTCGCCGCCGCGGCCCGGCGGGCGGAGGCGGGGAGCCCCGCCCGGGCCGCGCAGGAAGCGGCGGCGGAGGTCGCGGCCACCGCGCCGGACCCGGAGACGGACTCCCCCGCCCCGGCCCGCCCGCGCCGCCGCGCCGCACGCTGATGCCTGGCGCCGCATGACCGGGGCGCCGCAGAGCCGGGCCTTCGGCGGCTCGGCCGCCCTCCGCGCGGCGGTGCCCGGGCATGGCGGCGGCCCGATCGTCAACCGGCAGGGTCCGGCAGGCATCGCGACAGGACCAGCCCATCCCGGCACAGGAGCTTCCGGATGCGCGTCGCCTTCTTCAGCACCAAGCCCTACGACCGCCGCTCCTTCACGGAGCACAATGCCGGCTTCGGGCATGAGCTGACCTTCCTGGAGCCACGCCTGACCCTGGAGACGACCCGGCTGGCCGAGGGCTTCCCCGCCGTCTGCGCCTTCGTCAACGACACGCTGGACCGGCCGGTGCTGGAGGCGCTGCACCGCGCCGGCACCCGGATCGTCGCCCTGCGCTCCACGGGCTTCAACAACGTGGACCTGGCCGCCGCGGCCGCGCTGGGCATGCCGGTGGTGCGCGCCACCACCTACTCCCCCCATTCGGTCGCGGAGTTCGCCGTCGCGACGCTGATGGCGCTGAACCGCCACCTTCCCCGCGCCTACTCGCGCACGCGGGACGGCAATTTCTCGCTGGACGGGCTGCTCGGCTTCGACATGCATGGCCGCACCATCGGCGTGGTGGGGACCGGCAAGATCGGCTCCCTCTTCGCCCGCATCATGCGGCTGGGCTTCGGCTGCGAGGTGCTGGCCCGCGACGTCCAGCCCCAGGCCGCGCTGCAGGAGATCGGGGTCCACTACGTGGACATGGCGGAGCTGGCGGCGCGCAGCGACGTGATCTCCCTGCACTGCCCGCTGACGCCCGAGACGCGGCACATCATCAATGCCGAGACCATCGCCCAGGCCAAGCCCGGCGTGCTGGTCGTCAACACCAGCCGCGGCGCGCTGGTGGACACGCGGGCCTTGATCCGTGGCCTGAAGTCCGGACGGATCGGCGGCGCCGCCCTCGACGTCTACGAGCAGGAAGCCGACTTCTTCTACGAGGACCTGTCGAACGAAATCATCAGCGACGAGGTGCTGGCGCGGCTGATGACCTTCCCCAACGTCGTCGTCACCTCGCACCAGGCCTTCTTCACCCGCGAGGCCCTGCGTGACATCGCCACGCTGACCCTTCGCAGCCTCTCCGACTTCGAGGACGGCCGGCCGCTGCGCGACGAGATCCGGCCGTTGCGCGGGTGACGGCCGGCGGGTGCGCCCCCCGGGGAGGATGCCTCCCCCGCAGCCACCTCCGCCGAGGCCGGGCGCGCCGATGCCGCAGCCGCCAGGGGGCCAACCGGGTGCGCAGGGTCATACGGACGGCGGGATGCCTCGATCCGTGCCGACGCGGGGTGCGTCCGTGGCCCGGGGGCAAGGCTCTGCCTCGCCCCCGTACCCCCACTCCGCCAGGACCCTGCGGGCCCTGGACCCATTTGGCGCTGCCGCGGGACAGCCTGATACGGGGTCACAGCGCCGAGGAGCCATGCTCCTCGGCGGGTACGGTGTCCGTTCTCGCTGACGCCTTCTAAGCTTTTTTAGGGTCCCGCCTGTCCGCGCACCGTCAGGGGAGGGTCCGGGACGGGGATCGACGCACGGCGTCGATGCCGCAGGCCGGCGTCCCCTTCCAGTGCCGACGCCCGAACACCACAGCACCACGGGTCAGGTCATCCCACCGGCGGTATCAGTTCAGCTGCAGGTTCCGCGTGATCTGCCGGAAGAACTCGCGCTCCTGCAGGATGGCCGCCTGGAACTCCGCGGGCTCCATGTAGCTGAAGCCGAGGTTGCTGCGGCCGATCGCCTCGCGGAAGGCCGGGTCAGCGGCGACCTTGCGGGTCAGCTCCGCGACGGCCTCGACCACCGGCTGCGGCGTGGCCTTGGGCAGGGCGACTGCGCGCCAGTTGCTGAGCGAGAGGTCGATGCCGCGCTCCTTCAGGGTCGGCGCGTCGGGGAAGGCCGCCTGGCGCTGGTCGGCCATCACCGCCAGGATCCTCAGCTTGCCGCCCTGGACATGGGCCGTCGCCTCGCCGGGGCTGACAACCATCGAGTCCACATGCCCGCCGATCAGCGCCAGCAGCCCGGGGGCGGAGCCGGCATAGGGGACGTGCAGGAACTCGGTGCCCGTCTTCTCCTCCAGCGCGGCGGCGCCGAGGTGCCAGATCGAGCCGACGCCGGAATTGCCCACGCTGATCTTGCCCGGGCGCTTCTTCGCGTCGGCGATGAACTCCTCGATCGTGGCCCAGGGCGCGTTCACCGGGACCAGCAGGGCGGCCGGGTCGCCGTTCAGCTTGGCGATCAGGCGGAAGTCGTCCGTGCCGAAGCGTGCCTGACCGATGAGCTGGAGGATCTGCAGCTCCACGATCAGCATCCCCAGCTTGTAGCCGTCGGGACGGGCGTTCATCACCTCGCCCATGCCGATGGCGCCGCTGGCCCCGGGGCGGTTCAGCACGATGACGGGCTGCGGGAAGTACTTCCGGGCCACGTCGGCGAAGGCGCGGGCGACGATGTCCGTGCCGCCGCCGGCGGAGGACGGCACGACCAGTTCCACGGGGCGCGAGGGGTAGTCGGCGGCGGCGGCCGGCGTGGCGAGGGCGGCGGCTGCCATCAGGGTGGCGCGGCGGGACAGGCGTTCGTTGGTCATCGGGACGATCCTCGGGAGGTATGGTGTCGAGCAGCGGGGGCTCAGAGGACGGAGAGCATGCCCCCGTCCACGTAGATGATCTGGCCGGACACGTAGTCCGAGGCCGCGGAGGCGAGGTAGACCGCCGTGCCGACCAGCTCCTCCGGCCGGCCCCAGCGGCGCGCCGGGGTGCGGCCGACCACCCAGCCGTTGAAGGCGGGATCGTTGACCAGCGCCTCGTTCATGTCCGTCAGCATGTAGCCGGGGCCGATGGCATTGGCCTGCACGCCGTGCTGGCCCCACTCCGCCGCCATGGCGCGGGTCAGCATCTTGATGCCGCCCTTGGCCACCGTGTAGGGCGCGACCGTGGCGCGGGCCAGCTCGCTGGTCAGCGAGCCGATGTTGATGACCTTGCCGCGCTGGCGCGCGACCATGCGCTTGCCGGCCTCGCGCCCGATGACGAAGGCGGCGGTCAGGTTCACCTCGATCACCCGGCGCCAGTCGGCGGTCTCCAGCTCCACCATCGGGCGGCGGAACTGGATGCCGGCGTTGTTGAGCAGGATGTCCACCGCCACGCCCTGCGTGTCGAGCCGCGCGAAGGTGGCGACGATGGCCGCCTCGTCCGTCACGTCGAAGGGCGCCTCCAGCACGTCGTGGCCGGCGGCACGCATCTCCGCGGCGGCCGCGGCCAGCCGCCCGGCATCGGTGCCGTTCAGGATCACGCGGGCGCCGGCCGTCGCCAGCCCCTCCGCCATGGCGCGGCCGAGGCCGCGGGTGGAGCCGGTGACGAGGGCGGTGCGGCCGGCGAGGTCGAAGAGCCCGGGCATGGCGATCAGGCCTCCGACACGCGCATGGTCAGGTCGGGCCGCTCGTAGACGGCGGGCAGCAGGTCGAGCCCGAGGCCCGGCGCCTCCATCGGATAGACGTAGCCGTCCCTGATGACCGGCATCTCCGTGACGAGCTCCTTGTACCAGCCGGTGTAGAAGGCGCGCACCGATTCCTGGATCAGCGTGTTGGGCTGGCTGAAGGAGGCGTGGATGCCGGCGACGAAGCCGACCGGGCCGACGCAGTCGTGCGGCGCGAAGGGACGGTGGTAGGTCTCGGCCATGGCGGCGATCTTGCGCCCCTCCGTCAGGCCGCCCGTCCAGCACAGGTCGGCCATCACCACATGCGTGGCATCGCGGTCGAGGTAGTCCTTGTAGGCGTAGCGCGAGCCGAGCGTCTCGCTGGCGCAGACCCAGACATCGGTGGAGCGCGCGAACTCCGCCAGCGCCTGGGGCGAGTTCATGCGGATCGGGTCCTCGTACCAGGTCGGCCCGTAGGGCTCCACCGCGCGCGCGATCTGCATCGCCGTCGGCAGGTTCCACAGGCAGTGCATCTCCAGCATGATCTCCATGCGGTCGCCCACGGCCTTGCGGATCTTCTCGAAGGGCTCCAGCGCCGCCTTCATCTGCGCGGCGGAGATGAAGAGACCGTCATTCTCGATCGCGGCCGGGTCGAAGGGCCAGATCTTCATCGCTGAGATGCCGGATTCCAGCAGGCTCTCCGCCACCGCGTCGGCGCGGTTCATGAAGCCGTCCAGGTCCTCGTAGGGACCGGCCGCGGCATCGCGGTTCCAGGTGGAGACGGGCTTGATGTTCTGCGAACGGACGTAGCGATAGCCGGCGCAGGTGTTGTAGATGCGCTGCCTGTCGCGGCAGAGCCCACCCAGCATCTGGTGCACCGGCTGGCCGCAGACCTTGCCGAACAGGTCCCACAGCGCGATGTCGATGGCGGAGGCCGCGCGGTACTCCACCCCCGTGCTGGACTGCGCCATCGGCAGGTTCAGCATCTCGCGGTGCAGCGCCTCGATCCGCAGCGGGTCCTTGCCCAGCAGCCGACCCGCCAGCGTGTCGTGGATATGGGCGGAGACGGCGCCCGCGCCGTAGAAGGTCTCGCCCAGGCCGACCACCCCGGCATCCGTGTGGACCCGCACCCACAGGACGTTGGCGAACTCCTCCGTCCGCAGCGTCTCGATTTTGGTGATCCGCACCATGCCCTCCCCGCCGCCCACGCCGTTCCGCAGGGCATCGTTCATGATCAACCGTCAGCCTAAGGCGGGTTCTGAAATATCACAATATACTCTAGTGCTGCCCCATGCCGTGCTCTTCCGAGGGGCATGTGTGATCGCCAGGGCGCGTTACGCTTTTTTGTTGCGAATTCGGAATATAACGATATGAGCTATCCCGGCGGCGGGATGCTCCTTGGTCCGAGCCGGCGTGGTACCCGTTCCCCGGGGGCAAGGCGCTGCCTCGCCCCCGTACCCCCCACTCCGCCAGGACCCTGCGGGCCCTGGACCCGATCAGCGCTGCCGCGGGACAGCCGGATACGGTGTCACAGCGCCGAGGAGCCATGCTCCTCGACGGGACCGGCCGCAGCATTCGCGGACGCCCTCTGATGCTTCTTTCAGAGTTCCGCCTGTCCGCACCCCGTCAGGGTTGAGCCTGCGGGCTGACGCCCACCGCGTAGAGCCATCTCCCAGCGGGGACCGGGGCCCGCTTGTGGCCCGGCAGGGGAGGGTCTGGGACGGGGATCGACGCACGGCGTCGATGCCGCAGGCCGGCCTCCCCTCCCGGTCCAGCGCCGGAACAGCCGGACGATGCCCGTATCAGTTCGGGGGACGGAAGGCGGCTCGCGCCTGGGCGGCTTCCGCGCGGATGACGCAGTCCTCGGCATGGTCGTTGATGAGGCCCATGGCCTGGAGGAAGGCGTGCACCGTGGTCGGGCCGACGAAGCTCCAGCCGCGCTTCTTGAGGTCCCTCGACATGGCCACCGAGGCGGTGGAGGTCGCGGCGCCCCAGGGGGCCTGGCGCGCTTCCGGCTCGAAGCGCCAGACATAGGCGGCGAGGGAGCCCTCCCGCGCGATCAGCTCCTGCGCCCGCCGGGCATTGTTGACCACCGAGGCGATCTTGCCGCGGTGGCGCACGATCCCCGCATCCTGCAGCAGCCGCTCCACATCTGCCTCGCCGAAGCGCGCGACCCGGTCGATCTCGAAGCCGTGGAAGGCGGCGCGGAAGTTCTCCCGCTTGGCCAGGATGGTGCGCCAGCTCAGCCCGGACTGGAATCCCTCGAGGCAGAGCTTCTCGAAGAGCCGGCGGTCGTCGGCGACGGGGAAGCCCCATTCCGTGTCGTGATAGGCGATGTAGTCGGCCGTCGCCGCGCACCAGCGGCAGCGCGGGCGGCCGTCCGGGCCGGGGAGCGTGGCGCTCACGGCTCAGGCCTGGAGGAAGGCGAGGCGCGCATCCGTGCGGCCGGGCGCGATCTCGAGAATCTCGGTGCCGACGACGCCCTCCGCGACGAAGGGGTCCTGCCGCAGCCTTGCCTCCAGCTCTGGCCGGGAGAGGCCGTGCGCCAGGATGGCGCCGCCGGCGGCGGGGGGGAGGCTGCCGGCCAGCAGGAACACGCCGTCCTCGAAGCCCTGGCGGAGCCAGGCCTGGTGCCCCTCCAGCAATGGCGGTGCCTTCGCCCGGTTGGCGGCGAAGCGGAGCGTGACGACGAACATCGGCCGGCCCTCTCTCAATGCGGATGCGGGGTTTCGGATGGCGTCCGCGGCCCGGGGCCTTGCGCCTCCAGCCAGCGCTCCATCGCCAGCGTCTCGCGACGGAGGAACTCCTCGTCGCCGAAGGCGAGGGCCAGGGCCGCGATGCCCTGGCTGCGCATCAGCAGGTGCAGGGAGAGGGCCTCCGCCGCCTCGCCGCACCCCAGCGCCGTGAACTGCCGCGTCATCCAGTCCCGGAACAGAGCGAACAGCGCGGCGGCGTCGGGGCGGGCCAGGTGGTCGAGCTTGGCGAGCTCGGCGCACAGCGTCCCGATGGGGCAGCCATGGGCCAGGATCGCCGCCCGGTTCATCGACAGGATGCCGATGAAGCGGCGCAGCCTGTCCTGCGGTGCCTCCGCCGCGGCGTCCCAGGACTCGAGCATCTCCCGGGTCCGCGACAGGCGCTGGGCGATCACCGCCCGCAGGATCTCGTCTTTCGTCCTGAAATGGTAATAGAAATTGCCGCGCGACAGACCGACCTCGGCCGCGATGTCGGCGAAGGAGGTCGCGTCGAAGCCGCGCGTGTAGAAGAGCCGGTCGGCCGCATCCACGATCTGCTGGCGGGTTGCCGCGGCGCCCATGCCCGTCCGTCCGCCCCTCCTGGGGCATTTGTCCTAAAAAGCTTCTAGGACAACTGACCTCGAAGTGCAATCCCGCGTCCCGCCCGGTTCGCCACCCGATGGGCCAACGGCCATCCGGCGACGGATCGCCGCGCTGGCCTCAGGCCGTGCGGGCCAGTTCCATGGCCGGGACGCGGCCGGCCCGGCGCGCCACCGCCTCCCCCACCAGCAGCAGGGCGGGGCCGCCCGCGCTCCAGCCGGGCCCCCGGGCGGCAACCTCGGTCAGGGTGCCGGTCAGCAGGCGCTGGCTGGCCATGCCGCCATTCTCCACCAGCGCCGCCGGGGTGGCGGGGTCGAGCCCCGCCTCCACCAGCCCGTCGCGCACCCGGCCCAGCGTCGAGACGCCCATGTAGACCGCCAGCGTGTGGCCCGGCCGGGCGAGGGCGGCGAAGTCCAGCCCGACCTCGCCGTTGCGCGTGTGCCCGGTGGCCAGCACCAGCGCCTGGGCGCAGTCGCGGTGGGTCAGCGGTATGCCCGTGGCGGCGCCACAGGCCAGGGCAGCGGTGACGCCGGGGATCACCTCGAAGGGGATGCCCGCCTCGGCCAGCGCCTCCGCCTCCTCGCCGCCACGGCCGAAGACGAAGGGGTCGCCGCCCTTCAGCCGCACGACGCGCAACCCCTGCCGGCCAAGATCGACCAGCAGCGCGTTGATCCCCTCCTGCGGCACGCAGTGGTTGGCCCGGGCCTTGCCGACGAAGATGCGGCGGGCATCGCGGCGGGCCAGGTCCAGCACCTCCTGGGGCACCAGCCGGTCGTGCACCACCACGTCCGCCTCCCCCAGCACGCGCAGGGCGCGGAGCGTCAGCAGGTCGGCCGCTCCCGGCCCGGCGCCGACCAGGTGCACGAAGCCCGCCGCCCCGCCGTCGTGGTCGGCGAGGGCCCGGGCGAAGCCGGCTTCGGCCTCCGCCACGCGGCCCGCGACGGCCAGTTCCGCCACCGGCCCGGCCAGCACCCGCTCCAGGAAGCGGCGGCGGGCGCCCGTCTCCGGCAGGGCGCGGCGGACGGCGTGCCGGAAGCGTTCGGCAAGCTCCCCCAGCGCGGCGATCCCGGGCGGCAGCACCGCCTCGATCCGCTGGCGCAGCAGCCGCGCCAGCACGGGCGCGGCGCCGCCGGTGGAGATGCCGACCGTCACCGGCCCGCGCTCCACGATGGCGGGGGTGATGAAAGAGGACAGCTCCGGCCGGTCCACCACGTTCACCGGCACGCCGCGCGCCTGCGCCTCCCGCGACAGGGCGAGGAGGTCCGCCTCCTCCGCCCCGGCGGCGAAGGCGGCGGCGCAGCCTTCCAGCAGGTCGGGCGAGAACTGCCCTGCCTCCCGTGCCACGCCCCCGGCGGCGGCGACCAGCCGCGCCTTGGCCTCCAGCGCCTCGCCCGCGCCGAGCAGCAGCACGGTCCGGCCCGACAGGTCGAGGAAGGCGGGGAAGTGGCGCATCAGGCGGGTTCTGGCACGGGCGGGCGGACGGCGGAAAGAATGGCCGCGATCTCCGGCCGGCAGGCGCCGCAATTGGTGCCCGCCTTCGTCGCCTCGCCCACGGCGGCCACGCTGCGGCAGCCCCCGGCGATGGCCGCCTCGATGGTCGCGGCGCGGACGGAGTGGCAGACGCAGATGGTGGGCGAGGGCGGCGGCCCGCCCGCCGGCCGCCCGGCCAGCACCGCCAGCCGCCGCCCCGCCGGCACGCCGCCGCCGAGCAGCGAGGCCAGCCAGTCGCGCGGCGGCAGGGCTTCGCCCGTGCCCACGGCGAGCGCCGCCACCAGCCGGTCGCCGTCCAGCAGGACGGCACGGTGCAGCCCGGCGGCCGCGTCCTCCAGGCTCAGCCACGCCTCGTCCTCGCCGGGGAGCAGGGCGCGCAGGCGGGCGAAGGCCTCGGCCGGGCTGTCCTCACCCGCCAGCTCGTGCCGCCAGCCGCCTTCGACGGGCGCGACGGCGCACCAGGGGGCGAGGTCGGCGCCCAGCCGCTCGCGGGCGATGACGAAGCCCTGCCACCGGGTGCCGAAGGCGGCGACGCGCAGGGGGACGTGCTTCAGCTCCGGCTGGCCGCTGTGCGGGTCGGGGGTGCCGCCCATGGCCGCGTTCACCCGCGCGGCGGGGGCGAAATGCGCCGTCCAGTGCATCGGCGCGAAGGCGCAGCCGGGCTGCATTCCGGGGTCCAGCTTCAGGCGCAGCACGGCGCGGCCATGCGCGCTCTCCACCCGCACCAGCGCGCCCTCGGGGGCGGGGGCATCTCCGGGATGGAGCGTCAGCAGCGGCTCGGGCGATTGCGCCATCAGGCGCGGCACGCCGCCGGTGCGGGTCATGGTGTGCCACTGGTCACGCAACCGCCCGGTCAGCAGCCGCAACGGATAGGCGTCCGAGACCGCCTCGGCCGGGGCGCGGAAGGGGGTGGGGACGAAGCGCAGCCGGGCGGCGACGGGGTCCTCCGCGCCCAGCAGCCGGGCGGGGGCGGGACCGGCGGCGGGGCAGGGCCAGCGGGTCGGCGGCAGGGCGTCGTAGCCGGCCGCGTCCAGCGCCGCGAGGGCGGAGATGTCGAAGCGCCGCGTCCCGGCATCGCCCCCCTTCCCGCGACCCAGGCCGGACAGCGCCGCGTGCTCGCGGAAGATGTCGGCCGGGCCGGACCAGCCGAAGCCCCCGGCATGGCCGAGCCGCCTTGCGACCTGGGCCACGATCCACCAGTCCGGCTTCGCCTCGCCCGGCCAGGGCAGGAAGCGGCGCTGGCGGGAGATGACGCGTTCGCTGTTGGTGACGGTGCCGTCCTTCTCGCCCCAGCCCAGGGCGGGGAGGCGGACATGCGCGAATTCCAGCGTCTCCGCCCGGCGCGAGACCTCGGAGACGACGAGGAAAGGGGCGTGCCGCAGCGCCGCCCGCACGGTGTCGCCCCGCGGCAGGGAGACGGCGGGGTTGGTGCCCATCACCCACAGCGCGCCGATGCGCCCCGCGCCCAGCGCCGCGAACAGGTCCACGGCCTTGAGCCCCGGCCCCGCCGGCAGGGCGGGGGCGTTCCAGTAGCCGCGCAGGAGGTCCACCTCCTCCGGCCGGTCCCAGCGCAGATGGGCGGCGAGCATGGTGGACAGCGCGCCGACCTCGCGCCCGCCCATGGCGTTGGGCTGGCCGGTGATGCTGAACGGCCCCGTCCCCGGCGCGCCGATCCGGCCGGTGAGGAGGTGGAGGTTGATGATCGCGTTCGCCTTGTCCGTGCCGGCGGAGGACTGGTTGACCCCCTGGCTCCACAGCGTGACCACGCGCGGGGTGGCGGCGAAGAGCGTGTAGAAGCGTTCGAGCAGCGCGGGGTCGAGCCCGGTCAGCGCCGGCACCTCGGGGGCGAGGCGGTGCGCCTCGGCCAACGCCTCCGCCGCGCCCGTGGTGCGGCCGGCGACGAAGCCCGCATCCGCGTGGCCGGCCGCGTCCAGATGCGCCAGCAGCCCGGCGAAGAGCGCGACGTCGCTGCCGGGGCGCAGCGGCAGGTGCAGCGCCGCACCCTCGCAGCTCGCGGTGCGGCGGGGGTCCACCACGGCCACCCGCATCCCCGGGCGCGCCGCCTGCGCCGCCAGCAGCCGCTGGTGCAGCACCGGGTGGCACCAGGCGAGGTTGCTGCCGACCAGCACGACGAGATCGGCCAGCTCCAGATCCTCGTAGAGGCCAGGGACCAGGTCCTCGCTGAAGGCGCGGGTGTGCGCGACCACCGCGCTCGCCATGCACAGGCGCGAGTTGCTGTCGATGTTGGCCGTGCCCAGCACGCCCTTCGCCAGCTTGTTGGCGGCGTAGTAGTCCTCGGTCAGCAACTGCCCCGAGACGTAGAGCGCCGTCCCGTCCGCGCCATGCGTCTCCTTCGCGCGGGAAAAGCCCTCGGCCACCGCGTCCAGCGCGGCGTCCCAGGAGGCGCGCCGGCCGTTCACCTCCGGGTGCAGCAGCCGGTCCTCCAGCCCGATCGTCTCGGCGAGCGAGGCGCCCTTGCTGCACAGCCGCCCGCCATTGGCCGGATGCGCCGCATCGCCCGCCACGGGGCGGCCGTCCGGCGTCGCCAGCACGCCGCAGCCCACGCCGCAGTAGGGACAGGTGGTCCGGGTGGGCGGCACGGGGGAGAGGGCGTCCATCTCAGTACACGTCGCGCTGGTAGCGGCCCTGGCGGGCCAGCGCCACGATCCAGTCGCGCGCCTGGTCGGCATCCATCCGGCCCTCGCGCATCGCGATCTCGCGCAGCGCCGTGTCCACGTCCTTCGCCATGCGCGAGGCGTCGCCGCAGATGTAGAAGCGCCCGCCCTCCTGCAGCCAGCGCCACAGGTCCGCGCCCTCCTCCTTCATCCGGTCCTGCACGTAGACCTTGCGCGCCTGGTCGCGCGACCAGGCGAGCGAGAGGCGCTCCAGCGTGCCGTCCTGACGCCACGCCTCGATCTCGTCGGCGAAGAGGAAGTCGGTCGCCGAACGCTGGTCGCCGAAGAACAGCCAGGTGCGCCCCTTGATCCCCTGCGCCGCGCGGTGCTGGAGGAAGGCGCGGAAGGGCGCGATGCCCGTCCCCGGGCCGCACATGATGACGGGCGTGGCGGGATCGTCGGGCAGGCGGAAATGGCTCTCCTGCATGTAGGCGGGGAGCAGGGCGCCGTCGGGCAGCACGCGCTCCTTGTCGCCGGGCAGGGTGTGCGTGCCGGAATCGCCCAGCGGGAGGGCGCGGAAGCCCAGATGGGTGGAGGCCACGCCCTGGCGCACCCGTCCGCGCCGCGCCGCCGTCACCACGGAGACGCACAGCTCCACCCGCCCCGGCACCGCCAGCGGCGAGGAGGCGATGGAGTAGAGCCGCGGCTTCAGGCCCGGCAGCGAGGCCGCGAGATCGACCAGCGGCGGCCGCGCGGAGGGGAAGTGCTCCAGCAGGTCGAGCAGGTCGGCATCCTGCGGCTCCGCATCGTCGTCGCCATCGGCCAGCTTGCGCAGCGCCGCGGCCTCCGTCGCGTCCTTCGCCGCCCCGGCCAGCAGGTCGAAGGTGCGGTCCAGCGGGCGGGAGATGGCGAGGTGGGTGAGGAAGGCCTCGCGCAGCGGCCGCGCCTCGCCATCCGGGCAGGGCACCGGCTCCTCGCCCGTCGCGCCGAGCGCGGCGAGGCAACCCGCGACCAGCGCCGGATCGTTGGGCGCCAGCAGGCCGAGGCTGTCGCCGGGCAGGTAGCGCAGCCCGCTCTCGCCCAGATCCAGCACGACGTTGCGCACGTCCTTGGCCGAGCCCTCGCCGGAGACGGGGCGCGCGTCGAGCAGGCGGATCGGCGTGAGCACCGGGCCGGTCGGCTTCGGCGGGGCCTTGGGGGCGGCGGCCGGGGCTTCCGCCATCAGGGCCTTCAGCGCCTTCTGCGTCGCCCGGCCGCCGGGGACGCAGAGGGAGAGCGAGGATTCCGTCCCCGCCGCCAGCGCCTCGGAATAGGTCTGGCAGACATAGCCGCACTGGCCGCAGTCGAGCTGCGCCATCGCCGCCATCAGCCGCCGCTTCTGCGGCTTGCCCTCGGCGAGCGTCAGCCGCTCCTCCAGCCCCAGCGCAGGGTCGTGCCAGGGGAAGTCCTCCTCCTCCTCGACCGGCGTCGCGCCGACGGAGATGGCGTCGGTCGCCCCCGCCGCGCCGCCGTAGAGCCCGGCGAGGAAGCCGTTCAGCCAGGCGCGCTGCTCGGCCGAGAAGGGCGCGGTCTCCGGAATCACCGGCACGGGGGCGGGCTGGCCGAAGGCCTGGGGGATCACGGCGTTCATGCGGCGGACTCCGCGATGGCGCGCAGATGCGCCTCGTCGTGGCGGGCGGTGAAGTCGTGGAAGGAGGCCTCCGGGGCCTCCTC